>CAVQVA010000010.1:0-111609 GCA_963716975.1 uncultured Actinomycetes bacterium | reverse complement strand
GTCGGCAGGTCACGAGCCACTCCTTGGCATGAGGCAATCTTCCGGCGCCTCGCTCAAGGTTCGCTCAAGAACGCTCTGCCTCCATCCGTAGAAGCCACCGTACGATTGCGGGGTGACCGCACTCGAGTGGCTCGACTCGCTCAGTCCGTGGCCGCGCGAGTTCGGGCTCGAGCGGATGCTCGCGGTGCTCGGGGAGCTCGGCGACCCGCAGGCCGCGTATCCGGCGGTGCACGTCGTCGGGACGAACGGGAAGTCCACAGCAGCCGTGACAATCGAGCAGCTCCTCCTCTCTGAAGGGCTCTCGATCGGGACGACGATCTCCCCGCACGTGCTCGGCTGGAGCGAGCGGATCAGGGTGAACGGCGAGGAGGCCGACTTCGAGGAGGCTGTCGCGCGCGTGCGACCGGCGGCGGAGCGCCTCGACTCGACGCAATTCGAGGTCGTGACCGCCGCGGCGTTCGCCGCGTTCGCAGCTGCGCACGTCGACGTCGCCGTCGTTGAGGCCGGTCTCGGCGGCCGGCTCGATGCGACGAACGTTCTCCAGACCCGGGTCGTCCTGTTGACGAACGTCGGGCTCGAGCACACGGATGTTCTCGGAGACACCGTCGAAGACATCGCTCGCGAGAAACTCGCGGTCGCGAAGGAGGGGGCGATCGTCGTCCTGCCCGACCACACGTACGCGCGCCTTGTCGCGGATCATGAAGTCCGCATGGGTGGCGCACGCCAGGCGGCGGAAGCGTTCGTCGGGCACGAGATCGATGCCGCCATCGAGGTCGTGCTACCCGGACGGTTCGAGCGGCGTGGCGCCGAGGTCCGGGATGGTGCGCACAATCCCGACGGCATGCGGTATCTCGTCGAGCGGCTTCGCGGCTCCGAACCACGGGGCGACTACACCGTCGTCACGTCGATCCTGGCGGACAAGGATGCGGACGCGATGCTGCGCGAGCTGCGTCGCGTCGGCTCGCGATTCGTGGCGACCACCTCGTCGTCCACGCGCGCGCTCCCGGCAGCGGACCTCGCGCGCCTCGCTCGCGCTCACTTTCCCCACGTCGAGGTCGTTCCCGAACCGCTCGAAGCGCTCTCGCGAGGCCATGAGCTCGGGGAGCCCGTGCTCGTGACGGGATCCCTCTACCTGCTCGGAGACCTCGCTCAGGCGGAGCATTCGCACTCGTGACGAAGACCGGTGAACGGATGGGTGTGCTCGCATTCGCGGCCCTCGTCGTCGCAGGGATTGCGGTAGGTGCCTTTGCACTTGGCTATCTGGTGGGCAAGCTACTGCTATGAGCATCGCTCGCCTTCGGCTCGCTCTCATGGGGGGAACCATGTTTCCCCCTGCTTTTCCGCGACCAGAGTTCGCGCGAGCGAACTCTGGTCTTGCGAGAGCTGAGTCTGCCCCCTTCTTCTTGAGAACGTGGGGAACCTCCCGGTTCCCCACACCCCTCCACGCTCATAGGCTGCGGGCCAGCCTATGAGCATCGCCTTCGGTCCTCTCGCCTCGTTCCTCGACGATCCGAACTGGGGGGTCGCGAAGAACGGCGCGGTCTTCCTTCTCGTCGTCCTCTGGCTCGCCACCGCGTTCTGGACGTTCAAGGACGCGCGCCGCCGGATCGCGGATCCGTGGCTCATCGGGCTCGCCGCGCTGATCGGCCTCTTCCCGCCGTTCGTGGGGCCGATCATCTACCTCTTCTTCCGGCCGCCCGAGTACCTCCAGGACGTGCGCGAGCGGGAGCTCGAGATCAAGGCGATGGAAGAGCGTCTCGCGCAGCTCGACATGCGCTGCCCGGTCTGCCGAGCCCGTGTCGAGCACACCTACCTCGTGTGCCCGGTGTGCACGACCCGGCTGAAGCAGTCCTGCGCCTCGTGTGGTCAGCCGCTCGAGGCGCTCTGGCAGGTGTGCCCGTACTGCGCTGCGGTCGTACCTCCCGTGCTGCCCGTGCTCCAGGACGTCCCGAGCTCGTCGCGCTCGAGCCGGCGGACGTCCGCGAGCGACTAGCTAGACTCCGCCGCCGCATGGCCCGCGAGACAACCCTCGTCCTCGTCAAGCCCGACGGCATGCGCCGTGGGCTCGCCGGGGAGATCATCGCCCGCTTCGAGCGGCGCGGCCTGGAGCTGCGCGGCGCGCGGCTGCTGCGCGTCTCGAAGACAATGGGTCGCGAGCACTACGCCGAGCACAAGGGCAAGCCGTTCTTCCCGAGTCTCGTCGACTTCATCAGCTCGGGGCCGGTCATCGCGCTCGCCGTGAGCGGCGAGTCTGCGATCTCGGTCGTGCGGACGATGATGGGTGCGACGAACCCGCTCGACTCGGACCCGGGAACGATTCGCGGCGACTTCGCGCTCGAGCTCTCCGAGAACATCGTCCACGGCTCGGACTCGAAGGCGAGCGCGCGCCGCGAGCTCGCGCTCTTCTTCCCCGATGGTCTTGTCTGAGCCGGAGTACGTCGCGAAGAACCGCGACGGTTGGACGCGGACGAACGCGGAGTACACCGATCGTGCCGCCGAGCGAGCGTGGTCCGACAGACCGTTCAGCTGGGGTGTGTTCGGCGTACCCGAGGCCGACCTCGATGTGCTCGGCGATGTCGCGGGACTGGACGTGATCGAGCTCGGCTGCGGGACAGCGTACTTCGCCGCGTGGTTCGCGAGGCAGGGGGCGCGCCCGGTCGGCGTCGATGTCACTCCCGCGCAGCTCGAGACGGCGCGTCGGATGCAGGAGAAGACAGGGCTGACATTTCCTCTGATCGAAGCGAACGCCGAGGATGTACCGCTTCCCGACGCATCGTTCGACCTCGCCGTCTCGGAGTACGGAGCGAGCCTCTGGTGCGACCCGTACCTCTGGATCCGGGACGCGCACCGGCTCCTTCGCCCGGGCGGACGGCTCGTCTTCCTGACCAACAGCCCTCTCAACATCCTGTGCGCCGTCGAGGAGCCGGACTCGACGTCCGAGACGCTCCAGCGTCCGCAGCGTGGGATGCATCGGCTCGACTGGTCGGATGGAGGCGTCGAGTTCCATCTTCCGCACGGAGAGATGCTCCGCCTTCTGCGCGACACGGGCTTCGACGTCGAGCAGCTGATCGAGCTCTACGCGCCCGACGGTGCCGAGACACACGAGTACTACTCGGCGGTCACCGCGGAGTGGGCGAGGAAGTGGCCGTCGGAGGAGCTATGGGTCGCGCGCAAGCGCAGCTGATCCTCGCCTCGACGTCGCCGCAGCGGCGCGCGATCCTCGAGCAGCTGCAGATCCCGTTCGAAGTCGTCGCGCCCGACTACGTCGAGGACGACCCGCCGGACGCCGACCCCGCCGAGCTCGTTCGTCGCCACGCGGAGGGGAAGGCGCAATCGGTCCACGTTCCCGGACGGATCACCCTCGGCGTGGACACGACCGTCGTTCTCGACGGGCGCGTGTACGGGAAAGCGGCGGACCGCGACGAGGCGCGGCACATGCTGAACGAGCTCTCCGGCCGGAGGCACACGGTCGTCTCGGGTATCTGCCTCCTCGGCGTCACCGAAGACGTGCTCGTGCACGAGATGACCGACGTAACGTTTCGCCTTCTCTCCCACGATCTCGTCGACGCATACGTCGAGAGCAGCGAATGGGAAGGTCGCGCCGGGGCGTACGCGATCCAGGGACTCGGCGGTCGTCTCGTCGAGCGGATCGACGGCGACTACCTGAACGTCGTGGGGCTCCCCGGCGCGCTGCTCGTCTCGCTTCTCGAGCACCACGCGCCAAAGCTGCTGCAAACCCGCAGGTAGACTCGGATCCCCTCATGGCCTGGTTCAAGACCCTCACCGGCTTCGGCGGCCGCGACATGGCCGTCGACCTCGGCACGGCAAACACGCTCGTGTACGTCCGCGGGCGCGGGATCGTGCTCTCGGAGCCGTCGGTCGTCGCGATCGACCAGCGCACCGGGGAAGTGCACGCGGTCGGCGTCGAGGCGAAGCGGATGCTCGGGCGCACGCCGGGCTCGATCTCGGCGATCCGCCCGCTGAAGGACGGCGTCATTGCCGACTTCGACGTCACCGAGCAGATGCTGCGCCACTTCATCCAGAAGGTCCACCAGCACCGCTTCGCGCACCCGCGCGTCGTCGTCTGCGTCCCCTCGGGCGTGACCGGAGTCGAGAAGCGCGCTGTCGAGGAGGCGACGCTGTCCGCCGGCGCGCGCCAGGCTTACCTGATCGAGGAGCCGATGGCTGCCGCGATCGGCGCCGGTCTCCCGGTCGCCGAGCCGACCGGGAACATGATCGTGGACATCGGCGGCGGCACGAGCGAGGTCGCCGTGATCTCCCTCGGCGGCATCGTCGTCTCCCAGAGCATGCGGGTCGGGGGCGACGAGATGGACGAGGCGATCGTCAACCACATCAAGAAGGAGTACAAGCTCCTCGTCGGGCAACAGACTGCGGAGGAGATCAAGCTCGAGATCGGCTCGGCGTTCCGCCTGAAGGAGGAGCTTCAGGCAGAGGTGCGCGGGCGGGACATGCTCACCGGTTTGCCGAAGACGGTGATCATCTCCTCGGAGGAAGTCCGCCGTGCGCTCGACGAGCCGGTGACGATGATCATCGACGCCATGAAGTCGACGCTCGACAAGACCCCGCCCGAGCTCGCTGCGGACATCATGGACCGCGGGATCGTGCTCGCCGGCGGTGGCGCGCTCTTGCAGGGTCTGGACGATCGCGTCCGCCACGAGACGCAGATCCCCGTCCATCTGGCCGACAGCCCGTTGACGTGTGTCGCGGTCGGTTCGGGGCGGAGCCTCGAGGAGTTCGAGGCAATCCACCGCGCGAGCAGGAGCCATGGCTCCCGCCGCAACGGCCTGCTCCGCTACTAGGCGCCCCTGTCGGAGCGAGCGAACCGTCTGTTGCAGGCGCGCTAACGGTCGCCGACGAGGCGGAATCCCGCTCCCTGCCTAGCTAGACTGGGCCGTCGTGCCCAGGAACCGCAGCGCGCGTCCGGCGGCGCTGGGCGTGAGCGTCCGGCGCGTTCCCTCGACGCAGCACACCCCACGGGGTGCGAGCGCACTGCGCCGCCGCCTGGTCGTGGGCGCACTGGTCGTGCTCGCGCTCGTCCTCATCTCGATGTCGTTCCGGTCCGGCGCCGACGGCTCGCTGAGTGGCGTCCAGTCGGCAGGAGCGACGGTGCTCCGGCCGTTCGCGGTCGGCGTCGAGCGCGTCTCGCAGCCGTTTCGCGATGCGTACAACTGGGCCGACAGCCTCTTCACGGCACGCTCGGATGCGGAGCAGCTACGCGCGCAGGTCGAGGACCTTCGCCAGCGTGCCATCCAGAACGAGTTCGCGATCCAGGAGAACGCCTATCTCCGGCGGCTACTCGGCTACCGCGACGGGCCGAGATTCCCGCGCGACTTTCGCGCCGAGGCCGCGGAGGTCATCGCCCGTCCTGACGGCGCGTTCACCCAGGCAGTCGTCATTGCAGTCGGCTCGGACCACGGCGTGCGCGTGAACGACCCCGTCGTCACTCCCGACGGTCTCGTCGGCCTTGTGACCCACGTCACGCCCGGAACCGCTCGGGTGCAGCTACTCACGGACCAGCAGCTGGCCGTTCCGGCGATCGACCTCCGGACGCAGGCGCCGGGCATCGTTCGTCACGCGCGCGGTACCCGCGAGACGCTGGTCCTCGATCGCGTTCGCAAGCAGGAGATCGTCCGCGTTGGTGACGAGCTCGTGACGGCCGGCTGGCGCGCGAGCAGCTTCAGCTCGCTCTACCCGAAGGGGATCCCGGTCGGCGAGGTGACGAGCGTCGGGCAGACGGACACCGATCTCTACCAGCAGGTGCAGGTCACGCCCTACGTCGACTTCGGCAGGCTCGACGCGGTCATCGTCCTCGTGCCGCAGGTCCGCCCCCGATGAGCGCCGGCGCGACGTTGCGAGCTTCCGGGATCGTGTTCGCCGCTGCGGTTCTCCAGGCCGGGCTCTTTTCCTCGATCATCATCCGGGGCGGAGCCGTCGACGTCCTGCTCATCGTCGTGATCTCCATCGGCCTTCTGCGCGGGTCCGTCCCCGGTGCGGTGTTCGGATTCGCCGGCGGCATCATCGTCGACCTCCTGACCCTCGACACGCTCGGCCTCACCTCGCTCATCCTGACGCTCGCCGGCTTCTGGGCGGGTCGTTACGCAGAGACGACAGCCCGCGGACGACGGCTCCCGGTGCTCCTCGCCGTGGGCGTAATGACGATTCTCGCGAGCGTGTTCGGGCTCGCGCTCCACTACATGCTCGGCGAGGAGGTCGTCGCAAAGCAGGCGCTCGTCACGGCGCTCGTGCCCACGTTGGTGCTGAACCTCGTCTTCGCGCTCCCCGTGCACGCGCTCGTCCGAGCCGTCGTCGGAGAGCGCCCCGGCTTCGAGCCGTCGGGGGAGGTGGAGCTCGTTGTCTAACCGTGCGTACGGCGAGCGACGCCTCGAGTCGGATCGGTTCCTTCCGCCGGATCCGAACGTTCGAGAGCCGTACCGCCTGACTCCGGCGCTCGCGCTGCGGGTGGGCGTCCTCGGCGCATTCGCGTTGGTCGTTTTCGGCGTCCTCTTCTTCCGGCTCTGGTCGCTGCAGGTGCTCTCGGGCGAGGACTACCTGAAAGCGGCCCAGAACAACCAGCTCCGCCTCGTACGCGTCGAGGCTCCGCGGGGGCCGATTCTCGATCGGGACGGCCGGGTCATCGTCACGAACGTCGCCGGGACAGCCGTACAGCTCTGGGTCGGCGACATGCCGAGGGCGGAAGGGCGTCGACGCGAGATCATCCGCGAGCTCTCGCGCATCCTCAACGTCCCCGCCCCCGAGCTTGCGCGCGAGGTCGCTGCGCGGAAGTCCGATCCGCTGACGCCGATCACCGTCAAGACCGCAGTGGGCGAGGAGCAGGTGAACTACCTCTACGAGCACCAGGCGGAGCTTCCGGGCATGAAGATCGTCGGGACCTTCCTCCGGAACTACGCGTACCAGTCGCTCGCCGCCCAGATCCTCGGCAACGTCGGCGAGGTCTCTCCCGACGATCTGAAGCGTCTCCGCGGGCAGGGGTTGCGCGGCGGAGACCGCATCGGCAAGACGGGGATCGAGGCGGAGTACGACACCTACCTTCGGGGGCGTCCCGGCGTGCAGCAGCTCCGGGTCGACTCGCTCGGACGCCAGGTGGGCGAGAGCGAGCTTCGGCAGGAAGCGCGTGCCGGCCTCGCGCTGCGCCTCACCATCGACATGCGCCTCCAGCGTGCCGCGGAGAACGCGATCCGCTACGGGATCGAGAAAGCCCACGAGAACGGTCAATGGGCCGCAAACGGAGGCGCGATCGTCGCGCTCGACCCCCGAGACGGCGCGATCCTCGCGATGGCCTCGAACCCGACCTTCAAGCCCTCCACGTTCGTCGGACGCGTCGATCCCAAGAAGCTCGCCGCACTCTACGACGATCCGCGCAATCCGCTCTTCAACCGGGCCATCGCCGGGCTCTACCCGCCCGGCTCGACCTGGAAGCCGGTGACCGCGCTCGCAGGGATGCAGGATCACGTCTTCTCGGCGTACGACTCGATCCGGTGCTCGCCGGTCGCGTACTACGGCCTCGATCGGCAGAAGTTCGTGAACTGGAATCCGTACGTGGATCGCCCGATGACGCTCGTCGAAGCGCTCGCCGAGTCGTGCGACACGTACTTCGACGAGATCGGAAATCGCTTCTACGAGCGCGGCTCCGACGGGCGAGTGCGCCTCCAGCAGTGGGCGCACCGGTTCGGGTTCGGCACGACGACCGGGATCGATGTCCCCGGCGAGGCCGCGGGCCTCGTTCCCACCCCCGAGTGGCGCCGCAAGACGTTCCAGAGCGACTGGGACCGGGCGTGGAACCCCGGCGACTCCATCCAGCTCGCCATCGGGCAGAAGGACCTGCTCGTCACGCCACTTCAGATGGCGTCGTTCTACGGGATGCTCGCGAACGGTGGGAACGTCCTGACCCCGTACCTCGTCTCGAACGTCGAGCAGCCCGGCGGGAAAGGATCGCCGCGCGTCGTCCTCCGGCGTCTCGCCCCGCCGCCTCCGCACTCCGCCGGCCTGGATCCGGTCGCGCTCGGAGTCGTCCGGGACGGGCTCTATGCGGCGACTCACTCATCGAGCGGAACGTCCGCAGGCGTCTTCGCAAACTACTCGGTGCCGATCTCCGGGAAGACCGGGACCGCCGAGAAGGTGACGCCGTTGCCCGGGTATCCCGCCGACCACCTCGAGGACCAGTCGTGGTGGTGCGGCTGGGGTCCGTCGGAGAACGCGAAGCTCGTCGTCTGCGCGTTGATCGAGAACGGTGGCCACGGCTCCACGGCCGCCGCTCCGGCTGCGCTCAAGGTCTTCGAGAAGTTCTTCGGCGTACAGTCCAGTACGAACAGCGTCCTGACCGCGACCGACTGATGCTCGAGGCTGCGGACCGACCACGCGTAGGGCTTCGCCGGGAGCGCGTCGCGTCGCGGCCGATCGCCTTCGCACGGCGATTCGACTGGGTGCTCATGGCGGCGGCCGCGGCGCTCATCGGCTACGGGCTGTGGGTCGTCGACGGAATCACCCGCTTCGACGTTCCCGGCGACGCAAACCACTTCGTTACGAGACAGGCCGTCGCGGCGACGCTCGGTGTCTGCGGGCTCGTGATCGCTGCCTTCGTTCCACTCGATCTCGTGCAGCGGTACTGGAAAGCGCTGTACGTGGCGACGCTCGGGCTGATGATCGTCGTGTTCGTGGCGGCGGAGACGATCCGCGGCTCGAAACGCTGGATCGACCTCGGGGTCATCCAGTTCCAGCCTTCCGAGCTCGGCAAGGTCCTCTTCGTCCTTGCCCTCGCCGGCTTCGTCGTCCAGCGTGCGAGCCGTATCACGAAATGGGGGACCATCTTCTCGGCGATCGGGCTCGGCGCGATCCCGATCCTGCTCGTGTTCGTCCAGCCGGATCTCGGGACGGCCCTCGTCTATGCCGCGGCGCTCTTCGCGGTGCTCTTCTTCGCCGGAGTCCGCTGGCGTCAGCTCGCAGCACTCCTCCTGGTGGCGGTGCTCACGACCCTTTCCGTGCTCTGGTGGCTTCCTGCGCTCGGCATCGAGGTCCTCAAGCCGTATCAGACTGACCGTCTCACCGTGCTCCTCAACCCCGACCACGACCCGAGCGGGGCGACCTGGAACGTCAACCAGTCGATCACGGCGATCGGCTCGGGAGGTCTCTCCGGGCGCGGTGTCGTCGAGGCGAGTCAGACCCGCCTCGACTACCTTCCGGAGCATGCGACGGACTTCGCGTTCGCGTCGCTCGGCGAGCAGCGGGGTTTCGTCGGCTCCGCGATTCTGCTGCTCCTCTACCTGCTCGTCGTCTGGCGCGGCCTCCGCGTCGTCACCGTGGCCGGTGACCTCTACGGCGCGGTGGTCGCCGGTGGGCTCGTCTTCGCGTTCCTCTTCCAGGTCTTCGTGAACGTCGGCATGACGATGGGGGTGGCCCCGGTGACGGGGATTCCGCTGCCGTTCATCGCGGTCGGTGGCACGTCCATGGTCGCCAACCTCGCGCTCATCGGAGTTCTCCAGGGCATCCACGCCAGGGGGAACGCAGCCGGCAGGTCGGCGCTGTGAGAGCTCCCCCCGCGGTCCTCGGAGAGGTGCGACGGGTAGCCGAGGCGTTCCGGAACGAGCGGGACACCTCGCCCGTCGGGCCGGTCCTCGTGAGCGGGATGCTCGCCGAGCAACTCGCGCGCCTGCTCGGTGAAGGCGCGCCGCCCGGGGCGGTGATCTCGTCCGACTCGGCTCCCCTGGCGGGAAGCTCGGTTGTCGTGCGCATGATCGCCGGCGATCCGAGCTCGGCGGACGAGGACGTCGTCCGCCAGGCGGGCAGCGAGGACATTCCGGTCGTGCTGATCCAGTTGTGGCCACAGGCCGAGTGGACGAGGCCGTACGTCCTGACGCCGTTCGTGGTCGAGTGCCGGGCAGGAGAGGGGTTCCCGGTGCCGGAGATCGCGGCGAGGATCGTGGAGGCGGTCGAGCGACCGACAGCGCTCGCCACGCGCATCCCCGCGATCGAGTCGAGGGTTGCGAGACGAGTGATCGTCACCTCGTCCGTGCGAGCGGCGATCCTCGGGGCAGTCGGGGCACGGTCCAAGCCGGCGAGGCCGTTGATCACGCTCGAGCAGGTGCGCATGCTGGGAGAGCTCTCGAATCTGAGCCCCGACAAGGGCCGTGGCGAGTCGATACCTGCACTCGCGGGCCTAACGGCGTCGACGCTCGCGAGCGGCTTCGTCTTCCGTGGAGCCGCGCGGAGCGCACAGCGGGTTTTGCCTGGGCCGCTTGCAAATGCGGCCGTCGCGGCAGCCGGGACATGGCTTCTCGGCGAGGCGTTTCGCCGGTTCGGCAACCGCCTCCCGTAGCTCTTCGATGCGGCTCCGTCCGCCGCGGGACCTAGCATCCGCGCCGAGCAAGCATGGGAGGAGAGATGCCGAGCACCGAGCTGGCCGAGGAGCTGTTACAGCTCGAAGAGGCCGACGCATGGTTCGAGTACCTCGAGGCGACGCGTGGCCAGTCGTTGACTCGATACGGGGAGGTCGAGCCGTGGGCGTGGGCGCGGCTGTCCCAACGTTTGCGAGCAGTCCGCGCGCGCCGGTCGCGACTCAGCCCTGCGGCCGCTTGAGACCGGCAGGTTGAGGCCCTGCAGTTGAAGCCGGGCGCGGCTGGTAGGCTGTGACCAGGCCTATGGCCGTTGTATTCACCACACGCAGCGCGATAGAGACGCCTCCGGCGTCTCTTTTCACGCGCGCGAACTACAGAGGAGATTCACACCTTGGCACGACGTTGGTTCCGCTTCGTAAAGAAGACAGACCAGGCTGCGACGGAAGCGGTCGCAGTCGAGGAGGTTGCACCACCCACAGAGCCGCCTGAGGCTCAGCCGGAGACTCCGGCGTCCCCCTTGGAGACTTCGGCGTCCCCCGGGACGCCCGCAGAGGCGACGGATCCTGCAAAGAAGAGACGCCGCCGCGGAAGCCGCGGAGGGCGTGGACGCAAGAAGACGACCGCCCAGCCGGAGGGTTCGGCAGCGGAGGCCGAGCCTGACGCCGCCCCGAAAACGTCCTCGGGGTCCGCGAAGGCAAAGGACTCGAGCCGGAGCCGCCCCGAGCGGAAGCCGGAGCGGAGATCCGCGCCCGAGCGGAAGACGGCACACGGAGGCCGTCGGCGAACCGCTACGCGGCGCGCGGCGCTCCCCGCCGCCAAGCGCGAGTTGCTCATTTCCGTCGACGTCGGCGAGCAGCGAGTGGCGATCCTCGAGGACGACCGCGTCGCAGAGGTCTATCTCGAACGGCCAGAGCGGCGTTCGATCGCCGGGAACATCTACCTCGGAGTCGTCGACAACGTCCTTCCCGGGATGGAGGCTGCATTCGTCGAGATCGGGCTCGAGAAGAACGGCTTCCTGTACGTCGACGAGATCGTCGGTCCGGAGCTCGAGGGCAGGAAGGGCGCGAAGAAGATCCAGGATCTGATCAAGCGCGGCGAGACCGTGCTCGTGCAGGCGGTCAAGGATCCGATGAAGTCGAAGGGCGCGCGGCTGACCACCGAGATCTCGCTCCCCGGACGATTCCTCGTCTACGTCCCGAACGGAGAAGGCTACGGCGTCTCGCGGCGTCTCGAGGACGCGGAGCGCGCGAGGCTCAAGGACATCGTGAAGGACCTCGACGCGAAGGGCGGCGGCATCATCGTCCGCACCGCGGCCGAGGGCGCGTCGGCGGAGGACATCGAGCGCGACCTCGTCTTCCTCCAGCGGCTCTGGAAGACCATCCAGACCAAGGCCAAGGGCTCCACCCCTCCGACCCTCGTCTACGAGGAAGCAGAGCTGCCGCTCAGAATCGTGCGCGACCTCTTCGCCGGCGACTTCTCCGGCGCGCAGATCGACGACGACCGTACGTACCGGCGCATCGTCAGCTACCTGAAGAAGACCTCGCCGCACATGATCGAGCGGGTTCACCGCTACAAGGAGAAGGCGCCGCTCTTCGAGGCGTCCGGCGTCGACAAGGAGATCCTGTCGACGCTCGAGCGCCGGGTCAATCTCCCCTCCGGCGGGTACCTCGTCTTCGACTACGCGGAGGCCTTCACCGTCATCGACGTCAACACGGGTCGCTTCGTCGGCTCGCGCGGCAAGGCGTCGGGAGGGCGGCTCGAGGACACGATCGTGAAGAACAACCTCGAAGCCGTGAAGGAGGTGGTTCGCCAGCTCCGGCTGCGCGACATCGGCGGGATCATCGTCATCGACTTCATCGACATGTCGAACCCGAAGAACCGGGAGACGGTCGAGGACGCGCTTCGCTCGGAGCTCGAACGCGATCGTACGAAGACCTACGTCGTAGAGATCTCGCCGCTCGGGCTCGTCGAGATGACGCGTCAGAACGTGACGGACGGCCCTCGCGAGATCCTCACTCGCCGCTGCCCGGTGTGCGAGGGCGACGGATTCGTCGTCTCGGACGAGACGAACGCCATCGAGATCGAGCGCAAGCTACGCGCGTTGGCATCCGGCTCGCGTGTCCAGGCGTTCCGAGTCGCCGTCCATCCACGCGTGCTCTCGCTCCTCGTCGGACCGGGTGGCAGCCGGCTTGTCGCGATCGAGGCAGCAGCCAAACGGAAGTTCGTCCTCGTCCCCGCCGAGAACGGCCACGTCCACCACGACCACTTCGATGTGTTGGAGCAGGGCAAGCTGGAAACGCTCCGGCCCGCGTCGCCGGTCGAGGAGGGGCAGACAGTCGACCTGAAGCTGGTCGAGGTGGGCCTGTACGACCCGGGGGCGGGGGTCGCGAAGGTCGATGGCGTCGACGTCATCGTCGCGAATGCGGCGAAGCTGGTCGGCAAGAAGGTCAAAGCGAGGATCGGAGCCGTGCTCGACGGCATGGCGTTCGCGATGCTCGCAGACGGCGAGACGCCGGCCTCCGGGATCACGTTCGAGGCCGAGGCCGAGAAGCCCACGAGGGCGCCGAGCCGCAAGAAGCTTCCGGAAGCCGAGGAGGAAGAGGCCGAGAGCGAGCCGGCCGAGGCTGTGGCAGACGCGGACGCCGGCGCCACGGACACGAGCGCCGAGGACGACACCGCCGAGGAAGTTGCAGCAAAGGATGGTGCAGCAAAGGACGGTGCGGCAAAGGACGGTGCGCCGCCCAAGAAGAAGCGCACGCGGCGCGGCACGCGGGGCGGTCGTAGCCGCTCCGGGGCGAAGCCGGCCGCTGCCACCGGGGCTGCGTCGACGTCGGACGGCGATGGAGCGGGCGCGAAGGCCGCACCGAGGATCCATGTCCCGCCCGCCGAGCTGGGTGCGCCCGAGGACGTTTCCGCCGAGCCTGCTGTCGATGCCGTTGCAGAATCGGTGCCTGATGTCTCGGTCGACGGGGCTGAGGATGGTGCCGCTCCGGAGGGCGAGGCGCCCAAGAAGAAGACCCGCCGCGGCACGCGCGGGGGCCGCAAGCGCAAGAAGCCGTCCACGAACAGCGCGGAGAGCGACTCAACCGTCGTTGACGGCTCGAGCGGCGACAACGGCGTCCCCGAGGAGGCTCCCGCGACGTACGTGCCGATGTCCGAGTGGATCGACGACTTCGACAGTCGATCCCGCTCGTAGCGCCGATCCTCCGGTATCATGCGGCGGCTCCGCAGGCCCGTGGCCCGCGTCGACCCTCCGAACTCATGACGTACGCGATCATCAAGGTTGCCGGCAAGCAGTACCGCGTTCGCGAAGGCGAGCGGTTGCTCGTGGACCGGCTCGCGGAGGACGACGGCGCAACGATCTCGCCGGCTGTGCTGCTCGTCGGAGGTGACGGCGCGCCCGTGCTCGCTCCGTCCGATGTCAAGGTGACCGCGCGTGTGCTCGGTGCCGTGAAGGGCCCCAAGGTCCGGATCGGGAAGTACAAGAAACGCACCGGGTACCGGCGCCACACTGGATTCCGCGCGTCGCTGACCCAGATCGAGATCGAGGCGATCGGCGCCGGGAAGCGCCAGGCCGCAGCGAAGAAGGAGCCCGCGAAGAACGCTGCGCCGGAGGCTGAGGCGCAGGAAGCTCCGCCCAAGGCAGCGCAGGCCGAGAAGGCAGCCGCAGCCAAGGTGGAGAAGGCCGAAAAGGCGGAGCACCCGAAGGGCATGCCGGTCGGCTACGAGAGCATGACCATCGCCGAGATCAAGGACGCGCTGCCCGGCTGGAACGCGCCGATGCTCGCCGCGGCACTCGAGTACGAGCAGGAGCACGGAAAGCGGAAGGGCGCGCTCACCGCGCTCGAGGCCGCGATCGCTGCCAAGGAGGACTCGTAGATGGCACACAAGAAAGGTCTCGGCTCTTCGCGCAACGGTCGCGACTCCCAGTCGAAGCGGCTCGGCGTGAAGATCTTCGCCGGCCAGCCCGTCAAGGCAGGGATGATCATCGTTCGCCAGCGCGGCACGAAGTTCCGTCCTGGCCCCGGCACAGGGCGCGGACGCGACGACACGATTTTCGCGCTCCGCGAGGGCACGGTCGAGTTCAGCCGCTCCGGGGACAAGCGCTTCATCTCCGTCGCCTCGGCGGCGGAGTGACTTCGTAGGCTTCCTCGCCGGAGGCGAGGATGCCCTTTCACGACCGGGCGCAGATTCACGTCGAGGCGGGGCGCGGCGGCGACGGCGCGCTCAGCTTCCGGCGCGAGAAGTACGTCCCGAAAGGCGGGCCTGACGGAGGTGACGGCGGGCGAGGCGGCGACGTCGTCATCCGCGTCGACCGGACGCTTCGCGACCTCTCGGGTCTCCGGCGCGTGAAGCACCTTCGTGCTGGGCGGGGTGGAGGGGGTCGCGGGAGCCGGAAACACGGGGCGGACGGCGATGACGCGGAGCTGCGCGTTCCTCTCGGCACTCAGGCGCTCGACGGCGAGGGACGGCTCATAGCCGACCTCACCGTCCCGGACGCCCGCCTGGTGATCGCACGAGGGGGTGGCGGGGGCCGTGGAAACGCGCGGTTCGCGACGCCGACGCGGCAAACACCCCGATTTGCAGAGACCGGACTGCCCGGCGAGGAGGCAGACCTCACGCTTCGGCTCAAGCTCGTGGTCGACGCAGCGCTCGCCGGGCTTCCGAACGCAGGCAAGTCCTCCCTGCTGCGGCGCATCTCGAACGCGAAGCCCAAGGTTGCCGACTACCCGTTCACGACGATCGAGCCGGTCCTCGGGACGGTCGAGGGCCCCGACGCCCGACAGCTGACGGTGGCGGACATCCCAGGTTTGATCGAGGGCGCGGCAGAGGGCGCCGGCCTCGGCCACGAGTTCCTCGCGCATCTGGAGCGTGCCCGCCTGCTGCTCCATGTGATCGATGCATCCGCAGAAGATCTCGCCGAGCGGTTCGCTGCGATCGATCGCGAGCTGGCAGCGTATGGCGCTGGGCTCGACATGCGACCCCAGGTGGTCGTCCTGAACAAGACCGACCTGCTGACTGCTCCTCCTGCCTTCGACCTCGTGGACGAGCGCATCGCGCGTGTCGTCGCAACGTCCACGGTGACCGGTGACGGAGTCGACGAGCTGAAGCGCACTCTCTTCGAGCTGTGTCCACCGGAGTCGCCCCACGCAGCGGACAAGCCGGCGATCCCCGCGTTCCTCGAGTACCGGCCGAAGGCCCGGCGAGGCCCGACGTTCCGCATCCTGCGCACCGACCGCGGCTATCGAGTCGCCGGGAAGGTCCCTCCTCCTGATGAGCTCGAAGAGGCGCTGCGCCGGGCCGGTATTCGCCAGGGAGTCGAGGTGGAAGTGGACGGCGAGACGCTCGAGTGGCAGGAGTGAGCTTGCGATGAGTCACCACTTTGGGCTGGGAATCCTCGGCGGAGCGTTCGACCCCCCGCATCGTGGGCACGTCGAGCTCGCCCGCGCCGCACGTGAGCACTACGGCTTCGGCCGGTTGCTCGTGCTCGTCGTCGCCGATCCTGGCCACAAGCAGACGGTTGCCCCCGCCGAGACCAGGTTCGAGCTCGCGCAGCTCGCGTTCGAGGACGTTCCGGACGTCGAGGTCGAGCTCGACCGCCATGCCCGCACGGTCGACTTTCTCGAGGAGCGCCGACCAGAGAACGCGATCTTCCTCGTGGGCGGCGACGAGCTCGCCGACTTCCTGAGCTGGAAGCAGCCGGAGAAGGTCCTCGAGCTGGCCTCACTCGGCGTGGCGATGCGGCCGGGCGTCCCCGAGGACGAGCTGCTCGAGCTCAGCGCTCGACTCCCCGCACCCGACCGCATCTCGTTCTTCGCGATGCGGCCAATGCCGGTTTCCTCGCGGGAGATCCGCGAGCGCGTCGGTCGCCGCGAGCCAATCGACAAGTTCGTGCCGCCCCGGGTCGCAGATGGCATCGAGCGTCTCGGGCTGTATCGCGACGCCAAGTAGACTGATCGCAACCTTCAACGAGACGAGACGCCGACTGAATCCACTCGAGCAAGCACGCCGTACCGCCGCTCTCTGCCAGGAGAAGCTGGCGACCGACGTCACGATCCTCGACATGCGCGGCGTCTGCGACTTCACGGACTTCTTCGTGATCGCGACCGGCCGGAACACGCGGCAGACGAAGGCGATCTACGACGAGGTCGCCGGAACGCTGAAGCAGGAGCACACGCTCTCGCCCCGCTCGACCGCGGGCGTCCGCGAGGCGGACTGGATCGTCGCCGACTACCTCGATGTCGTCCTCCACCTCTTCACGCCGGACACGCGGGGCTTCTATCGCCTCGAGGAGCTCTGGAGCGACGTGCCGGCGGTCGAGGTCGAGGCCGCGGTCGCCGGCTAGCGCCGTCCCCGACCGGTGGGTCGTGCTCCTCGCCGCCGGTAGACTGACGGGTCTCCTGGGGCCATAGCTCAGCTGGGAGAGCGCCACGCTGGCAGCGTGGAGGTCGTCGGTTCGAGCCCGACTGGCTCCATCAGGGTTGGGTCTCTCTGTCGAGAACGGTCGCGGTCGTTCGTCGTATTGAATGACTGGCGCAGCGGTGGGCTGCGCGAAGCGAGGAACAGGAGGAGTCGGATGGCAGGTCAGATGGTTCACGTCGAGATCCCAGCGGGAGACACGGCGAAGGCACGGGAGTTCTGGGGCTCGCTCTTCGGCTGGGAGTTCCAGGCGTACGAGGGGAGCCCGACCGAGTACCACATGACGCGGCTCTCGGACACCACGGGAGGAGCGATCTTCGAGGCGGACGGTGACAAGCGTGGAGCGCGCGTCTACTTCGATGTCGACGACATCAACGCCGGCTCGACGCGCGTGCGCGAGCTCGGAGGCAAGGCGGAAGATGCGATGCCCGTTCCGACGATGGGTTGGTTCGCCCTCTGCACGGACACCGAGGGGAACGACTTCGGTCTCTGGCAGACCGATCCCTCGGCAGGGACCTAGCAATACCCGATCGGGGCGGTGGGCGGCTTTCGTCTGCCGCCCCGATCAATGTCTGGCCGCTTGGCGTACGCTCGGGTCGACGACAACCCGAGCGAAAGGGACACCCATGCCCGTGTACGAGCGCCGCGGAGATGTTCCACGCAAGCGACACATCGTCTTCCGCGAGAACGGGAGACTCCTGACCGAGGAGGTCATGGGCCTCGAGGGCTTCACGGGGAACGAGTCGATCCTCTACCACCTGGAGTCGCCCTGTCGCGTGAAAGAGCTCGGGGCGTTCACGCCGATCGAACGCGAGGAGTGGATCCCCGAGACCCACGCGCATCGGCGGCAGAACACCTACGACGTGGCTCCTCAGGGAGACGAGATCTCGGGACGCCGCACCCTCATGTGGAACGACGACGTCGAGATCTCCCTCTGCCGCCCGGGCTCCACGATGGACTACTTCTTCCGCAACGGCGAGGGCGACGAGGTCATCTTCGTCCACGAGGGATCCGGGACGCTCGAGACCATCTTCGGCGACGTCCCGTACAAGGACGGGGACTACGTCGTCGTGCCGCGCGGCACGACATATCGATTCGTGCCCGATGGCCCGCAGCGCCACCTCGTGTTCGAGACGCCGGGCCTCATCGAGATCCCGCGGCGTTACCGAAACGAGTACGGCCAGATCCTCGAAGGTGCGCCGTACTACCACCGCGACATCCATCCGCCCACCGAGCTCAGGACTCACCGGGATCGAGGCGACCACCTCGTGAAGGTGCGCGTTCGAGGCGGCTATCAGGAGTACGTCCTCGACTACCATCCCTTCGACGTCGTCGGCTGGGACGGCTTCCTCTATCCGTGGACGTTCTCGATCCACGACTTCGAGCCGATCACGGGCCGCATCCACCAGCCGCCGCCGTCCCACCAGACGTTCCAGGGGCCGAATTTCGTCATTTGCTCCTTCTGCCCGCGCAAGCTCGACTTCGACCCGGAGGCGGTGCCGATCCCGTATCACCACTCGAATCTCCAGTCCGAGGAGATGATCTATTACGTCTCGGGCAACTTCGGCTCGCGCAAGGGAATCTCGGTCGGATCGATCACGCTCCATCCGTCCGGGCTCCCGCACGGCCCGCAGCCCGGCCTCGCGGAGAAGTCGCTCGGCGTCGCGGAGACGACGGAGCTGGCCGTCATGTGCGACACCTTCCGGCCGCTCAGGCTCTCGACCTTCACGCGCGACCTCGACGACGGGCAGTACGCGCTCTCGTGGTACGAGCCGCCGTCAGACGACCCGAGTCTGGCCGGTGTGACGAGCCACCTGTGAGGGTTCAGGGAACGGGCTCTACTAGATGCCGCGAATCGTCAACCGGCGGTTCAGGACGATCCCGTTCCGGTCGTTCATCGCGAAGGTCGCCGTGTACGTCTGACCCTTGGCGACCTTGAAACGCAACCTCGACGTGACCGTGCAGTCGATTCGAAGAGCCGACGTCTGCTGTCCGACGGCGATGAGGCGTGCGCCGCGGTACACGCGCCATGTCATGCCGATCGGCGTTCCGGTGGTGTCGTTCGCGCAGTAGCGCCTGGTGTAGAGCTGGACGAGCGGCGTCAGGGTGCCGGCACGGAACGAGTACACGCCGTTGCGGGCGTCGAGCGGTTTCGCACTCGCCGAGAACTTGGCCGGGGACCCGTTCTTGGGGGCGCCGGGCTCCGTGTACAGCCCCGATTCCCAAGGCTGTCCCTGGTCGTCCTGGTACACGAACCAGATGAACATCGTGACGAACGGGTAGTTCCGCGCCATGCTGATCGCCTGCTGGAGGTACGTCGCCTGCGTCGCGTAGCTGACGCCAAGCGGGTCCTCGGGCTTCGTCTGGTGGCCGTACTCCGTCACCCAGATCTTGGTGTTCTTCCGGTGGAACCATGTGTCGAGGCTCTTGACGAAGCGCGGCAACGAGGCGAGCGACACGTTCGGCCACTTCACGATCTGGCCCGGAGGGGCGGTGGGTACGGATGGGTACGGGTGGTGCGCCCAGGCGTCGAACTTGAGATGGGGGTTGGCCTTGGCGACGAGCTCGGCGAACTTGCCGGGCGAATGGGTCGGCCGTACGCCGTTCGGCCGGTCGGTGCCTCTCGCAGAGGTCTCGCCGATTGCGACCTGCGCTTTCGAGTTTCCTGCCTTGAGGCCCGCGTAGCCGGCGGCGTACAGCTTCGCGTAGCTCGCGGGCGCGACCGAGCGGCCGCTGCTGTCGAACTGCGGCGCGAGGAACCCCTGGAGGTTCGGCTCGTTCCAGATCGCCCAGAAGCGGACGAACGGGTAGCCGGCGAAGCGACCGGAGTACCGCGAAGCGATCGCTCGCGCGAAGGACGTCAGGTCGCTGACCTTGTTGGGCATGCGGTTTGGCGTCAGACCGCCGTTCGCCCACTTCGGCGTGCCCGAGATCGTGAGCATGACCTCCTGATCGTTGTCCTGCGCAGCGCGCACGGCCTCGTCGACGTCGTCCAGCCTGTACACCGGGTCGAACGGGTTGGTCGGCGATGCAGGGCGCTCCGGCGCGACGAGGTTCCACTGGACGAGGAGGCGGACGATTGCTGAGCCGTCATTCGCCGAGCGCGCGATGCGAACGAGCCGGTCGTTGACCCACCGGTAGCTCGGGTCGTCGTGGAAGCCGACCCACATCCGGTCCGCTGCCGTTGCCCGTGGCGTCACCATTGCCGCGGGGACGACGAGCACTGCGAGCACGGACAGGGCGAGTGCGAGGCGGGCAGTACGTCTCATGAGAAGAGTGTGTGGGTGCGGGTCGTGGAAGCGGGGCGGAGGGGAAGGGAACTTCCGGGGCACCCTAGCGGCTCGAGTATGAGCGTCGTGTTAGGAGCGAACCCGCTCTGAAGCTCGAGAAGCCATGGCGTAAACTGCGGCGATGCACCCCGTCTGGGAAGCGGTCTTCATGCTCCTCATCCTGAAGATTCCCGTCGTCTATCTGGCCGTGGTGGTCTGGTGGGCGATCCGGGCCGAGCCGGTCGAAGGCGACGTGGGCGGCGACGGGGCGCCCGTTCCGCTCACGCCGTGCGGGTGGGACGAGTGGAAGCGAGACCGCGGACGATCCAGGCGCGGCCGGCGGCCGACGAGGCCTCTTCCCGGTGCGCGAGGCGTGCGACCTCGCGCTCTGCGCGCACACACGAGGGCCGCATGAGCGCAGTGCCGCACCAGCGCGCTGACACCATCGCGGGGTTCCTGTGTGCATTCGCGCTCGCGCTCGCGGGTATCGCCGCCGTTCGCACGCCTGCCCTACTGGCGCCCGTCGCGATCCTCCTGGGGCTCGTCGCCGCGCGCATGAGCGAGGCGCACCAGAGGCTCGCAGCGTGGACCGTCGGCCTGGCCACGGCGTCGTTCGTCGTCGGGATGGTCGTGGCCATCTCGACGGACAGCCCGCTCTTCTAGACCCGGTCCCCTGGTCGGCTTCCAGGCGCCGTCGCGAGGAATCGGACGCCGGCGCTGGTACAAAGGTACGAGTGTCTTCCTCTCCGCTGCAATCCGACCTTAACGCTGGCTACGTCGGCTCGCTGCTCGAGCAGTACCTCGAGAATCCCGAAGCGGTCGACCCTGCATGGCGCGCGCTCTTCGAGCGCGGTGACGACGCCGTCCTCGCCTCGCTTCCGGGGCTCGCTCGACTCGTCGAGTTGCTCGCCGAGCACGACGGGAACGGTGGCACGACGACCGCGTCGCCACCCGCGACACCTGTCGCACCCCCCGAGCCCCTCGCTCCCATTGCGCCTCCCGCGCCAGAGCCGCCACCGCCGGTCGAGCCGGTTGCTGCAGAGCCGTCGCCGGCTCCTCCTGCTCCTGCTTCCGTCGTCGTCGACGACGAGCTGCTCGGCGGGGTGGCCGCGGCGACGGCTCTCGTCAGGGCATATCGGACCCACGGCCATCTGAACGCCCACCTCGACCCCCTCGGCTCGGAGCCGCTGGGCGACCCCGCGCTCGACGAGTCAATGCTGCAGCCCCCACTCACTCCGGAGCTGCAGGCGCGCATCCCCGCGAAGCTCCTGCGTCTTTGGGTCCCGGGCGACACGTTGCTCGAGGCGCTGCCGCGGCTCCGAGAGGTCTACACCGGGACGATCGCGTACGAGATCGAGCACATCTCGGACCACGCGGAGCGCGTCTGGCTCCGACGCGCAATCGAGACGGGACGCTTCCGCCAGCCGCTCGAGCCGGACGAGCGCCGTGCCCTGCTCGAGCGGCTGTCGCAGGTGGAGGCGTTCGAGACGTATCTCCGGCGAGCGTTCCTCGGTCAGAAGCAGTTTTCGATCGAGGGCCTCGATGCGCTCGTCCCGATGCTCGACGAGGCCGTGGAGCTCGGAGCCGAGGAGGGTGCGCACGAGGTCGTCGTCGGGATCGCCCACCGCGGGCGCCTCAACGTCGCGGCGCACACCGTCGGTCGCGACTACGCGGCCATCCTGCGTGAGTTCGAGGGCGAGCGGACGCCGGACGCGCTCGTCTCCGATCCGGAGGGTGGGTCCGGCGACGTCAAGTACCACCTGGCCGCCTCGGAAGCGCGACAGACCCGCGCGGGAGAGGTGCAGGTCACGCTTGCGCCGAACCCGAGCCATCTCGAGGCCGTCGATCCCGTCGTCGTCGGGCGAGCCCGAGCAGAGCAGACCGACCGCTCACAGGGTGCGGGGCTCCACGACCCGACGGTCGCGCTCCCGATCCTGATCCACGGAGACGCGTCGTTCGCCGGGCAGGGAGTCGTGGCAGAGACGTTCAACTTCCACTCGCTCGACGGCTACTCCACGGGCGGCACGCTGCACGTGATCGGGAACAACCAGGTCGGCTTCACGACCGACCCCGCGGAGGGGCGCTCGACGCGCTACTCGAGCGACCTCGCAAAGGGGTTCGACGTCCCGATCATCCACGTGAACGCCAACGATCCCGAGGCCTCGCTTACCGCCGTCCGTCTCGCGCTCGCGTTCCGCGCGGAGTTCGGTCACGACGCCGTGATCGACCTCGTCGGCTACCGGCGCTTCGGCCACAACGAGCAGGACGAGGCGTCGTACACGCAGCCGCTCATGGTCGAGCGGATCGAGCAGCAGCCGACTGTCCGCGAGCTCTACGCGGCGCAGCTCGTCGCCGAAGGCGTGATCGGCGAAGCCGAGGCGAGCGAGCCGTTCGAGCGAACGCTCAGGGAGTTGCGCGAGGCGCACGATCGGCTCAAGACGACGTTCGCGACGCAGGAACCGCCGCCCGAGCGACCGTCCGTCAGCGACACGGGCTCGGCCGTCGTCACCGCGATACCCACCAGTCGTCTGGTCGAGCTCAACGAGCAGCTCCTGTCGGTTCCCGACGGCTTCACCGTGAACCCGAAGCTCGCCAAGCAGCTCGAACGGCGGCGGACGGCTCTCCAGGAAGGTGGGATCGACTGGGGCCAGGCCGAGGCGCTCGCCTTCGCATCGCTCCTCGGCGAGGGGATCCCGATCCGGCTGTCCGGGCAGGACACGGAACGCGGGACGTTCTCGCATCGCCACGCCGTCCTGCACGACCCCGTGACCGGCGAGACGTACACGCCGCTCCAGGCTTTGCCGTCTTCGGCCGCGTCGTTCGAGATCTACAACTCGCCGCTCTCCGAGTACGCCCCGGTCGCCTTCGAGTACGGCTACTCGGTGGCAGCCCCCGACGCGCTCGTGCTCTGGGAGGCGCAGTTCGGCGACTTCGTCAACGGAGCCCAGATCGTCGTCGACCAGTTCATCGTCTCGGGGCGCTCGAAGTGGGGACAGACCTCGCGTCTCACACTCCTCCTGCCGCACGGGTACGAGGGAAACGGCCCGGAGCACTCGAGCGCGCGTCTCGAACGATTCCTCCAGCAGGCTGCCGAGGACAACATCCGCATCGCGAACACGACGACCGCCGGGCAGTACTTCCATCTGCTCCGCCGCCAGGCGCTCGACGCCACCGCGCGCCCGCTCGTCGTGATGACGCCGAAGGGACTGCTTCGCCTGCGTCAGGCGACGTCGACGCTTGACGACCTCGCCACCGGTTCGTTCCGGCCGGTGCTCGGCGACTCGTCGGTGCAGCCCGAGGCGGTTCGCCGCCTCGTCCTGTGTACCGGGAAGATCTACTACGACATCGTGGGACACGACGTGCGCGAGGCGGCACAGAGCGTGGCCGTCGCACGAATCGAGTTCCTGTACCCGTTCCCGCTCGAGCAGGTTGCCGCGCTCGTCACGTCGTACCCCGATCTGCGCGAGGTGGTGTGGGCGCAGGAGGAGCCACAGAACATGGGCGCCTGGCGCTCGATTCGGCACCGTCTCGAGGAGGCAGCGGGGCGCTCAGCGCGAGTCGAGCGGGTCGCCTATGTCGGCCGGCCGTGGCGTGCGAGCCCGAGCGAGGGGTACCCGGCCCTCCACCACCGCGACCAGGACCGCATCGTGCGCGAAGCGCTCGGAGCCGCCTGAGCGGAAGCTACGTCCGCGCCCGCGCGCGCTGCCGTATCGACGATGCGACGCGGGGACCGTGACTGCGCACGGCGTTCAGCACCCGCTTGCGCTCCTCGGGTGGGAGCCGGCGCCAGATCCGGAACGCTGCAAGCAGAAGCGCGATGACGATGCGGCGAGCGAAGATCACCCGGCTATCCTCGCACAGACGGATCGGGGTTGGGTCTGAAAAACGTGTCGAATGCCGCGAGAAGGCCTGCAGGACGGCCATTTCCGCAGCACCTTCGGTAAACTGGGGCGTCCCGAACGCAATGTCAGACCTCGAAGATCCAGCCGCAGTCGATCCGGATTCTCTCTTCGCGAGTGCCATCCGCGAGCACCTCGAGCTCAAGGCGCGAAACGCCGGGCTCGAAAGCGATATGCCGATCGACCCGTATCTGGAGGGGGATCCGCTCGAGAATCACCCGCTCTTCAAGAGCGAGGAGCAGGCGCGGATCGAGGAAACCCTCGATGGCGAGCCCGCGGCGGTGTTGTCGTCCGAGCGCCTCCCGTGGCCGGGCGAGGAGACCGTCGAGAACGCGGTAAACGGCGAGCGCGCCGACCCCGAGTCGGATGCCGAGGGAGCCGCGCTCGACGAGGCGCTCTGGACCGGTCGCCCGCGCGACTTCGACTGGGGCGACTGACCCTCTGACATGACGCCGGACGAGCGTCTGCGGCGCTACGCCGAGCTGGTCGTTCGCGTCGGAGCGAACGTCCAGGCGGGCCAGGACGTCGTCGTCATGTGCCTCATCGAGCACGCGGAGATCGCGCGCGCGATGGTGCGCGAGGCGTACCGCGCCGGAGCCAAGCACGTCGTCGTCGTGTATGGCGACCTTCACGTGCGGCGCGCCGGCATCGAGCTCGGCCCGGAGGAGGAGATCGGCTGGTCGCCGCCGTACGTCCTCGACTGGGTTCGACGCTGGAAGTCGGAGAACCCGGCGCTCATCTCGTTGACCGGGAACCCGGAGCCGGATCTGCTCGCCGACCTCGACCCGGCGCTCGTCGGGCGCGCCGATCCGCGTGACCTGCGCGTCGCGCTCCTCGAGAGCATCCACGAGCGAAGCGTCAACTGGGTCATCGTCGCCGCGCCGAACGAGGGCTGGGCGACGCAGGTGTTCGGAGAGCCAGACGTCGAACGGCTCTGGGGTGCGGTGGCGACGGCCACGCGGCTCGACGAGCCCGACCCGGTCGCCGCCTGGCAAGCGCATGCCGCGCACCTCGCTCAGCGTGCCGACGCGATGAACAGTCATGCCTTCGATGCCGTCCGCTTCCAGGGGCCCGGCACCGACCTCACGCTCGGCCTCGTCCCCAAGGGAGTGTGGAGATGCGCGAGCTTCTCGACGGCCAAGGGCATCGAGCACATTCCCAATCTGCCGACCGAGGAGGTCTTCACGAGCCCTGACTGGCGGCGGGCAGAGGGTGTCGTCCGCTCGACCTACCCGCTCGTCACCGCAGGGACGCGTGTGTCAGGCCTCGAGGCTCGCTTCGAGGACGGGAAGATCGTCGAGGTGAACGCGGACTCGGGCGCGGAGATCATCCGCCAGCAGCTTGCGATGGACGAGCAGGCGCCCTACCTGGGGGAGCTCGCCCTCGTGGACGGGTCGTCGCCCGTCAAGCAGGCCGGACTCGTCTTCTGCGACACGCTCTTCGACGAGAACGCGACCTGCCACATCGCCTTCGGATCGGGCTTTCCCGAGACCCTGCGGGAGGAAGTGCCGCGCGAGGAGCTCCTCGCGCGCGGGATCAACGCCTCGGGGTCCACGTCGACTTCATGATCGGCGGCCCGGACGTCGACGTCGACGGCCTCGACGCCGACGGAAACGCGACGCCGATCATCCGCGGCGACGTCTGGCAGCTCACCTCCAAGTAGTCACTTTGCCTGTGTTCATGCGGCCTGCGCAGGTTTGCGCCAGCGTGGCTGCACATTTGGGCTTGACAGACGCGAAAGTGATGTCATACTGACAGCACAATGCAGTTGGAAGCACACATCCAGGCGATCCAGGAAGACCTCGCCGCAACCGCCGGTCTCGGCGACGAGGCGACCGCCGAGGCCGCTCGCCGGCTCTCGGAGGCGCTCGCGTCGACGCTCCACCTCCGCCTGCTCGACCTCCTCGGCGAGGCAGCGGCGGAGATCGGCAGCCAGCTCTCCGCTGGACGCGTCGAAGTCCGGCTCGCAGGCCGCGATCCGGAGCTCGTCGTCGTCATGGACGAGGCGCCCGACGCCGTTCAGCTCGGCGCCGGCGAGGAGCTCAGGGGCCGCATCTCGCTTCGCCTCCCCGAAACCTTGAAGGCGGCTATCGAGAAGGCCGCCGAGCAGGAAGGCATCTCGACCAATACCTGGCTCGTTCGCACGATCGCGCGCTCGCTCGAGTCGCGGTCGACTCGAAGAGTCGGACGAAACCGAATGCAGGGCTACGCCCAGGGCTAGTCCCTGAGGCCGAAAGGAGGGACCATGTTGCTCGCACCGCTCCCGTTCGAGTACATCCAGCACCTCGACTCCGGCGACCGCCAGCGACGGTCGAAGTCCCGGCCCACGGGAATCCGCGTCCGCCGCAGCACCCCGCAGTCCGAGAGGTAACCATGTCGGCTCCCGAGACATACCGGTTCGACACGCCGGGCAGCGTCACGCTCCAGATCCGCATCCCGAGTGGCCGCGTGGTCGTCGAGACGATCGACGAGCCCCGCAGCGAGATCGAGCTCGTCCCTCGCGGCCGCAAGGGAGAGGAGGCGATCGCCCAGATCGACGTCTCTCACGACGAGCGTGGGGGCCGCCACGTGATCCTCATCGAGCAGCGTGACCGCATCCGTTGGGGGCCCCTCCAGATCAGCTGGGGCGGCGATGTCGAGGTGCGCGTCCGCTGCCCGGTCGGGGCCGAGATCGAGTTCTCGGGCGCCTCGGCTGACTTTCGCGCCGACGGGCGCTACGGAAAGGTTTCTGCGCGGACAGCCTCCGGCAACATCCACATCGGCGACGTAGACGGCAGGCTCGAGGTGAAGACTGCGAGCGGAGACGTCGAGTTGGCTCGTATCGAGTCGGACGAGGCGTCGCTCGTGACCGTCTCCGGTGACGTGGAGATCGGAACGATCGCAGGTCGCCTCATGCTCAGAACCGTCTCCGGCGACGTCGAGCTCGGAGTCGCGCGCGGTCCCGTGACGATCTCGACGACCTCGGGTGACGTCGATCTCCGCTCGCTCGAGTCCGGCGAGCTCCGTATCCAGTCCGTCTCCGGAGATGCTCGCGTCGGAATCGGCCGCGGGACGAAGATCTTCGTCGACGCCGCCTCCGTCTCCGGCGACCTGAACTCCGAGCTGGCAGTGGGCGACGACGTGTCGGCCGAGGGAGAGGCGGACTCCGACCAGGCCGACGTCGTCCCGGTACACGTGAAGACCGTCAGCGGGGACGTTCGGCTCGTGCGCGCTTCCTAGCGCAGTGCTCCAGTCGGGCTGCCTAGCGAGGCCGGGCGGCGCGCACCGCGGCAACGACCTCGTCGTCGCGGCCTTCTGCGATCAGATCGACCAGGCGACTTTCGCCGCGGAGCCCGAGCGGGCCGGTCAGCACCTCGTACAGGCGTGCGTCGTCGAGGCCCGATTCGCGCGCTGCCGCGACGATTCGCACGATGACCCGCTTCGGCTCCCTGCCGTCGAGCTGCCACGCGGGGTAGAGCCAGGTGGTCGAGCCGGGCTCGCGCACGCCGATCAGCTCGCCCGCACGGCGCATCCCCTCGATTCGTGCCGGGTCGACGGCGAAACTTTCGGCAAGCCACGATGCCGACAGGCACT
This sequence comes from uncultured Actinomycetes bacterium, assembly GCA_963716975.1. GTDB lineage: Bacteria > Actinomycetota > Thermoleophilia > Gaiellales > Gaiellaceae > GMQP-bins7. The sequence goes on along the minus strand of CAVQVA010000010.1, from coordinate 84,078 downwards.
CGGCGCGCAATGCTCGGGCCTCGGTCGTCGTCATGCCGCGCAGCCTACTCGTGCCGCGGATGCTCCGACTTTCCTAACACAAGCTGTCGAACATGAGTCCCGGAGCCGATATTCGAACCGATGCGCCGCCTCGCTCTTCTCTGCTGCGTTGCCGTCTCGCTGGCCGCCCTTGCAAGCGGTGGCGCGATCGCGGGCGCGTCGTCATCGACTGCCCGTGCATCATGGGCCGCGCCGCAGATCAAGACCGTTGTCGAGGCCGGTCTCATGGGGGCGTCGGTCGCGGACTTCCGGGCGAACCAGCCCCTGACCTGGGAAGAGCTCGACAGCACGCTCGCGCTCGTCGGGAGCACGCCATCGGTCGTGGCCGACCCGTCCCGGCCGGTGACGCTTCGCGAGCTCGACGCCCAGCTCGTCGGCGCCGCCGGGCTCAGGTCGTATGCCCGAGGGCTTCGGCTCGAAGCCGCGTCTGCCGGGCTGACCCCACGGCCCTGGCTCGGCACCGAGACCGTCGCGCGCCTGCTCGGTTTTCGCGTGAACCACCTGAAGAACGAGGAGCAGCTCGAGCTCCAGCTCGCGCAGCCCGCGACACGCGCCGAGGCGGCGTATTCGGTCGCACGGCTGCTCGCGCTGCAGGAGTCCGATGTGGAGTCCGCGGAAGCTGCGTTCGAGAGCTTCGACTTCCCGGAGCTCAGCGTGTGGCAGCAGACCGTGCTCCGGCGAGCGCTTAAGTTCGTCGGCTCGCCGTACGTCTGGGCGGGAACCTCGGAGAAGCCGCAGCAGCTCTTCGGCCGGACGCTGCCCGGCGGATTCGACTGCAGCGGGTTCGTCTGGCGCGTCTTCAAGCTCGAGCCGTTCGCCGGGGCGCCGGAGCTCGCGAACGTCCTCAAGGGCCGGACGACCTACGACATGAGCGGCGAGGTACCGAAGTCGGCACGAATCAGCCGGGAAGCCCTCCGGCCCGGCGACATCGTCTTCTTCGGCGCGCGCGGCCCGCTCTCGAAGCCGTCCGAGGTCGGCCACATGGGCATCTACGTCGGCAACGGCTGGATGGTGCACTCCTCCGACCGCGGCACGACGCTCACGCCGATGACCGGCTGGTTCGAGACGCGCTTCGCGTGGGGCCGGAGTCCGCTCGCCGAGGCCGGTCTCGAGTACTAGTTGCACCCTCGCTGACTAAGCTCGCGGCGTGACCTACGTCGCCGTCGAGGACCGCTACGACCGGATGAGGTATCGCCGCACGGGCCGGAGTGGTCTGAAGCTTCCGGCGATCTGCCTCGGGCTCTGGTGGAACTTCGGTCACGACCGCCCGTTCGACACGAGCCGCGCGATCGTGCGCCGTGCGTTCGACCTCGGCGTCACGCACTTCGACCTGGCGAACAACTACGGGCCGCCGTACGGCTCCGCGGAGGAGAACTTCGGACGACTTCTGCGACGCGACCTGAAGCCCTACCGAGACGAGCTCGTCGTCTCGACGAAGGCCGGCTACGACATGTGGCCGGGGCCGTACGGGGAGTGGGGCTCGCGGAAGTACGTGCTGGCGAGCCTCGATCAGAGCCTCGAGCGGCTCGGTCTCGACTACGTCGACATCTTCTACTCGCATCGCTTCGACCCGGAGACTCCGCTCGAGGAGACGATGGGCGCGCTCGACACCGCGGTCCGGCAGGGGAAGGCGCTCTACGCCGGGATCTCTTCGTACTCGGTGGAAACGACGCGCGAGGCCCACGCGATCCTGCGCGAGCTCGGCACTCCGCTCCTCATCCACCAGCCGTCGTACTCGATGCTGAACCGGTGGATCGAGCCCGACCTCCTCGATGTGCTCGGGGAGCTCGGCGTCGGCTGCATCGTCTTCTCCCCGCTTGCCCAGGGGATGCTCACGGACAAGTACCTCGGCGGTATCCCGGAAGGATCGCGTGCGAGCTGGCCGAGCTCGCTGTCTCCCGACCTCCTCACCGAGCAGGCGCTCGCGAAGATCCGTGCGCTGAACGACATCGCCTCGCGCCGCGGACAGACTCTCGCCCAGATGGCGCTCGCCTGGGCACTGCGTGACGCACGTGTGACCTCGGCGCTGATCGGCGCTTCGAGCGTCGCGCAGCTCGAGGCGAACGTCGCCGCGCTCGACCATCTGGACTTCAGCCCGGCCGAGCTCGACGAGATCGACGCCTACGCGACCGAGAGCGACATCAACATCTGGGCGGCCTCGAGTGAGGAGTAGAAGCGGCCGGCCCGGCCGCACGTGGGAGGTAAGGTGACGACATGGCGGTGAGGCTCCTGCGCTGCTCCGCGCAGTTCGCGAAGTTCGGCGGTCACCCGTGCTGGCGGGTCGAGAAGGCGCTGATGGACAGGGGGATCGAATACGAAAGAGTTCCCGGGCCGCCGATGCCGTGGCAGCGCGACAAGCGCACGGAGCTAATCGAGAAGACCGGCGGGAGCAAGTACCCGGCGATCGAGTTCGAGGACGGCAGCGTCTATCGCGAGGAGTCCGCCGACATGGCCAGGACGATTCGCGAGGGCAAGCTGTTCGAGAAGTCCGGCAAGCCCGCCGCGCCCTAGCCCAGTCTCCCGGCCCAGTCTCCCGGCCCAGTCTCCCGGCCCAGTCTCCCGGCCCAGTCTCCCGGCCCAGTCTCCCGGCCAAGTCTCCCGGCCAAGTCTCCCGGCCAAGTCTCCCGGCCAACCTCTCGCGCATCTCTTCGGCGCTTCTTAACGAGATCTCAGTCCCGTCTCACCTTCACGGTGCACCGTGGAGGTGCGCCCGATGGTCAGGCGCTCCGACACAGGAGAAGGGAGGTGAGTCCGATGGACAGAGAGAAGCCCCTCATACCGAAGGCCGTAGCTGCGGCCGCGGTCGCCGTGGGGGTCGCGGCTGGAAGCTACGGGATAGCAAGTGCCGCGACCGACTCCGGCTCGAGCTCGTCGAGCTCGAGCGGCGCAGCGGCCACGCCGCCGTCGATGCCCGGTCAAGTGCCCAGCCAGTCCGCGCCAGATCCCCAGAACCCCTGGGGTGGCCAGCGAAGCGACGAGACGCTGCTGAGCGGAGACACGGCGTCGAAGGTCGAGCAGGCCGCGCTCGCGAAGGTCCCGAACGGGACGATCGTGCGGGTGGAAACGGACGCCGACGGCCTTGCCGCGTATGAGGCCCACATGACGAAGGCCGACGGCACGCCGGTCACCGTCTACGTCGACAAGTCGTTCGACGTCGTCAGCGTCGAGACGCGCTGACGAGCTCCTGGGCCGGGCTCACCTCGACGTACGCGAGGTGGGCCCGTCCGCCCCCTGCCAGTCGTTCGCTGCTACCGTGCGGGCACGGACGGCGCCGCTGTCCCGTGAGGTTTGACTTCTTCGGTTCCTCTAGTGGGTCGAACAAGACGGATCTCGACCCATCACAACCACAGGAGTTGAACCGACCATGCAGCACTCTTTCTCCGAGCTCGGCGTGTCCGCGCACATCGTGCGCACGCTGGCCGAGCGCAACATGCGCGAGCCCTTCCCGATCCAAGCACGGGTTCTTCCCCATGCACTCGCAGGCCGCGATGTGCTCGCCAAGTCCCCGACCGGCTCGGGCAAGACGCTCAGCTTCGCGATCCCGATCGTGGAGCGCCTCCAGGCAGCCGGGCCGCGCCCTGCCGCCCTCGTCCTGGTGCCAACGCGCGAGCTTGCCGCACAGGTAGCGGGTGAGATCGATGCGCTCGCGTCGGGCCAGCTCCACGCGGCCGCTGTCTACGGCGGCGTTCCGATCTCCGCGCAGGCTAGGCGGGCACGTGCCGCGCACATCCTCGTCGCGACGCCCGGTCGGCTGAACGACCTGCTCGAGCGCAAGGCCGTCGACCTCGGCGGCGTGCGCATCCTCGTTCTCGACGAGGCCGATCGCATGCTCGACATGGGCTTCAAGCCGCAGGTCGACCGGATCGTCCGGAGCGTGCCGAGCAAGCGGCAGACCATGTTCTTCTCGGCGACACTCGATAACGAGGTCGGCGAGCTCGCGCGGGCGTACACGACCGATCCCGTCCGCTGCGAGGCGGCGCTGCCACCTGCTTTTGAGGATCACGAGGCCGTCGAGCACGCGTTCGTCTCGGTCCGCGCCGACAACAAGGTGCAGAAGCTCGTCGAGCTGCTCGGCGGCGAGCGTGGGCTCGCGCTCGTGTTCGTCCGGACGCGGCGTGGCGCCGATCGCCTCGTGCGCAAGCTCTCGGATCAGGGCGTCGATGCCGTCTCGCTGCACGGGGACATGAACCAGCGCCAGCGAGAGCGCGCGCTCAAGCGGTTCGAGGACGGCCATGCGACGACGCTCGTCGCGACTGATGTTGCGGCGCGCGGCCTCGACCTCGTCGAGATCACGCATGTCGTGAACTTCGACCCGCCGGAGGAGCACGACGGATACGTGCACCGCGTCGGCCGCACCGGCCGTGCAGGCCGCGGCGGAATCGGGATCACGTTCGTCCTCCCCGAGCAGCAACAGGACGTCAGCCGGGTCGCACGCCTCGCCGGCCACACCGAGCAGTTCGCCTCGACGGGCATGAAGATCGCTCCGCCCCGGCGCGTGTACTCGTCCAGGCGTGGCAGCTCGAAGTGGGGCGCGCCGCGGCCTCGCCGCAAGATCTAGACCGGGCTTCCAGCACGCGGACCTCACGGCGCGCCGTCGGCGTAGAGGAAGGGTCCTGCTAAGACGGAATGGCCGTTCATGGTCCGCGTTGCGCTCATCGTCCTCTGCCTCGTAGCGGTTGCCGCCGTCGCTGTAGGCGGGTATCTCTGGCTCAGGACGGAAACCGTCACCGTCAGCGTGAGAGATGTCGAGGAGCGTGTGCCCGAGGGGACGACGGTCGCCGAAGCGTCCCAACGACTCGCGCTCCGACCCGCCGCAGGCGATCTTCTCGACGTCCAGCGGGTCGTCCTGCGCAGGAACGCCTTCCCGGGACGTGTCCTGGTGAACGGGAAAGCCGTACCTCCGGAGACGAGGCTCGCCGAGGGCGATCGCCTACTGGTTCGCGACAGTCGCGACCGCACCGAACCCGCTACGCGATTCTTCGTCCGCGTCCGGGCCGGGATGCCGTCGAACCCGCAGTTCACCCTCGCGCGGACGCCCGGCAGACAGGAGCTCGAGCGCGGGCAGATCTCCGGCAAGGTCGTCGTCACCGCGTTTCACCCGACCGGGCCGACGCGCGTCCCGAAGGCGGTCGCGCTCACGTTCGACGACGGCCCGTCTCGCTATACACGCCGTTTGCTTGCGATTCTCGATCGTCTCAACGCTCGCGCGACCTTCTTCCTCGTCGGTTACCTCGCCGAGCGCAACCCACACCTCGTTCGGCGCGAGCTCGCAGCCGGAATGGGCGTGGAGAACCACAGCTACTCGCACCCTTACCGCCCTCCCTTCGACCGCCAGCCGCACGAGCAAATCGCCTCGGAGATCGAGCGGGGGAGAGACGTGCTGTCGTCGCTCGGGGCGAAGCCGACGGTGTTCCGGCCGCCCGGCGGCTCGTTCTCGCCGCTGGTCGTCGACACAGCGGAGACCTACGGCCAGCGCGTCGTCCTCTGGTCGGTCGATCCGACCGACTGGCAGGCGGGAGCCACCGCGAAGCAGATCACGCGGCGTGTCCTCGACGCCGTGAAGCCCGGATCGATCGTCATCCTCCACGACGGCGGCGGCGACCAGTCGGAGACCCTGAAGGCGCTGCCCGCGATCGTGAAGGGAATCCGCCACAAGGGCCTGAAGCTCGCGCTCGTCGACTGATCGCGCCCTCGACGCTAGGTGAGCGCGTACCTGGTGAAGAGGTGTTGCCCGTGACGACGGATGCTGAGCGGCCGCAGCTCGTGGAGCGGGACGAGGTCAGCCCCCTCGACGAGATGCAGGCGGCTTCCAGGACCGGCATTGCCGGCGAGGAACGGCGAGATCGTCAGGAACAGCTCGTCGACGACGCCTGCGGAGAGCAGGCTCCCGAAGACGTGCGGGCCTGCCTCGGAGAGGATCAGCGCGTGACCGCGGTCGCGGAGGGCCGTGATGACCGCGCTTCCGTCGATCTCAGGCTCCGATCCGAGCGTGACGAGCGTCGAGGCCGGAGGGAGCCGCCCTTCCAGTCGAGCGGCTCCCGGCTCGCCGGTCAGGACGAGGGCGCCCGACGCGAGCAGCGGATGGGAAGGATCGATCGAGCCCGAGCCGGTCAGCACCGCGATCTCGGGCGCAGGTGGACGGCCGAGGCGTTCACGGAGCTCGGCGAATTCACGCGCCGCCGGCGGATAGATCTTCTCCGGGCGCCAGGTGCCGTGCGGCGAGGCTCTGAGCACCCCGGCGCCGATCAGCACGACGTCGGCGAGCGCCCGCAGCACCCCCATGAGGAACCGGTCGGCGTCGCTTCCGCCGTTGATCAGCTCGTTCGAGTTCGGTAGCTCCGGAATCGAGACGACGCCGTCGAGCGTCGAGACGAAGTTCGCGACGACATGCGGCTCCGAGAACCCGAGATCGCCGCCGTGGATCCGCCGAAGCTCCTCCGGAAGCTCGGTCGTCGGCAGGCCGTCGGCCTCGAAGAGGACGTCGAACGGGTCGAGCGTGGCGCTCAGCTTGCGACCGCGACGAGCGCGAGCCCGGGCAGCGCGTACCCGTCGTCGACCGCGAACGGAGCGAAGGCCTCGGCAAATGCCTGCTTCAGCGCCTCCTGCTCGTCCTCCGAAGCCCCGCCGAATGCCGTCGCGAACATGCCGCCCGTGTCCATCGCCGATTGCACGTAGTCGTCCACGTCGCTCCAGAACAGGAGGACCGGCACGTCTTCGACACGGACGCTCGTGAACCCACCTCCCTCGAGAAGTGACCGAGTGTGCTCGTCAGAGGCCATGCCGAACATGCTGGGTGCGCCAGGCTCGGGCGGGGGCATGTGGCCTCGCTCGACGAGTACTCGCCCCGCGACGGAGACCCACGGGTTCTGCTCCGGACCGCGCCAGACGGCGAGCGCGAGCCGGCCGCCCGGGCGCACGACGCGTCGCGTCTCCGCGATCGCTGCAGCCGGATCCGGCATCAACATGAAGCCGAAGCGGCAGATCGCGTGATCGACCGAGTCGTCCTCGAGCTCGAGCCGTTCGGCATCCATGACGCGGTGCTCGACGTTGGAGATGCCGAGCTCCGCGCCGCGCCGCCGCGCGACCTCGACCATCTGTGGGGAAAAGTCGGTCGAGATCAGGAGCCCGCTCTCGCCGAGTAGTCGAGCGATCGCGAACCCGGTTTCTCCCGGGCCGGCGGCGACCTCGAGCACCGTGTCGCCAGGCTCCGGCGCGAGCTCCCTGACGAGCCACTCGCGCACGGGAGTTGTGATCCGATCGAGGTCGGCGCGGCGCCGCTCCCAGCCTGCGGCCATCGTGTTCCACGTGTCGAGGCTCCGTTGCCGGTACTCCTCCGCGGTCTCCACGCGCCGATCGTATGCCATACCTCGTACTAGCCGAATACGCGGGCACAACCCTCCGTTCCGTTGGGAGGCGTGGCCCGGCGCCCACGGAAGAAGGCCGCGATGTCAAGGGGACGGAATGCCACGCGGCAGGGCCGCGACGAGCGAGTCGTCGAGGAACCGGTCGGGGCGATGCTCGAGCGCGAGCTGGGGGATGAGGCGATCGTGCTTCATGATCTGCGGGTTCCCGGGTCGCGCTCGAGCATCGACCACGTCGTCGTCGCGTCGTCGGGAGTCTGGGTCGTGGACTCGAAGTGGCGCTGCGAGCTTCAGCCCGAGCTCGACAGCCTCGAGAACGCGACCTCCGTCGGCGAGGTGGGACGTCACGTCGACCGAGTGGCGAATGCCGTCGGCGGCGCGGCGACGGAGCTTCCGATCCGGGCCGCGCTCTGCTTCCCGAGCGAGAACTGGGGAGGAGACCTGCGCCCGTTCTGGATCGACGGCGTGCTCGTCACCTACCCCACCGATCTCGTCGAGCGGGTTCGGGCGGCGGGCCCGCTCGACGAGGAAACGATGGGCTGGATCGCCGCACGGCTCGCGCTCGATCCGCAGTCGTAGCGTTCTCGCGCGGCGCGGTGAGATGATCGCGCCATGAGCCGGCCCGAGCTGCCGACCGGCACCGTCACCTTCCTCTTCACGGACGTCGAGGGCTCGACTCGGCTCCTGCACGAGCACGGGGCGGGATACGCCGATCTCCTCGACGACCACCGCCGCGCGCTGAGGGAAGCGTTCACGAGGCACGGCGGCGTCGAGGTGGACACGCAGGGCGATGCCTTCTTCATCGCGTTCTCGAGAGCCGCCGACGCAGTCGCCGCGGCAGCCGACGGGCGTGAGGCCCTCGAGCAGGGCCCGATCCGGGTGCGTATGGGAGTCCACACCGGCGAGCCGATCGTCACGGACGAGGGCTACGTGGGGATCGACGTCCATCGCGCGGCGCGGATCGCAGCCGCCGCCCACGGCGGGCAGATCGTCCTCTCCGAGACCACGCATCGGCTTCTCGAGGCGGACACGCCGGTCCGCGGCCTCGGCGAGCACCGGCTGAAGGACCTGATCGGAGCCGAGCGCCTCTACCAGCTCGGCGACGGCGACTTCCCGCCGCTCAAGACGCTCGACGCCACCAACCTGCCCGTTGCCGCGAGCCCACTCGTGGGTAGGGAACACGAGCTCGAGGAGCTCGTGGCGCTGCTCTCGAACGGCACTCGCCTGGTCACGCTCACCGGGCCGGGTGGCACGGGGAAGACGCGCCTCGCACTACAGGTCGCGGCCGAGCTCGTCGGCACGCAGCGCGACGGCGTCTTCTGGGTGCCGCTCGTCGGCCTCGCCGATCCCGGGCTCCTCGACTCCGAGGTCGCGAAGGCGCTCGGAGCGCCCGACGACCTGACCGGGTTTCTCCGCGGAAGGCAGCTTCTGCTCCTTCTCGACAACTTCGAACACCTGCTCGAGGCGGCACCGTCCGTCAGCGCCGTCCTCGGCGCCTGCGCGGAGGTGCGCGTGCTTGCCACGAGCCGAGCTCCGTTGCACGTGGCGGGCGAGCGCGAATTCCGGCTGGAGCCGCTGCCCGCGAACGAGGCCGCGACGCTCTTCGTCGAGCGTGCGCGTGGCGTCGGGCGCGAGCTCGCACCCGACGCCACGGTCGAGGCGATCTGCCGCCGCGTCGACGGCCTTCCGCTGGCGGTCGAGCTCGCCGCCGCGAGGACGAAGCTCCTCGGTCCGGAGCTCCTCCTCGAACGCCTCGACTCAGCCCTCCCACTGCTGACCGGGGGCGCGCGCGACGCCCCCGAGCGCCAGCGCACGCTGCGCGCCACGATCGAGTGGAGTTTCGAGCTCCTCGAAACGGAGAACAGCGAACTCTTCCTCAGGCTCTCGGTCTTCGCGGGCAGCTTCCCGCTCGCGGCCGCAGAGGACGTCTGTGGAGCAAACCTCGACGGCCTCGCCGCGCTCGTCGACTCGAGCCTTCTGAAACCGGTCGGCGACGACCGCTTCCTGATGCTGGAGACGATCCGTGAGTACGCCGTCGATAGGCTCGCAGGCTCGGAGGAGTCAGAGAAGTTCCGCGAGCGGCACGCTGCATTCTTCTCTGCGCTCGCGGATGCGGCCTACGAGCACCGCTTCGACGCCGAGGCGGAGTGGGGCGGGCGGCTCGCGCTCGACCACGACGACCTTCGGGCTGCGCTCGACTGGCTGGAAGCGAACGACGCAGATCGCGCGCTCGAGCTCGCAGGTGCGCTCGGCTGGTTCTGGTTCTCCCACGGCCACCTGGCCGAGGGAGTCGGGCGCCTGGCCGGCGTGCTCTCGCGATCCGCTGCGACCGGACGGTCTCGAGCCCGGGCGCTCACTACATCCGGGGCGCTCGTCGCCCGACGCGGCGACGTCGACGATGGCCGCGCGCAGCTCGACGAGGCGCTCGGCCTCTGGCGCGAGCTCGATGACAGGGACGAGCTCGCGTCGGCGCTCGACCTGCTCGGTTGGCTCCTCGTCTACGACGCCGGCGACGACCCTGGCTCGCTGCGCGCGTTCGAGCAGGCACACGAGCTGCGCCGAGAGCTCGGCGACTCGGCTGGAGAGACTCGCGCGCTCGTCGGCGTCGCCCAGGTGCTCGTGGCGCTCGGGGAAACGGAGCGGGCAGAGGCGCTGTCACGCGACCTGCTCGAGAAGGCCGGCGGCGACCCGCGCACCGAGCACTTCGCGTACCACTTCCTCGCGGACTGCGCTCTCATCCGTGACGACGCGACCGAGGCCGGGGAGCGCTATCGCGCGAGCCTGCGGGCGGCGCTTCCGCTCGGCGACCTCATCGAGACGAGCATCGAGGTGCAGGGCGTGGCGATGGCCGCGGCCGGTAACGGAGAAGCAGAGCGCGCCCTTCACCTTGCCGGGGCGGTCGAGGCGCTCTGGGAGTCGCTCGGAACCGACCTCCACGTCGCCTTCTGGGACGCGCTTCTGGTGCGCTACATCGGCGCAGCGCGAGAGCAGCTTGGTGCTGGGGCCGACGCCGCCTGGGCCGAGGGTCGGGCGCTGGTGTTCGAAGATGCGGTCGCGCTCGCGTCGGCCGGATAGTCGACGGCGCGCCGGGTGGGACGACCTCGTTCTTCTTGACACGATCTCCATTGCCTGCCACACTGCTCGATTGCTCCCGGGCAGCAGAACTGTCCGGATCGACGGAAAGGAGGCCGGCATGGTGCGTCCGATGAACACCATTCATGAGTGCTGGCCTCTCGTCGCCGTGGCGTAGCGCCCGGCGCGTAGACCGTCCCGCACTCACACCCGTTCACGTCGGCCGTCCGTAGCCGTGCGGTTGGGGTGGCGAAGCGACGCACGCTCGTCGCTCTCCCTCCTCCCCACGGTGGACGCCGACGAATCGGCTCGACATTCGTGTCGAGCCCCGACGCAAGGAGTCCCAAGTGATGGCAGTCGCAAACGACTGGTCACTCGAAGGTTCGCCGATCGAGCTGAAGAGGAGGAGTCATGTTCGACTACGAGGCACTTCAGGAACGGAACCGTGAGCATCTGGAGCAGCTGAGGCGCGAGGCACGGGCCGAGCAGCTGTATCGCGAGGCTCGCGGGCGGAGGCACAGGCGAAGGCAGCGATTCGCACTGGATGCTGCATTCGGGTTCTTCCGTGGAGCACGTGGGCGTCTGCAGGCCGATGCCTAACCCGAGTCCAAGAAGGAGCGGCACGTCCGGGGCACGACGAGAGCGTGCTCATCGCCCCGGATGCGCTCCCGTGTCAGGTCACACGAGCACGAACCAAGCAGGAGGAGAGGAATAGCTGATGTCCGCACTTGCACAGGTCCAAGGGGTCGCCTTCCGGCCCTTCCAGGGCACGTCCGACTACCCGGATTTCGCACGGATCATCACGGCCTCGTCGAGAGGCGAGGGGAACGACCGTGTCGAGACCGCCGAAGGGATCGCTTCCGGATACGACCATCTCGAGCGCTGCGACCCCGAGCGCGACCTGCTGGTCGCCGAGGTCGACGGTGTGCCCGTCGGATACACCCGCGTCTGGTGGGACCAGGAGGCAACCGGTCCGCGCATCTACAGGAGCGTCTGCTTCCTCGACCCGGCGTTCGGCCGCCGTGGCATCGGTGCGGCGCTCATCGCCTGGGACGAAGGTCGGCTCCGTGAGATCGCGGCCGAGCACGACGCGCCCGACAAGCTCCTCGAGGCGTGGGCCAACGACGGCAACGCCGGGGCGACGGCGCTGATCCGCGCTGCGGGCTATGAGCCCATCACCTACGCCGCCGAGATGGTGCGACCATCCGTCGACGATCTCCCCGACCATCCGCTTCCGGAAGGTCTCGAGATCCGTCCGGTGACCGAGGAGCACATCCGGGCGATCCTGGAGGCCGACGGTGAGGCTTTTCGTGACCACTGGGGCTACGTCGCGCCGACGGACGAGTCGTTCGCCCGTACCCTCGCATTCCCCTACAACGATCCGACGCTCTGGAAGGTCGCTTGGGACGCCGATGGCGTGGCAGGTCAGGTTCGATCGTTCATCAACACGGTCGAGAACGAGGAGCACGGCCGCCTGCGCGGCTGGACCGAGAACATCTCGACCGCGCGCCGCTGGCGGCGGCGCGGAGTTGCGAAGGCACTCATCGTCGAGAGCATCCGCGAGCTCGCCGCTCGCGGCATGACCGAGGTCGCCCTCGGCGTGCACACGGAGAACCCGAACGGCGCCTTCGACCTGTACGCGGGGCTCGGCTACGAGGTCGTCTCCACCTGGACGACGTACCGCAAGCCGCTCTGAGCCGGAAGCCGTGGTGACTCAGCGGCGCTGGCTCGGACGCGCGATCCGGCCGAACGCGCGCTGCCCGCTGTCTTCACTCCGGAAGGCCGAGAGCTGGATCAGCTCGCCCTCGACCTCGAGCCCCGAGCCGATGACATGCTCGCCCCGCAGGCGCAGGTCCTCGCCGAGCCCTGCGGACGGCTGGCGGCTCTGCTCTGCGCTCCCTGTGTCCGAGAGCAGCCCCTCGAGCTCGTCAGCGGACGCCGGCTTCCCGTCGAGCCGCTCGAGCGCATCGAGCAGGTACCCGGCCCGGAGCTTCGGCCACAGCCGCGCGAATGCGTCCGGTCGAGAGACGGCGTCCAGGCACAGGTCTCGGCCGATCGCGAAGATCGCGCCGCACTGCCCCGGCTGGGCCGGGAAGGCGTTCTCGAGTGAGCGCAGGTCGCGCTCGTGGGCGCGGTAAAGATCTGCGCTCGCGCCCGTCGGAGAGTCGACCGACATCCGAAACGACTTCCTCGTGCAGCTCGTCCCAGACCTCGCTCTGCGCGACCCCGGGCGCGAGCGGCTGCGCCGCCTGCGTCTCCGCCTTGCGCCGGCGGAGCTGCGCGTGGGAGATGCTCCCGCCTCCCTCGAACTCCGCCGAGACGTGCCGCCATCGCCCCTGCTCCACGCAGGACACGGGGATCGTGAGCATCGACTTCGCCTCGACGAGGACGCTCACGTTCAGGATGCGGTTCTGCTTCGCGCCCACGAGCTCCTCGCCGTCGTAGAGGAGGACGCGCTCGGCGAGCGGGTTCTCGACGGCGAGCTCGGGCACGCTGCCCGACTCGCTCGTCTCGCGGATGCGCAGGCCGGCTGCGAGCGCCTGGTCGAGCGTGAGGTACGCGGCAATCGGGTCGTGTCGCGGGAAGAGCGGTGCGATGACGATCCCGCGGTGCTCCGCCGGCTCGCCGATCTGGAAGCGGTTCTCGATCGCTGAGTTCATTGCTGGCGACTCCTTTCGTTTCCCGGGAGTCGCGTGGAGGGTCGCGTCGTCTTACGAACGCTATGCAGCGAGTGTCCGAACGCCGTAGTCGGCCAGTCGCTCGTCGCGCGTCACGACTGTGAGGTCCTCGTTCAGCGCTTGTGCGACAAGCATTCGATCGAAGGGGTCGGGATGGTGGTCGGGCAGCGATCCCGCGACGAGACCGTCACGCACGGTGATCGATAGCGGCCGGAAGCGGTGCTGGCGGAGCTGTTCCTCCAGGTCGTCCGGCGCCTCGAGCTTGCCGAGCGCCCGCTTGATTGCGATCTCCCAGGCGGTCGCCGCGCTGACGAAGGCCGCAGTCCGCGGATTCCCGATCGCCGTGCGGGCGTCATCGCGGAGGGGCTCCGCAGCCAGCCACCACAAGAGCACGTGTGTGTCGAGGAGGAGACGCACTCGGTCAGGCGGAGTCGCCGCGAAGTGCTGCGACGAGCTCCTCCGGAAGCTCGTCGAAGTCCTCCCTGATCACGACCTTGCCTTCCCAGCCACCCGGCGAGCGCGGTGAAAGCTCCTCGGTGTGGGGAACCAGCTTGGCGACGGGTCGACCGGCTTTCGCGATGACGATCTCCTCGCCCGCTGCCGCCCGGTCCACGAGTCGAGAGAAGTGCGTCTTCGCTTGGTGGATGTTTACAACAGTCATGTCTCAAATGGACTAACTATGGACTAACTTCAAGGTAACCAACGCCCGCGCCAATGGCAAGGGCTCTACGGGTTGTTCGCTTGGGCTGCGGTCTTACGCGCCGGAAGGATCCGGCGGAGGTCGCTTCCCAGTTGCGAGCTCGATCTTCAGCCTTTCGAGCTGCCGGAGAAGCCGCTGGTAGTTCTCGTCCTCCGCCATGAGCCGCTCAAGCGTCTCCGGGGGGATCCTCTTGCTCCGTCTCCTCTTCCCACTCATCGTCGTCTCCTTCGATGTACCACAGGATCCTGCTCACGTCCACGCGGAGATCAGCCAGCGCGCCGATGATGTCCTGAACCTCGCCGCGATAGATCCCCTGCTCTTCCTCCACTGCCCAAGAGTGCCCGCGCGCCGCCCGAGACCAACAAGATGTCCGCAGCGGCCTCGTAAGATCGCGGCGTGGCCGACCTGACTCTGTCCTCGATGCACGATGCGCGAGACGAAGAGGACAGGAGACTGCTCGAGGCCGGCGACCACGCGGCACTCCTCCGCAGCTACTACGAGACGATCATCCTCCGCTGCCGCGTGCGCTGCCGCCGGGAGGAGGACGCCCTCGAGTGCGCGCAAGCGGTCGTCGTCCGACTCCTCCGGCCGCTTCGTCGAGCTCGCCGGCGAATGACTCGCGAGTCGGGTGCCTGGGCCACCGTGCTCGTGTCGCGGCGTCCGGATGCCGACTGTGTCTATGTGAGAAAGCGAACAAGCTACTCTTCGAAAGTGGCGAAGACGACGCGGGAGCGACAGCAGGAAGCGCGGCAGGCGAAGCTCGACTACGTTCAGGAGCAGGTGGACTCGGGTGAGCTCGTGATTCGCACGATGACGGCTGCGGAGAAGGCGAAGTGGGCGAAGCAACGCCGCCGGTTCGATGCCAGGGCAACGCCGGCAGAGCGCGCGGGTCGGGCCGCCGCTCTCGAGAACCGGCGCAGGCGCGTCCAACGCTTCGAGTAGCACGACGGACCTGCCGCTCCAGCTCTAGGGGCCACCCGCCCGAGTCGGGCTCGGGCAGACCGACGAAGAGGCAGACGGCGAGACGGTCTGGCGTGTGGCGCTGACCATGTGTCCCGGCGCCGATCTTCCATGTGACTTGACGTGCCCGAGACTCGAGCCTACGATAAACTGTACGGTTAACCGTACAGTTAAGCCAAGCCTTGAGGAGACATGCCCAGAATCGTCACTGCCGAGGATCTGCGAGCGAGACTCGGTCGCGAGCTGGACGCGCTGCGCGAGAGCGAGGACGTCCTGTACGTCTCGAAGCGCGGCCGACTGGCGGGTGTCCTTCTCGACGCCGATCGCTACGCCGATCTGCTCGAGCGCCTCGAGCACCTCGAGGACAGCCTCGCCGCGTTACAAGCACGCGAAGACCGTGATGCTGCGTTGCCGTGGGCCGAGGTGCGGGACTAACGAGCGCATCGCCGCCCGAGTACGAGATCCGTCTCCAGCCCGCGGCGGCTCGTGAGTATCGCCGGCTCCCGGGTCCGCTCCGCGACCGATTTCGGGCGGCGATCGACGCGCTCGCCGAAGACGCGCGGCCACCCGGAGTCGCGAAGCTGGCCGGACGCGACGACTTCCGCGTTCGAGTGGGCGACTACCGGATCGTGTACGCGGTCGACGACGCCGAGCGGGTCGTGATCATCGCGCGGATCGCGCACCGCCGCGAGGTCTACCGGCGATGAGCGGTTAGCCGGTGCACGGCTGCAAGACGGTCGAGTAGATGACGCTCGTGAACGCGCTCTGCCGATTTGTCGAACTCGCCGAACTCTGACGACCTCTGCGAACATCGCTCCCGTGGACTACGTCGTCGTGGGCGCCGGCGCGATCGGCGGGACGGTGGGAGCCCGGCTCGCGCGTGACGGCCACTCGGTGCTCTTCTGCGACGTCGACGCCGACCACGTTGCCGCGATGAACGAGCACGGCTTCTCGATCGAGGGGCCGGCCGAGCAGTTCACGGTGCCGGCGGAGGTCGAGCTCGAGGCGGAGTCGGCATGATCGAGCGTCGCGTCCTCCGCTTCGATTCCGCGCGGCTCTCAGACGTCGAGCTCCCGTGCTTCGTGGCCACTGGCGCGCAGGACGGGCCAAGCGTCTCGCTGCTCGCGGGGATTCACGGGGGCGAGTACAGCTCGATCGCAGCCGTGATGCGATTCATGGGCGAGCTCGATACGCGGGAGCTTCGCGGGACGATCACTGCCGTGCCGGTCGTGAACATTCCGTCGTTTCGCGCTCGGTCGCCGTTCGTCGTTCCCGAGGACGCCAAGAATCTCAATCGCTGCTTCCCCGGCTCGTACGACGGCACCTTCACCGATGCTCTTGCGCGAGCGGTGTTCGACGAGCTGATCGCTCCGAGCGACGTTCTCATCGACCTGCACGGAGGCGACATGGTCGAAGCGCTCGAACCGTTCACGCTCTACGACGCGTCGCCCGTCGAGGGACGCGCCCGCGGGCTGGCGATCGCATTCGGGTTCCCGTACGTGGTTCGGTCGGCCCCGTCCGCAGGCCCGATCTCGGGCACGACCTCGAGTGCCGCTGCGGCCGCCGGCGTGCCCGCCGTCATCGCCGAGGCGGGAGGCTACGGACTGCTCGAGGAGTCGGCGGTGCAGCTCCACCTCGACGGCCTCTCGAATGCCCTACGTCATCTCGAGATGCTCCCCGGCGAGCCCGATCCACCCCCACGACCTGTACAGCACGTAGGCCAGTTCGTCTGGCTCCGCTCGCAAGCCGAGGGCTGGTGGGAGGCAGCCGTCGCGGCCGGTGACGAGGTGTCGGCGGGGGCGCGTGTCGGCGTCGTTCGGGACCTCTACGGAGACGTCGTCGAAGAGGTCGTCTCGCCCGCAGGCGGGGTCGTCCTCTTCCTGACCACGAGCCCTGCGGTCGGCGCTGACGGCCTCCTCCTTGGTCTCGGTGCAGAACTCGAGCCGCTCGGCTCCACCTGATTGACGACTGCGCAGATCAGCGCACGCGAACGTTGAACGAGCGCTTGGCGGTGACACCCTGGAACGTCACCGAGACGGTCCCAGCGACCCGCTTGCCGCGTGCATTCTTCGGGATGCGCCAGCCGCAGGCCACGAGGTCGCCGGCGAAGAGCCCGCGTCCTGCGAGGTTCCTGCCGGCGAGCTTGGCGCGACACGCGATCGTCCCCTCGTCGAGAGGAATGTCGAAGTCGCTTCGGGTGACCTCCATTCCCGCTACCAGCACCTTGCCTGCGCGGGCGGGCATGCCGACCAGCCTGCGGGCCGTCAACACGAGTGGCGACACGGTGTACGGCCACATGCCCGTATCGGGGGCGAGGTCGTGATCCACGCCGTTCGTCGTCACGTACACGAGGCTGAAGCTCTGCGGGTCGCCGAGATCGGCGCGTGCGATCTCGAGCGCAGGGCCGTAGCCCTCGAGCCACCCGGTCGCGATCGGCTTCTGCGTCGCCACGGGGTCGAACGCCGTTCCATTCCAGCGCCGGAGAGTCGACGCCTGGTCGACGAGGTCGATCGCGTACTCGGCTCCCGCAGGAGAGCCTGACTCCGCGGTGGTCCCAGTCGCGAGGTTGGAATCGGTGTCGAGATACACGCTGTAGGCATCGCCCTCCGCGAAGGCCGATCGGTCGTGGGCATGCATTCCGATCGTGATCACCTGGTTGTCGTTCGTGACGATGTTCGCGGCGCAGATGTCAGGTGCGGTCACGACATCCTCGATGTAGTCGTCGTACGAATGGAGCGCGGACTTGCCCGCCTGAGCGTTGCGGAGCGGCTTCGCGTGCATCGCCGAGGACTCGACGCAGCTCGCGCTCGAGGAGCCTGGTCGCACGAGGTCGTGTGCAGCAACGCCGAGCCGCTCCGGGCGCGTGCTTGCGCCTCCCGCCGCGGCTGCGGCGAGTCCGGTGACGATGAGCAGAGCCAAGACGCCAGTTCCCGCCCGAATGAGCATTCGCTTCACGTGTGATCGCCTCCCTGGATCGTCGTCTTCCAGTGACGATGGCGCGGGCCGCTCAAGATCCGCTCAACGGCGAACGCAAGTGCGCTTGAACCGCCAGTTGCAGCGCGACTGGGAGACGCAGATCGAGCGCCGGATCTTCTGGGATCCGGACTCGAAGGGCCGGGACCGGTCGTTCCGTGCCTTCATCCACACCGCGTCATATGGAAGGGCGGACGTCGACGGCCGCGTGCTCGCGAGAGTCTCGGTCGACAAGGTCGACGTCCCCCCGGGGGAGCTCGAGTCCCAGATGGGCGCGTCGCTTCGTCAGGAAGGGTTCGACGCGGCGGCAATCGTGATGCTTGGCGGCCCGGGCGCGGGGAGCGCAGAGCCGGCCGGGTTCTGGGCGCGGTTCGTCCTGGCCGAAGGGGTTGGAGTCTGGGCGATGGAACTGCTGCACACGATCACCGGCTACACCGACCTGTACGTCCATCCCGACCACCCGGGGAAGTTCGACAACATGGCGGGCGCCACCGGTACGCATCCGACCGCGTTCACGAAGCTGAGTTTCGGGTGGCTCGAGCCGGTGGCGATCGCCGCGCACGCGGTCCGCGCAGCGGCGTACGCGGTGCACACACTGGGCATCGTCCAGCCACCACCGTTTGGCAGATGCGCGGCCGTGCAGATCGGCTCGGCGGATCCGTTCCTGATGCTGGAGTCGAGGGAGATGGTCGACGCGTTCGACGCGGGTATCCCGAGCCAGGGGATCATCGTCTACGAGGTCGTGAGCTCGGATCTGGATCCGAATCCGAAAATCACGTCGCCGAACCTCGCGCTCAGGACGCCGACGGCGCTCCAGCCCGGACAGGCGTTCAGGGCGAGCTCCGGCGTCGCGGTCAGCGTCATCGGGGCGATTCCGGGCGGGTACCTCGTGAAGGTCGACGACCCGTCGTTCTTCCCCGAAGTGGGGCAGCTGCTCTTCTACCGCGACACCACCCGCGATGGAACTGGGGACGTTGCCAACCCGTCGGTCATCGGACTCGGCGGCTGGCAGTTCATGAGCACGCTCTTCTCGGGCGGTGACGGGACGATCTACGCGATCGACCCGGACGGCCGCCTGCTCTTCGGCCGCGATGTACCGCGGGACGGAACGGGCGATGTCTCTGCGAGCTTCGTCATCGGGCAGGGAGGCTGGCAGTTCCTGACCCACGTCTTTCCCGGCGACAACGGGATCATCTACGCGGTCGACGGCGACGGGCGGCTGCTCTTCTATCGCGACCAGCACCGCGACGGAACGGGGGACATCGCCAATCCCTCCGTCATCGGCCTCGGCGGCTGGCAGGTCTTCAGCCACCTCTTCTCGGGCGGCGATGGGATCATCTACGCGGTCGATCCGGACGGGCGCCTTCTCTTCTACCGCGACCAGACACAGGACGGCACTGGCGACGTGGCAAATCCGACAGTCATCGGTCTCGGCGGCTGGCAGGTCTTCAGCCACCTCTTCTCGGGCGGCGATGGGATCATCTACGCCGTCGATCTGGATGGTCGGCTGCTGTTCTATCGCGACCAGACCCGCGACGGAACGGGGGATGTAGCCAACCCGTCCGTCATCGGCCTTGGTGGCTGGCAGGTCTTCAAGCACCTCTTCTCGGGAGGCGACGGGATCATCTACGCCGTCATGGGGTGACCGCGGTCTCGTCTAGTCGTCGAGCGAGACCTCGAGACCGGTGCTGCCCGGCGCGGGGTAGGACGCCGTGTACCCGCGCGCGTTCTGGAGTGTCGCGTCGGCCCACGGCTCGTTGAACGTCGTCGAGTAGTTGAAGAAGAGCCTCGACCCGGCGCCCGAGGCGGCGAGCACGCGGGCGACCGACTCGGGATGCGGGTGCTCGGTCTGGGTCCCGTTCGACGAGAACAGGTGGTCCTTGCAGTCGATCGCCTGGAGCAGCGCGGGGGAGAGGTTGAAGCGGCTTCCGTGGTGCGGCACCTTGAACTTGTCGAGTGAGAGCTTCGGGACGTTGCGCTCGGCGATGAGGCGGTTCACGCCTGCGAGGACGACCGACGGGAAGGCGTCGCCGGTGAGCAGCACGCTCTTTCCGTCGTGCTCGAGCAGGACCACGATGCTCGAGCCGTTCGGCTCCGCCGAGTCCTCTTCGAACACGGAGGCTGCGAGTGCGTCCACGTTCGGCGCCGCGCCCAGGTGTTCGAGCCCATGCGCCGGTGGTTCGACGGGCTCGGGCCGAGGTTTCTCGGGATCGAGGCCTGCCTCCTCGACTGCCTTCTTCCAGACCGGCCGGAGCTCGTGGAGCTGTTCCAGGCCGGGGGCGAGCACCGTGATCGTGAGCTCGTCGGCGAGTTTGACCTTTGGGAGCGCACCCGTAGCAGGGATGACCACCGCCTTCCCGCCGAATGCGTCGTTCCACGAAAGCCCGCGCCCGACGATCGCGTCCGTCAGGCGTTCGCCCGCGACCGGGCCTAGCGGCTCGAGCGTCTCGGGGAGATGGCGCCAGCCGTTGAACCAGACGTCCCCGAAAGACGCGCCGAGCGCCTCGTCCTGCAGCAGCTTCAGTGCGCCGTCGATGTGATCCGCGTCGATGTGCGTGACGATCAGCAGCTCGAAGTGCCGGTCTGTGGTGGGGAGCTCCTCGATGCGGGCGCGCAGTCCCTTGTTCCACGACCCCTTCGTGCCGCCGTCGATGAGCATCCGCTTGGGCGAGTGCTCGTCCCCGTACTCGATCCAGAGCGCGTCCCCCTGCGCCGCCGGGAGCATGTCGATCCGCAGCATGGCTACACCTCCGTCAGGTCGTGCCAGTCCGCGGCGGGTCCGGCGAAAGGAGTCTGCGACGTCGCCGGCTTGTCGATCTCCGCGCCGCGGTATGCGAGCGACACGCGGGCGAAGTCGACGAACGGCATGATCCCGAGCAGGCGATCGAGAAGCGTGGTCGCCTCCTCGACGAGCTTCCCGTTCTCGCCGAACGCTTTCTCCGGTGCACCCGCGTACTCCCTGATCCTCGCGGCGAGGAGCGAGAGGCCGGGAGCGAAGATCGGCAGCCCTCGTCGGCCAGCCTCGCAGACATAGGCGATCGCTGTCACGTGATCGCTCTCGAGTGCTGCCTCCTCACCCGCGATCACGGCGCCGTCGGGGAACCACGGAAACTTGTCGGCGAGGTTGCGCGGCCAGTGGTGAAGGCGGTCGAGCTGCCCGGAGCGGAGAAGCGCATAGCCGCCGAGAGCCGCGCCGAACGGGTCGGCCATCTTCCTCTCGAGCAGGTGCTCGGCGTCGCCTGCGACGCGAGCCGCCTCCTGGATGTGCCCGCCGTTCAGGAAGCGTGCGACGGCGTCGACCTCGGGACTTTCCGGAAGCGAGACGTCGGCCGTGAGTGCGGCGCCGCCACCGCCGAGCGTGAGGCCGCACGACTGCGAGCTCGTCGGCCCGTAGATCGGGAGCGCGACGTTGAGCGGTACCTCCCCGGGGCGGGCGACCTGGGCAAAGAGGATGCCGTTCCCCGAGGCTGAGACGGTCAGCTCGGCCCGCTCGGCTGAAAGCGACGTGACCTTGACTTGCGGGTCGTCGGGCTCGAAGGCTCCCTCTGGCGTCTGAATGTGGAATCGCACGAACCACGTGCCTTTGGCGACGGGAGGCGGGGCCGCGCTGTCCGGGCCGAGGCTCTCGAGCGCGTTCTGCATGGCCGCGGGAGCTGGCGGGGGAACCGGCGCCGATGCGGACGGCGAGTCGGCGGCGGCCTTCGTTTCCCCTAGCTCGAGCTCGGAGAGCTCGCCGGGTGCGACCTCGGCGACGCCGACCGAGCGCTCGCCGGAGGGGAGGGTGGCGCTCACGAAGTACGTCCCTGCGGGCACCTCGATCTCTTCGTTGCACTCCGTCGCGGCCACGAGCTGGAGGCTCGTCCCGTCGATGACGTTGATCGGCTGGCGAAGCCACCGCTCGGGTCTCTGGACGTGCACTTTCAGGCGACCCGTGGGTGCAGGCGGGGCCGCGGTGCCGCCCTTCGCTCGACTCGTCACTGGGAGACCGTCACGGTTCCGGTGAAGCTCGGTGGGAGCGCGGGCACGATGAAGAGCGGGACGTCGGCAAACGGCGGCGTCGGCGGCTTGATGGTCACGGACAGCACATAATGGCCCGCGGGAACCTCGCGCGTGATCGTGGGCGCGAAGGCCTCCTCGTCGAAGACCTTCTTGGCGGGCGGCTCGGTCAGCGCCGCGACGGCGCAGGCAGCTGCTCCATCCGGAGCGAGCGTCAGCGTGATCGGTACCTGCGGCGGTTCCTTGAGCGAGTGAAACGGGACGTCCTCGAGCTGGCCGCCGATCGTCGCCGTCTGCTCCTCGCCGGCTGCCTGGGCGAGCTCGCGGACGCGCTTGGGCAGCTCGCGGACGAGCGTGGTCGACGTCACCGCCCACGTCCCGTCTTGCTGGAGGTGGTCGTCGACGCCGAGTGCCGTATTGAGGCATTCGAGCAGCGCCTGGATGAAGAGCGTTCCGTCTCCCGGAGCACCGAGTGCCTCGGTGCTGGGTGTCGCGGCGAAGTAGATCGCCGACACGCGTGGCTTCCCCTCGAACGGGTTCGGGAGCCCGACGCCCGTGCCGAGCGTCTGGAAGCGCACCGCGGCCTCGGGGCGCACGCGGCAGGCGTCGACGAAGTAGAACTGGCGCTGAGCCATCGTCGGCCCGGCCATGCCCTTGCGGACCGCGCCGACGTCCAGCGAGAAGTCGAGGACATTCGGAAGCTTCGCGAAGTCCTCGAGCAGCACAATCCCGCCGTCGTCCGGAGACATCTGGATGCCGTGGCCGCCGGCATAGAGGATCGCGACGTTGTCGGGGTTCGTTGCGCAGTCCTTGAACCAGTCGGCGACGGCCTGCTCCGCGTTGTCGCGCGTCCCGGGAAGGACCCTCGCGGGGAGCTTGGCGAGCTCGGGGACGTTCGCGGTCTCGAACTCGGACGGGGAGAGGAGCAGCCGGACCGTGCCGAGCGGCGCGCTCGGGTTGTTGTACGTCTTGTCGAGCCAGCGCGCGAAGCGGAACGCGGATGTCGCAGGGGTCTTCGCCTGACGCATGCCGAACGTCTCGCGCCCGTCGGGGCCCGGTGATCCGTCCTCGGTGAGGAACTGGTACCGGCTGACGCCGACGACGAGCGCGTGCGTGCAGGGCTTCCCGGAGTCCTTCGCGGCCGGGCCGCGGCGGATCCAGGGCTTCAAATCCCCGACCCGGGGTACGGCAGCGCTGCTGGCCGGGCGGCGCCCTGGTCGACGTGCTTTCGCATCGCCGCGTCGCAGATCGCGTAGCCCCAGTTGATGAGTCGCTCCTGCAGCACGCCGTCCAGCTTCTTGAGTCGTGTCGCGACATGCGCGAGCTCCTTCGCGCGCGCGTCGGGGACGTCGAGCGCGTCGGGGAGCTGGAAGTCCGCGACCTCGCTCCAGATGCTCCAGTACGCGCCTGAACGAACTCCCGCGGTGAAGCCGCCGATCACCTGCCGCTTGCGGAGAGCACGCACCTGGCTGTCGATGGTTCCGAGGACCCGCCGGGTCTGGGCGAGCCAGTTCGCCCCGACGTGCGGCTGTGGCTGGTACTGGCCACCGCCGTCGCTGACGAGCACGGTCTCGTACCGCTTCCACGCCGTCTCGAGCCCGAGGTTGTCGTACACTCCGCCGTCTGCAAGCACCGGGCGGCGGCGGTACTCGTCACCGGTGAGGCTGCCCTTGCCCGGCGTGTAGGCGCTCGGGTCCAGCTTCGGCTTCACGGGGGAGAGAACCGGAGGGAACGCCGAGGACGCGGCCACCGCGACCGCGAGCCGCTCCGTCGGATGCTCGATCGTCCCGACACGGTAGTCGGCCATGTACGGCTTCGAGAACCGCCAGAGGACGCCGGACTGGAGGTTCGTGGAGTTGAAGACGAACCGCGGTCGGTCCGGGAGGTCCTGGAGCGTCGCGTCGCCGAGGAGGTGGCGCGAGTACGCACTCGCCAGCCGATCTCCGATCATTCCCGGGAGTAGCGCACCGCGCACGATGGCCGGGACGTCGACGGTCCGCGCGGCGAGGCCGCGAATCGGGGACACGAACGCCTGGTCGAAGCCTGCGGCGACGCCGGCCGCGTCGAAGTCGAGGCGCGACCAGCCGTGTGCGAGCGCTCCGGCGGTGATCGACCCGCCGGACACGCTCGAGACGCGGTCGAGCTTGGGCAGGAAGCCGAGCTCGTTCAGCCGCCAGAGCGCACCTGTGTGGAAGAGCATCGCGCGGTACCCGCCGCCGGAGAGGCAGAGAGCGATACCGGGCTCGAGCCGAGCCTCGGCGCCGTCGCCGATGTCACGGACGGGGCTCGCCGCGCTTCCGGCAGCCGCGTCACCCGAAGCTGGTTGGTTCACGGACAGCCGGTCTCACCTCCGGGGGTGCCACTCGATCACCGCGATGGTACGGGAGCTCGGCGGCGAACCCTACGTTGCTGACGACGCTCTGATGATCCTCCTCTCCACGGCCGGGTGTCAACCTCGGTTCGCTAGGCAAGACGCCCTTGGTGCTCTAGCGTTTGCGGTGCCAAACAGAGGAGGTCCCATGCGCATCGAGTCTTCGGTAACTGCGATCTCGTGGATTCCGTCCGAGGCGGTCTCGGGCATGCCCAAGCTCCCGTTCGAGATCGGGATCGGGCACTACGACGACCCGCCGCCCGAGCAACTGGCCAAGGGTGATCTCGAGCGGCTGCGTGACGCGGACGGCTTTAGGGAGGCGAACGAGCTCAGGGCCTGGATCGAGGTCGAGGACGGCAAGATCGTCGGCTACGGACATGAGGGGGCAGGGCTCGTGGGCTCGACCACCTTCAGCTTCGGGGTGAAGGACATCACGATTCCCGGCGTCGCGTTCGACGTCCTCCGGTCCGAGCCCGAGGTTCGAGACGACTCCGTCCGCTTCGTCCAGACGGTGGGCGGACGCGCGGGCTTCCCCCAGCCGCGGATGGTCAAGGGCAGCCCGTACTTCCGGATCCAGTCCGCGACGGCCTGGACGACCCTTGCGCTCACGATCCATGCTGACGGCTCGTCGCAGCACGAGCTCGTCGGCGCGAGCGGCTTCCCGCGGCACTGGATCTACGGCCGCGACGGGAACCTGACCGAGAAGTCGGGGACCGTCGACTTCAAGACCTGGTACCGCGAGGCGCACGGCGACAACACGCCCTGGGGGGACGAGGACTCCGAGGCGTTCGTGACCGCCGCGGAAAGCGCCGTCGAGCGAGAGCTCTCGAGCCGTCTCATGCAGGGCGGGTTGGCGAAGCGGCGCAAGCTCGAGCCCGGCGAGAACCTGGTCGAGCAGGGCTCGCCCGGGGACGAGCTGTACCTGCTCATCGACGGTGTGCTCGCGGTCGATGTCGACGGTGAAGAGGTCGGCGAGATCGGGCCCGGCGCGATCGTGGGCGAGCGGGCGCTGCTCGATGACGGCACGCGGAAGGCGACGTTGACCGCTCGCACGAAGTGCCGCGTCGCGGTCGTTCCGGCCGACATGCTCGAACGCTCGGAGATGGAGGCGCTCTCCGCGACCAGGGGCGACTGACAGCACCGAGCACGTCGGCTATGCCTGGAGCGCTGCCAGGGTGGCGACGCCTGCCGCGATCGTCACCACGCCGGCGACCTGAACGCGCGTGAGCCGTTCCCGAAACACGACATATGCCGCCAGCGCGGCGACTGCGCCGAACTGCGATGCGAGGACCGCGCTGATGGCAATCCCGTGCCGCGCGCCGATCGCGAACGACGCAAATCCGACGACTTCCGCGAGGCCGGCGGCCACCACGAACGGCGCGACCCGGCGCGTCAGTTGCAGCCGGCCCATGGCGGCCAGCGGCAGCGCGATCACCAGCACGCCCACGACGCGTGGCGGCAGAATGGCCCAGGCAACGGGAAGCTCGGTGCCGACCTGCCCGGTCGCGTAGAGGCTTGCGCCGAACGACAGCGCGGCGGCTCCGGCGAAGAGCGCAGCGATACGATCATTCGGCCCGGCACTCGCCGCGGAGCCTGAGGACTCGCGAGTGATGCCGGCGAGCGCCGTGCCGGTCACAATGACGGCGAGCGAGACCCCCATGCCGGGGGCGAGCTGTTCACCGGCTATGACTGCGATGACGGCAGCGATCGCTCCCTCGGTCGAGGTGATGGGCGCGACGACTCCGACCTTGCCGGCCCTCAGTCCCGCATACACGAGCAGAAGCCCCGCGCAGTTTCCGACGCCGCCGATGAGCAGCCAGGTGGCCGCCGTCGTGTCGACGTCCGGTCTGCCCTGGAGCGCCGCCCACGGCAGCGTCACGACGAGCCCGGTGAGCATGACCCACGCCAGCACCGACGGCCCTCCGATCAGTCTCGCTGCGCGCGCAGCGCAGATCGTCGTCGTCGCCCAGGCGAACGCCGCGCCGAGTCCGCCGAGGACAGCGATCATGCGCCGCGAGCCTATCCGGGCGAAGTTGAGCGAGCTGCCGTTTCGGCGGCTACTGCGTGATGCGGTTGGACCACGGCGTCTTCACGTCGTCCGGCCTCTTCGGCACTCGGGCCGGAGAAGCTCGAAGCGCTCCTCCCGAATCCGCCCTAGGTCACCAGCGGGGAGGTAATCGCGCAGAAGTCGAACGGGAAGATCAAGGCGTCGTCGCTCCACCCGCTGACATTCGACAGCGAATGCCCGCTTGCGCGGGCGTTCGCGTGTCCATCACCGGCGCCTGCTTCGGCCGGCCTCCTCTCACACAGCCCGGGCTTCCCACAAAGACACCGGACCCCCTTCGTCTTCTCACATCGCGAGCGCGTTCGACTCCTGCGTACGGCTCTCTGCTGCACTCCAAATTGCGTGGTGCCTGCAACCCGTGCGCCAGGCGGCGGCGAACACGAGGATCGATCCGCCGACGACCATCCCGACCGCCTGGACCGCGAGGGCGACGCCGACCGCGTCCGAGAGTCCGACTCCCGAGGCGATCAGCACTGCAGCGCCCGCACCGGCTTGGGTGGCAATTGCTCCAGGGCCGACCGGCAGGGCGGACGCAGCTGACGTCGCACAGAGGAACAGAAGCGCGAGCGTGAACGAGAAGCCGACCCCGAGCGCACCGAGAACGAGGACAAGCCCCAGCGCGCGCGTGACCCAGTAGGCGGAAACGAGCGCCCACGCGAACACAGCCTCACGCGACGACGTGGTGCGTGGCGTGAGCCATCGGCCGAGACGGAAGCGGAGGACGCGCCGGCTCGCAGCAGCCCTGGGGAGTACAAGGACGACCGCGCCAGCTGCCAAGCCGACGCAGGTGAGGAGCACCAGACCAAGGCGCACTCCGGGGGAGTGGCCTGGAAGCAGCGCGGCGGCCAGGGCGAACGGTGCCAGCGCGGCGGCATCGATCAGCCCGAGCATGGCCAGGGAGAGACCGATCGCGCGCACGCCCGCGGGGCACTCTCTGAAGCGGCGCACGATCGCAACCCGAACGACGTCGTCGAATCGCCCGGGGAGGGCGAGCGCAGTGACGGAGGCGCCTCCGTTGGCGGCCAGGAGCGCAAGTGGATCGGGGCGCTCGTGTCGTGCGAAGAGCTGTCTCCACCCGTATGCCTTGAACGCATAGCCGAGGAGGGAAAGCGCTCCGGCCCCTACGAGGAGTTGTGGGTTTCCGCGCGGTAGCGACCAGCGTGCCTCGGCGACATGCCGAGCCGCGAGAGCCGCCAACCCGAAGGCTAGGACCGCAGACCCTCCCGTCAACAGGATCCGCCCACTGCGGGATCGCACCAGGTGCTCGATGCGGCTCAGGATCACCTGTCGATCCGAACCCACTGAGCGAGTCTGTACGAGCGCTCTCCGAGCCACATCTCGACGCTCCCGACGCGAGCCTGCTCGAACCAGCGCGCGACCGCGTCGACGACGCGCACAATGGCTGGTTCCGGTTCGCGATCGATGAGAACGTCGACCTGGCGGCGATGCCAGCGGAGCGAGACGGGGTCGGCGCCGAATGAGCTGGTCAACCGCTCGGCAAGCGCGCTCGCGCTCGCCGTGTCGGGTACCACGATTCGCATCTTCATCAGATCCTCCCTCGACCCGAATCCCTGTCGACATCTCTGTCGACCATGTCTGCCGACCACGGGCTAGCGCCGGCAATAAGCCGTCCGCCCGGTCGTTGAGGGTGGATCCCGCGGGGCGATTCGCTGAGCCCCGCCGATTATGCGAGCCGATCGTTACGACCCGCGCGAGCGAGTGTACCACCGTTCGGCTGAGCCAACCGCGCCGCGTTGCCTCTATCCTCCGGTGGTGACCGGCGTGGGGACCTCACAGCTTCGCGTCTTGATCGCCAATGAGCGGAGAGACCGACTGGAGCTTCTTGCCCAGGTCGTGGCCGGTCTCGGTCACGAGGTGATCGCCCGCGAGATCGATGTCAGGGAGGTCGGCGCCGTAACGGCGAGAGAGCACCCCGACGTCGCCCTCGTCGGACTCGGGCTCAGCTCCGAGCACGCGCTCGAGCTGATCGCTGAGATCGTCCACGAGTCGACGTGTCCGGTGATCGCACTGCTCACGGCCCGAGACCCGGCGTACATCCACGAGGCGGCGAAGCGGGGAGTGTTCGCCTACATCGTCGATGCCGATGCCGAGGAGTTGCAAAGCGCAATCGACATCACGCTGCAGCGCTTCGCCGAGTACCACAACCTGCGAGGAGCGTTCGGACGCAGGGCGCTGATCGAGCAGGCGAAGGGCATTCTGATGGCACGCCACGGAGTGGATGGAGAGCGTGCGTTCGTGATGCTCAAGTCCCACTCTCAACGCAACGGCCGCAAGGTCGCCGACGTCGCAGAAGCGGTCGTCGAGAGCCATCTCCTCCTCTTGCTGCCGTCGGTGGCTCCCGCCACTGACGGCGATCCGCGCGCTCCCTAGGCGCTCCGTCCCGACACCGCGTCGAGAGTCGTCTACTGGCGGCAGTGCGAACATGACCTGCGCTCCGCTGCGACACTGACGCGGACATGAGCGTCGGGGAGCATGGCGTCGATGCCGCCGACGGGCGGCTGCGTGTCTTCATCAGCTCGAGTCCGGGGGAGCTCGAGGAAGAGCGCGATGCGGTCCGCTCGGCGCTGCGGACGCTTCGGCTCGCACCGGTCTCTCGCGACGTTGGCACAGGGGTGCACCCGCTCGGCCAGAGCGACGTTTTCGTCGGTATCTACTGGCAGAGCTACGGCTGGACGGCCGCCCTCTCGACGTTGTCGGGCATCGAGGACGAGTACCTCCGAAGCTCCGGGCTGCCGCAGCTCGTCTACGTCAAGGAGCCGGCGCCCTCACGCGAGCTGGCGCTGCGGCGACTGCTGCAGCGGATGGATGCCGACGCACAGGCGTCGCGCCGCGCGTTCTCCGCGCCAGGTGAGCTCGCGGAGCTCGTGATCGACGACCTCGCCGCGCTCGTGTCGGACCGCTTCTACGGCGGTCGGACACCGAGCCGGGAGCTGCCGGCCGGCACGGTCTCGTTCGTCTTCGCCGACATGGACGGGTCGACACCGCTCGTTCGCCGGCTCGGCGACGGCTACCCGGCGGTTCTCGACGCGTTCCGGGAGATCCTCACGCAATCGGTTCGTGCGAACGGCGGCGCGATCGTCGACTTCGAGGGCGACGGCGCCTTCTGCGCGTTCTCTGCTGCGGGCGATGCCGCACGTGCGGCTGTGAGCATCCAGCGCGAGCTCCGGGCTCGCGCATGGCCTGAGGACGTCGAGGTGCGCGCGCGGATCGGCGTCCACACCGGTGAGGCTCAGCGCGCTCCCGACGGCTACGTCGGCCTCGAGGTGCACCGCGCTGCGCGGATCGGCGCGGCCGCGAACGGCGGGCAGATCCTCATCTCGAGCAGCACCGCGGGGATGCTCGAGAGCGAGGCAGCCAACGGTTGGACCCTCGCCGATCTCGGCTCGTTCGCGCTGAAGGGCCTCGACCGAGCAGAGCGATTGGTGCAGCTCTCGACACCCGACCTCGAGCACGACCTTCCGGCGCCGCGCGCGCGGGGCGCGAGCTCCGTGAAGCTTCCCGCCGAGCTCACGCCGCTCGTCGGGCGGGCAGCGGAGGTCGCCATGATCGCCTCGCAGCTCGAGGATCACGACGTCCGCCTGGTCACGCTGACAGGGCCGGGAGGAATGGGGAAGACGCGTCTGGCGGTCGCAGCCGCCGCAGCGGCGGCACCTGCATATCCGGACGGGGTGTTCTTCATCCCGCTCGCCGACGCGTTCACCGAGGAACAGGTCGTGGCGGTCGCGGCAGAGGCGCTCGGTGTGCGTGGCGAGGGCGCGCGCCCGCTCCGCGACACCATCCACGAGCAGCTGGCCACCGATCGGTCGTTGCTCGTGCTGGACAACTTCGAGCAGGTGCTCGAGGCGCGAACTGCCGTCGCCTCGATGCTTGCGCGTTGCCCCGGCATCGATCTGCTCGTTACGAGCCGAACCCCTCTGCGGCTCAGGGGAGAGCATGAGTTCGCGGTGCCACCCCTGCCGGAAACCGAGGCGGTCCAGCTGTTCACGGATCGAGTTCTCGCTACGCGGCCGACGTGGACGCCGTCCGAGGAGGACATGGCCGCCATTGCCGAGATCTGCAGGCGCCTCGACGGCCTGCCCCTCGCGATCGAGCTCGCCGCCTCGCGGCTTCGCGTCCTCGACCCGCCCTCGCTCCTGGATCGGCTCAGCGAACGGCTCGACGTCGTGGGCGGCAGCATCCCCGACCTTCCCGACCGTCAGCAGACGCTGACGTCCACGATCGACTGGAGCCACGAGCTTCTCGACGAGGCCGAGCGCGCCGTATTCGCGCGGCTCGCGATCTTCGTCGACGGGTGGACCGTGGCGGCTGCCGAGGCCGTGTGCGGCGGCGACGAAGTCGACGACGTGCTCGCCGTGCTCGAGCGTCTCGTCGAGCACAGCCTCGTGATCTCCATGCAGGGCGGTGCAGGCCCGCCGCGGATGCGCATGCTCGCGACCATCCGGGAGTACGCTGCGGCCCGTCTCGAGGAACGCGGCGAGCTCGAGGAGCTGCGTTTTCGACACACGACGTATTTCGACAGCTTCGTCCAGGAGCTGCGGCCGCTCTTCTCGGCGGGGCGGGCCGCGGAGTCGATGTTCCTCCTGGACGAGGACTGGGAGAACGTCTACGCGGGAGTCCCGTGGCGAATGGCATCCCGCGACTACGCCGGAGTGGTCCAGGTCGCATCGGCGACGTGGCGCTACGTCTGGCTCTTCGACCGCGTGCGCGAGGCGACGACGTGGATGAGCGAGGTCTACGAGGCGCGCTCCGAACTCGAGCTCCCACTGCGTGGCGAGCTCTGCCGGCTGTGGGGCTCGTCGCTCTACCAGTTGGGGGACTATCCGAGGGCGAAGGTCGCTCTCGAGGAAGCGGTCGAGCTCCTGGCGGAGCACGGGCCGCGCAACCGAGAGGCCTGGGCGCGGACGATCCTCGCTGGCCTTTTGCCGCACTTCGAGCCGGATCTCGAGCACGCTCTCCGGGAGGTCGATCGCGCCGTCGACCTCTTCCGTCCGGAGCGGAACGCGTTCGGGCTCACGACGGCGCTCGGAATCATGGGCACGATCACCACGCTGCTCGGCCGCGCTGAGGAGGGTCGTCAGCAACTGGACGAAGCGATTGCGGTCGCAGAGCGGGTCGGGCTCCCGTCGCTCATCGGCGCCAACCGCACGCTCCAGGCGCTCGCGTACCTCACCACCGGTGATCTCGACGAGGCCCGGAACCACTTGCAAGCCGCCGCGGGGATGCCTCTCTTCCTGGAGGGGACGGCCTACTGCCTCGAGGGACTGGCTGCCGTCGCCCTCGCCGAGGCCAAGCCGGTGCTCGCCGCGACCGCGCTCGGTGCGGCAGAAGGGCTCCGCGAGCGCACTGGGATCCAGATGTGGCCCGTCGTACGCATGGTCTTCGAGCCTGCGCTCCAGGCTCTGGAGGGTCTTGGCCCCGAGACCGAGGCGGCCCGCTACGAGGGGCGACACATGAGCCCGCGCGACGCGCTCGTAAGACTCGCCCGCGCGGTCTAGCCCAGCTGGCGTTCCTACTTGCCGGTGATGAAGAAGTAGCGCGACCCGAGCAGCTTCCCGTAGCGGTTGGCGGAGAGCTCGTCGAATCCCGGCCAGACGAACCAGCGGTAGCGTCCCGGCTTCAGCGTGTACGTGTGTCCGTCGTACTTCCACGACTTCTGCAGCTGAAGGCGCGGGTCCTTCGGCCAGACCGAGAGGATCTTCCGGCCCTCATAGAAGAGCTGCACGTTGTAGTACGTCGCCTGCCGGACGACCTTCCACGCGAGCAACGGCGGCGCCGAGAGCCGCGCTCCGAGCGCAGGTGACGCGAGAGCCGGTGTCGCAGGTTTGGGCGTTGTCTGGGTTGCCGGCTTCGTGACGGTCTCGTTCGCCAGCGCCGTGAGCGCCTTGGCCGAGCCGTTACCCGCCTCGTCGTACGCCGTGACCGTATAGCGGTACTTCGTGCCGCGGACGAGCCGGCGATCGGTGAACGCCCGCGCGGAGCCCGAGTACACGGTCGATGGCTTCGGGCCGCGGAGGCCGGGGCGCCGCACGACCGCGAACGACCGCGAGTCCTTCGATGCCGTCCACCTGAGCACGATCCCGCGGGAGCCGAGCTCTGCCTTGACGCGCGCGAGGTTCGGCGGCTTCGTGTCGTACTTCAGCTCGAGAATCGACGGCTGGCTCGTGTTCGCCGCCTTGTCGCGACAGGTGCCCGTCAGCGACGTCTTCGAGGTGTCCGGCCCCTTGTAGACGATGGGCGCAGCGCACGAGTCCACGCCGGACACGGGGTCGGTTCCGACGAAGGCGACCTCGACCGCGTGGTTGTACCACCCGTTTGCATCCGGTTGTCGAACCGGCTTCGCCTGCACGGTGGGAGCGGTCGCGTCGTACTTGAGCGAGAAGGACGAGCTTCCGGTGAGCCCTGCGCCGTTCGTGCACGTCCCGCTCATCGAGGCGTCGGCCTTGTCCGGCCCGCCGTAGGTGCTCTCGGACGAGCAGGAGGAGATGCCGGAAACCCCGTCCGACCCCGAGAACCTGACCGTGACCCCGTGGTTGTACCAGCCGTTCGCGTCGGGTCCCCGGTCGGGGGAGCCCGACACCGAGGGCGGGGAGGCGTCTCGTCTGACCTTCACAGTTGTCGTCACGGAGCCGTCCGACGCCGTGCAGGACACAGGCGTACCGGAGGTATCGCTCGAGATCGTGACCGAGCCGCAGTTCGCCGTATCCCACTTCACTGTGACATTCGAGGTGTGCCATGCGAAGCAGTCCGCCGGTCCAGGCGAGCACGTCGCTTGCGGTGACGGGGCGGAGCCCGCGGAACCGACGAGGGTGACCCCAGCGAGCAGGAGGACCGCGAGCACAAGCTGCCTCCGTCGTCCGCTCATGTCCTCCACCGCAGGCCCCGGGAGCGAGTCAGGAGATGCAGCATGCTCGCGCTCGCGAGCGCGAGTGTCAGGACGGCGAGCGCTGCAAGTACGAGCTCCTGGTCGTTCGTACGCGCGTTCGCCGACTGATTGGCCGCGGCCGCCGCGGCGGCCGCCTGGCGCGCGAGGCGTCTGAACTGGGGCGGCACGAGCCCGACGTCGATCACCGGCGCCTCGCGCGCAGAGGGGACCGGCGGCGTCGTTCGGCGGGGACGCTGCGTCGGCTTCTCGGTGGTGGTCGGTCTAGACGTTGCTGGACTCGACGACACCGGAGCCGGCGGCGGCGAAGTCGAGGCAGGAGGTGGCGAAGCGGGCGGTGCGACGTCGGGCGCCGACGAGTTGCTTCGCGTCGCGGCCGGGGCGGGATCGGGCCGCGCGCTGGCTGAGCTCCCGCCAGCCGAGCTCCCGCCGGTCGAAGGCGGCGCGTGTGACGGCGCTTTGTCGGGCGCGTAGGGATCCGGGCCAGGAGCCGCGCCTGTCGCGACCGGCGCCGTGACGAAGGCCGTGACCGTGAACAATGCAGCGCACACGATCCTCCGCGGACGGGCTGAGGCCACGCGTCGCCCACCCGGCCCCCACCGCCAGTAGTCCCCGTTCCGCAGATGCCCAACCATCTCGGCTTTCACGAGCGGCCCCCCTGCCCGTCACTTCTGCTTGTGGAAAACGCTACTCGTCCTTGCCGAACCCGTCAATCACAAGTGGGAACCGCCGGCCGTGCAAGGGACGGCCGGCGGTTCCTGGTCTCACGTCCTATCCGACGGGCGCATCACCTACCTTCTCGCCTGGCTCTGCGACTGGTCGGTCCCTGTCCTGCTTCCGGACAGGTCGCCCTCGGCGGTTCGACCGCTCTGGGTGAGGCCGCCCCAGCTACCGGGGCTCGCCTTTCGGTCCGGCGTCCATGCGTTCGAGGCGCCCAGCTGGAGGGTCGCTGCGAGCGCGGCCGCGTTCTGGCCGCTCAGGCCCTCCTGCCCGATCGCCTGGATGCCCGTGCCATGCCCGCACCCGCAGGTGGGGCGTGTCTGGACCTGGTTCGCCGCCTGCCTCGTCGCGTTCCAGTTCGCGCCTTCCGCGTTCGACGAGGCGCTATTGGACTGGCGGACGAAGTCGTCGTTGCCGGGGCTCAGTACGCGGGTCGGCGTGCTGCTGTTGCCGATCTGCGAGCCCGGCTGACACTTGCACGGCTGCCTCAGTCCCAGCTGCAGCGTGATACCGAGAGCCCCGGCGCTCTGCCAGTTGTGTGACGACTGGCCGATTGCCTGGATCCCGGACCCGCAGCAGCTGTCCTTGCCGCTTCCCTGGGACTGGGCCGCGCTCTGGCCCGTCCAGTTGGCGTTGCCGGCGACCGCGTTCGAGGACGCGCTGTTCGATTGGGACACCGAGCCGCCGTTCCCGGGGCTCAGCACCCGCACGGGTGCGTTCTCGTTCGATGCGCCGAGCTGCGCAGTCAGCGCCGCCGCGATGGCGAGCTGGCCGTTCGACGACTCCTGGCCGATGGCCTGGATACCCGAGCCACCTGCCTGGGTCTGATTGGCCGCCTGCGCCGTCCCGTTCACGTTCGCCGCGGTCGCGTTGGAGTACGCGACGTTCGACTGCGACACCGAGCCGTCGTTGCCGGGGCTCAGCACGCGAACGGGCATGTTGCTGTTCGACGGATTCTCCTGGATCGTTGCGGAGAAGGCCGCCGCGGCCTGCGCATTCTGCGCCGACTGGCCGATGACCTGCGTCCCGGAGCCCCCGCACCCGCAGGAGCGCCCGGTCTGGGTCTGGCCGGCCGACTGCTCGGTCCCGTTCAGGTTGCCGGCCGCCGCGTTCGAGGACGCGACGTTCGACTGCGACACCGAGCCGTTGTTTCCGGGGCTCAGGACGCGCACCGAGATGTTCTCGTTGGACGCGCCCTTCTGCTCCGTCAGCGAGCCCGCGAGGGCTCCCTGGTGGTTGTCCGCGGATTGGCCGATCACTTGCGTGCCGGCGCTTCCGCAGTGGCAGGAATCCGAGCCGCCGGCCTGGTTCTGGCCAGCCGCCTGCCTCGTTCCGTTCACGTTCGCAGCGGTTGCGTTCGATGCTGCGACGTTGGACTGCGAGACGTCCCCGTCGTCGCCCGGGCTCAGGACCCGAACCGAGATGTTGCTGTTCGACGGGTTCTTCTGGACGGTCCCGGAGAGGGCCGCTGCGCTCTGCTCGTTGTCGGCCGACTGGCCGACGAGCTGGGTTCCGCCACCGCCGGCCTGGTTCTGATTGGCCGACTGCGCGGTCCCGTTCAGGTTGCCGGCCGCCGCGTTCGAGGACGCGACGTTCGACTGCGAGACCGAGCCGTTGTTGCCGGGGCTCAGGACGCGGACCGAGATGTTCTCGTTCGATGCGCCTTCCTGATCCGTCAACGAGGCTGCATTCGCCTGTTGAGCGTTGTCAGCGGACTGGCCGATCGCCTGCGTGCCTCCGGTCGAGCACTTGCACGGATCCGGGGCGACCCGAGTCGGGGCGCTTCCACATCCGCACGAGCTTGCGCCCGGCGTCTGGCTCTGGCCGGCGGTCTGCGCCGTCCCGTTCACGTTCGCAGAAGTTGCGTTCGACGTGGCCTCGTTCGACTGCGAAGTCGAACCGTCGTTGCCCGGGCTCAGGACCCGGACGGGAGTGTTCGTATTCGACGGATTCTCCTGGACGGTTGCGGAGAGTGCCGTCGCGTCTTGATCGTTGCTCGCCGATTGCCCGACCGCCTGGGTACCGCTTCCGCCGCAGCAGGCTCCGGCCTGATTCTGACCGGCGGTCTGCTGCGTGCCGTTGGCATTGCCTGCGGTCGCATTGGACGATGCATTGTTCGACTGCGAGACGGATCCGTCGTCGCCGTCGCTGAGCACGCGAACGGGGCTGTTCTCGTTCGACGCGCCCTTCTGGGCCGTTGCGGCAAGTGCGAGCGCGCTTTGCGCGTTCGTCGCCGACTGGCCGGTCGCCTGGAGGCCTGCGCCTCCAGCTTGCCCCTGATTGGCCGACTGCGAGCTGCCGTTCTTGTTGCCCGCCGTGCCGTTCGAGGAGGCCTGGTTCGATTGGTCACTACTTGGCATGTCTTGCGCTGTCCAGGTGAGGACTCCTGCGACAGGACTCACTCTCGGGTCCTGTCCGGCAGGTGCCCCCGCCGTGGCCGTCCCCACTCCTGCGAGGAGCAAGAGGAGAACACCCATGGCCAGCGCGAAGAACAGACGTTTCATCATTGTCTCCCTTCGAGCTGTCTCTGCGCCCGTGACCGTCCATTGACACGGGCGCCGGGTTGAGGACGGACAGCTCTCAGCCAGGGCGATCGATCGATGAACCGAACCGGCCGCGCGGGCTCGGAAACCGCGCGAGCCGGATCCGCCGCCCGAGGCCAGGGGCGGCGAGTACGAAGAATCCGATGAGAGTCGCAAGACCGACGAGCAGCACGCTCGGCGCGCTTCCGCCGGTCGAGCCTGCAGAGCCCGCTGCCTCGAGCGGCGGGAAGCGATGGGGCAGTGAGCCGCCGTTCGAGCGTGACGGGCGGCCCGCGCTCGGCTCGGCGTGGCGGCCAGAGCGCTCTGTCTTCGGATCGCTCGGCGGCGGCGCCTGCACCCAGCCCGCGGTCGCGAACTGTGGCGTGGCGGCCGGTGGCGCGTCAGGCGACTTCGTGCGAGTCGCAATCGACTTGTGCGCACCGGGCGCGATCGGCTGAGGCTCTGCAAGCCATGTGGGGGCGGAGAACGGTGAAACCGGTATCTCGAGCTCGATCGACGGCGGCGTACCGAACGGGGGAATCGCGAGCGTCGGAGGCAGGTGCACCGATGGCACGGACACGACGATCGACGAGACGGACGGTGTCTTCGGATCGACGACGACCTCGATCTGCGGGGGTGCCATCGGCCACGCCGGCCAGGATCGGAACGCCGCGTCCACCGCCGCTCGCACGCTCGTCGCGACCGGGAGGACGAAGTCGGAGTCGACGGCCGGGGGTTCGAGCGCCTTGGTCGCAATCGCGGCGAGATCGATCGTGGGCAGATCGACGACCAGCGGATCGACGACCAGCGGGTCGAAGGCCAGCGGGTCGAGGGCCGGTCCGGTGCCGTCGGCAGTATCCGCCGGGACGGCACTCATCGGAATCTGTGCGGTCGGGAGCGGGCCGGTCGACGGCGTTGGAGCTGACTGTGGAGCTGACCGTGGAGCTGATTGGGCGGTATCACCCCCGGTATCACCGCTTCCGCTATCTGGTGTCGGTAGCGACGGCTGCTGGGCTCCGCCGCCGCAGTCCCACACCCAGAGCCAGTTCCAGACCCAGTCGAGCCCGGTTCCCTGCCCCGCTGCCGTGGTGAAATCCATCGTCGTACCGCACCACGTGAAGGTCCACGCCCAGAGCCACGACGGATCGTCCGCTCCGGCCGGCGCCTGAACCGAGGACGAGCTAGGCGTCGGAGCCGCAGTAGGAGCGTTCGGCGCTGCGTTCGTCTGGCTGACAGAGCCGTTGTCGCCCGGACTCAGGACCCGGATGGACACGTTGATGTTCGCGGGTCCGGGCTGCGGCAACCCAGACCCGCGATCTTGGCTGGACGGAGCGTCGTTCGACGCTGCAGTACCGGGAACCGGCTCGCCACACGACCAATTCCAGATCCAGTTCCACGTCCAGTCTCGAGACTCCTTGCTTCCGTTCTCAGTCGAGATCGATGTCACGTCTCCGTCGCAAACCGAAAGGTTCCATGTCCAATTCCATGGCTCAATAGACGACGCGGTATCAGAGCTCGACTCTTGAGTGGCGTCAGTAATATCACCGGATTGATACTGCGAATTGGCGTTGTGATACTGCGACGAATCCGAAAGCGATCCGTCCGCACCTTGTGCCGAGCCGCTCGAAGAGGCGGCATCGCTCGGCGGCGCAGTACCGCCGTTGTCCTGGTTCACCGCTCCGTTGTCGCCTGGGCTCAAGACCCGCACGGCAACGTTCGTGTTCGTCGATCCCGATTGGGTGGGCTGTTCGTGCGTGGGCTCTTGGGCGGGATCGGGTGCGACGACCCCTGCAACCGGCTCAGCGGGCGTGATATCAGGGGCTGTCGGCGGCGATACCACGCTTCCGTCGCCGTTTTCCTGCGTCACCTGCCCGTCCGTTCCCGGGCTGTCGATCCGTACGGAAACGTTGAGATTCCCTCCGTCGCTGTCCGTGGTCGTGGTGATCTCAGGCGGTGTGGGAACGGGCTCGCCGTCAGATGCCGTCGCAGGCTCGCTCTCGGGCATCGAGGCCGAGTCGGGCGGCGGCTCGATCCCCGGCGCTATCGAGGGCCCGGCGACGGGCCCTGGCCCCGGATTGGGGACGAGGCCCGGCACGAACGGGTCGGGGCCCGGTATCGGGGGCGGCTCGGGCTCGGAAGCGCCCGGAATCGCCATCGCCGACGCGGGAGTTCCCGCCGTGGATGGATCGTAGGCACCGGATGCGAACGCATGTCCGGCCGTCCCCAATCCGAGAACCGCAGTGGCTGCCGATGCTCCCAGCAGCCTCATGTGGAACGGAATGCGACCCCGCCTCTGGCGAGGGTGCACTGGCAAGATCGCTGTTCTGGATTCCACGCACTGAGAGAAATACCCAAACGAAGAACGCGTCAACCATCTTTTCTGAAATTGCTATATGTCTGAATAAAGAATTCGGTTATCATCGAGCGAGAGCACACCGAAGGCGGCGAATGGCGACTGCGGATCACGAGCTCGTATCGGAACGGTGCTCCGGGCGTGATGACCCCGGAGCGCTGTTGCGCGCGTACGGCACCACGGGCGATCCGGATGCGCGAGCAAGGTTGGTCGAGATGTACCTACCGCTGGTGCGCTCGCTGGCTCGCCGGTACGCGCACTGCGGCGAAGGACTCGAGGACCTCGTCCAGGTCGGGTCGATCGGGCTGATCGAGGCGATCGACCGCTTCGATCCGGATCGCGGCAGTGACCTCGCCGGCTATGCCATCCCGACCATTACGGGCGAGATCAAGCGTCACCTCCGCGACCGCGCGACGATCGTGCGCATGCCGCGGCGACCATCGGAAAACGCGCTGCAACTCAGGTCTGCACGCGAAGCGCTCGTGGCGCAGCTTCGCCGGTCGCCGACGGTGTCGGAGCTGGCTGAGGAGCTGGGTCTCGACGAGCAGGACGTGGAGGAGGCAATGGAGACCGAGCGCGCGCGCGTGACCCTGCGGCTCGCTGCCTGCGATGGGGAGAGCGGCGAGCTCGACGGAGCGCTCGGAGTCGAGAGCGCGTACGAGAAGAGCGAGGAGCGCATGCTCCTGGCCGCAGGCTTCCGCACGCTCACGGAGCGCGAGCGGCGAATCCTCCATCTGCGCTTCTTCGGCGGGCTGAGCCAGACGGAGATCGCGGGCGAGGTCGGGCTCTCCCAGATCCACGTCTCGCGCATCATTCGAAACTCGCTCGAACGGCTCCACGCTGCGCTTGACTCGCGAACGACGGTCGAAAGTAGCGCTGGAGCAGGCAAATCCCTCGTCAGGCTCTAGTGCGCTCGGTTTCGAGCTTGTACACTCGAGGCATGGTGGGGGCGTCGTCGCTTGCCGAAGACGTGACGCCTTCCTACCGGATCTCGTTGGTACGAGCCGGGGAAGGCCCTGACGCGTCGTGGGTTGCGGAGGTCGATGACCTTCCGAGCGCCTCTGCGCGCGGCGCATCCCCGGAGGAGGCAGTCCAGCGCGCCTGGAGCGCCGCCGAGGAGTCGCTCGGCCTGGCAGACGCGGGAAAGAGCGACGGAGCCGGGTCGAAGCGCGCACCCAGCCACAGCGGGAAGATCCTCGTCCGGATGCCCGCATCCCTCCACGACGAGCTCGCCCGTGCCGCGGCGAGAGAGGGCGTCAGCCTGAACCAGCTCATCACGGGAGTGCTCGCCGGTGCGGTCGAATGGGGGGCGGACGAAGACGGTGTCCGGCTTTCCAGCCAGTCGACGCATGCGGGACATCCCGGCCGTGTGACGCGTATCGCCCTCATCGCGAACTTCGTCGTCGTTCTGATCGCGGCAATCGCCGCGATCGCACTGCTCGTCGTCGCCTGGCAGGGCGGCTGGTAGCGCCGGCCGCGCCCGCGCGCACGACGCTGCGCTAGCAAGACCCGCCCGAAGTATGCAAAGGTGTCCGAGGAGCCGCCGGGTTGCTGTGGGCAAGCCGCGCGACCGAGGCGGCTCGTCAGGAGGCGCACATGCACGCGCGAATCGCGAAGTACACGTTCTCCGGCGATGCGCTGGAGCTCGGACGTATCGCGGAAGACGGGTTGCTTCCCATCTTCCAGGCCCAGTCGGGCTTCAAGGCCTACTCGGTCGTCGCGTCCGGGGACAAGATCATCTCGTTCAGCGCCTGGGAGTCCGAAGAAGCCGCCGAGGCTGCCAACGCTGCGGCCGCGGACTGGGTCGCCGAGAACATGGGCGACAAGATCCAGCTCGAGAACACGCGCGTAGGCGAGATCCTCTTCAGCTCCACCCTAGGAATCAGCACGAAAGCCGGCGCGACCGCCTAACCCCGTTGGCCGCCGCCGGTCGACGCTGGACAACACGGCGTCGACGTGGTGAGAATGAGGCAGCCTCCGAGCCAGCTGCGGCGCGCTCGGAGGCTGCCTCACATGCATCGAGCCAGGTCTTCTCCGCTGCTGAGTGCGAGCGGCTCGGCAGCCGATGCTCGCCCGGGCCGGGCGAAGGCGGCATGCATAGACTGGCCCGCGAGTGACCGGATCACCTGCTCTCCTCACGACCGTCGTCGGGAGCTACCCGCAGCCCGACTGGCTCATCGACCGTGAGCGGCTCGGCGCGCGGCTACCGCCACGCGTGCGCGCGCTCGAACTGTGGCGGGTGGCGGAGCCGTTTCTCGAGGACGCCCAGGACGACGCCACGCGACTCGCGGTCGCCGACATGGAGCGCGCAGGCGTCGACGTAATCACCGACGGGGAGATGCGAAGGGAGAGCTACTCGAACCGCTTCGCAACTGCGCTCGACGGAGTCGATCTGGACGAGCCCGGGGTCGCCCTCGACCGCACGGGCCACGAGAACCCCGTTCCGCGGGTCGTCGGCCCGATCCGCCGGACCCGGCCGGTCGAGGTGGGTGACGTCGAGTTCCTGCGCTCGATCACGGACAGGCGGATCAAGATCACCGTTCCCGGGCCGTTCACGATGACCCAGCAGGCCCAGAACGACCACTACCCCGATGGCGGGAGCCTGGCTCTCGCGTACGCGGAAGCCGTGAACGAGGAGCTTCGCGACCTGAAGGCGGCCGGCGCGGACGTCGTGCAGATCGACGAGCCGTACCTCCAGGCACGGCCCGAGCCGGCGCGCGAGTACGCGATCGAAGCGATCAACCGCGCGCTCGACGGGATCGAGGGCGACACGGTGCTCCACACGTGCTTCGGCTACGCGCACATCGTCCACGATCGGCTCAGTGGCTACCCGTTCCTCTCCGAGCTCTCGACCTGTGCCGCGACGCACCTCTCG
This sequence comes from uncultured Actinomycetes bacterium, assembly GCA_963716975.1. Lineage (GTDB taxonomy): Bacteria > Actinomycetota > Thermoleophilia > Gaiellales > Gaiellaceae > GMQP-bins7. The sequence continues at coordinate 42,492 of CAVQVA010000010.1, read as the reverse complement.
CTCGAGGCCGCACAACCGGACCTCGATCCCGAGGTGCTGCGAGAGGTTCCCGACAAGGTCATCGTCCTGGGCGTGCTGGACCTGGGCTCGAGCGAGGCCGAGACGCCGGAGGTCGTCGTCGGCCGGATCAGGCGGGCGCTTACCGTTCTGACACCCGAGCGGCTCGTCGTGGCGCCGGACTGCGGGATGAAGTACCTCCCGCGCGACCTTGCTTTCCGCAAGCTCGAGGCGATGGTTGCCGGCGCGCGTCTTGTCCGGGAAGACCTCGGCCTCTAGCGGGGAGCGGTATGCAGATCGGCAAGCCCGGACGTCCCGTCACCCACATCAGCCAGGCGTATCCGGACCGGGTCGAGGTGCGTGGGCGGGACCTCTGCGGGGATCTCATGGGCAGGGTCGGCTTCACCGAGTACTTCCACCTGCTCCTCACGGGCAACGAGCCCAGCGACGATCAGCGCTTCTTTCTCGACCTTCTGCTCGTCTCGATCGCCGAGCACGGGATGATGCCGACGAGCGTCGCCGCGCGCATGACGCTGGCGGCGGACCCCGGCTCGTTGCAGGGAGCGGTCGCGGCGGGGATCCTGGGAGCAGGTCCCGTGGTCCTCGGCACCTCGGGGGAGTGCGCGCGGCTCCTCGAAGAAGCGCAGGAGCGGGTCGCCTCCGGCCTCGAGCCGGCGGTGGTCACCGACGACCTCGCACGTTCGATCCGCGAGTCCGGCGGCAAGGTGCCCGGGTTCGGCCATCCCGTGCATCGCCCGCTCGACCCGCGCGCGGAGCGGATCCTCGAGCTGGCGGATTCGCGGGGAGCGAGCGGGCCGCACGTTCTCCTCGCACGCTCTCTGCGCGAAGCAGTTGCCGAGTCATGGGGCAAGCCGCTCACCATGAACGTCGCCATGCCGATCGCGGCGGTCCTCCTCGATCTCGGCTACTCGACCGCCGTCGTGCAGGCGGTTCCGATCCTCGCTCGCACCGCCGGTCTCCTCGCTCATCTGGCCGAAGAGCGCGAGCAGCCCCTGGGCTTCACCATGGCCGCGGGCGCGGAGGAAGCAGTCACGTACGAGCCTGCGCCGGAGTGATGCTCGCGCCCGAGGTCGAGGCCCGTCCCTGGGAGGAGCAGCTCGCCGTCGACGACGAGAGCTATCGAGCCCAGCTCGTCTATCTCCTCGAGCGCTCGACCCTCTACCGCGAGAAGCTTGCGGGCGCAGGCATCGACTCGGCTGCGGCAGCCGGCGGGCTCGGGGACATCGCGCGCCTGCCGCTCACCGACAAGCGCGAGCTCAGGGAGTCGTGCACCCCGGACAGTCCCATCGGTGCTCACCTCTGTGCCGCGCCGTCCGAGGTCGTGCGGATCTACTCGACGAGCGGTACGACGGGCGCACCGAGCTTCGTGCCGCTGACGGCCGGCGACCTCGAGAACTGGGTGACGGGATCTGCACGCAGCTATGCGGCCTCCGGCATCGCCGCCGGTCAGCGCATCGTCTCGACGTACAACGCGGGGCCGTTCGTCGCCGGCGCGGCGCTGGCGGCGTTCGACCTGATCGGCCTCTGCCACATTCCGGTCGGCACCGCGAACACCGAGCGGCTGATGCGGTCGATCGAGCTTCTCCGCCCCGAGGCCGCCGTGCTGACGCCGTCGTACGCCGCTCATCTCGTGGAGTGGGCGACGGAGCGCGGCATCGACCTCCGGGCATCGAGCGTCGAGCGCGTTCTCGTCGCCGGTGAGCCCGGAGGCGGTGAGCCCGCTTTCCGTGCGCTGCTCGAGGAGGGCTGGGGCGCGAAGGTCACCGAGGCGATGGGCATCGGGGACATCGGCGTCTCGCTCTGGGGGGAGTGCGAGGAGCAGGACGGGATGCACCTGGGTGCCCGCGGGTTCGTTCACCCGGAGTTGATCGACCCCGAGACGGGCGCATCGCTCGACCTGGAAGACGGCACGTCGGGCGAGCTCGTGTTGACTCACCTCCGCCATCGTGCGGCGCCGCTCCTGCGGTTCCGCACGCACGATCACGTCCGGATCCGGATGACTCCGTGTGCGTGCGGCCGGACGGGCCCGCGCGTGCGGTGCGTCGGCAGGACGGACGACATGCTCATCGTCCGCGGCGTCAACGTGTTTCCCTCCGCCGTGCGCGAGGTCGTGAGCGGTTTCGCTCCCGAGGTGAGCGGCCATGTCCTCGTCAAGCCTCAGTCCGAGGGTGTGAAGCAGGAGCCGCCGCTCCCCGTCGCCGTCGAACTCGCGCGCGGCCGAGAGGCGGATGCCGCGCTCGCGGAGGCGATCCGTGAGAAACTGCGGAACGTGCTCGTCGTCCAGACGCGGGTGGATCTCGTGCCGTGGGGAAGCCTTCGGCGAAGCGAGTACAAGTCGAAGCTCGTCGAGCGGTGACCGCTGTGCGAAAGCTCCAGACCCAGGGCGTCCATCACATCACGATCAACGGCGCCAACCGGCAGACCGCGATCGACTTCTGGGAAGGCGTGCTCGGCATGCCCTTCGTCTTCGAGCAACCGAACCTCGACAACGAGTCGGAGAGCCACCTCTACTTCGACCCGGGAGACGGGCGCCTCATCACCGTCTTCACGAACGAGACGCGCGCGCCGGATCCGAATCCGACGCCGCGGGAGCCGGGCTTCGTCCATCACCTCGCGTTCGCGCTCTCGCAGGCCACGTTCTGGCAGGCGGTCGAGCGCCTGGACGAGCGCGGCATTCGGCACTCGGGCGTCAAGGACCGCGGCTTCATGGACTCGATCTACTTCGACGACCCGCTCGGCCTGCTGATCGAGCTCGCCTCGTACCGCTTCGAGCCGCCCTTCGGGTACACGCACGCGGACGTGCTGCTCGAGGCGCACAAGATCCGCGAGGAGCGCGGCGACTACAACATCGCCCGAGAGCACCTCGCGGATGCCATCGAGACGCTCGTCGAGCGGTCACGCGGGTCGCTTTCGAACGATCGCTCCCCGAAGGACCCCTACTCCTAGGAAGGAGAGCCACATGGCAACCAACACGCTGAGCATCCTCAAGCCGAGCGTCAACAACCTCTCGACGCGGATCTTCGTGCGCGCTGCGGGACTGGACTTCGACGAGGTCGACGTGTGGGGCAAGAAGACGACCCCGGAGTTCCTCGCAAAGGATCCGGCCGATCTCACGCCGCTGCTCGAGGAGGCGGGGCTGCCGAAGGGCTCGCTGTGGGAGAGCTGCGCGATCATGCAGTACCTCTCCAACAAGCACGGCCTCGATCAGTTCTATCCCACGGATCCTGGCGAGCGGGCCATGGTCGACAGCGCGATGTTCTATTTGATCGGCACGCTCTATCCGCTCGTCGCACGCGCGACCTACCCCGCCCTCGGCTTCCCGCAGTACGCCGGCGAAGTCGGTACGTCGGAGGCCGACGACGCCATGAAGGCAAAGGCGCGAGAGGACGCCGAGGCGGCGCTCGCCGGGCCGCTCGATGTGTATCGCGCGTGGTTCCTCGACGGGAAGACGTTCATCGGCGGGGACTCGCCGTCGATCGCAGACATCCGCTTCGCGGCGACCCTCGAGTTCCTGCGTGCGATCGACTACGACTTCCCGGCCTGGGCGGAGGAGTACATGGGCGCCATGGAGACCGCTCTCGGCGCCGCGTACTCCGAGCCTGCCGCCGATGTCCGCGGTTACATCGACTACGTGAGGTCGCAGAGCGCGTAGAGCGACCGGCGCACGACGCGCTCACTCATCGAACACCGGCGCGCCGACCTCGCGCCCCACGTTCATGCCGCGAGCCGGTAGATGAACCCGCTCGTGTTGTCGGCGAGCCAGACCGAGCCGAGTCCGGCGGCGAGCCCGTGGACGTCGACTCGGCCCTGGGCGGTTGCTGCCGTCGTGACCACTCCTGCGGTCGTGATGCGCCGGACGGCGGTCATCGTCGGAAAGCCGGTGCGATCGACCGCGGCGGTCCGGACGGGCACCCAGAGCGAGTTGGCCGCTGCAATGACGTCGATTCCCGTTCCCGCGATGTCTATCGAGCGTCGGACCTCACCGGACTCGGGATCGACCTCGAGGAGCGGCACTCCGCGTCCCGTTATCCAGATGCTGTCGCCCAGGATCGCAACGCGCTCGGCAGCTGCGTTGCTGCCGCCGACCACCGCGAGACGCGTGGCCGCGTTCGTCCGCATGTCGATCCGGAACAGGGTGTTGTCGCGGTGGTCGATGACCCAGGCGCGCTGCCCGGAGAAGACCATGTCGGCGGGGCCGTCGCTCACAGGAATGCGAGCCGTGACCCTGTTCGTCGTCGGCGAGACTCGCAACACGCGGGCGCCCTGGTCGTCGGCGACCCACACGGACCCGCCGCCGATCCAGATGTTGTAGGGCGCGCTCGCGTCCAGCGCGATCCGCTTGCTCACGCGAGCGGTTCGCGGGTTGATGCGATAGAGCAAGGAGCTCGTGTCGAGTGCCCACACGGAGCCGAGGCCGACGGCGACGGCGGTGACAGGTCCTTGGAGTCGCACGCTCGCCGTCTTGCGTCCGAGCGGAAGGCTGAGCCGAAGGAGCCTTCCCTGCTCCTTGCATGCGACCCACGCCGTCTTTCCGCTCACGGCCAGGGTCATCGTGGGCCAGAAGGGACCGGCACCGCCACACGACCGAAGCGCACGTGCCTCCGGAATGCGTCCCTCGCTGATGCCGGGAGAAGAGCTTGCACTCGCGGCGGCGATTCCCGCGAGGAGCGTTGCCGCGATGACGAGCGCTGCAGACCTCATGCCGGCCTCCTCGACTTGCTCCAAGTACCGACGAACCCGCACTAGTTTAGCGACGAACTCGCAGCAAGTCGAGTCCTATGATCTGCACTCGTGAACGAGGCCGAGGAACGCGACGCCGAGCTTCTGCAGGAGCTCTTCTCCACCGGGCTCCTGGTCGGGCTTCTCGTCGACGAGGAGCTCGCGAGGGCGGGCGTCGAGCAACAGCTCTTCTCATTCCTCGGCTGGGTCGCCGTGCTGCAGCCGGTGACTCCCGGAGCTCTCGCTGCCGAGACCGGGCTGCCGCCAACCACGATCCGTGACTACATCCGGCGGCTCGTCGAGCGAGGCGACGTCGGCAAGGTTCCGAATCCGAACGACGGACGCTCGTACTACCTCGTCCTCACCCGCAAGGGCCAGACGCTCGCCAATCGCGGTTGGCCGGCCGTCATGGAGGCTTTCAGACGTGTTGCGCGCCACCTCGAGCGGCCGGCCGCCGAGCACCTCGTCGCGTCGCGAGAGCTTCGGCGAGCGGTGAAGCAGGCGATCGCCGAGACGGACACCCAGTCCCGGAACAAGAGCGCGTAACGCCGAGCCCTTGGTCGGGGCGAAGCATCCGTCCCTCCGACCGCACTAAGGACCCACCCCAATCGTGATGTACCGGGGGGCGACGCGGCCGTGCCACTAGAGCCAGCGGCGTGCGCCGGATGTCAATGCGGCTTCTAGTCCGTATCCTCGCCTTGTCAAAGCGGCGAAGCTCATTAGGGTACGACTTTGAGTCGTTCCGTCCAATCTTGGGCGGTCCGACAAATGGGGAGGGAGGGGGATATGAGGACCAACAAGTGGCTGCTTGCGGTAGGGGCCGTCGCGGTCGCGATCTACACGGGGACCGTCGTGTCGGCGGTGGCAACAGCCGCTCAGACGACGATCTACTGTCTCAACGGCAAGTCGACGACGCTCCCTGTGGTCAACGAGTTCTAGTCGGACAGTTCGACGATAACCTTGTCGAACACAGCGACGTCCATACAAGCCCCATTCCCCGAGTACGAGGCCGCAGACGTCCTGGCCAACAGCCCAAGTGGGCGTTTCTACGGCGGATATGACCCAGTGCAGGGGGGTTGGGCCATCTCGCCTGACGACCCCGACGGCCTTCAGCCGGGGTACACCACCAATTACGTTGCGCTCGGCGCATGCAAGGCGGCAGCATGGGTCCACGTCCTGAGCCATGTGGGCGTCTGCAAGTGGCTCATGCGCGGTGATGGCACGATGGGCATGTTCCAGGAGATCACCGTCGCGGATTGGAACAACCCGAACGGGCAGTACTACGACGCCGTCGCGGCGAACTGGGTGGAGGGCATGGGCCTGACGTGCGACAACCCCGTTGCGCTCGGCTACAAGGCCGCCGGGTACAACGTCGCCTGGGGTGGGAAGCCGGATGAGGCCAACAACCCCGGCGGGCTTCGAGCGTCCGGGTTCAACAACATCTATCCGTACTTCATCAAGTGACCTTCGCAAGGTAGGAGCATCCTGCGACGCGACGCCGGGTCGACGAGTCTCGAGGCCCGGCGTCGCGCCGCACCCGTTTCGGTCGCGAAGTCGCGACGGCCGAGCCAGCCGGAGACGAGAAGGCAGTGGCACCCCCGGATGCTCTCCGCATCCGTTCGACGGTCAAGGCGGAATGCCGATCGGCCCCTGGCGGGGGCTCGGCGTCGCCTTCGCCTGGGCGCTCGGCGCGCTGGCGCTCGCCCTTCTCGCGCTTCGCTACCGCGACGCGTAGGCGTCGCTTCCTGCTGTACTGCATCCCGTGCCGACGTACGCCGTCGGTGCAATCTCCGCGGGACGATCCGCCGAACTCGAAGAAGACCGCAAACTGCGCAAATTCGAAGAACGGCAGGCTTGACTCGATCGGCTCCCGGCCATAAGTTCATCGACGCACCGAGCACGGAGCGCGAGTAGGCCGAAGCTCAACCTGAAGGCTCTACGCGGAAGCGGAAGGTCAGCGGGTTGGGTGGACGAAAGCGCCACCGGCTCGGTGAATTCTTTTCAGGGCTCGAAGCGTTCGACTCAGGCTCGAGAAAGCTCGACCGCACCGGCGGGTTTTCTAGAGTGGCCGTCGATGGCTCATTCGCGAACTGCCGAGACGTCCAGCTAGCGGCTTGACGCACTCACGTCCACGAGGAGCTCGGCAGATCGCCCGGGCGTTACCGCCCGGACTCGCGCGGCGCTTCGAGGCGATGATCTTCGACTGGGACGGGACGGCGGTGCCCGACCGCGAGGCGGACGCGAGTCGCATACGGTCACTCGTCGAGACGCTCTGTTCGAGCGGGTTCGACGTCGGCATCGTCAGCGGCACGCACGTCGACAACGTCGACGGGCAGCTCCTGGCGCGGCCCGCTGGACCGGGTGTCCTGCACCTCTGTCTCAACCGAGGATCGGAGGTCTACGTCGTCGGACCGGAGGGGCCGGAGCTGGTTCACCGACGCGTCGCGAGCCCACAAGAGGACGAGGCGCTGACCGCCGCGGCCCGGACGACGGTCGCCAGGCTCGCCGAGCACGGTCTCAGCGCGGAGATCGTCGCGGACCGGCTGAACCGGCGAAAGATCGATCTGATCCCTGAGCCGGAGTGGGCGGATCCGCCCAAGGCCCGGATCGGAGAGTTGCTCTCGGCGGTCGAAGGGCGCCTGCTCGCGTGTGGTCTTGCGGGGCTCGACAGTGTCGCCACGATCGCCGAGAAGGCCGCACGCGACGCCGGCCTGAGCGATCCACGGGTCACGAGCGATGTCAAACACGTGGAGATCGGGCTCACGGACAAGTCACACTCCGCCCGCTGGCTGTTCGCCGAGCTTCATCGACGAGGCATCGGCCCGCATGCGGTGCTCGTCGGCGGCGACGAGTTCGGCGCGATTGCGGGACTTCCAGGGAGCGACTCGCTCATGCTGGTCGAAGCCGCTACCGCGTCGACGAAGGTCTCCGTCGGCATCGAGCCGGGCGGGCTGCCTCCGGGTGTCATCTGGCTCGCCGGTGGACCCGATGCCTTCGCCGATCTTCTCGACGACCAAGTGCGACGACGAGAGCGAGGCGAGCTTCCGCTCGTCGATCCAGATCCCGAGTGGACACTTGCTATCGAAGGCTTCGACCCGACCGTCGAGCGTGCCAGGGCGTCTCTCCTGACGCTGGCAGACGGGTGCATCGGAACGAGCGGATCGGCGTTGCTCGACCATGTCGCCACACCTCCGCGCGTCCTGACCGGCGGCATCTACGAGGGCAAGGGTTCCCAGAGCCGCCTTCTCAAGGGACCGGTGTGGTCGACGATCATGGGCGGGCGGGCGTCCGACGGGACCCTCCGCCGCGTGCTCGACCTGCGCTCCGGCGTTCTCGTCGAGGAGTTGTCGCTCACAGACGGTGGACTACTGAGCACGGTGCGCCTGTCCTCGATCGCTCGTCCCGGAACGGTGACTCTGCGGGCAGAGGGACCTGCGTCGATACTTCGCGACGCGCCTCCCCTCGTCACCGATGGGCGGCGTCTGCGTCATCGGTCCGGACGCGAGGGCACGCGGGAATGGGGTCAGGTGCACGCGGGTCACGGTGGAGTGGCCGCGGCAGCTCGGGACACCCTCGAGTCGGGCACCGAGAGCGCTCGACTCGAGCGCCTGGGCGCGTATGTCACACGCGCAGACGCGACCCCTGAGCCGGCGCTCGCAATCCGGACGCTCTCCGAGGCCGAGGACCTGGGCTTCGACCGACTTCTCTCCGAGCATCGTGCCGCGTGGGGCGAGCGCTGGCGTCGCGCGGACATCGTGATCGAGGGCGACCCCGACCTCCAGCGGGACGTTCGCTTCGCGCTCTTTCAGCTGATGGCGTCGGCGGCCGGCGACGGCGAGGTCGCGCTTGGCGCCCGGGGACTCACCGGCCACGGCTACCGCGGCCACGTGTTCTGGGACACCGAGGTCTTCGTGCTCCCGTTCCTCAGCGCGACGTGGCCAGAAGCTGCGCGAGCGGTCCTCGAGTACCGGATCCGGCGGCTCCCCGCCGCGCGTCGAGAAGCGCGGATGTGGCGCCGCTCCGGCGCGCGCTTCCCCTGGGAATCTGCCCGAAGCGGTCGTGACGTCACGCCGGATCGCACGCGTCTGCACGGCGAGCGCGTCGCGATCCTCACGGGCCAGCTGGAGGAGCACATCGTCGCCGATGTGGCCTGGGGTGCCGCCTGCTACGTGGACTGGACGGGAGACGAGGAGTTTCGCACCGGCCCGGGGCTCGAGCTCATGGTCGAGACCGCGCGCTACTGGGCTTCGCGGATCCACCGCGACCGAGAAGGCCGCGGCCACATCGACGGCGTGATCGGGCCGGATGAGTACCACGAGAGGGTCGACGACAACGCGTTCACGAACGTCATGGCGCGCTGGAATCTCCGAAGAGCGGCAGCGGAAGTCGATTTGACGCCGAACCGGGAGTTCGACGAATCCGAGCGCGCGCGCTGGCTGGCCCTCGCTGATGCTCTCGTCGACGGCTACGACCCGGCGACGGGCGTCTATGAACAGTTCGCCGGCTTCTCGAGACTCGAGCCGCTAGTCATCGCCGAGCTGGTCGAGCGGCGTCCGGCCGACGCCGAGCGCGTCCTCGGTCGGAGGCGCCTGCACGGTGCGCAGGTCGTGAAGCAGGCCGACGTATTGATGCTCCACCAGCTCGTGCCGGACGAAGTCGCCGCCGACTCGCTTCGGCCGAACCTCCTCTTCTACGAGCCTCGAACCGCACACGGAAGCTCCCTCTCACCGGGCGTCCACGCCGGCCTCTTCGCGCGGCTCGGGATGACGCGCGAGGCGCTCGAGTGGCTGCGAGTGACGAGCCGGATGGACCTCGACGATCTGACCAACACGACCTCGGAGGGCCTCCACTTCGCCGCGATGGGAAGCCTCTGGCAGGCACTTGCCTTCGGGTTCGCCGGGCTGCGGCCCGCCGGAGACTTGCTGCGGCTCGATCCACATCTTCCCGAAGAGTGGGACGCGCTCGAGCTCGGCGTCGGCTTTCGGGGCGCTCGCGTACGAGTTCGCATCGAACAGCGAGCGTTGATTGTGTCGAGCGATCCTCCGGTTCGAGTACTTGTCGGTACACGCAAGACTCCGGTAGTCGTGACCTCGGAAGGCGTCCGGTTCGAAAGGTGGGGTCGGAACTGGAGAAGGCCCCAGCCTTCAATGAGGTAGCCGAGGACTCGCTGCTTCCTCGGCTTGCGGCGCCGCTGCAGCGGCGCCGCAACGCGAATGGCGCAAACTGCGCCAATCCGATGAGCGGCGGCCTTGACCACGTCGCCTCGCGCCAATACCTTCCTCCACGCACCGAGCACGGAGCGCGAGTAGGCCGAAGCTCAACTTGAAGGCTCTACGCGGAAGCGGAAGGTCAGCGGGTTGAGTGGACGAAAGCGCCACCGGCTCGGTGAACTCTTTCTGCCCGCGGTGTGCGGTGCGGCGCGGCGCTCGGGGCGTCGAGCGCCGGGTGGCGACTAACCCGGGCTCCCTGACCACACCCCGGGTTCCGGAGTCTCGAACGCTCGCTCGTGCGCGCGCGTGCAGCACCAGCAGCGTCCCTGCTTGTCGCGGTTCAGGTCCGTCAAGACGTGGCCCCGCTCGCAGACTCCCCATCTCTCGACGAACTCAGTGATGAGCCGTCGCCGGAGGGCGGCGTGGTAGCGCTCGAGCTCGTCGTTTCGGGACACGACGCAAACGGTACCGTCCGGCCCTGAAGGGTCGGTCAACGCCGCCGGAGCCGACGTTTTGTCCTGGCGGTGGGCGAATCGGTACGGCTGACGGTGGTGCGCAGCGAAGGCAAGGCCCATTCCAGTCTTTCCGACCGTGTGAAGGCACTCATTGGTTCAACGAACACATGTGCGTCTGACCTACCGCGCCTGGTCAGAACCCGCCGACGACCACACCGCCTGCTTGCCGCTTGAGGCGTTAGCTCGCCCCGCGACGGGGCACGAACGCATCGCAAGTGGCGGACCCTTTGATAGGTCCCCGAACCAACCTGCATGCGCCAAGCCCGAGCGGAGGGAACATGTACTTGCAGTGGTCACACCGAACATCGGGCGTAAGAGCGGGCTTGTAGTTCGCCGCTCTCTTGGATAGGCCCCAGATCCTCATTGGCGAACCTCCTGACCCAGAACGTATGACGTCCGATCGTAACCCTGGCCCAGTAGGCCCGCATGCTCGTCTACGCGATCATCGACGACCGCTCAAGCCTCGATTCCCACTCCACAACGCAATCGAGATGCGCGTCCGACGCGAGGACGCAGAGCGGTTCATCGAGGACGTGAGACGCGACGAGCCTTGGCTCGGAAGCTACCTGCGGATCGAGGAACGGGAGGAGGCGGCGGGCGGGCGGAACTAGCCGACGTCCCGAGATTCGGCTGTTGGTCAACACCGTCAGGCGGTCGCGAGCGCCACCTTCCCCTAGGCCCTAGGGCGATCCTCTAATCCGATGGCTCGCTGCGACGCGTCCTAGCCGCATCGTGGTCGCGCTCGGACGAGATCTCGGCGTCGATTTTGTCTGCGCGGCGCATAGCGTCGTACACCGCGTCTCAGTGACGTGAGACCTCTCCCAGGGCACGGGCTGTCGTCAGGGCGGCTTCCTCGAGTCGCGCGTTCACTCTCTCGACCTCGGCCACGCGTTCCTCGAGGTCGCGCCACTTTTCCGCGAGTTGGCTCAACTCTTCGGCGACCACCTCGTAGTCATCCATGTCTGGACATGATCACGCCGCTCTCAACAGATCGTCAACTCGGCTTGGTTTGCCTCGGGTGAGTGTCCATCTAACGCCGCAAGCACCAAGCTGGCGACATCTCGACCAACCGGCAACCGGAACTCGCGCCCAATGGCGGCTACCATGACGTTTCCCGAGCCTCTCTTTCCGCGTTGACCCCACTGGCCATTGCGCCGAGGGCGGCGGAAGCGAGGTGCCAAGTGCAGGTCACGCGTAGTCTGTCCGCGAGGATCCGAAAGTGGCTGGGAGGACTCCTTGGCAGGAGCCCGGCGAAGGTGCCTTACGGCGCTGGCGCATGGAGCGGCTGAGATGTCGCACGCGCAGGTGATTGAGAACCTTCCCAAGAACCTTTCACTGCTCGACCACAAGGAGCTTCTCGACGCGAGGCATGATCGTGATGAGCGTATGTCGCTTCTCTTTCGCAGTTGGCCGTCGCTGAGCAAGATCGAGTTGCGGGAACTCAGAAGGCTGAGCGACGAGCGTCAGCGGCTCGCGAGGCACGTCGGCATTCTTCGACGGCTCCGAGCACTCCGAGTTTCGTGACACGTCAAGGGCCGAGTACTAGCCAAAGCTCGAGCACGGGCGGCTAAGCCGAAGTAGACGCGCGGCCGCGCCAGCTCAAGAGCTTTCCCACACATTCGCGCAGGCGAACGGCTCGTCTCCAGGAATGTTGCGTTCGGCAGTACGCCATCAACCGTCGCGCCAGCGAATGCATTGAGAAGAGCCCGTCGTCCGATCGGGATTGGTTGCGGTGAAGAGAGCATCCGCGGAGGGCTGTCTCCGAGCCGCCGATGAGTTGGCCTGGTTGCTCTCGGCGGCGTCCAGCACGGCGCGGGTGTCGTCACAAGAGCGCTCGGCCCGGACACACGCGTCCGGGAGCCATGCTGCCTATCCTGCGAAGCGGCGGAGCACAATCGATGCGTTGTGCCCGCCGAAGCCGGACGAGTTCGAGACGGCGACGCCGACGTCGGCTTTGCGTGCCTCGTTCGGGACGTAGTCGAGGTCGCACTCGGGGTCGGGCGTCTCGTAGTTGATGGTCGGCGGCAGCACGCCCTCGTGGATCGCGAGCGTGCAGAAGATCGCCTCGAGGGCGCCGGCGGCACCGAGGCAGTGCCCGGTCGCACCCTTGGTCGATGAGATCGGGACCTTCCGGGCGATGTGCTCTCCGAGGGCGTGTTTGATCACTCGCGTCTCGCTCGTGTCTCCGAGTGGAGTCGAGGTGCCGTGCGCGTTGATGTAGTCGATCTGGTCTGGCGAGATGCCTGCGTCCGCGAACGCCATGCGCATGGCACGCGCCGGGCTCTGGCCCGTCGGGTCGGGCTCGGTCAGGTGCTGCGCGTCGGAGGAGACGCCATAGCCGACGAGCTCGGCGTAGATCCTCGCCCCGCGCTCCGTCGCGTGCCCGAGCTCCTCGAGCACGAGCACGGCGCCGGCCTCGCCCATGACGAAGCCGTCGCGACCGGCCTCGAACGGGCGGCTCGCGTGCTCCGGGTCGTCATTGCGACGCGAGAGTGCGCGCATCGCGGAGAAGCCGGCGATCCCGACCCGCGTGATCGGCGCCTCGCTGCCACCTGCGAGCATGACATCCGCACGGCCGAGGCGGATCGCGTCCATCCCGTTGCCGATCGCCATCGTCGACGCGGCGCAGGCGGTGCCCGGGGAGGAGAGCGGCCCCTTCGTGCCGAGCTCGATCGAGACCCAGGCGGCGCCGATGTTCGGAATGATCCTGGTGATCGAGAACGGGTTGACCCGCCCGGGGCCCCGCTCGATCAGCGTGTCGCAGGCATCCTCGAATGACTCGAGGCCGCCCATCGCGGTCGCGACGGAGACGCCGACCCGGTCGTACTCCTGCATGATCTCCAGTCCGGCGTCCGCCCGCGCCTGATGCGCTGCCGCCACGATCATCTGCGCGAACCGGTCCATACGCCTCGCCTGCTTGCGCTCGATCCACTGCGTCGGTTCGAAGTCCGTCGCCTCGCAAGCGAACGTGACCGCGTACCCGGTGGTGTCGAACGCAGTGATCGGGCCAGCCGCGCCTCTACCTGCGACGAGCTGCTCCCAACTCGACGGTACGTCGTTACCCAGCGGCGTCACCGCGCCTAGCCCCGTGATCACGACTCTCCGACGCCCGTTGGCTCCCATTAGCCCTCGATATCCCTCGGTCGGCCGTCACACACCGACAGGCGGGTCATCTCGTCGGAGAATCCGCACTCCAGGCAGACGTTCCGCGTCGTTCCGTCCCGGTCGACGACGAGTCCCATCGTGACGCCGCAGGCCGGGCAGATCGGCGGCCGCTCGTCATCCGGGTCGGGCTTGCTCTCCTCGTCCACGCGGCCAGGGTAGCTTCGTCCTGCGTCGTGATCGGATCCCCAACGCGAATGGCCCGCGAAGTGCGAAGTAAGCTCCAGGATCCCGAAGCGTTCGACCCCGCGCCCGGCGCGCAGATCGGCGGCTGTGTCGGCGAGGTCCGAGGCTACTTAACCCCATGTGGCACTCCGCACGAGTAGGGTGACTGGACTGGCCCCGGCATTCGGGACCCGGCCCATAGCCCGCAACACACCGACGCGCGATGCGCGTGAGGCGAGGAGCTTTGGCGAACGAACTGAATGCAGGGCTCAGATGTGGTGCGGCTTCGGTGGGCTCCCCGTCTCCCCACCGCCGGCCTACCGAGGTCGTTCCACAGTTCTCTCGAACTGCTTGACGGTTGCTCCGGCTCGGCGGAGCACTTCTAGGCTGGAAGACGGCGAGGCGATCGCTCAGGAGTTTGAGCCGTCTTGGCGAGAGGGTCCGTGGCCTCGAGACGCGCATGGGCGAGTGTCGAGAAGGTGAACGCACGGTTGGAGGACGCTGCCCTGACCACCGCCCGCGCTCTCGAACCTGCGTCCGGACCACGAAGCCCTCGGCCTCGCGACCCCTCGCACCTGCCTATCACGCGTGCGCGCGCGCCCGCGTAAGGGGTCGGGCTCCGAGCGTCCGGGCGGCCGACGAGCAGGGCCCCGCGCCTCGCGAGAGTCTCGAGGGGGTGGGTACCCGGCCCTCGCATGCGCGTGCGCGCGAGGAAGTCCGGGAGGTGTCCGCTTGGGGTCACCGAGGTCAGGCCCACGCGATGAGAGCGCCGCTGCCCGCGTACGTCGTCTCCGTCGCATGCATCGAACCCCTGGTGATGCCACCCACATCAGTGATTCAGGGAGCGAGGAGGACGAGCAGGACGGACACGACTCCCACCGCGATCCCGACCGCGGCGAGAGCCAGCAGGAAACCCTCACCGGTGTGCGGTTCCCGGTCCTCCCGCAGCGCGGCCTGCAGCTCCCGGTAGTGCACGATCCCGTACACCATGGCCGCCAACCCGGAACCCGCCAGCGCGGTTCCCAGTGCGATATACGGCCAGTTCGTGCCGCCGACCACCTCGGGCAGGACACGCCCGATTGCGAATCCCGCTGCGATCGCGGCCAAGCCAGTACGCCACCACGCGAGGTAGGTGCGCTCGTGCGCGAGCTGCGTCCTGTGAACTTCGCCGCTCGCCATCTCAGGTGACCGAGCCTAGTGCGTCCCAGAGCCAGTTCTGAAGGCGCTCGTTGCGGCGGCGCCTCCGCGCTCTGCCCGTAGGAGCATCGTCATGCATCTTCACGCGACGCTACAGACTTCGGACGACCTGGAGCGGAGCGGGATTACGCGGCTTTGGCTTACCGACAACCGGGCGGACCCGGGACAGGTACAAACCGCTGGTGGCGCCGCGGCCGGTCCGCCTCTCGAGCCCGGAACGAGTCCTGTTCCCCGACGAAGGGATCACGAAGCAGGACCTGTTCGAGTACTACCGCGCGATCGCGCCCGTGCTCGTCCCCCACCTGCGCAATCGGCCGTTCACGATGAAGCGCTCGCCGTACGGAGTGGCCGGGGAAGCGTACTTCCAGAAGCAGGCACCGAAGGGGATGCCCTCCTGGATCCCGACGCGCACCTTCCGCACCTACCCGCGCAAGGGCGAGTCTCGGCTCGTCGACTTCCCGCTCGTCAACTCGCTTGAGGCGGTGCTCTGGATGGTGCAGATGAACTGCATCGATATGAACGCTTGGTACTCGCGCGTCGACAAGCCGCACCGCCCGGACTTCGTGCTCTTCGACCTCGACCCGCCCGACGGCGGCTTCGCGCTCGCGATACGCGTCGCTCACCTGATCCGCGAGGAGCTCGAGCGGCTCGAGCTCGCGTCCTACGTCAAGACGAGCGGCGCCGACGGGATTCACGTGCTCGTCCCGATTGCGCGCCGAGCGACCTTCGAGCAGACGTACGCATTTGCGGAGCGTGTCGCACGCGGGCTCGAGGAGCGGCACGCAGGGCTCGTCACGACCGAATGGCTGAAGCGCAAGCGCGAGGGCGTGCTCGTCGACCACCGTCAGAACGCGCGGGGGAAGACGATTGCCTCGGTTTACTCGGTGCGGCCGAAGCCGGGCGCGCCGGTCTCGACTCCACTTCGCTGGGACGAGCTCACAGAGGACGTGACGCCACGCCGCTTCGGGATGCGCGAGGCGCTCGAGCGGGTCGAACAGCACGGTGACCTGTTCGAACCCGTGCTCGCGGGCGGCCAGGCACTGGGGCGTGCCCTGGAGAAGCTGCGCCAGTGGCACTGATCGGCGGCCCATGAGAGAGGTCCGGAACGTCCACCGAGTTCGAGATGCCACTCGGCCTCGAACTCGGTAGCGTCGAGGCTGCGGATCGGCGATGTACCCAAGCTGGCCAACCGCCCGAGGGACCTCGCGAGTGTGGAGGGGTGATCGCTCTGGATCGAGTCGAGGCCGCGCCTCGGTTGGGTATCAGACTTGACTCATCGGCACTCACACCATCGAAGGAGGACACATGGCAGGTAAGACGGACTTCACAGAGGAAGAGTGGAAGACCCTCCAGCAGGGCGTCACTGGTGCCGGTTTGCTTGTCTCCACGGCCCATCGCGATTTCACCGACAGCTTCGGTGAGGCGAGCGCCGTCGCGAAGCAACTCGCCGCGCATCGTGAGAGCGAGAGCCAGCTCGTCCGCGAGCTTTCGGGGACACACGGCACCGGCTTCGGCCTCGTCGCGTCACCGAAAGAGGTCGTGGAGGGGACGATGAACGCCCTCGGCGCTGCGGTGGCAGTGCTCGGCGCGAAAGCTCCGGACGAGCTCGAGGCCTATCGTGGCCTTGTGCTCGACGTCGCGACGGCGGTAGCGGGGGCCAAGGGTGGGGTAAAGGACGAAGAGACTGCGGCGATCGAGAGGATTACAGCGGCACTCGGAGCCGTCTAGCAGGACTCCACTTGGCGCCTCGTTCCGATCTGAGCAGACGCGAAGGCCCGACGCTTGCTCGGGCCTTCAGACGGTCGAGAAAGCTCGACTAAGCCACCATGGAGCGTGCCGGGGTCGAACCGGCGACCTCCGGCCTGCAAGTTAGGAGAGATACGTCTCTGGAGGCTACGTGACGCGACGAGAGACCGCACGAACGCTCAGTGCGATCTCGCTGCGCGGGACTCTGCACGACGGGAGCAGTTGACCGGCCAGTTGACCAGCCCGTTCGCCAGCACTGGCTACGGGGAGCCGCAAGCGAGCGGAGCTCAGAGGTTGGCTTTGGTCTTGTCCCTGTTCTCGGGTTGCCCGCGGATCTCCGTCCAGTACTCGTCGCGGGCATCGTCGTCGATCTCGACAGGGGTTCGCTCGCCATAGAGGCGATCGCTCCCATCACGCTTGCAGCCAGAGATCCAGTACTCATCGCCGGTCTCGATGTCGAGGTAATTGGCCTTATAGCCTCTGCCTCTGAGGCTTTGGAAGCTCTTCCCCCCGTAATAGATTGTCTTGCCTCTCTTGGAGAACGAGACGCGCCCGATACGAGCGGGGCCGCTGAGTCCGTCGCCCTTGTATTCGATGTACATGATGCGGCTCTTCATCAGACGGAGTAGCGCGTTGGGCTTACTGATACACGGCTAGCAGGCCCCACCGCCCGATCCAGCGCGAGGGGGAGGGGTGGTCGACACCACGGTCGAGCAAACTCTGGGTATCTCGCTCGCGAGGTGTGTCGTTGGCGTGCCATTCCCCACCACGACAGGCGTCGAGACGGTACGACAGTGGTCAGGGTGATCAAGCGCTTCGCCACCATGGTGCGGCACTCGGCGGAACCACGAGTTGACCAGTTCGTCACCGGCCCTGGCTACGCGCGACCACAAACGCGGGCCACCACCCCCGAACACCTCGCGAGGGGGAGGGTGCCGCCCGCGAGGTGCTGGTTTCGGAAGCCCTCGCGTCAGCGCGGCAGGTACTGCGGGGATCGCGAGGCGCGACTGAAAGCCGACCCACGCTGCCCGGCGGCATGATGGCATCCGTGACGACCAGCACACTCCGAGGGTGACGGAGGGGAGACGCTCATTCATCCGCACGCGCACGCAACGTGCCGTTGTCGGTCGACGAGTCTTCCCGTTCCTCGCGTTCACCACACTCACTGTCGCGCTCCTTGCTGGCTTCGTCGTCACGATCATCGACAAGGAGGACTTCCCGAACTACGGCACAGCGGTGTGGTGGGCCATCGTCACGCTTGGCACGGTCGGCTACGGCGACGTCGTCCCACACACGGGGTGGGGGCGCATCGTGGGCAGCGTGGTCATCATCGTGGGTGTCACCTTCATCGCCTTCCTGACGGCGGTCGTAACGTCGCTGTTCGTCGAGGAGGAACAGAAGGCGCATCGCACGCTCATCGAGGATGCCCAGCGGGCTGACCAAGACGAGACGCGCCGTCTGCTGGAAGACGTCTCCAGTCGCCTCTCGACAGTCGAGACGTTGCTGCGCGACATGCAGGGCCAGCGTCGCTGACGCCGCAACGAATCGCGTTCCCGCGTCATTCGTCTCGCATCTCCGTCCGCCGCCAGGCCCCAGCATCCGAGCACATCGCGAGGGGAGGGCACCACCCCGTCCTCTCTGTTACGCGTGCGTGCGCGACGCTGAGTTTGACTCGCGCCCCGACTGCCGCAACGCCGGCGAGGCGGCGCCGGAACGATCTCCCAAGCCTGCCTACCGCTCGATCTCTACCAGCGGCTCATTCCGTGGTGCGCTGAGTGCAGCGAGAATCGCGGCGGCGAGCAGGAGCTGCAGGCTTGCCGGGAACCGACCCGACCGGTGCCAGCCGTGGTCGTGGAAGAGTTTCCTTCCGCGCGGGCGCAGGAGCGGAAGGACGTGCTCGAGGTCAGGCGCGGAGCTCGCTGCAGCGCCGAGTGTCGCCGGATCGAGGGGGCCTCGCCGCGAAGCAAGAAGGAGGATGCCCGCGAGACCGCTGCCGATCTCGAACCGACGCGAGTGGAAGTCTCGGTGCGGAATGCGGTCGCCCGCGATGTGGAGAAACGGCCCCAGAAGGATTGCTGCGAGGCGAGAGCCGCTCGCGGCGCCAGCCGCAGCGCCTGTCGCCACGTGGAGGGCAACTATCACGCTCCCTACCTAGCAGAATGCCCAAGGCCCGTTGAAGGTCGGCGAGCAGGCCCTAGCGGCCTCTCGAGCTAGAGGGGGTGGGAGTGAGGACTCCCGGCAGAGGGCTGTCCCATCGCGAGCAACGATGCGACGAACTGGAACTCCATCCGGAACAGGCGTACCCTGGATTACATGATCCGCCGGCTCGCCGCGTTCGGCGCGGTGGTGTTGGCTGCGGCAACGACACTCGCGCCAGCTGCGCCGGGTACCGGTGCGGATATCCGGATGGACGTCATTTCCGCGATACCGCGACCGCCCCAGGCTGCGCGACCGTTCGACCTCGTGGTCCGTGTTGAGTTCGTCCCGGCGCCTGGGTCACTCCATGCCAGCGTATGGATCGGCGGAAAGCGCTTCCGCAAGATCCGGCTCTCGTGGGAAGACTCGATCGCGCGGTGCTCGTTCGTCGTCCCTGCGGAAGCGCACGGCAAGCGCCTGACAGTCACGCTGACCGCGACGCTCGGCGGCTCCAGCACACGCACCACGCTCGGATTCAGGGTTTCCTGAACCGAGCGCTCGAATCGATTCGCGTGCGTGCGTGGGCGTGCGCGTGCGCGTGCGAAGGAGATCTCACAGCCGCGCGGAGTCCGACCGCCGCTGCTGCCATGCTCGAAATAGAGGCGTGCTCCTCCCTGACCTTCTCCCCGTGACACTCCGCAGGGTGTCCCGCTAGGTCAGTTGCCGCAGGGGAGCGCGCCTCACTTTCTGAGCAGGCTGACGGAAGTACGCCGAGGCTCCAGCACTTCGCGCTGGTCTCGCGAACGTCAGCAGTAGGAGCGCAACGGCTCTTAGGTCGTCAAGAGCCGCTGGCGCGCCCGCTCGCCCAGAGACTGCGGGACGCTGTCCGTGCGCGGCGCTCTCGACCAGGTCCATGCAATCGCGGCGAGCCAGGGCGCTCCGAATATGAGCGAGAGCCAAAGAGCGTCCATGTGCCTAGTGTGCCTAGACGCGGCGACTATGGGTTGCTTGGGCGGTCGTCCTCACCACATTTCTACCGTCGAGCCGGACTGTTCTTCTTTCACATTTGGCTCCTCGGCTGGTTTTGCGTCGTGTTTCTCGCGGTCGTACCGATGGACCCGCACCGGCGACGTCATAGCGTTCAGGCGCGAGGGCCAGGGGCGGAGAGCGATGAGACTTTCGAGTGGGTCGTCTACGCCGACCATGAGGGTGGGATCACGGTAGGAGCGGGAGCTCCAAGGCGTCGGTGGGCTGAACGGACACGCCGTCGAGCGAGACTTGAGTGCGCTCGCTTACGCTTCGTGCTCAGCGCCGTCTACGGCGTCCCGAACGCACCGGCAAGCAAGTGAGCAGCAGCTACCGCGACCCGTGCAAGGTCAAGCGGGCGGCCCACGACTCGGGCGCGCGCACGGCACGCTCGATTCGCCTCGTCGTGCTCCACTCGGCCGAGGGAACATCGGCGCAGGGGGTAGCCAACCACTTCGCCCGTAGCGACGTGCAGGCGTCGACCCAGCTCGCCGTCGATGACAACGAGTGCTACCGGATGCTGCCCGATCTTGTCGTCCCCTGGGGGGCGCCAGGGGCCAACAGCGACGGCTTGCATGTGGAGTTCTGCGGCTATGCGCGCTGGGAGCGCTCCGAGTGGCTCGAGCACGAGTCGATGCTCCAACGCACAGCCTGGAAGGTCGCCAAGTGGTGCTGGCAGTACGGGATCTCGCCGCGTTACCTGAACGACAAGCAGCTCGCGAGCGGTACCGCCCGCGGGATCGTGACGCATGTGCAGGTGAGCCGGGTCTTCAAGAGATCGACGCACTGGGATCCGGGCGAGGGCTTTCCGCTCAACGTGTTCCTCAGGTACGTGAAGGAGTACTTCCCCGACATCACGGCTGAGCGTGACAAGTGAAGGTATCGACCAAGGCGGCCGGCGATGAACGAGGCCTTCGCATCACCACACCGAGCTCTACCGACGCTCCGCTCGTCAGTCAGCTGCGGATCGAGGAGCGGGAGCTCGACGCCGGTTTCAACGACTGACGCACCCTAGAGAGAGGGGGCCCCTTTTTCTCGAAGCCGACGCCAGTACCAAGTCTCAGGAAGAGACGGCGTCGCCCCGGTCACGACCGATGCGCGCGAGCGCCCGCTGACCGAGCACGACGGCGTGGGGTAGCTGCCTTAGCTCTGTGGCGTCTATAACGACCCCGTGCTGCCGAAGGACACGCGCGAGGTAGGCCCAATGGTCGGCCTCCATGTCCTCCTGCGAGCGTCCATCGAACGGCTCATCCGGTCCGACCACGAAACGCGCCGTGCGCGCGATCTCCTCCGCAGAGGTCTCCGACCAGATGTCGGCGACGCCCTCGGAGTGCGTGGTCCACCCACGATCCCCCAGAACGCGGCTCTGGGTCCAGCCACGATCCCCCAGAAGCAGAAGGCGGCGCCCGTTCGCGAGCACGGCCTCGTGGCGCGCTGACACCGACATCTGACGAGCGTCGGCACCGTCATCCTCGACATCGACGAAAGTCACCAAGCGCGTCACGGCAGCCACGACCACATCGTGGCAGCCGGTAATCACCCACGAGCCTTCGCCTGCGTCGCGCCGCCAGACACCGTGGCGGCGACACCTGCGAGAAGGGCCAACCCAGCTAGGAGCAGCGCGAAGCGGCGCACACCTTCACCTCTCTGCCACACAGCGTGCGCATGACAGCCGCCCACCCATATCAGTGCCCCCGCTGACCCCGCCTACCCGGAACTACCGAGGTGCGTCAGCCGCGCTTCAGCATCCAGAGGGCGGCGTAACACGAATCGCTCGGAAGTGGCCGAGACAACCGCAGGGCGGAAGCCGCGCGCGATCATCCAGACCGCCAGAACCATCTCCTGCACGGCCAGGGGCACGTACATGAGAACCTGTGCGGGAGCGTTGACGTCGAAGACGCCGTACATCGGGAGCAGGTAGGCCGCGACGTAGAAGGGGATCGCCACAAGACCCCACGCTGAGATCCAGCGCGGAACGATGCGCGACCGGTAGAGCAGCACGTAGAACATGGCGGCACCAAGGCAGAACACGAGCGCGGTCACGGCGTTCGCGGCGTCAGCATCGATGACGAGGTTGCCAACTTGGACGCCTACCGGTGAGGCCGTGCCCGCTCCTGCCGCCATGGCCTCGCCCAGGGGCACGAGCAGCAGCCAGCCGATGACGAGGACGACGTAGCAGGCGGTCTCTATAGCTCCTCGCACGATCAGGTAGCCAAGTGCCAACACCTCGCCTATCGGGCGCAGCACTCGGAACAACACGACAGGGACGAACGCGAGCGATAGCCCCATGACGAGTACGAGCAGACCGGCCGTCACCACTGCGCCGGAGTGCTCCACGGCATAGGCCAACGGATCGCGCGCATCACGAACCGGAGCACTGCCAACCACGCTGAAGACTCCGGCCACCGTACCGGTGATGTAGAGGATCCCTGCTGTCGTGGCGGCAGCCCTGTGCTCACGCATGCTGTCCTTACCCCCTAGGTCGATCCGGCGCATCAGCGCCCTCCTTCGCCTGCACGCTGACCCACGCCCACCCACAGCGCATCAGGGCCGCCGCTGACCGCGTCTGCCCGGAATTACCGAGGGTGCGTCAGCCGCGCCGCAGCGGCCAAAGGACGGCGTGGCTTCCGCTTGTCTTCGTGCTGCTCCAGCCGACGATCGGTCATCTTCACGCTCTCGAACAAGACCGTGGCCTTTGACCGGACTCGCGGAGAGCGGTTCAGCTTCGCGGGCGAGGTCAAGTCCGTCACCGGCTCGGAGAACACAGCCACCCTCTCCGGTACGGGAAGCTGGAAGGGCAGGGGCGGCTACGCGTTCGACGTCTCGGTCGTAGACAACGCTCGCCGGGGGAGCTATGCGGACACGATCTCGGTCGTGATCCGCGATCCGGCAGGTGCGGTCGTCTTCACGAGCTTCGGACTGCAGGTGCTGAAGCAGGGTGACATCACAGTCACCCCAGCAGAGTCCGGCTAGGCGAAGGTCGCTTGACCATGAGTGGGGTCCTGGCTAGCCGGGACCCCACTCCTGCGGGTTTCCTGGGGTGCGCCGATACTGCGGAACTTGGTGAACACTTCGCCACGCTGCGCACCGTCTCGTCATTGACTGGAACGGGACTCCTACGATCTCCGGGCGGGATACCCCCTTCGACTCCACGTCGTCAGCTGGCGTGTCGTCCGCCGGCGCAGCGCACGCGTCATGGTCGACGAGCTCAACTAACAGGAGCGAGCCGATCGGGTGAAGAGCCTATGCCCCGTTGCCGTCATCGGTGTCGCGGGCGTAACGGTTTTCAGCCCACCCCGGCCCCCTGTCGCCCTGCTTAGCCGCCCACGTACTCGTGCCCCGGCACCTCGTATACATCGAACGAAACGACCTCAAGGCCGGCGATCGCCATCAGCTGGTCACGCATCGCACCACGCGCCTGGCGGGCGGCAAGCTCGTCTTCGGCGGTCTCCCAAAGCGTGATCACACGTGAAGTCTTCTCGTTCTCGTCTACGAACACGAACACCCCGCGATACCCGTCATATCCGCGGAGCCAGCCGCCGACGTCGTCGGAGACGTCGGTTAGCGCGGCGAGGTTCGCCCCCGGTCCGGACACCGTTGCCATGGCGGCGACCACGGCCACGAGGTTATGTACGCCGCTGCTGGCCGCGACCAGCCGAGCGCTTCATCGAGGAGGTACGGGGACGACGACCCCAAGCTAGCCTCGCACCTCCGGATCGAGGAGCGGTGAGCTCGAGGCGGGCGGGCTGAACTAGCAGCCTTGGTTCGGCGTTGAGATAGGGTCGGTCGTTCCCGAGCATGGAGGTAGAAGGATGAGCATTCTTGTCCGCTTCACCGGGGCATCAAATATGACGGCCGAGAAATACGACGAGACGCTGCCCCGCATCGAGGCATCGGGTGAATTTCCGCCTGATGGGATGGAGTGCCACGTCGCTTTCAGCTCCGGCGGCAGCTTCCGAGTCAGCGAGATCTGGGACTCGATGGAGCAGTTCGAGACGTTCGGTCAACGGCTGATGCCGATCCTCACGGAAGGCGGCGTAGAGCTCGCGGGCGCACCAGAGATCATCGAGGTCCACAACATCATCAAGCGCTAGCGCCTAGCCCGAGCGCTTCGATCGAGGAGGTCAGTACGCTCCAAGGTTTCGGCTGGCGGCTGTCGCACTCGGGCAGGCGTTTCGAGCCGAAAGCCGCCAGCACTAGTTAGTCAGACGACAGCTAGATGCAGTCGACAGCGCTCTTGACCTTCTCCGAACGTCAGCTTCGCCAAGTCTTCCTCGTCAACCTAACTTCGCAAGCGACCTGCGGATCGAGGAGCGGGAGCTCGAGGCGAGCGGGCGATACGCTCTCGACCGCTTCGGTTGCGTGACACTGCAGGAAACCGGCCTGCCTCGCGACCCGGCCAGGCGAGAAAGGAGCGACCGACTATGAGCGCACATGTGCAGGCCGAGTCGCTGGAAGCCATCGAGCGCCTCCACAATGCGATGAACCAGCGTGACTTGGAGGCCTTTGTCGCCTGCTTCGATCCCAACTATCGGAGCGAGCAGCCCGCTCATCCAAACCGAGGATTCGGCGGTCGGGAGCAGGTCGAGAAGAACTGGTCGGCGCTCTTCGAGGGCATACCCGACTTCCACGCCGATCTAATCGCGACTGCGACGGAGGGTGACACGCTCTGGTGCGAATGGCGTTGGACCGGCACCCGAGCAAATGAAGGGCCGCTCGAGATGCGAGGAGTGACGCTCTTCGAGATCAAGAACGGTCAGATCGTCTCAGGACGGCTCTATATGGAGGAGGTCGAAGAGGCGGGCGCGGAGATTGACGAGACCGTACGCCGCCTCGCGGAAGGGAATCGGTTGGAAGACGAGTAACTCGCTTGCGCGAGAGCCCGCTCGGTCACTCCCTCGTCATTCGCCGCGAGGACGCTGAGTGTTTCATCGAGGAGGTTCGCGGCGACGATCCCGAGCTCGCGAGCTACCTGCGGATCGAGGAGCGCGAGCTAGAGGCGGGCGGGCTGAACTGACGCCCGGCTCGCCACTTGCCTGTTTAGTAAGGGCACCATCCGTTCTTGACGCGTACGCCCCGGTACTGCTCTAGTGCTCGTGACGATTGGAACAACACGGTAAAGCGACGACCTAGCCAGGAGGACAATGTGAGCGACTATGCGGTGACCAATCCGGCAACGGGCGAACGAGTCAAGGCGTACCTGACGATCGCTGATGCGGAGCTCGCGGACGCGATCGCGACGGCTGATCGGGCGCACCGCGAGTGGTCGCGCACTGCGACGATCGAGGAGCGCGCCGCGCTGGTCCGACGCGTGGGCGAACTCCATCTGGAACGCCGCGGTGAGCTCGCAGAGATCATCGTCCGCGAGATGGGCAAGCCGGTCGACCAGGCCCTCGGCGAGGTCGACTTCTGTTCCGCGATCTACCAGTACTACGCCGACAACGCCTCAACCCTGTTGGCGGATGAGCCGATCAGCCTCGCAGATGGAGACGGTTCGGCGTTCGTTCGTCGCAGCTCCGTCGGCGTGATCCTCGGGATCATGCCGTGGAACTACCCGTACTACCAGGTTGCGCGATTCGCCGGGCCGAACCTCGTCGTAGGCAACACGATCCTGCTGAAGCACGCGCCCCAATGCCCAGAGTCGGCCGCCGCCATGCAGGCCGTGTACGACGACGCCGGCCTCCCCATAGGCGCGTACACCAACATCTACGCCACGAACGACCAGATCGCCGAAGTCATCGCCGATCCGCGAGTGCAGGGTGTTTCGGTGACCGGCTCGGAGCGAGCGGGCGCGGCAGTCGCAGAGATCGCTGGACGCAACCTCAAGAAGGTCGTGCTCGAGCTCGGTGGTTCGGACCCGTTCGTCCTGCTGAGCACGGATGACCTTGACGGTGTGGTGGAGTCCGCGGTCACTGCCCGGCTCGAGAACGCCGGCCAGGCCTGTAACGCTGCCAAGCGCTTCGTTGTCGCGTCCGACCTCTACGAGCCGTTCGTGAGCAAGCTGACCGAGGCGCTGACGGCGATCGAGCCCGGCGACCCATCCTTGCCCGACTCGGCGATGGGCCCTCTTTCCTCGGCGACAGCCGCCGACCGGCTTGAAGACCAGCTGCGCCGGGCGGTGGCAGGGGGTGCCACTCTCGTTGGCGGGACACGCGATGGCAACTTCGTCGCGCCTGGCGTCCTCACGGGGGTCACCCCGGACAACCGCGTACACCGTGAAGAGTTGTTCGGGCCGGTAGCGATCGTGTATCGCGTCGATTCCGAGGACGAGGCTGTCGCGGTCGCCAACGACACCCCGTACGGGCTCGGCTCGTTCGTCTTCACCACAGACCCCGATCAGGCATTGCGCGTCGCCGATCGAATCGAGGCTGGGATGGTCTTCGTGAACGTCGTCGGAGCAGACGCAGCTGAACTCCCGTTCGGCGGCGTCAAGCGCTCTGGGTTCGGCCGCGAGCTCGGCCGCTACGCCACCGAGGAGTTCGTCAACCGGAAGATGATCCGCATCGGCGGATGAACCGGATCCAATTCGTCGAGACGTTCGTCCGGCTCGCGGACGCGGAGCGGTTCGTCGAGGAAGTGCGAGGCGACGATCCCAAGCGTGCCGCGCACCTGCGGATCGAGGAGCGGGAGCTCGAGGCGGGCAGGAAGAACGAGAGCAGCTGACCGCTCTCGACCGGGACGACCGCGTAGAGGCTCCACGTGCCTGGCATCCACGCGAAGAGTCTCCCACTTCGGACAGGCTTACGAGCCTCCGAACCTGCCGCTCGAGGACGCCCTGCAACTCGTCCATCTCTACGCCGAGCGGGGATCGCCGAAGTACGAGCTGGGGCGATACGCCACTCGAGCGGTACCTGGCTGAGAGCTCGCCTAGCTCGAAGCGTGGAGGATCGCTTCGAAAGTGCCGTTCAGTGGGTCAGCGACGAAACTCGGGAAGGTCTTGGTGTGGCGCATCCGACCGAGGGAGCTGCGAAGCTGCGCAACCAGAGGCGTGCCTCGCCCTGACCTTCTCCCCGCGACACTTCCCCAGTGTCGACCTAGGTCAGTTTCGCAGGGGGCACGCCTCCACTTCTCATGACGCTCCGGTTGGTAGCGGCGAGCCTTCTTACAGTCCGGAGCCGTATCGGCGGAGCCGTTCTACATGCCCGAACCAGATCTATTCGGCCACCGTTTTGCGTACGAGCTCTACACCGGTTATGCGGCCGACCTCGAAGAGGCCGAGCTCGTTGATCGTTTCCCGTTGGATGCCGACATTCGGCACATGACGATTGAGCTACTTTGCGGATCGCTACGTAGTCCGAGACGTGGTGGAACATCCCGACCTCATCGACGCCGCGATCGATGAGGCGCGCACGATCCTCGAAGAGCTCACCTAGAAAGGTCACGCCTGGGCGACGAGTCGCCTTCTGAGCATCCGCTGTCCGGATGCGTGGGGCACGCCGACCGGCCGCGCCAGGACAGCCAGCGTGCCCCCGCATGGGCGGCCCTAGGCACCAGCACAGTGCGTCGCATCGTTGCTCGCGATGGGACAGCCCTCTGCCCGGAGTCCTCACTCCCACCCCCTCTAGCCGGCGACCGCGACGCTCGGCGGCTCCAGCACACGCACCACGCTCGGATTCAGGGTTTCCTGAACCGAGCGCTCGAATCGATTCGCGTGCGTGCGAGGAGATCTCACAGCCGGGCGGAGTCTGACCGCCGGTGCTGCCATGCTCGAAAGAGAGGCGTGCTCCTCCCTGACCTTCTCCCCGTGGCACTCCGCAGGGTGTCCCGCTAGGTCAGTTGCCGCAGGGGAGCGCGCCTCACTTCCTGAGCAGGCTGACGGAAGTACGCCGAGGCTCCAGCACTTCGCGCTGGTCTCGCGAACGTCAGCAGTAGGAGCGCAACGGCTCTTAGGTCGTCAAGAGCCGCTGGCGCGCCCGCTCGCCCAGAGACTGCGGGACGCGAGCCGCCGCCGATAGACCTCCTTACCCCCTGTCCGATGGGGTCGACGGCGGGAGGTCACGTCTCGCGTGCGGCGAAGCGGCTGGCAGCCGGGAAAACGAGAAAGGGCCCGGCAAAAGCCGAGCCCTCAGTCGAATGCGGTGCGGTCGACCTACGCGGCGATCAACATGCGGTCGCTGCTAGCAATGACCCGTCCGCTCGTGATCTTGGGCTCGTTGGGAAGGACCGACTCGAGCTTCTCGTCACGGATCCACGTTGCGACGAGCTTCGTCGACTCCATGCCCTGCTCAGGAGTCTCGAAGAGACCGAGCGAGCTGAAGACGCCGTTGCCGGCCTCGATCAGGTAGTAGCCCTTGAACCCCTGGAGCTTGGTGAGCTTCGGGAGGAGGGTCTCATTGACCTTGTTTGTCAACTCCACCGTGCGCTTCTCGTCCACGCCGTCATAACGGCGAATGGTCGCATGCATGTGATGCTCCTTCTGTCCAATCAGGGCAGGAGAGTCCAAACGAACTCCCTGCTGCGCCCAGGCCGGGTGTGACAGTCGGAGAGGAAGTGCACCTCGGCGGCTCCAAACGACTAAGCCAACGCGCTGGGTTCAGTGTAGCCGCGATTTCCCGCCGGCGACCGCGTTGGAGGCGTGGCGAGAAGTGGTCGTTGGCGGCCGCGGCAACACGAGAGTCAGTGACTTGATCGCCCAGCGGCTCCGGTCAGTCAGCGGACCGGGCCGCGACCGCAACGAAGCTGAGGATCGCACCGGGCGGCAGCGGCTGGGGGTTCAGCGCTACGAAGTCGATCGTCGCCTTGGGAGGCAGCGGCTGAGGGTTCAGCGCCACGAGGTTGATGCGTATGCCTGGCGGAAGTGGTTGCGGGTTGAGCGCAACGAGGTTGATCGTCGCATCCGGAGGCAACGGCTGTGGATTGAGCGCTAGTAGTTCGATCGTTGCGTCGGGCGGCAGTGGCTGCGGATTGAGCGCAACGAGGTTGATCGTTGCGTTGGGGGGCAGCGGCTGCGGGTTCAGCGCTACGAGGCGGACGTCCGACTGCTCCATGTGGTTGCTCCTTCCCGCGGTGGACCGGCGGAGCGTATACCGACCAGATGAATGCCGCATGCCCGCTACTCGGGCGGCCGGAGTGTGGACAGAGGGTACGGCTGGTGTTCGGGACAGCGGCGCTGTGAGGTAGGCACCAGGTGCCGGCATCCGGGGGTAGCGCACAGTCGAAGGATGGGCACGAACCGCATATCGGGTTGAGCCGGAGGTCTGCGAACATGAACGCTGATGGCTGAGGACGATCGAGACCCTGACCTGGACGAGCCCGGAGAGCCGATCCACGCCACCCTGGAGTTGGAAGACGGCACTCGCAAGCCGTACGACATCTCACAGACCAAGCGCGACAACTGCATCGCGCTCGCAGCGAGGGCCGGCGGGGAACAGCACGTAACGCGTTCGATGGTCGAGGCACACCCCTACCTCACGTGGCGCGACTTCAACTACTGGATCATTGAGCTGCTCGAACACCAGAAGGGGCGAGACTTCTACTGGGAGATGCTTCAGGTCTTTTCGGGGAGGTTCGACCTGCCCGAGACATACACGGACCGGCTCGGCTTGCAGCATCTGAGAGAACACAAGAGCTAGGAGGTCCTCGAGCTCGCGGACTTCCGGGATCTCTGCGTCAGGGCGTCATCGGGTTCGGCTCACCGCCCGTCCCCCGACGCGCCCCCGAGTCAACCGGATCGAACCGAGAAACGGCCGTCAATAGACGGCCCCTTCTGTCGGCCCGGAGTGACCGTACAGCCACCGATGACAGAGGAGGAGGCCGGCCGGAGCAGCCTCCTCCTCGTTATCACTCTCGATGGCCGCGTCGCCTACCCGGCGAGGGGGACCTGCACGAGCCGGTAGCCCGCGATGCCGCCGAGCGCCGGATCGCCCTTCCGGAACGCCTTGATGAAGAACTGCACGTTGAAGCTGTTTCGCGGCTGCTGGAAGTGCTGGTTCGGAACCAGCGTGAGCGTCACGAAGCCGTCGGCCTGCGTTGCCTGGGTCTGACCTGACACGACCCTCGGCGTCCCGCGCATGAACACGAGCGCTCCGTTGACCGGTCGGCCTCCTCTTGCGGTGACCCGGACGCGCACGGTGATCGGTGCGGTCCGGCTGGTCACCGGATTGGGCGAGAACTGAACCGACGCGACGACGAGACGATCGCCTGCCGCCTTCAGATCTACCACTGCCAGGGAGCTGCCCGGCGGCGGGGGCGGTGGCTGGTTCGAGCCGACGACGCCGGTCGGGTTCGAGATCGCAGAAGTCGAGCCCCTGTCGTTCCTGGCGATGACCCGGACGCGGATCGTGCGACCAGTATCGCCGTCGCGGATCTCGTAGTCAGTGTCGTTTGCACCCTGGATTTCGCTGCAGTTGGTGCCCTTGTCGTTACAGCGCAGCCACACGAACGAGTAGGTGATTGGATCGTCTCCGGCCCACTGGCCGCGATTCGCCTTGAGGATGCTCCCGACAATCGTCGAGCCTGATATCGACGGCTCCGTCGTGTTGACGGGCTTGGCGGAAGTAATGACCGCTGTCGGGTTCGACGTTGCCGTGTCCGAGCCGTCGAGGTTCGTCCCCTTCACTTGCGAACGGATCCTGAAGCCGGCATCGGCCTCGCGAAGGACGTAGCTGGCGTTCTTGGCGT
This sequence comes from uncultured Actinomycetes bacterium, assembly GCA_963716975.1. Lineage (GTDB taxonomy): Bacteria > Actinomycetota > Thermoleophilia > Gaiellales > Gaiellaceae > GMQP-bins7. The sequence continues at coordinate 11,978 of CAVQVA010000010.1, read as the reverse complement.
TCGTGACCCGCGTGCAGTCCGACGCGTCCGGCTTGCCCCGTCCGTCGCATCGAAACCAGCGGTAGGCGTATTCGATCGGATCCGTGCCGGTCCAAGTGCCTCTCGTCGTCTTCAGTACCTGGCCGACGCGAGGCGTGCCTGTGATCGACGGCTCCCCCGTGTTCTCCGGGGCAACACTGGTTGCAGCACCGGACGCTCCGGCGAGCAGTGCCAACATGACGGCGCTGACAGCCACGAGCGCAGCTGATCCGGCGAGGCTCGTGCGGCCGATGCGCTGGCTGTTTCGATGCTTGGTGCGCATTCTCATTCCAGGTCCCTTCCCTCGGGCTCCCTCGGGGTCTGCGCCGAGGCTCGCCATGACGTGTCTCAGCCGGGAAGGCCTTCCGCAGGGTTTGAGAAGGAGGCCGCAACCGCCTTGCCCGCCGTATGGCTATGGAGGGCCGCGGTCGCTCGCAAGCTGACTTAGTCTCCAATCGTACTGGGTGACGAGACAGATTGAGGCATCCAGATCGCTTTTGCAGCCTTGGGCCAGACGCAACGCGACGCCTATGCGGGGCTTTCTATTGATGGAGCGTGCCGGGATCGAACCGGCGACCTCCGGCTTGCAAAGCTGAAACGGACCGTTTCGGCCGTTTCCATGTGCTTCGGCCGGTTCGCGCAAATGCCAGTGTTCATGCTGGCTCGAGGCGCTTCTCGGAGGCATAACAACGAAGCGCACGGAAGGGCGTTTGCGCTCGTTTGCTTAGCAGACCGTTAGCAGGGGACAGCAGGTACGTGAGTCCAGACGGATCATTACGAGCGTTGATCACCCGTCGTCCCCAGGGCGGTGCCGAGTAGCGCCGGCTTGTGGTGTACGAGGCGCCGGGCTCGTCGGGCGCGCTCGAAGGGACGCTCGGGAGGTTCGTCCTGATCTTCGTCGGTGCCTCGACGCGGCCTATTGCCTTCTGCCCCACCGCCGCACTTCACTTACAAGGGACCGCCAGTGCCGACGCTCAGTGATGCGACCCTGGTCGGCGGCAGCGTTTTACAGGCTCTCCGTTGGATCGAGGAAACCCTAGGAGGAGCAACCGTGCAGCTTGCGCGTGGTGGCGGCAGAGACTACCGAGCCTCGCCTGATCGTGTCCGTTCCGGAACGTGCGCCTGGCTGTTGGCCGTCGGACACATCCAGCCTCGCGCGGCCTGGAGATTCGGACGCCTATGGTAGAAAAAGCCGCACGTTGCGAACTTTTCGACCAAAGGAGGAGTTGACAACCACTGCGGCTGAGATAGCAGGGTGGTACGATCGTGCTGCTGTCAGGAGGAGGTTTTTTGAACTTACGGAGACCTCGTCGATTGGTATTGTTGCTGGCTTCGGTAGCAGCCGCTTTGGCGTTGGCGGCTCCGGCGAACGCCGGATACTGGCAGGTCGGTCCCGGCTGGGTCGGGCCTGGATACAACGATTCCGACTGCATCTGGTACTACGGTCAGGCATCGTGCAGCGGATGGAGCAACTGGTATCGACTCCAGTACCAAGATGTGACCTCGACCTGCTGCTTCACGTACCTCCTCGGCTTCGAAAACAACATTCGCATCCGTGGCGTCTGGGTCGATCAATACACCGCCTACGTGGACATGTCGCCAAACACCGTCGGCATGAGTGGCAGTCTGAAAGCGCACATCACGTGGTGGTCGGGTAACGGCGTGAACGTGCTCGCCTGGGCAAACTCATGACAATGGGCCACACGAACAAGCTGACCAGACGTCTGAGCGTCTTGGCTTTGGGGCTGATCGTGCTGATCGTCATATCGGCCTCGGTGGCAACAGTCGTCGCGAGGGGAAACGATCCCGACAGCCAGCTGCCAACAGGACCAGGCTGGTCGGTGGGCACGGACGGACTCCGAGTCAAGGCATCACCAGAGACAGCACGGCGCCTGGATGATGGGCCCACGAGTCCGGAGCTGTATCTTTTTGGCACTCGCGCCGGCCGAGCGTTCTATCGCGTGGGGGCCTCGAGCTCGAACTGCTTCGCAACGGGAGACGCTGGTTCAACGGGCACGGTGGACCTCATCAAGTGCTTCACCGCCGCTGCACCCTTGATGGACTTCTCGGTCGGAGGGATCGAAGCCGACAGCCGAAGCAAAGTACGGCTGGTTCGAGTTGAGGGGATCGCGGTCGACAACGTGGCGACTGTGGCGCTTACCGACGAACAAGGTGCCATCATCGCCCGTTCCTCAACCGGGCAGAACATCTACTCGATTGCGCTGCCCACCTCAGGCGAGGCTACCCGGCTGATCGCGCTGGACGGAGCTGGCAACGAGGTGTTTTCGCGTTCGTTTGGCGCTCCGGCGAGTCCGTAGGCCTCGATCGCGAGTACATCCTCTGGCGCGCCCGCGGAACTCGCCGAGTCCTTGCACAAACGTCAAACGTGAACGAGGATCAGCGCCGTTCACCCTGGCCGTGGGCGCAGCTGCGCTGACATCGATCACGCCCTGCTCACGTAAGGGGCAGCGCGGGACTTCTCGTTAGATCCGACGCCGCCAGGCGTTTCCGCGCGAAGACCGTACCGCGAAATCCGCCGCTGTCGCGAGCCTGCGCGTGCTGCTTGACACTCAGTGAGAACGAGGCGCTCCGCTTCCTTTTACCGTTGTCCACGTAGCGAGGTTCTGGAGCGCACGCTCAGGCCCCACGATGGCGGGGTCGAAGTCGCGCTGCGCGAGGTAGATGCGGTACTCGAGGAAGTACTCGGGCCGGAGTCTGAGTGCCCGTGCGCACTCTTCGATGAGCGTCGGCGACGGGGGTCGTTCACCAGCTACGACCCGCCGCAGCGTCTCGTAGTGGAACCCCTTGAGCTCAGAGGCGAAGGCAGCCCAGCTCGGCTTGCCGCTCCGCGTCATGTAGTCGTTGTCGATGACCAGTTCGCGCAGCGCGACTGGGAAGGGCATCGTCGTCTCCATCGCCGCAGCTTCGGTCCGCATCCGAGGGAGAACGAGCATATTCGCCAAGGCAGACAGCTTCAATGGCCGAACGCCTCTCACGCTCACGTGATGACGCCGCCGAGATCCGAGTCAGGCGAGGCAGCATAAGCACGGGTAGACGATGATCTCGGCTCCTAAGGGAGCAACCTCGCAAATAGCTCGTGGGCGACGCCGTTCAGTACGACTGGGCCGCGATGGTGCGTCGCGCGATGTCCCTTACGTGCAGCGCGGCAAGGAAACCGCTCCCGCCGATCCCGCGCGAGCATCCTCGGAACGTAAGTACCAGGCGGAATCGTGAGCCGTTGGATCCGTGCGTCGATGCGCTTGCCGACGAGGTACGCGTGCTCACGAGATGTTTGCGATCGGCGCTGCCACCTCGACCCCGGGGACACCTTTACCTTGCGCGCGCAAGCCGGTCGACCGAGAAGACCCTGCAAACCTGAAAAGCCGACGCCCGGACTCGAACCGGGGACCCCTTCATTACGAGACAACGACGAGTGAGGAACGGGCGTCCACGGGAGGCTACGGGAGATCAGGAAATCCCTGGAAGACGCCCATTCTCCTCTGATATACGCGGGACACGCGAACCCACGCATGCTCTCCTTCTCGTACCCGGTTTGTACCCGACGCCGCACGACCTGCACCTGACAGCGCGTGAGCTTTCCAACGGTGTCGCCGGTGGCCGAGCAGCTCCCGAGGACACTAGCGTCGAGATCGCGACCAATCGCGAAGAGGCCCGAGAATGGTCGTTCGTCGGAGGCCGCGCCACGGCTGTGCCCGCGGCCTCGTCAAGCTCATCCGCTTCCTCACGCGGGACCGGCAAGCAGCTGGGCCGCCACGAGAGCCAAGAGAACTATTTCCGGCAGTCTCAAACGATCGCGTAGGGTCGCCAAATGTCGCATCCGACGATGGGCAGTCTGGGTCCGTCTTGTCGTCGCGGCGACGAGGGCAATCGGCGCGGCTCGAGCGAAGCCGAAGGCCGCCGCCACCAGCCACACGCTTGACCAGCTGTTCGCGGCAATCGCCCATCCGAGGAGCACAAAGAATCCCGCGGAGGCAATCCTTGTCAATACGCCAGCACCGAGCGCAGAACCGAAGACGAAACCGTATGAGACGTGGCCGAGCGTTCCATTTGCCGGGATTACTCGACGGTGGACCTGGGGCATTTGTAACGCTGCAGCCTCCACAACAATCGCCACCGCTGCGAGCGCGCCCACGGACCACGCGGGCGGCCTGTGAAACGCGAAAAGGCCATGCAGAATTGAGGAGGTGGCGAGAGCTGCGGCTGGAATCGCAAGGAGTAACGAACTCAGTGCGAGCAGCCGCACCGACGATCTGTGGAGGCCTCGCACGGAGGGCCACGCGAACGCGAGCGTCGCGTGACGCGCTCAGTTCGTGTCGAAGCTCTTGAGCCCCACTATGAACGCGAGGGCAACAAGAGAGCCCACGAGGAGTGCAGAGTCGGTAGCCATTCGATCAACCTCTCGGCTCGAAGCTACGGTCGCGTGACGACGTTCATCCCCCTTCGGCTTGGGTTACCTTCACAATGAAAATGAGACTGACGTCGCGGATTCTTCCGGTCACCTTCCAGCATCCTTCGCTCGTAAACCAGACTCGGCTTGCCCAAGAGCCGCTACCACGGAATCCTGGCGGCGAACCGGGAACCGGCTGTGTGCGCGGAGGCGGAGCTGGACCGTCAAGTCTCTGAGCGCTTACACGTAGCTCGCCGCTCGTGCCTGCGGCGAACCAAGGAATCTTCTCGAAGAACGTTCCATCGTTGTCGGCGCGGTCCCTATACGTACCGTCACCGGGCAGCAGAGCCCAGAGCATGCCGTTGCCGTAGTAATTCGGAAGCGGCTTCAAGCCGGGAGGCGTACTGCCATGAGGCACCGTGACCGGGCAGGCCATGGTCGGAGCCTGTGCGGCGAGACGAAGCAGCACCTGTTGCCGATAGCGAGCCGGTATCTGCGCGCCAGCACGTTGGATAAAGAAAGAGCGTCCGTGCTGCTCACGAGCGCATCCGGAACACCACCCGGCGATCGCATACGAGCCAGAATCGAGCGGCGGTACCGAGAAGGTCAAAGCGCCACGCCCACGTCCATCGAGCACAACTGCGCCAAGAAAGAAGACGCGCGAGTCGACCCGCGAGCGCACGCGCCCGACGAGAGAATTCAAGACAAGGTAGAGCCGAATCGGTTCCTGAAGTGGCTTGATTCTCTGCCCAGGCGTGAAGCCTCTCGGTGTCCCTGCACTCCGGACGGTCATGCTGTCCCCAGGCTTAGCCCCGGATCTCGAGAACAGAAAGACCGTGTCGCTACGCGGCGTCATTCCTGTGAAGGTCGCAGATCTCTTGTTTGTGATCTCATCGGGGAGCGTCGACACCGCCAAGGTGTCGCGCGCTGGCGCGGTCGCTGCTGCCGCAGAGCTTTGCGGGAGCATGACGACGAACGCGGCGCAAAGCGCGAGAGCGCGAACTCCCTGGCGTGTGTCGGCACGGCGAAGCATGATGGCGGCTATCAACCTCCCGGCTGAGAGCACTTCTGGCAACTGTAGTCCCAGATATACGCCCACGAGCAGGCGGTAGGGCACCCGCAGCCGGGCGAGCGGTAGCACTCGCAGCACTTCCACCTCACTCCAGTCTGGCAGTTGCCACAGCAGGTCCAACACCATGTTCCACAGCTGCAGTTGCTGCAGCTGCCGCTTGGCGGCTGGCATAGACCGCAACACTGGTACGAGTAGGTTGCCCTGCTCGTCTGTGGCAAGCCGAGTGCCGTCACAGTCAGGCCGAGCGTTCCGATCCCGAGCCTCTTCAAGAAGCGCCGTCGGTCAGTAGTTTCACCGATCTTGTCAGCTAGTTCCTCAAGGGACATCTCGCGAACTCCCTTCCGTCTTGAGTCATCACCAAATCGCAGTACGAGATGCCGCAGCTACGGCGAGTATCGTCGCGAGCCACAGGATCGCGACGATATGAGCCGCCTTGAACCGTACGCGTGCAGCATCGATCCGGTCCATCAGGAGCGGCGTCGCATTCGCATCGGGAAGGAGCAAGGGCCCGATCCACACCGACGAAGCCCTCCCGAGCCAATGAGTCGCAAGAACGGCGGCCCCAAAGAGCGGGCTGGCGGCTCCCAGCGCCAGAACGAGCACAATGAGCGTTCCCGAAAATGTAAACCAAGTCGTGAAGAGGAGCCCGAGGTCGAAGCCCCATAGGATCGCCGCGACCGGCCGAGGGTAGAGCTTTCCCCAACCTTCCCGCGTTTGTCTTCGCGGCTGTGGAAGCGGAATCGAGCCGAACCCGAGCTCTCGGGCGAGCACGAGTGCCGCAAGCAGCGCTATTGCAAGCATGGCCCCCACCGGAACCTGATCTAGGAGTATCAACTCGCCCAGGCGGCCGATGAGAGCCCCCACCGCGATGCTCGCGGCGGCGCCCGCAACTGTAAACGCGATTGCGACCCAGAGCCACTCTTGTCGTCTTCCCGCCACCTTCCCGAGGGGCGCCGTCGATGCAACGACGGATTGTCCTCAGAGCCCCGGAAGCTGACTCCAGCCAATTACGAACGCGAACGCGAAGAGCCCGGGACCGCTCTGGCCAACAGCAGCCAGCGCCGTCGCAGCAGCGAGCGCGGCGAACGGCACGACCCAAGCAAGGGTGCCGACGTGATCGAGGCCCGATCTCGGCGTGTCTAGGCTTGATGCTCTACCAAGCTGCATCGCCACAGTCTCGGTCCGCACCCGAGGGAGGGCGAGCATATTCGGTGGCGCGGATAGCTTCAATGGCGAGGGTCAGCGGGTCTCGCCGCGCAGTAACGCGTCCGATTCACGCGAGCGATCGTTCAGGCCGAGCGCGTGCTCCCGTCCGCGATGTCGGGCTGACGCGAACGGACGAGGACAGCGCGCACCGTCGACGCCCACCACTTTCGACCGCCGTGCGCCGTCGGGACGCCATCGGCCGTGAGCGCGCGGGCGATCTCGGCGAGGCCTCGGCCGCGCGCGTACTCGAGACGGATCCGCTCGACAATGTTCGGAGGAAGCGTCGCCGGCCGACCGGGACGACGTCGAGCTGGGCGACGGCGCGACGGCGCGAAGTGGTTGCGCATGAAACGCTCGAGCTCGTCGACGGGGATGAGGCGCTGGCCCCACGGCAGCTTGACGGTAGTGATCGAGGGAACGACGCGGCGGTCGATGGTCGAGGTACTCACCCCGAGAGCTTCGGCCGCCTGCCGGCGGGTGTAGGCGAGCCGCTCGACCTCTCCGGCCTCCTGCAACCCACGACGAGGGGAGCGAACGGTAGGGGGCGCTTCCTCGACGCCGCGCTCGTCTTCGCTCGGCGCCCACAGCGCATTCCCGTACACGCCTTCGAGTTCGTTCGGCGTGCCCAGCGCCCAGCCCGGCAGCAGCCATACATCGTCGACCTCGCGCACATCACCAGCCGGCGCCCAGCGACGTGTGGACTGGGTCTCGTGGTGGCGCCGCCGCTCGCGCTTGCGCTGCCGCGTCCGTCTCAGTGACATCGCCAGGCTTACACTAATCCCTGCGTCGGATAGCACCTTGGGTGCATCTGCGTCTCGCTCTCTATCGGGGTGAGTAGTTGCTGTACGTCTCGAGCTGGATCGAGGCGGTCGGGCGTCAATGCTCGATGCCGCGGCTGAAGCTGCGCTCGAGCTCGCGAAGGTGGCGGAGCTGTTGGAGCGGTGGCAGGTCCTGTTCGCGGCCGAGGGCGGCGAGCATGCGGGCCAGGTCGCCGATCGAGGCCACCGAAGGGCGCAGTCCCCTGCCGATCGGCTCCCGGGTCGCCGCGCGCCGGAGGTCGTCGTAGCCGCCACGCGTGCCGGCCGGCTCGGGGACGATCTTGAGCTCGCCTTCCGCGGCGCGGAGAGCGATTACGGGCTCGTCGCGGATCGTCCGGTCGTCGAGGACGAGTCGCTTGTGGTCGACGCGTTCTGCTCCCAGGTCTTCGAGCGCGAGCGTGAGTCGGCGCAAGTTCTCGGCCCGCAGCGAGGGGGCGAGGTCGAGGCCGTGGGTGAGCTCCTCGGTGCCCTGGAGCACGCGGGCGAAGCCGCCGATCAGGACGTAGATGACGCGGTGGCGCTCGAGGGCGGCCAGGATCGCGTACGGATCGAAGCGCTCGCGGGTGCTGCTCACGGGCTCCGCTCGGCCCGACTGTGTGTCCTGAGGAACCGGTGCAGGCGCCGCTCGGGGGAGAGGAGCGCATTCTTGCGCAGCCGCTCCTCCTCGTCGGAAGACTCGTAGGGGACGAGCTCGAGCGGCAGGTCGAAGCCGCAGGCGCGCACGAGCTCGACGAGCGTCTCGCTGCTAGGGGCAACGGTGCCCTGCTCCCAGCGGGCGATGACCGAGCGCTCTCGGCCGGTGCGCTCCGCAAGCTCGTACTGAGTCAGGCCGGCGCGGAGGCGGGCCTCGCGGATGAGATCAGCGCTTCGCACGCGTGCGATTCTAGCGCCGTGGCTTGAATCCGTCATCTGTCGCATATATGCTTCTAAGCTTGTCGTGCCACGAACGCAAGGAGCTCTCACATGGCACGCGCTCACCCAGAGCACGCCTCCGCGTTTCGTCAGCTGACGCTGGACGACTGGGAGCAGATGTTGAACGCAGACCCCGAGCAGGCGACCGCGCAAAGCGACGGGCCCACCGCGGTTACCGTGCTCGCCGAGGCACTCGCACCACGCCTCGCCGAGGAGCTCTCCAATCGGATACCGCGAACCGCCGTCTCAGAGCGTTCGGAGACCGCTCGGCTGCTGACGCTCGACGAGCTGGTCGCCGAGCTGCCGCCCGCGAAGCGTCCGCAGACCTGGAAGCGCTGGCTGTACGAGCGCACCCGCCGCGGCGAGATTCCAGGCTGCGTCAAGCTCGGGGGCATGCTCTTCTTCGAGCGCGAATCCGCACTCGCCTGGCTCCGCGCCGGGGCGACCGCTGCGAAATAGGAGGGACCGGCCGATGGCACGAGGATCGATCGTCAAGCGTCCGAGCGGTAACTACGCGATCGTCTACTACGTCGACGGCAAGCAGAAGTGGGAGACGATCGGCCCCAGCCGTCGAGAGGCCGAGCGCGCGCTCACGGCGAGGAAGCGCGCGGTAGACACCGGAGCCTGGCGGGAGCCGAGCAGCGAGACCCTCGCGGCTTACGCCGAGCGCTGGCTCTCGCGCCGCGACCCGACTCGTATCGGCGGTACTGGACGGACGCGACTCTCGCCCTCGACGTTCGAGGGCTACCGGCTCAACCTGCGTAGGCATGTGCTGCCTTGCCTTGGCTCGCGGACGCTCTCCTCCCTCCGTACCGACGACGTCGACGAGCTCATCGCCGGGCTCGAGGTGGAGGGCAAGGCACCTGGGACCGTCCGCAACGTGATCGTGCCGCTCCGGAAGCTGCTCGCAGACGCGGTCCGCCAGGGTCTGCTCCTCGCGAACCCTGCTGCGCGCGCCGACCTGCCGCCCGCGCAGGACTTCGCGGGCACGGAGATCCCGCATTCCCACACAGAGGCGATAAGGGCGGCGCTCGTCGAGCTGGCTCCTCCCGAGCCATTCCGCAACGAACCGGATCTGTTTTACGTCCACCTCTTCGACGTCGCCCTTGGAACCGGGCTCCGTCTCGGAGAGCTGCGCGCGCTGCGCTTCCGCGACGTCGAACGCAACCGGCGACTGATCCGCGTCGAGCGCGCGTATTCGCGCCAGGTGCTCCAGCGGCCGAAGACCGACTCGGGCATCCGATCCGTGCCGCTCTTCCCTTCGGTTGATGCGGCCCTCCGCGCGCTGGCAGCCCGAGCCCTCGAGCGCGGGCGCTATGCGCCCGAGGAGCTCGTCTTCGCCTCGATGCGTGGAACGCCGCTCCAGCCTTCGAACTTCCGGCAGCGCGTCTGGAACCCTGCGCTTCGGCTCGCGGACCTTGATGGGGAGGGCTACCGCTTCCACGACCTTCGGCACACGTGCGTCTCGCGCCTCGTCGCAGCGGGCGCGGATATCAAGCTCGTCCAAGCTGTCGCCGGCCACGCGAACCCGCTGATCACGCTCAAGCGGTACTCGCACCTGCTCGACGCGCGCGTCACCGAGGCGGCGACCCGCTTCGATCCGGCAGGAATTCCTTAGCAGAGCCTTAGCAGCGGGCGATTTCCGTTCCCAATCTGGAGAACGAATCCTGCTCTTTGCAGGTCTTTCTTGATGGAGCGTGCCGGGATCGAACCGGCGACCTCCGGCTTGCAAAGCCGGCGCTCTCCCAGCTGAGCTAACGCCCCCTGCAGATCGAGCTACGTCGCAGAAGTGTAGAGCGGCTACCGGTTCGGCGGCTGGCCGCGAAGACCTCTCCGTTCGAGCGTCCGCAGCCCGTCGCCGAACGAGCGCTCGACGGTCGCGTCGCGTGTCTCCTGTTCGAGTCGCCGGAGGCGTTCCTCGAGCTCGGAGAGCTCGGCTCGGCTCAGGCCCGTCGCTGCGGAGCCGGGTGTTGCCCCGGCCTCCGCCGACCGCTCGCGGTCGGCGAGCGCAGCCTCGCGTCGTGCCAGGTCGTCACTGGCGGTCGCGAGCTCGGCCTGGGTTCGCGCGAATGCCTTCTCTGCCTCCTGGAGCACCTTCAACCGCGTCTCGATCTGTGCGAGCCGCTCTTCGGGATCGACGCCTTCTCCGGCGGCGCGCCGTGCCAGGTCGGTCTCGAGCTTGACGATCGCCCGCTCGCGGGCGGTCAGCTCCGCTTCGCGCTTGCCGAGCTCCTGGGCGCGTGCGGCGAGTCCGACCTGTGCGTGCGAGAGGGCTTCCTCGCTCCCAGCCGGAAGCTGTGCCGGCTTTCCCTTCCCGAGCTTCGCAAGCGCATCGGCCAGCTCGCGCTCGCGGCGCTCGACGGCAGCAACGCGTTCGCCGAGCTCGGTGCGAAGCCGCATGAGCTCCTGCTCTGCGGCCAGGCGGATGGCGTGCAGGCGCTGTTGATCCGTCTGGACCGACGCGGGCTCCTCTTCTCGCCGGCCGATTCGGACCATCCGCCGATGATACGGGTGCATCGGACGTCGGGATCCGGGGTGCGGGCCGCGCTACGCGGCGCGCTCGAGGCGCTCCTCCGCCCGTGCGCGGCGCACGATCTCCTCGCGCTCGCCGAACCGGAGGCGTGCCTTCTCGACCCGGAGGGTCTCCCAGAGGTCGACGAGCTTGGCGTCGAGCTCCTTGATTTCCGCCTGAGTGGTGAGATCGAGCCCGTCGGACAGACGGTGCCACAGCTCCTGCCGCTGTTCCGACAGCTGTTCGATCTGCGTGTGAATCTCTGAAGTAGTCACGGTCCCCTAAAACGATCTCTGCCGAGATGACATTCCCGGCCGTGGGGTCGCCGAAACCTCTATTCGTAGCCGAGCTCGGAGATCCGGTCTTCGTCGATCCCGAAGTAGTGCGCGAGCTCGTGGAGGACGGTGATCCTGATCTCCTCGCGGAGCTCCACGGGATCGCGAAAGGTCTCCTCGAGCGGAATCCGGTAGATGGAGATCTTGTCGGGAAGCAGGCCGGCTCCGTCGCCCCGTTCGGGTAGCGGCACACCGTGGTACAGGCCGTAGAGATCAGGGTCCTCGGGGTTCTCGTCCTCCACGACGACTGCGATGTTCCGGAGTGCCGTGGCGATGTTCGGCGGGAGCGAGTCGAGAACGTTCTCGACCTCGTCCTCGAACGTCACCGGATCACGAGCGCCATGAGCGCCTTCTGCGTGTGGAGTCGGTTCTCGGCCTGCTCCCAGGCGAGGCACCGTGGGCCATAGAGGACCTCGGCGCTGATCTCCTCGCCCACGTGCGCGGGTAGGCAGTGGAGGGCGACGGCCTCGGGGTCCGCCAGCTCGAGGAGCGTCGAGTCGACACGGTACGGCTCGAGGTCGCTACGACGGCGAGCCGCCTCTTCCTCCTTGCCCATGCTGGTCCACACGTCGGTGTACACGGCATGTGCGCCGCGGGCGGCCTCACGAGGATCGATGGTGACGTGCACGCTCCCGCCGGTCGTGACTGCATCTTCTGCAGCGGCTGCGACGAACTCTTCGTTCGGCTCGTAGCCGGG
>CAVQVA010000009.1:0-84384 GCA_963716975.1 uncultured Actinomycetes bacterium | reverse complement strand
CGGCTCTGCGACGCGTGGCGCCGGCTGACCGCGACGCCCGACGGGTGGGAGGTCTACCGGCGCGTAGCGGGCGGGTCGTGCGCGGGTGGGACCAAGTGAGCGGCAGGGCCGACGGGGGCATGCCATTGCCATCGGCGCGCACGCTTAGCTCTGTTGTCGGTAACTATTGAGGCGCCGACGCTGTTCACCGTGCGGAAGTTCGCGGCGCGCAGCCGCCGCCGGGAGGCCTCGCGCGAACGATAGGCTTCTGGAAGAACTGGCTTCCCGCGCGAACTCGACGGGCAGCCAGAAACCGGTGCTCGATCAGGCGCTCGCCTCCGCCGATCCCGCCGAGATCGCGATCGGCATGCTCACCCTGCACGCGGGCACTGCGTGAACGCGGCCAGGCTGCTCGACAAGTCAACGATCGATACGGGAAAGATGATGGCGAGTGAGCCCGCCTTCGCCCTCGCCGCGCAGCTTCTGGCCGCCAAGTTGAACGTCGTCGCTCGCACGGGCAGCTGCTCCGCTGCGATTAGCGCGATCAACAACGGCCAACCTCCTGTGCTGAGCACGACGCTCAGCGCGTGCGGCTGCGCGACCGTCTCCGCGTCTTAGGACGCCAGATCGACGGCTTGGACGATCCCCCGCGGTCTTGCGGGCCTACGGCGGTGCCGCCGCCCGAGCGTGACGCCCGGTTCCGAACTGCGCGGCCCCGTTCGTGTCCCGCGGAGGGACACGCTAGCCCCGTTCGATCGGCCCGTACTAGCGATAACGTCAGCTTCGACACGCACCGCAAGGGATAGACCGCACCGCGCCGGTTCACGACTTCCGTTCGATGCGCCCACACTTTCCCCAACCTGCCCGAGTAGTCGAGCGCTTCATCCTGTACCTCCCGCGGAGTCAGCAGCCCCGCGTGCTGCATCAGTTCCGCCGCCATCGGCTCCACCGATACCTGAAACGTAGGCTCGGCGTGAGGTTCACGCCGATCGACCCGGGTCCAGCCGCGCCCCCCGAGCTCGTCGCGCAGACCTCGGTCTTGTACGAGCGGGACATCCCCGCGAGTGCCGATCGGGATGGTTACTTCGCCGGCGGCTACCTCGGCGTGCTCGGGTTGCTCGAGACGGTCGAGAGGTTTGGCTTCGACCTGCGAACCGCCAAGGCGGTGCTCGACTTCGGCTGCGGAGCAGGGAAGAACATCCGGCTTCTCCGGGGCATCCAGGGAGTCCTTCCAGTCGGGACTGATGTCAACGCCGCCCAGATCGATTGGGCGCAGAAACATGTCCCCGGCGTCGAGTTTCACGTCAACGAGTTCGAGCCGCCCCTGCGCTTCGCGGAGGACAACAGCTTCGACCTCGTGAATGCAGCTTCCGTCTTCACGCATATCCCGCTTCATATCCAGGGCCCGTGGCTTAAGGAGATCCGCAGGATCCTCAGGCCGGGCGGCTACTTCATCTGCACGGTTGCAGGCGAATACCACATCAGAATCCAGCTCTCGCCGGAGCTGCAGCGGCGGCTGAGCGAGGTGGGGCACGTCACTCTGACCCCGGAAGATGCCGGCGTCTCGTACGCGACGAAGGCAGCGGGATCCTGCGACGTGTTCCAGACTCGGGAGGCGGTGCTGCGCTCCTTCGGCAGCGTGTTCGAGGTGCTCCACTACAGCGCATTGGCGGTCGGGCAGGACAACCTCGTGCTCAGGAAGTCGTAGTCGCGCCTCCGCCGCGCGAAGCAATATGCGTCGAGCCGTCGGCGCTGCGGCTGCTCCGCGGGCAGATCGACCGGGATCGTCGGGTGCCCGTGCGGCTCGAGCTCCGGCACGAGGCGCTCCCAGCACCAGGCGCCGTGCCAGGCGCCGTGGACGAGACCGAAGGTCAACGGTCGACGTGGAGCGAGCCACCCAGGTCCCCGAGGACGAGGTCGCGCTCGCGGTCCGGGATGTGATCGAGCGCGTACGACCGGGCGCAGGCACCCGGCGAATTGCCGTCCGGGTGGCGGACCTCACGCGGGCGTTAGGTTCGCCAGGGGCGGTGCCCGCCGTCGGTGGAGTTCCGTGACGGAGCCCTTCGCATGACGAGGGAGATCGTCGATGCCTGCTGAACAGAAACCAACCGAGACGGGCCGTAGACGCCGCCAGGCGGGCTTCTCTTTGCCCTCAAAGGCGAGGCGTGGTACCGAGACGGGAACGTCCCAGGATGCGCGGCGAGACCGCCGATCGGAAGATCACGTTTCACAGCACGCTGATCGCTACCTCGCGGCGTACGCCGTCGGCGCGACCCGTTCCAGCTCCGCACGCTCGAGTACCGGCTGAAGTGCGCCACGGCGGTCTTCGTTGATCTGCTCTCGACGAGCTGCGCGGGCCACCTCGCGAAGAGGGCCGAGAAGGCAGCACGGGCGAAGCTCGACGCGGCGTACACGAGACGTTTGGGCCAGGATTGGGCCACGGCCGAGACGGACGGAACGAGTGACCTACCCTGAACCCGCATGGATCCTGAAGCGGGCGACCGGGCTCGAACCGGCGACATTCAGCTTGGAAGGCTGACGCTCTACCAACTGAGCTACACCCGCGCGGGAGTAGCGTAGCGCGGTGACCCCGGAAGCATGGTCGTGGAATGCCGAGGCGCTCGTCCCGGCCGGGCTCGCGGTCGTCTATCTCGTCGCCACTCGCGACGAACGCAGCCCGGCACGGACGCTGTCCTTCCTCGTGGGCTGCGGGCTTCTCGTCCTCGCGCTCGTCACGCCGCTCGACACGCTCGCGCGCGAGTACCTCGTCTGGGCGCACCTCCTCCAGAACGTCGTGATCGCCGAGTGGGCGCCGCTGTTGCTCGTTCTCGGCGTCCCGCCGAGCCTCGCGAGCAGGCTCACGGAGCCGCGGCTCGTCGCGTTCCTGACGCGGCCGGTGGTCGCCCTCCCAGTCTGGGTCGCCACGTACGCGGTGTGGCACATCCCCGTGCTCTACGACGCGGGGCTCCGCCATCCGTCGACGCTCCTCGCGCTCGAGCACGCGACGTACGTCCTCTCGGGCCTCCTCTTCTGGTGGTGCGTCTGGCAGGACGCACCGCACGCGCTGTCCTCGCCGGCGCGCGCCGCGTACGTGTTCGCGGCGTTCGTGGTCTCGGCGCCGCTCGGGCTGGTGCTCGCGCTGGTGCCGAAGCCGCTCTACGACTTCTACGCCGGTGCGCCGGAGCGGGTGTGGGGCGTGTCGCGCCTCGAGGACCAGCAGCTCGGCGGCATGACGATGGCGGGCGAGCAGTCGGTGGTCTTCTTCGTCGTCTTCGCCTTCTGGTTCATGCGCTTCCTCGCCGAGCAGGAGCGGCTCGAGGAAGTAGCCTGACGCGGGTGCACCTGCCCCGCCGCCTCCCGGTCGTGGCGACCGCCGTGCTGGGGGTCGGGCTGGTCGCCGCCCTCGCGGCCGCCGCACCATCCCCGGGGTTCCGGTACGGCGTGGCCGCCGGCGAGATGACCCCTACCTCCGCACGGTTGTGGACACGGGCGCCGCGCGCCGGTGCGGTCGTGCTGTCGGTGAGCTCGGCGGCAGGCACCCGGCGCTTCGTCCTCCGGGCGACGGCGGCGTCGGACCTCACAGTCCAGCGCACCGTCGGCGGGCTCAGGCCGGGGACGACCTACCGCTACGCCTTCTTGCAGGACGGCGCGAGGAGCGTCACGGGAGCCTTTCGCACCGCTCCGGCGCCTGACGCCCGCGCGACGGTGCGCTTCGCGATCAGCGGCGACGCCGACGCGACGCCGGGCCCCGACGGCAAGCCGGGGTTCAACGGCTTCGAGACGTACGGCGCGATGGCGCGCGCGCGCAACGACTTCGACCCGAACTTCGGCGACACGATCTACTCCGACTCCGAGCTCGCCGGGGCCCCGGTGGCGCGCAGCGTGGCCCAGAAGCGTGTGAAGTACCGCCTCGGCCTCGCGCTCGAGCCGCTGCGCCGCCTGCGCAGCTCGACGGGGGTCTACAGCGGCTGGGACGACCACGAGTTCGTCAACGACTTCTCGCGTGCGGAGCACGGCGCCGCGATCTACCGGGCGGGCGTGCAGGCGTTCCTCGACTACACGCCGGCGACGTATCGGCAGCAGACGGGCCTCTACCGAAGCTTCCGCTGGGGCAGGAACCTGGAGCTCTTCTTGCTCGACGGACGGAGCTTTCGCAGCGCCAAGGCGACCGCCGCCTGCGACGGCGACATCGCGCCGACCGCACCGGCCGCCGTGCGCCAGGCGTTCGCCGCGCTTGCCCCGGCTCTCGCGAAGCCGGTTTCGCAGTCGTGCCTCGACACGATCGCCTCGTCTGCGCGAACCCTGCTGGGGGCTGCGCAGCTCGCGGCGTTCACGAAGGCGATCCGCGCCTCGACCGCGACGTTCAAGGTCGTCGTCAACCCCGAGCCGCTGATGCAGCTCTACGCGCTCCCCTACGACCGCTGGGAGGGTTACGCCGCCGACCGCGCACGCGTCCTCGCCGTCCTGCGCACGGTGAAGAACGTCGTCGTCCTCACGACCGACACGCACGCCCATCTGATCGGCGAGATCCGCACGGAGACGTTCGCCCCGGGCGGCCCGGTCGGGACGGGGATCTGGGAGGTCGTCACCGGGCCGGTGGCCACCAACACCTACGCGAGGGAGATCGACTCGTTCCTGGGCGCCCCCGGCTTCGGCGCAGTGGTGACCGGCGCGTTCTTCAAGCCGGATCCCCCGCGGGGCCTGGGCCTGCGCTGCGCCCAGACCGATCAGTACGGCTACGCGCAGGTGACCGTGACCGGGACGACGCTCACGGTACAGCCGCGGACGGCGGCCGGCAGCGTCGTCCTCGACGCGTCGGGCGCCCCCTGCGCCCCGCTCGTCGTGCGCGCGACGTGACCGCCGCCGCGGGCTCGACGAGCGGCACCGGGCACTACCGCAGGCTGCTCGGGCTCCCGCACGCGCGGGCCATGCTCTGCTGGTCGCTGCTCGGTCGCCTGCCGCTCGGGATGACGCCGCTCGCGCTTCTCTTCCTCGTCCGCGGGGAGGGCTGGGGCTACGGCTCGGCCGGGGTCGTCGTCGCGCTGTACTCGGTCGCCGTCGGCGTCGGTGCCCCGATCGCCGGACGGCACGTCGACCGGGTCGGGCCGGCACCGGTGCTCCGGATGCGGGCCGTCGCCTACCCGGCCCTGATCGGCGTGGTCGTCCTTCTCGCGCTCGGCGACGCGGGGATCGTGGCGATCGCCGGCGTGGCCGCGCTGGCAGGGCTCTCCCTGCCCCCGCTGTCGTCGACCGTCCGCATCGTGTGGCCGCGGATCGCGCCCGGTGAGCTCCGCTCGACCGCCTATGCGATGGAGGCAGCCCTCCAGGAGGTGTTCTTCGTGGGCGGGCCCCTGCTCGCCGCGGCGCTGGCGGCGATCGAGCCCGCTGCTGCTGTCGCGGGGGCGGGCGTCGCGAGCCTGGTCGGGACGACGGCAACGGCGCGACTCCCGCCGGTTCGCGAGACGCCGCGGTCGAGGACGGGCAGCGCCGGCCTGCTCGGCGCGCTCGGCTCTCCCGGCGTCCGCACGGTCGTCCTCTACGCGGCGACCGTCGGAGTCGGGTTCGGCGCCGTCGAGCTCGCCATGCCGGCGTTCGCCGAGGAGCGTGGAGCGCGCGAGCTGGGCGGTGTCGCGCTCGCGTGCTTCTCCGCGGGAAGCCTGTTCGGCGGCCTCGTCGCCGGAATGCGCCCGCCGCGGAGCGTGCTGCGGCGGTTCGTCGTCGGGGCGCTCGCGCTCGCTTGCGCGTTGCTGGGGCTGCAGCTCGCGGTCTCGCTCCCGACCCTCTACGTGCTGGCGTTCGTCGCCGGGTTGCCGATCGCGCCGACGATCGGCGCGCTGTACACCCTGATCGACCGCTCGGCGCGGACGGGAACCGCGGCCGAGGCGTTCGCGTGGTTCGGCACAGCCGTCTCGATCGGGATCGCGACGGGATCGGTGACGGCCGGGGTCCTCGTCGACGAGCGCGGGGTCCGGGCGGCGTTCGGCGTCGGCGCCGCGGTCGCCTTCGGCGGGGCGCTCCTTGCCTGGATGCGCCGCGGGACGTTGCGCGCCCGCCCTGCGGCCGCCGGGCTGGACGAGTCCGGGGAACCGTCTACCCTGCTCACCGAGCGCCCGTAGCTCAGGACAGAGCGGCGGACTTCTGATCCGCGGGTCGGAGGTTCGAGTCCTCCCGGGGACACGGACAGAAATCGCCTGCAGATTCGAGTATCTGTCGACGGCATGGAGCGCTTCGCGGCGCGTGGGCGTCCCGAGCACGCCCTGGTCCGCACTCGGCGCTTCCCGGCCCTCGAGCACTTGGATCCGACCGCGTCGATCTTCCTCGTGCATGCTCGCCGCGGATGACGGCGCTGCAGATCGATCGCGCACGGACGCCCGCCGGCGAGACGGCCCGCCTGCCGCGAAGGTATCGCCGAGAGACGCACGACGCTAGCATGGGCCGAGGGAGAGGGATGGACCTTCGCGATTACTATGACAACCACTGGACACACGTTCCGGAGGGCGAGGTCGACTACTCGCGACTTCAGTACGTCGTCGATGCACTCGAGCCGGGCGAGAGGGTGCTGGACTCCGGCTGCGGCCCCGGCTTCTTGGCTGCGCTCCTGGTCGAGCATGGCATCTCGGTGGTGGGCGTCGACGTCTCGTCGGTCGGACCCCAACGCACGCGCGGACGGGGGATCGAGGCCTCGCAGGTCGACCTCGACACCGAGCCGCTGCCGTTCGCGGACGGGGAGTTCGATGCCGTCGTGGCCAACTCGAATCTCGAGCACCTGTTCTACATGCGGCGTCATATCGGGGAGTGCGTCCGTTGCGTCAAGCCGGGCGGAAAGTTCATCTGGCTCGTGCCGAACATCGGGCACTGGCGATACCGACTCTGGCTGCTGTTCGGGCGGTTCCCAAACGTCCCCTACGGCCCTACTGACGAGTACCACATCCGCTACGTAACGGCCTACGAGGCGAGAAGGCTGTTGCGAGATGCCGGCCTCACGAAGATCCGGGTGCGCGGCCATGCGGGGACCTGGGTCCGGGGCCTGTATCCGCGACTACTCGTCAACAAGTACACCAAGCGCTACGTCGACCCCCCCTACGAGCTGCTCGTTCGGCTGCGTCCCTCCGTGTTCGCTCGGTATCTCTGCTTCTACGCGGTGAAGCCGGCGTGAGGCAAGAAACCCTGACGAGCCCGAGGAGGCTCGCGCGTCGGCTGAGGCAGCAAGCGAACATGGCGGCCAAGTACGCGTCGTACGAGCTCGAGCTCGAGCACGCTCCGACCTTCCCCGACCGCGTCTACGTCGAGTCCACGAACGTGTGCAACCTCGACTGCATCATGTGCCCGACCGGGCTCCACATCGACACGCGGCCGAAGGGCTTCATGGAGTGGGACCTCTTCACGGCGATCATCGACGAGATCGCCCCGTTCGCCGAGGCCGTCGTGCTTCATTCCTGGGGAGAGCCGCTCCTCCACCCGCGGATCATCGACATGATCTCCTATGCGAAGGACCGCGAGCTCTGGGTGGAGACGTCCACCAACGCGACGAAGCTGACCGAGGAGATCTCCCGCAAGATCCTCGCAGCCGGCCTCGACCTCATCTATCTGAGCATGGATGGCCTCACGAAGGAGACGTACGAGAAGGTCCGGGTCAAGGGGAAGTTCGACGAGGTTCTGGGGAACATCGAGCGCTTCCTCGACCTGAAGCATGAGCTCGGCTCACCGATCAAGGCCGACATCCAGATCGTGCGCCTGTCGGAGACGGACGCCGAGGTGGACGAGTTCGTCGAGCGCTGGAGGCGGACTCACGCCGACCTGATCAACATCAAGGAGCTCGACACCTGGGGCGGGCAGATCGACGATGTGAACGCGCTCGCCGTGGAGGACCCGGCGGAGGACGTCAACTCTCGTCGCAAGCCCTGCCCGAACCTCTGGTACCACTGCCACATCCACTGGGACGGCGTCCTGGTCTCGTGCTCGCGTGATTACGACGCGGTCACCCCGCTCGGGAACGTCAAGAACGGCGGTGTGCTGGAGACCTGGCACGGGGCGCGCATGCGCATGATGCGGCGCTGGCACGCGACCGGGAACTTCTGCGCGGAGCAGTGCGTGAACTGCACCGAGTGGGCCTGGTGGACGCCGACTCCGTTCGCCGGGGGCGGCACGGGAGGCAAGACGACGAAGGTGGAGACGGAGGAAGGGGAGGATCCAGTCGTTGCGGGGAATGGCATGAAGCCTCTCCCTGTCATCGGGTCCGAACCCGGCACGTCGGTGCATGGTTGCGGCGACTCCTGCAGCGCAGGCGAGGACTGAGATCGACGACGAGATGGGCATGGCCGCGGACGCGGTACGCAAGCGCGCGCCGTCCGCTGCCGAAAGCGACGACCGGCCGTCGTTGCGCATCGGCTGGGTCGGCCCGAGACGGGCCTGGCTCGAGCTCGACGAGGCGAAGGCAGAGCTCGACGGCGTCGCAGTTGCAGTACATCGGCGTAGGAGCACCGCCCCTCGACGTCGCCGCACGTCGTGCACCTTGCGAGGACCGCGGTCGGCGAGCTCGAGCGCCTCAGGAAGACGCTGACGGGGAGTCTGTTCGTCCTCGACCTGACCGGCGAAGGGGAGACGGCGCTCACGCGGATGCAGGCCCGGCGGGCGCGGAAGGCGGATGCCGTCTTCGCCGGCTCGCGCTGGGAGCTCGCGGAGCTGCGCGGCCGCCTCTCCGGATGGCCGGCGCACGCGTCCGTCGTCCGCCGTCCCCTCGACCTCGAGTGGTACGCGCCCGAGCCGCAGATCGCGGAGGCCAAGGGTCGCGGTCGGGACCTCCGCCGCTTCCGACGTTTCCACCGTCTCGCGGGACCGGTGATCCTCTTCGCCGGGCCGTATGTCGAGGCCGGCGGGCTCGACCTGCTTCTCGAGGTTGCCTATCGGCTCCGCGAGAAGATGCCGGAGCTTCGCGTCACGGCGATCCCGCACGGCCCGACCGACCGCCGCTACCGGGACCGCTGTGAGATGCGCGCCCTCGCTCTGGGGCACCGCGGCATCATCGAGTGGGACCCAGTCGACGTCGAGATCCCGTTCTGGTATGCGACGGCGACCGTGATCTGTGGGCCTGCCCGCGAGCCGGGGAGCGGAGAGCCGGCGAAACGGGCGGCGGCGGCCGGACGCCCCTTCGTCGGGAGTGACGTCGAGCCGTTCCGCGAGCATCTCGACGACGGTCGGACGGGATGCCTGGTCCCGGTCGGTGATCTCCACGCCCTCCAGTCGTCACTGGAGGCAGTCCTCGGCGACGAGGACGAGGCTGCGCGGCTGGGGGAGGCGGCTCGACGGAAGGCGGAAGCCGAGTACTCGCCCGCTGCCGCGGCGAAGCAGCTCAGAAAGGAGTGGGAGCTCCTGCTCGAGGCACGGCTCCGCTCAGTCGCGGGCGATGGGCGCCTCGCCTGACGACGCCCACTCCGCCAGGATGCGCTGGAGAGCGGCGCTCGGCTCCGGCCCCTCGAATTCGACGCTCACGGTGCCCTCGAAGCGAGCGGCCTCGAGTGCCCGCCGGACACGGCCGACGTCGAGCGCGCCCGTTCCCGGAAAGACCGGGGTCGGCCTCGGCAGCAGACGGGCCCTGGCTCGGCGACCCATGAGCCGCTCGCGCAACGGCGGGAACGCGGCGTCCTTCAGGTGGACGTGCCCGACCCGGCCGTCGAGCGAGACGACGAAGCGCTCGGGAGCCTCGCCGGCGAGGATGGCATGTCCCGTGTCCACGCAGACGGCGAGCCGAGGGCGGCTGGCGATGACCTTTCTCAGATCGCGCGAGCGAGCAAGCGGCTGATCCCAATGGTTCTCGACACACAACGTGATACCCGCCGGCACGCGTTCAACGATGTGGTCGAGCACGCTCGGAGCGACGCACGCGACGACGACCGGTGCCCCGAGGGCCTCGGCCAGCTCGAACGCACGGGCGGGAACGTCGGAGTCGGTCGAGTAGACGCCACCCGCGCTGACCGCGGCCGCTTCCAAGCCGCGCTCGCGAAGGGAGCCGGCACGTCGGCTCCGGGCCGTCCGCGGCGTGGCCGAGCCAGACCTCCACGTGCGAGAGCCGAAGCCGGGCGATCTCGTCGAGCGCGTCCTCGAGCGACCGGTCGCGGTACGGATACGTGTGGCCGGCGAGCCTCATCGTGGCACGGTGACGCTACGTACCTCGTCGCCAGGACCGGAACCTCCCGCGTCGCAAGATCCTCGCCAGCAGGGCGGTGACGCCGCGCACCAACCCGTCGAGGATCCGGAAGACCCACTTCTCGACCCAGTCGACCGCTCGTAGGACGGTGTCCATCCTGCGATCGTAGTCTTCCTCCGAACCGGGGCCCCTCGGGTTCGATGACCCACCGCGAAGCTCAACATGCCGGTGCCGACGCGGCTCGCCGCCGGACGATCGCGTGTCTCTCGTCGGCGCCGTGGAATCCGTACCTGCGACTGCTCTACGGGCATCTGGCCGCGACCGGGTTCGAGGTCGTCGAGGGCGCGTGCTTCTCGCTGCGATGGCTGTGGGGATCCCGTGCGAACGTGGGGATCCTCCATTTTCACTGGCCCGAGGGCCACTATCGGCACGAACGAGGCCCTGCTTCGCTGCGGCGCGTCCTGTCGCGGGTCAAGCTCGTGCTCTTCGCGACCCGCCTGGTCGCCGCAAGGCTCCTCGGCTATCGACTCGTGTGGACCATTCACCAGGTCCTTCCGCACGAGTCCTTCGACCGAGCGCTCGACCGTCGCGCGGCTCGGCTCCTCGGGCGTGCCTGCCACCTGCTGATCGCACACGACCGCTGGACGGCGGTGCACGCGTCCGCGGAGCTGCGGAAGCCTGCGGACGCCATCGCCGTCGTGCCTCACGGCTCGTATATCGGCGCCTATCCCGACGGCCGCTCGCGAGGCGAGGTGCGGAGCGAGCTCGGCCTGCCGGAGGACAGCTTCGTGTTCCTCTGCTTCGGCGAGCTGCGCGCCTACAAGGAGATCGACGTGCTCCTCGAGGCCTTCGCATCGACGTCACTCCCGAGCGCGAGACTCGTCGTTGCGGGCAATCCGAAGATCCCGAGCATCGGCTCGACCGTCCGTGCGGCGTCGGCGAAGGACTCGCGCATCCTGGGCATGCTCGAATTCGTCCCAGAGGAGCGTGTCTTCGAGCTCTTCCACGCATGCGATGCGGCGGTGCACGCGCGGGGGGATGCCGGGACGTCGGGCTCGCTCATCCTCGCGCTCTCCATGGGACTGCCGCTCGTCGCGGCAGACGTCGCCGACGACCCGAGAGCTCACGCGCGACGGCGAGGCAGGCTGGCTCTTTCGTCCCACACGATGTGGCGTCGCTCCGGGAGGCGCTCGATCGTGCCGGCGCTGATCCTTTGGAAGCACGTGCCCGTGGTGTCCGCGCGTTCGAGATCGCCGAGGAGCTGGACTGGACTGGGATTGCGCGTGAGCTCGCGCGCCTCCTCGATGCTGTCGCTGCCTGAGTGACGTCGGGCTCTGCATCGGGCCGGCGGGCGCTTGGCGATTCCTCGCCATCGCGCCCGAACACCACCAACGGGCCGCACTGTCGAGCGTTGCCGCCGGCCCGCGATTGTGGTCACAAGGACTCGTTGTGCAGACTCTGACTCGCCATGCCGACGAGGACATCTCAGGTAGGCGCACGCGACGGCATCCGCAGATGAGCGGTCATGGGAGTTGACGAAGCGCGCCCCGCGGCTCCTCGTCGGCTCGCGCATCCGAGCACGAGCGCTTGGAGAACAGCGCTCTCGAATCACTTTCTGCGAATGGAAGTTCTCGTTCCAGGTCTGCTCGCGCTGGTGCTGGGCCTCATCACGCTCGAGCGGAAGGCGTGGTGGTTCGACGAGGCACACGACGTCACGCTGGCGCGCCTTCACTGGCTTCGACTGATCGGCGAGGCGGGGTACTACGAGCCCAGCCAGGCTCTGTATCTGGTGCTCTTCAAGTTCTGGCGGACGTTCACGCCCGAGTCGGAGTGGTTCACGAGATTTCCGTCGGTAGCAGCAGCGGTTGCCGCCGCGGCGCTTACCGGTCTCCTTGGAGCCCGGCTGTTCAACCGGGCCGCCGGCGTCCTTGCCGGCATTCTCCTGGCCACGAACGCCACCGTCGTCTCGTGGTCCCAGCAGACGCGAACGTACGCGCTCGCAACGCTGGTGGCGGTAGTTGTCACGGTCCTGTTCGTGCGTGCCATGGAATCGGACGATCGGCGCAAGTGGCTCGTCTACGGCATCGCAGGGGCGGTCGGTGTCTACGCCCACTTCTTCATCGGGTTCGTTCTCGCCTCACACGCCGTGCTCTGGCGCAGCATGTCAACCAGGCAGAGACGACACCTGCTCGAAGCGTGGGCGATCGTCGCCGTCGCATTCCTCCCTGCGTTGCCTTTCATCGTCGTCGGCGGGCATTCCGGCACCGACTGGATTCCTCCGACATCGTGGCACGGACTACGAGTGGCACTGAGTACGGTCGCAGGCTTCAACGCGTTGGCACTCGTCGCAGCTGGCGTCGGCGCTGTTGTCCTTCTCTCGGGACGGACGCCGAGTGCGGTTCGCTGGAAAGGCGAGCTGCTTCTCGCCTGGGCGGTCGTGCCGGTCGGGGGTGCGCTCATCGTCTCGATCCTCAAGCCGATGCTCGTCGGGAGGTATCTCATCGTGACCGCGCCGGCCCTGGCTCTCCTCGGAGCGGTCGCGCTCACCGCGATACGCCTCCGCTGGGTGGCAGCGGGAGCGACGATACCGTCCTCCTCGTTTCGGCGAAGGAGATCGCTGCGTGGTACGCAGAGGGAACCCGAAGATTGGCGGGGGGCAGCCCGACTTGCCATGTCGGAGACCCGCAAGGGCGTCACGGTGGCGCTGTACCCGGCCGGAGGGTATGAGCCGTACCAGCTCTATGCACCTCTTCCAACGGCTTGTAGGTATATCCCTGGCCACGCGTTTCCTCGGTGCGCCTTCCGTCTGAAGGGGCGCGAGACGCTGGTGATCACGACCGAGCCGGAGTGGCGGAAGCTTCCCTGGCTCTGCGAACTACGTCGTTGTCGACGAGAAGCGATTCGGCGAAAGGATCACCGTGTTTCGCCTCGTGAGGAGCATCAACGCCTTCCTCCTCGTGAGGCATCTCCCGCGTGCGTCATCACGCAGCCGTGACCACCGTTGAAAGGGTGGTGTCCCTTGGTCCTCGAGATCGTTCGCTGGATGGTGGACGACGTCCGAGCGTACCTCGAGTCGCTTCCGACGGAGATTCGCGGACGGATCTCTTTCCGCCAGGGAAGTGCCTCGGAGATTCCGTTTCCGGATTCGAGTTTCGATCTCGTTCTGGCGATAGAGGCACTCTCCCAGTATCTGCATTACGAGCTGTTCTTGGTGGACGCGCATGGGTGATGCGGCGGCCCGGAGGGAAGTTGCTCATCGTCACGGCAACAACTGTCTCAACTCGTCGATCGACGGCACTGCGAGCACGTCTGGGCTCTCCACGAACGAGACATCGTCGACGACGTAGACCCGTGGCTGTTCGTGCCCAAACGCCAGAAGATCATCGAGCAGAACTTCCCCGATCGAGGCCGCAGCGGCACACACGCTCGCTCTGCGGACAGCCGGCATGGTACGAGACGAGATCATCGAGGCGGTGGGGACGTTTCTCGAGACAGGAAAGATGCCGCGTAACGTCTACAGGCGTGGCCAACTCTCGGTCCACCGGAGCACGAGATGGTCATGGAGCGTCTGTTCAATCCCTATGCGCTTGCCCGCGAGATCCGCTCGCACGGCTTCGACGTGACGGTCCGAGGCTACTGGGGCGGTGCGAGCGGATCAGCCACTCTCAGGATGGCCAATCGCGTGCTGGCGGCGTTATTCCGGCTCACGATGGTCACCGCCCAGTCGTTCCGCATCGTTGCCGTCAAGCGCGCATAGCCCGGGGTTACGAACCCTCCCATGTTCGGTGGAAAACACCGATCACGATTCGACAGGCGTCCACCGCGAGCCCGCCGGCGGGTCCGAATCTTTACCTCGCGTCCCTCTCCCCTCCGCTTCTGACGCCGACTCGGCCGTTTCCATCGCCCATGCGCTGGGATACCAGGCCAACGCGAACACAGGAGTTCGAACGTGTTCCAATCGTCAACGACCTTCATACAGAGCGGGTGAGCCAGGATCGTGGCGACGCCGCCCGACCACGATCCTCTCCGTCTCGGCACGACTCGCTCCCGCCAGGCATCCGGCGTGGTAGTAGCCGGATCGTCTCGCAGGCCGGGACGGTCTCCTGCGTCTGGGCGCCGTGGAAGAGGTGCTCGTGATCCGGTGTCGTGTTGATCGGCAGGATCGTCATGCCGTCCGGGCTGCGATACGGGCCCGGACGGTCGGGATCGACGTGTCCGACCACACCCGGATTCCGCTCTCCGCGAGGACGCCGCGGCGTGTGGATGTCGAAGCTGTAGGCATGGTTTCTCCAGCTCACCAGACCGGTCGGGCCGTGGCGCGTTCGATCGTGACGCGTGTGCGATCGACCATCCGCGCCTGCATCGCTCTCGACCCATGCGGCGAGCCGAAGAGCTTGTTCATCGCCCGGTACTTCCAGTGGGGCCGGAACGAGTCCCAACCGTGCCCGCCGATCTCGACGTTCTCCTCGGCGAGAGTGCCTCCAGCGAGGCTGGATCCTCGATCACCGCCCGGCCCGTGACGAAGAGGGTCAGCTTCAACCCGTGGCGACCGGCGACCCGCGCCTGGTGAAGGGCGAGTTCGCACTCGGTCTCGGTCGCGTACGCGCGGTCGGCTGAATCGATCCACTGGTGAACATCGCCGGTGAGCACGATCGTCACGGTCCTCGGCCGATCGATCGTCTGTCGCTGTCGCGCGATCTCGTAGACGGCGAGTGTGCGCTCGACCATCGTGTCGAGCGTGTACTCGTCACGGACGCGCGCGAGTCCCGGCGAGGCGCAGTCTCTGCCGGAGATCCGCGTCGTCGAGAATACGCTGCATGGCCGCGGCGAGCGCCTCGGGTTCGCCCGGCGGTACGAGCAGCCCGCATTCGCCGGCGCGCCCGATCAACTCCGGGACGCTACCGACACTCGATGCGATCACGGGTGAGCCGCACGCGAGTGCCTGGAGGGGCGCGAGCGGCGCCGCCTCGTTGAGCTCCGTCGGGAACACGAACGCATCTGCAGCGGCGAGGTAGCGCGCCAACACGTCGTGTGGCTGCGGGCCGGCGAAGAGGACACGCTCTTCGAGACCGAGCTCGTAACTCAAGCCCTCCGAGGCTTTCGCGCTCCGGCCCGCTTCCGACCACGGCGAGCGTCGCCGGGTACCCGCGGTCGTCGAGAAGCGCGAGTGCTCGAATGGCATCGTGCGTACCTTTGCCTCGCTCCAGGCGGGCGGCCGAGACGAACAAGGGAAGATCGCCGAAACCGAGGTCGGCTCGTGTCTCCTTCGGCGGGAGTGGAGCAAACACGTGCGTGTCGACCCCATTCGGAACGACGTGCCCGAGCGCGGCCTTCAGGCAGTGAGACCGCCGTGTGTCGTCGAACTCCCGTTTCGAGGGCACCATCCAGACGCAGGGGCGGAAGCGATACAGCTGGCCGTGCTGGAACCACACGCCGAAGAGCCAGACGAGCCCCTTCGCCTGATGCACCTTCGCGCGAACGTCGCCCGACCTCATTCGCCGTACGTGCGCCCGAGTGTGCGCGACGCCCGCTGCCGTGGAACTTCGCGACGACGGGAACCCGTCGGTAGACGCCGCGCCGCACGAACTCGATCGCGCTCGTCGACTCGCTATGGATCACGTCGAAGCGACGCTCGTCGTGGAGCCGGAGGAACATCTCGAGTGAGCGAGGGAGCCAGGCGGGGTCGCGGCGGGGAAGCCGCGGGTGGTGATGAGCCGCTTCGACGTAGTGCCAGCGGGCGCCGTCGCGCTCCTCCTCGGGCACGCGGTCGGGGTGTCGGGTCGTCACGACGTGAACGTCGTGACCGTCTTCGACGAGCCCTTTGGCAAGCGCTCGCGTGTGGTCCTGCATGCCGCCGATACCGTGTCCTGCGACGGTGACGATGCAAATCCGCACGGGCGCCGGATGTTAGCCCGACGCCCGCGGACGGCTCCGTGGTGCGCCTCGTGAGCCGAGTCCCAGGTTGGTCGCGATGGGCGCGAGGCGGTCACGGCCTTCGGCGGCGGCGCGGCGGAGGATCGGCTGCAGGCGGGTCCGCGGCAAGGCGACGCGGAAGGGGTCGACCGCATCCAAACGGACGAGAGAGATCCTCACCGCTCCCGGCTCATCGATGGGAAACGGGTCGGAGATGCCATTCGTGAAGCCGGAGGAGGCGCTGTCTCGAGCTGTCGTGAGAGTCACCGTTTCCCGGTCGGGCTCCCCGTGCGCGTCGGGAAGCTCGACGATCACGTTCTCGGCGCCATCCGGCACGTCCAGCTTTGCCTCGCGCGCGAAGACTCGAATCCGGAGCGTCGGCCCGTCGCGTTTCGTCACGTAGCTCGAGGAAGCGATGTTCGCGAGGCTTCCCCACACCACCCCGCCCTCGCGGTTGACGAAGTCGGCGGCCTCGGTCGAGCACGCCCGAGCCCGTCGGCGAGATCCCCATGGTGCCCGTACAGGATCAGGCGGTTGTCCCAGAAAGGAGCGGAGGACGAGATCGTCGTGGGGGCCGGTCACCGGCTGGCGAGGAAAGACCGGAAGCCCTCCGGCCCGAATCTCTCCCGGTTCGCCGTCGGCGAGTGGTCGGTCGACGGAACGTGGCGACCCCCACGAGTGGCAGAAGCCCTGAAAGCCGATGCGCAACATGCCCGCATCATCGGCTCGGTGCAGAGGCCATGCGGAGCGACCATGACGCGCGAGACCGCGACGCCGGACCGCTCTTCCAGAATCGTGGCACGCCGGAGCGCCTGCGCGAGGAGTGCGTTTGCGCGCCGATCGGAAAGAGGGCGGGCGAGCTCCT
The DNA here is from genome assembly GCA_963716975.1 of uncultured Actinomycetes bacterium. Lineage (GTDB taxonomy): Bacteria > Actinomycetota > Thermoleophilia > Gaiellales > Gaiellaceae > GMQP-bins7. The sequence continues at coordinate 67,483 of CAVQVA010000009.1, read as the reverse complement.
CCCGTGTGTGATCGTTTCCGTGGATGAGGAGCGAGAGCACGCGATGCTTCTCGCGGAAGAGCCGTGCGACTCGTCGGTGGACGAACCACCCGTCCGAGAGGGATCGTCGCGAACGCGACGTGGAAGTTGCGCTCCTCGCCAGCACGAGCGAGGTCCGCGAAACGGACGTGTCCGTACGAGGGCCAGTGAAGATTCGGGTCGTCGATCACGAACGCAGGCCCGAGTCCCTGGCGGCTGCCATTCCGAGTCGTCGGCCAGCTCTCGGAGAAAGTGGACGAGCGGGAGGAGCGAGAGCCACCGTCCGGGCACGAGCAGGTCGCGGAGCGACTCCTCGGGCAGGAGCTCGTCAGGTGCCAGCGCCACGCGTTGGACAGCACCCCGGCGGATCCAGAGCGCCTTGCCCCGACAAGAAGCACGGACGATGTCGCCGTCCACCTGAAGCCCTGCGAGCCCGGCAGCTCGGCTGTCGACGAGGGCGCGCCCACGTAGCCGGGCGTCGAGAGGCTGTGATGCACCGAGCTCGACCACTCCTGCAACCTCGACACGGCTCGACCCACCGGCGACGAAGCACGGCTGGTGGGTGAGCAGCCCGGGATCCGTGTCCTCGAACAAGATCGCCCCGTCGAGCCGAGTGCGCAATTGGTCCGGTTCCCGACCTTCGAATCTGACGGGAAGTGCCTCTTCGAGCGCGCCGAAGAGTCTTTTCCTTCGCTCTCGTTCCGCCGGTGGGCAGACGACGACCGTCTTGCGCATCACGTCACAAGCATTCCCGATCTTGCTCTTGCGAGTGGAATCGTCGTCGAGCTCGCCCTAGATTCCGCTGTGGTGAACCTCTTCCTGATCGGGTGGTCGAGGCCACGGCCGGTCGACGTGGTGGAGGCTCGGCAAGCCGTCGCGGGGCTCGTGCACGAGCTCCCCTTCTTCGACGAACGGAGCCTTCGCGCATGGCGGGCGCCAAGCGGGCAGCTCGTCCTCGCATGCGCCGGCCACAGGCCGGAGGAGACGAGCGGGGTCGTATACGAGCACCTCGATCCGGATCGCGTCGCCCTCTTCTCGGGAAGACCCTTCATATGGACGGAGGAGTTCAAGGCTGATGGCCGCACGCCGCTGGACGCCCGCTTCTTTCTCGGGAACCCGGACGAGTGGAGCGAGTTGCTGGATGGGCGTTGTGTCGCCGTTCGCTACGACGACACCACCTCGACCCTCGACGTCTACACCGACCCGCTCGGCTCGTATCACCTGTACGTGACCGAACGTGATGGCCAATCGTGGTTGAGCAACAACAGCGAATTGCTCCGGCGACTGACAGGTACCCGAACTATCAACCCTCTCGTATTGGCAAGCCTGGTTGGGTGTGGATGGTCCTTCGGTGGACAGCCCCCGTGGGACGGAATTCGCCGCCTTCCGCCGGGCGGGCACCGCTTTCGCCCGGGCGCTGCCGATGCTCGCCGGGAGCTTCTACCGGCGAAGTCGATCGGAGGCTTCCTCGACAGGGGCCTCGATAGCCAGGCGGCGGCGAGAACGCTCGTCGCCGCAGTTCGCGCGCTCGCCGACTGGCCCGGCCGGCCGAAGTATCTCAGCTTGACGGGCGGGCGAGACTCGAGGCTCGTCTTCGCCGCGGCCCTGCGCGACGGAATTGAATTCGAGCCACGAATCATCGCGGGCAGCGAGGAGGAGCCGGAGACGGAGGACATTCGAGTGGCGCGTCTTGTCGCCGAGTCGGTCGGATGCACGCTCAGAGTCGCGTTCTCGCATCCCGTCGCGACTCTCGACGATGCCGCCCGGATCTTGCGGCTCGCTGCACCCGGTGCGCTTCAGCTCGACTTCGCCTGGGCCGCGCTCAACCGGCCGGATCAGCAATGGTGGCTCGAGCGGTCCCGGGAGCGGCTGCCGCTCCCTCTCGTCCTCACCGGCCAGGGTGGGGAGATCGCCCGTCGCTGGTACGACATCGGGAGCCCGCAGAGCCCGGCCGAGGCCGTACGGAGGCTCACGCGCCGCGTCACGCTCGTCTGGCCTCGTCCTATCCTCTCCCGCCAGGGCAAGCAGCTGCTCCATGCGTACGTCGACGAGTGGGTGCGGACACAGCTGGATGCCGGTACCGCGCTGGTGCAGGTATCCGAGCTCTTCCATCTCCTCGAGCGCACGGCGAATTGGGCGGGGGCGTCACATGCGTTCGACGAGTACATGACCGATCTCGCCTCACCGCTCCTGAGTAGGCGCCTGCTTCCGTACGAGCTCGGGCTCCCGGCGGGAGATCGCGCGCGAGAGCTCTTTCACTTCCATGTCCTCGAGGCCCTTTCGCCCGAGCTGACGCGGATGCGCTTCTCCGGATCCGCACCGGATTGGCCGACGTTCGGCCGCAACACCCCGAGTCGCGCGAGGAAGTTGCGAACCGCCACCGACCGTGTCCGGCGCGAGCTTGCTCGTCGATATCAGCACATGGCTCACCGCTCGCCGGCAAAGCTCGGGGAGAGAATGCTCGCCGATGCGGCACGAGGCGCCCTCGACCGGGCTCTCGGGCGGCCGACGAGTGACGACGTCTGGCGGATTCTCGATCGCAGGCGGACCGTTCGGCTGCTCGGTCGCGATCCGCGAGCCCTCGATGTCCGCAGCCGACGAAACGCATGGCGGCTCGTGACCGTCTTTCTCAGCTGCATCGACTGAGCCATACCTGCGTCACCGGCCGTCGAGAGGCCATGGACGAAGGAGGGCTCGAACTCATGCCGGATGCCGAGAGCGCCGGCGACTCCGCGGCTGTGCGCAGCTGTCGAGGAGCTTCGCGTAGCGCTGAGCATTGGCGGCCCACCGGTACTGCTCGTAGCGCTCCAGGGCGGCTCTTGCGCGCGCCGCAGCCGCAGCCGGGTCGAGGCGGAGCGACGCGAGCGCGGACGCCAGCGAGCGGGCGTCTCCCGCGTGGAAGAAGAGGACCTCCTCGTCGCTGAAGTGCTCGCGGATCGTCGGCAAATCGGCTGCTACGACGGGCACGCCCACGGCGACGTACTCAAACAGCTTCGTCGAGAGCGCGAAGCGGTTGAGCGCCGTCGGCAGGTTGGGGATCACGCCGACCGACGCCGACCGGACGCGGGAGACGACTTCCTCCTGAGGAGAGGAATCCACCACTCAGCCACACGCGGTCGGTGATCCCGAGCTCCGCGGCGAGCTTGCGGACGCCAGGCAGGGCGTCGCCGTCCCCGTAGATCTCGAGCCGGATGTCCTCTGCTTCGTCGACGACTCTCGCGACTGCCTCGACGAGGAGGTTGACGCCGTAGTGCGGAGTGATAGTGCCGTGGTAGACGACCCGGAAGCCATGGGTGCCGGAGCGCGCGCGAGTGGGGGGAAGCAGGCGCTCGTCGACCGTGTTCATGACGACGACGATCTTCTCGGGGGCCACGCCTCGCGAGACGAGCTCTCTGCGGTAGGGCTCGTGAACCGTGATGACCGCGTCGGCGAAGCCGGTCGCCGCGCGCTCGATCAGGCGCAACAGGCGGTCGGCCTGGTGGGCTCCTCTTCGTCCGCCGAACCGCATGGCGAACATGTCGGGCGTCAGATCGTGGACGTCGAAGATCACCCGCGCGCCCAGAAGCTTCGGCACGAACGCGGAGAGGACGAGAAAATCGGGGGGATTGTTGACGTGCACCACGTCGTAGCGGCGGTCGGCCGCAAGCAGGGCAGCACGGACGGACGCGAGGAAGGTGAATCCGAGGTACTCACGCACCACCTGGCCTGCCCCACCGCCCCACCGATGCGCAATCGGCAACCGTGTGACCCTCGCGCCCGCTACCAGCTCGTCCGCGGGCTGCCCGGGCTGACGCATGGCCAGGACATCGACCTCCCACCCCTGCTCCACTGCGACGGCCGCCGCGCGCGCCACCCGTGGATCGGGTGGAAAAGGCCCATGCACGATCATGCAGAGCCGGCGTCGTCCCGGATCGGAGTTCACGTGCGCGAGGCGGCCACGACGCTCTGGTAGACGGCCAAGACCCGCTGCGCGACCGCGTGCCTCGAGGTTTCCTCCGCGCGTCGGCGGAGCGCCTCATGACGGTCGGTGCGAAGGGAGTCGAGCACACCGCCGGCGAGCTTCTCGGGGTCGCGTGGGTGGATCGAGCACCCTGGCAGCCCCGCGAGCACACCCACGACGTCTCCCACGTCGACCGAGACCACTGGAGTCATGCAGGCGAGGGACTCGCGCACGGTGACGGGCGAACCTTCGCGATCGGAGGTCATGAGCATCACGTCGGCTGCGTTCAGGGCAAGCGCCGCGCGGTCGCGCGACATGCCCTCCAGGGCTACGTCCCGAAGGGAAGGCATCGCCTTCCGTGCCTCGACCAGAGCCGCGTCGAAGAGATCGGCTCGTTTCCGTCGGTTGGCGCGACTCCCGGGGAAGAGCACGTAGCTCCCGCCCTCCTCCCATCCGAGCTCGCGGCGGGCAGCCACGCGGTCGATCGGCGCGAAGAGCTCGGTGTCCACGCCACACGGGATGACGGTGGCCGACGGGCGGCCGAGCGCACGGCGTCCGTCCTCGCTCGTGACGATCGAGGTCGAGCGTCGCGCGACGATCCTCGAGACGCGGCGCTGCCACATCGACCAGCCGTTGTAGTCGCTGCCGTGGAACGTCGTCACGAGGGGCACCCTCCGCTGAACGGCAGCGACGGCGCCGGTGAGGCCGTAGTGCGCATGCACGACGTCGAAGCTCTCTTCCGACACTAGCCGCCGGACCCCTCGCGCTGCACGCACGTAGTTCTGCCAGTCCTGCCGACCGTCGAAGCTGAAGACGCGTACGTCGACGCCGAGCGCTTCGATGTCCTCCGCCTGGTCGCGGACGAAACAGCCGAACCAGGGTTGCTCGTCCGTCGGGTACATGTTCGTGACCAGGAGCACCCTGGGCGAGCCTCCCTCACCTTCATTTCGGCTCGAGGGCGCAGCCGCGAGCTCGGTCACTTGGTGTTCTTGGGCTGCTTCGCGTTGAGCAGAATGAGGCCGTCGTGAGCCGCGAGCGTGACCCTCGTCACGAGCCTGCCGTCGTTCAATCGCGGATTCTGCGTGCCCCGTAAGTGCCGGTATGCGCGCCTGAGCTTGATCGTCACGGTCTTCGAGGTCGAGTTGTTGAGGGCGATGCCGTGCGCGAAATCGCGTCGCCAGACGCCGTCGCGCTGGATTCGAACCGGCCGAGCGACCGGCTGCCCGAGATACCCGCGGCGACGGACGCCCTTCCCTCCGTCGTATTCGTCATACCACCAGCGGGTCTCGTGGTGGCCCTGGGCGATGATCTCGTAGTACGCGCCCGCGACGAGAGCGAGGGTCAACCCCCATCGCATCGAACGCAACACACCGGGATCGAGCATGTACTTCGCCTCGTTCGGATCGACGCCCTGGGGAACGACGAGCTTGTCACCAGAGCTCGTACGCGCGGCCTGCTGAAAGAGGAGGTAGCGGGGCATCCCTTCGGGGTCCCGGAACCCGAGCCAGCGCGAAGCGAGATCCACCGCGGCCGTCGAGCCGTTGTAGAAGTGGTCGTCGACGTTCTCCACCATCGTCAGGTTGGAGGTCTTCAGCCAACCGTTCGGGATCTGCACCGTGATACCCGTACTTCGTCGCGTACCAGTTGCCGTTCCCGCCGACGATCTTGCCCGGGAGGTAGGAGCGTATGCGCTCGCCGACCTCGTTGAGCCCGTCATCCCAACGCTTCCGTAGCACGGCGTAGTCGTCCACGTTCCCGTCGCGATCGGTATCGAGGGTCGGACCGTACGCCCAGCTCTGGCCGATGACGCCGTAGATCCAGTTGTCGGAGAACGCGCCGTCCCAGCCGTCCGCGTACAGGCCGCCCACCTTCGCGGTGTAGGCGAAGAACTTCGCGACGAGCTCGCGAGTGCCTTTGCCGAGAGGATCCGAGAGATTCCATCCCGGATGACCGGAGGTGCCGTTCTCGATGAGAGCGGCCGTGCCGTTGGCGTTCCGCAGGGGGTCGTACTGGACGTCGAACGGGCGCATACAGCCCAGGTTGACTCCCCCGGCCAGCTTGTCGCACCCGCCGTTCGGCCACACGTCGCCCGGCCCCCAATGCCAGAGACCACTACCGTACGTCACGCTCATGCCGCCGTTGTCGGCCCCATTGCTAGGAAAGAGACCCGGTGTGAGCAGGAACACGCCGTTCGGGTTCCCTCGCTTCATCTCGCCGATCGGGCAGTAGCCGAAGCCGACGAGCATGTCGTAGCGCGCGAGGCTCTGTGGGTTGATGCACTTCCAGAACGAGAGCGTGCGTGGGAAGCCGTGATTGTCCGCACGTGCGGCCTGCCGCACCTCGCGTGGCGCGGTCGCCGAGGTGAGCAGCGGGCGTGGCACCCGACGGCGCTCCCGAGAGCAGCGCGAGAAACGTCGTCGCGGCCAGGACTGCCGCGGCCGCAATCGGCAGTAGTCGCCTACGCCGACGTGGCATCGCCGCTCTCCCCAGGGCGGACGATCATCGGCAACACCATAAGGATCCAGAAGACCAGGAGCAAGGGCGGCGTTGTGAGCACGATGCCGGTCATGCTGTTGACGACGAACAGAAGCCAGAACGATACCGCCCAGAAGATGAGGCGGCGCTCCTCCCTCGTGGCGGTCCTGAACCGTCGCCACGACTCGAGCTGATAGACGACCAGCAGAAGCACGAAGCTCCCGAGAAGGAGCAGGCCTCCCCCCGCCCAGAGGTAGAGGAACTGATTGTGCGGATCGGGAGCCATCGTGAGGCGCTGACCCGCGACTTCGAAGCGTGATGGTTCGCCCGAAACCCACCCCGGTGATCGGGGCCTCGTCGATCTGGCGGAAGACGGCGCTGATCGCCTTCTCGCGCCACGTCGACGGCCGTATCCGTCGTCGGGTTGGCAGTGAGTCGGTCCGCGAGCGTCGGGAAGAGGTGCGGGTCGGCTCGTGGAACCAGCAGCACAGCGAGCACGATGAACGGCGCGCAGAGCGGGAGGAATGACAGGGCTCGTCAGCGTGCGTGCCTGAAGGCGAGCAGGAGCAGCGGGACGAGCAGCGGGACGAGGGCGAAGGTCGTTCGCTGGAAGGTGAGGATCAGCGCGAAGGTGGCGAGTCCCGCCATGACGAGGTGAAGCGCGGTCCGCCGCGCACGTCGATCCAGCTCGAGATTGAGGAGCGCGAGCAGGAGCGCTCCCGCCATGAACATCGCCGTGCTTCCGGCAAGGACGCGCTCGCCCCCGCTCGACAGAAGCACCGAGCCTGTCGCGGCGGTTCCGGTGGCAAGATCGTGGAGCCCCGACGATCACCTGCCAGATCGTTCCTCCGTAGAACACGATCACGAGCCATCGATACGCCCTGCGAGGCTCGAGATCGGTGAGCGCGAATGCGATGCCGGCGTACAGGAAGAAGCGCATCGGGACGCTCACGAGGCTCGTCCCGTCAGCGTCGTGGCCGCGCAGGACGGCGATGAAGAGAAGGACACCGAAGAGCACCAACGGCCAGCCGAGAACGCGCGTCCGGAGCGCGGATAGGCCCGTCGTTTGCCGGTCGATCAGACGGGCGCCGAGCCACGAGCCGACCGCGAGGACGACGAGAACGTCGGAGAGGTAGAGCTGGAACGGGGGTGGGAACGGCAGCGGCTCGGCGAACGGAAGGGGTCCGAGCAAGCACAGTCCGATCGCGGCGAAGACGAGCACCGCGCGGTCGGAGGCGATGAGGACGGCGAGCGCCAGCAGAATCAGCGGAAGGACGGCCAGCGTCGTGCCTTCCGTGCGCGCGGTCGTGAGCATGCGCCCCGAGGCCGACGTTCACGAGCGCAAGGGCCGCTGACCAGCCCGATAGCGAGCGGCCGTCTGCCGTAGTGCGCGCACGAACCTCTACTAGCCGAAATCCGCCGCCAGAGTGCCCTCCCGGTTCACGACGAGGCCGAGCACGTTCGCCTCGGTCTGGACGAGCTTGCGCAGGGCGCTCACGACGTGACGTCGCTTCGTCGCGCGATTGACGACCATCACCACGTCCGTCCCCGAATGCGACGCGAGACCGGAGGCATCGGCCGCGCTCAGCACCGCCGGCGAGTCGAGCACGACTGCTTCGTACTCGTCGTACGCGCGGTGGAGCAGCTCCCCCATGGCGGCCGAGGCGGCCACGTCGCCCGGACTCGGCGCCTGCGAGCCGGATGTCAGCACGTGCAGTCCGCCCAGTGTCGGGAACGTATGCGCGACCTCCCTGGGTCGAGCCCGTCGCGCAGCACCTCGACGAGCCCGGGCGCACGAGGGCGATCGAACATCTCGTGGAGGCTCGGGTTGCGCATGTCGGCGTCGATCAGCAGCACCGGCCGCTGGATCAGAGCAGTGACGACTGCGTAGTTGGCGGCAATCGTCGACCGGCCGTCCAGTCGGCGAGGGCTCGTGAACACGAGCCCCGTCGTCTCTCTCATGCTTCGCTTCGTCTCGATCGAGAGGCGGAGTGCCCGGAAGGGCTCCGCGGAGCTCGAGTCCGGTTCGACCAGGGAACGGTTGCTCATTCCGTCGTCGGCTTCTCCGGTCAAGGCCGCCCTCGCCGTCCTGGAGGGGCGGGCACGCTCGGGCTGACCGTGAGGACACCTTCCTCCTTCGCCACTCCACGTCCTTCATGCGACGCAGGCGCAACGTCGGAATCGTCACGAGGACCGGGTAGCCCAACTCGGTTCCGAGCTCCTCGGACGCGGGCAGACGATCGCGCAACACCTCGAACAACAGCACGAGGGCGCTGTTGAAGACGAGCGCCAGGAGAAACGCCAGGCCGACGTTCAGCCTCGTGTTCGGCTCGACGGGAGAGCGTGGCGTGCGTGGCGGGCTTGACCGTCACGATCTGGTCGGGGAGCCGAGCTCGTCCGGGCGAACTCCGGAGGACGGACGGGGCCGCGTTCGCGACGACCGCCGCCGTGGCGGGATCCGTGCTCCGGGCCGAGATCCAGAGCAGCGCTACCCCCTCGACCGGTGCCCCGGAGAGCTCACGTCCGACACGTTGGCAGCCGACCCCTTCTTGGCCGCGCGGGCGGCGATCCGCATCCGTCAACGCGCCCGACTCGATGATCTTCACATAGGTCTGGGAGAGGCGCTCGGACGCCTCGAGCGCCGCGAGGGTGTCGCCCGGGATCGTTGCCCGCTGCTGGACGCGAACCAGCGTCGACGCTTCGTAGATGCGCTCCTGCCGGGACGTCGCATACCACGCGCCGGCGACGCACGCCGCAGTGAGCACGACGATGAAGAGCTTGTGGCGCCACAGCGCCCGATAGACGTCTCCCGCGGTCACGGATCATGAGAATACGTGGGCGGAAGGGAGCCGCCAACCCCAATACCCTGATCACCTGCGTGTTCAGGCTATTCTCGCCGAGTGAGCCCCCTGCCACGCATTCTCTTCGCCGGCGAGCGGCGCCGAGGGCGGTCGTCCGGAAGCACGGAGAGCGTCCGAGAGCAGTACGACCGCTGGCACGCGGAGCATGACGTCCCGGAGGACGATCACTATGAGGCCCCGTGGCACGTGTTGGCGCGTGAGCAGCTCGGGCGACGTCGCCGGGCTCAAGGTGATAGAGATCGGCTGTGGACGTGGTGGCTTCGCCCGCTACCTGCAACAACAGGGTGCGGATCTCGTCGCAGCCGATTTCTCGCCCAAGGCCGTCGAGATCGCCCGGCGGCGCCTGGCGGGTCTGTCCCACTGCGACGTCGTCGTCGCGGACATTCAGGCGATCCCGTACGAGACCGAGACGTTCGACGTGGCCATGAGCCTCGAGACGCTCGAACACGTGCCGGACCCCGACCGGGGGCTCCTGGAGTTGGTTCGAGTCGCAAAGATCGGCGGGCGCCTCGTCGTCACGACGCCGAACTACCTGAGTCTCGTGGGGGTCTCGCGCGTCTACCGGAAGCTCATCGGCCGTCCCTATCACGAAGTCGGCCAACCCATCAACCATCCACTGATCTTCCTCGGCCTGATCCGAAAGCTGAAGAGTCTGGGATGCCGCATCGAGGTCGTCGAGGGTCGAGGTCACTACTTCGTCGTCCCGATGTACACGACGGTCGAGCTTCCCTGGCTCGAGCGACCGCACTCGGATCACGAAGTGGTTCGCGTATCACACGCTCGTGGTCGCGACGAAGCTCAGGTCCACCGCGGCTGAGCTCCCGCTACCGGCCTCAGCCGTCCCGTTCGCTGCGAAGGCTGCCCCACATCGGCATGATGACGCTGCGCGCGAACATCGCCGTCGTCGACGACGTACACGACGAGCCCGACCGCGACGAGCAGAGCGAGACCGGCGGCCGGCGGCATCGACTGGCTCTGCGGAAGCAGCGCGAGAAGACAGGCTGCCAGGAGGGCAGAGCAGAGTGCGGACGGGGCCAGTGCCCGCCCGAGGTCCATCGCGCTCAGCCGCACCTTCCGGGCAGTGACGACCACGGCCGGCAGCGTCGCCGCGGCGATCGCCAGCACCATCGAGGTCGCCGCGCCCGCGAGCTCGAACCCACGCGTCAGCACGACGAGCGCAGGGATCACGACGGCGATGTACGTGACGTCGAACACGAGGGTCCACTGGGGAGCGCCGATCCCCTTGAGCGCCTCAGCGGACACCGCGCCGAACGGCTTGATCAGTGCGTAGACGGCGAGGATGCGCAGGGCCGGTACGGCGGGGAGCCACTTGTCCCCGAGGAGAATGCGCACGATCGGCTCCGCTGCGATGGCAACACCCACGCTTGCCGGAAGCGACAACAGGGCAAGCCGCTGGAAGGTGCGAACATAGGCACCGCGGACGGCAGGAAGATCGTGCTGGAGCGTCGAGTAGACCGCGAACATCGGTCGGGTCACGATGACCCCGATCACCGAGTTCGGAAAGCTGGCCAGTCGAAAGGCAACGGAGTAGAGGCCGACGGAGGCGGTGCCGAGCACCCTGCTCACGACGACGTTGTCCACGGTGTTGTTGACGACGACCAGGATGTTGTGGGCGCCGACGAAACGGCCGTAGCGCATCAGCTCGAACAGGATTCGACGACTTGCGAGCCGCGGTGAAGGAAGCCACGGGACGAGGAGCCAGTAGAGGGCGGTCTGCACGGCGGCAGCGATGAGATTTCCGAGCACGAGACTCCACACGCCGAAACCGGCGACCGCGAGGCCGACGAACACGGCGATCTGCGTGAAAGCGGCGGCGAGCTCCGCGATCGTCCTCGAGCGGAAGTCGAGGTTCCGCTCCAGGATCGCGCCCGGGACGACGGCGAGCCCGCGGAAGACGAGCACGAGCGCCATCACGCGCAGCACGTCGACCAGATCCGGAGAGTGCAGGAATCGAGCGACCGTTGGGGCGACCGCGAAGACGACCAGGTAGAGAAGAACGCTGAGAACGGGCGCATACAGGAGCGCCGATGCCGCAGCCTCTTTCACGTCCCCTCGTCGATGGATGAGCGCCGACCCGACTCCCGTCTCCTGAATCTGCTCGACGAAGTACAGGACCGTCCAGGCGAGCGCGACGAGACCGAAGTCCTCCGGGTCGAGGATGCGCGCGAGCACGTACAACGCGAGCAGCGACGCCACTTGGCTGACACCGAGCCCGAGCGCCACCCACCCCGTGCTGCGCAGAGCCCGTCCTTCGAGCGACGACGATGTCTCCGGATCAGGCTGCTCGGGCTGTTCGGGCTTGCTCATGCCCGACCCACCTGGGATCGAACAGTGTCAGGCGTCAGCGCGGCGTCCGTGAGCGCGTCCTCCCATCCCACGATGACCCGGTCCCAGTCGAAGCGGGCAACCGCATACGCACGGCAGCGCTCTCCGAACTCTGTCATCCGCGAACGTGAAGGCGTTACGGATCGCAGCGGCGAGCGCGTCCGGATCCGAGCCGGCGGCGACGAGCCGCGGATCGAGCGGCTCGAGGAGCTCCGGCGTCGCGCCCACCGGGGTGCCGACGACCGGCGTACCGGTCGCGAGGGCTTCCGCCGTGACCATCCCGAAGCCCTCGTACGCGACCGTCGGGAGGACGACGAGGTCGGCAGCGCGATACCAGTCTCGCAGCTCGCTCTCCTCCACGCGCCCGACGAAGCGCGCTCGGTCGTCGAGCCCCAGCTCGCCGCTCAACCGCACGAGCTCGTCCGTCAAGAGCCCACCGCCGACGACGGCGAGCGCGACGGTGTCCCCTTCGTCGAGCGATGCGACCGCACGGAGGAGTCGGTCGAGACCCAGCCTCGGCTCCGCTCTGCGGACGGCAACGAGCAACCGCTGCGCCCGATCGAGGCCGAGCCGCTCTCGGGCGGCTTGCCGCCCGTCTTCTGGGCAGAACCAGTCGACATCGACCCCACCGGACACTGCTCGGACCTTGTCGAGTTGCGCGGGATGATCGGTGGCGATCAGCCTCTCGCTGTACTCGCTCAGGGCCAGGATTCGTGCAGAGCGTCTGACGGCCGCGTTCTCGAGCGCCAGGGTGATCGGCTCGTTCAGGTATGCGACCAGCCGATCGCGGCCCCAGCGCAGCCGTGGGCGGGTGAAGCGGAGCTCACGTGCATGTGACGCGTGGAAGACGAGCACGAGCGGCGCCGGGAGACGCGCGCGAGCGAGCCCCACGGCCGTCATGGAACCGTGCGCGAGCGCGACGTCGAAGGGCCCGAGACCGCGGACGTGCCTGCGCGTCTCGAGGACGTCCTTGATGGTCAGCGGCAACCGGCCGCGCTCGATCACACGGCGAACCACGAGCGAGCCCTCGCGCTCTTCGGCCGGCAGGCCGGGAGCGCGCGGCACGAGCGCCGTCACCGCGTGACCGCGCTGAGCCAGCCTGCGTGCAACCTCCGTCGCCACGCGCGCCACGCCGTTTCGCTCCGGATACCAGGTGCCACTCGTGACGAGGATGTCCATCTACCGACTCGCCCGCTCGGGAGTCTCGAGCTCGTGCTGGATCAGCCCGAGCAGCCTCTCGGTCCGCGCCTCCCAGCTGTTGCGCGAGGCGACCTGCATCCGCCGTGTCCGGTCTGTCTCGCCGAGGAGCCCGAGAGCAGCCTCGATCGCGTCCACGAACGCCGCGGCCCCGTCCACGAGAGTGACGTCCGGCTCCATTCCCGCGAGCTCCGGAAGACCGCTGGCCACGACCGGCTTTCCCGCCGAGAGGTACTCGTACAGCTTGAGGGGGAAGCAGCTGCGTGTGTAGTCGTTCTCGACGTAGGGGATCAACCCGACGTCGAACGCCGCGACGTAGCGGGGCAGCTCCGAATACGGCTTTGGGACCGAGCCAGCGGACGTTGGTGAACGAGCCGAGTCGCTCCAGAGACGTTCGGTTCCGGGCGTCGCCGGCCCGATGAGGAGCAGCGTCCACTCCCGCCGCGCCTGCTGCGATCCGCTCGAGCAGGTCGAAGTCGACCTTGGACGGGAGGAAGTTGCCGGCGAAGCCGAGCACCGGCCGTGGTAGGTCGGCGACATCGGGCGAGACGATCGACCGGTCCGCGGCCCGCGCAAAGTGCTCGTAGTCGCCGACGTTCGGAACGAGATGCGTTCGCGGGTTCAGGCGGCGCTGACGCTCGTACATCGTCGTGCTCGTGGCGAAGACGAGTCGCGACCGCAGGGCGGCGATTCGGTCGCGGTCGACGACCATCGCTCGACCCCGCGCGGAGGTCGTCTGCTCGACGTAGTCGTCGACGCAGTCGTAGACGGCGAACTCCTCGCCGCACGCGCCGGCCATCGGTGCCGAGCCGGGATCGTAGATCCAGAGCACGACCGGCTGCGGCAGACCGGTTCGCGAGCCGCCGGACCAGTCGGGCGGTCACCGCGCAGTTGACGGTGTTCGGAAGTCGGAACCTCACGCGCCACGGAAGGACGTTCAGCGCCTTGCGCACGCACACGCCCGGAACGACCTCCTTCGCCGGAGAGAAGACGCGACGCCAGCGAGCGCCGCCTCGCGGTCGCGCAGAAGGGCCCACAGATGGCGACCGAGGAAGAAGCCGGTCTCCACGTAGAGGACGTCATGACCCCGCCGCGCGGCGCGAAGCATGATCTGCTGGCGATTCGTGGGAAGCGCGATCTCGCCAGTCCTGCGACGAGAGGCAGATGACGGAGAACGGCTCAGGCATCAACGACCCTTCGTTCGCGGTCGCTCCCTGCCCGGAGGCGAGCTCCCCTGATCGTCGCCGATCGCCTCCCCGCGACGTGTCCGCATCCAGGCTGTTTCTACTCTGTTCTGGTCGCCGACCGTCGCGTCCGGACGTCCGTCGAACGGCGACGTCGTCGCGCGGCTTGACCCCGCCGAGGCGCGACTCGACGCTCTACGGCCGAGCGCCTCCGGAACCGCGATGAGTATGCTCTGCGATCGATTCCGAGTTGTGCGTGCGCGCCGTCCGACGGGGAGGCACATGGTTGCTGGCGGGACAGGAGCGCCCGAGAGAGTTCCGCGGTTGCGGCGTGCCCGAGTGCCGCCGAGTGCTCGTGTGGGATCTCGACAGCGTGCGCTGCTCGGGTTGTGGCCGGCGCTATCGACGATCACCGAGCGGGGTGCCGATCCTTCTCAGGGCCGAGGTGCTCGCCCTCGACGAGAGGTGGTATCCGGGATCGCTGCGGCTCTTGCCGACCAGCGTGCGGGAGTTCGCTGCCGGCCATCGGGAGCACCTGTGCCCCGACCTCACGTACCGGTCACCGAACCGGAGGTGCCTCGTAGCGGGGTTTGTGGCGAGCCTCCCTGGCGATGCCGTGATCGTCAATGTCGGCGGCGGCAGACGCCGCTACGGCCCGAATGTGATCAACGTCGACGTCGAGCCGCTGCCGGAAGTGGACCTGGTGGGCGTGGCCGAGAGGCTCCCAGTCGCGGATGCCTCTTGCGACGCCGCCATCCTCCAGGCGGTTCTCGAGCACGTTCGCGATGCGCGCCTGACGTTCGTCGAACTGCATCGCGTCATCAAGCCGGGCGGCTCGCTCTTCGTGGAGGTTCCGTTCATGCAGGGCTATCACCCGGCTCCAGGCGACTTCCGGCGGTACACCGAGCAGGGGCTCCGAGCCGAACTGGAGGATTACGCGTTCGACGTCGACGACAGTGGCGTCGCTGTGGGGCCGGCGTCTGCCATGGCCTGGATCAGCTCCGAGTTCCTGGCGTTCCTCGTCTCGGGTCGCAGCGAAAAGGTCTACCGGCTCGCGCGCCCGATCGCCCGCTGGCTGGTTCAGCCGGTCAAGTACGCGGATCGCTGGCTGGACGTCCATCCGATGGCGCACACGATTCCGAGCGGCGTGTGGGCTCGCGGCACGCGCCGGGCCTAGCGGCGTCGTCCCTCGGCGTTGGGCGACCACCCAGTCAACGACGTGCCGTACCGCCTGATCGACGGTGTGAGCTTCGGCGAGAACGTCGTCGTCCATCCCTTCACGAACCTCTACGGCTGCACCATCGGCGACAACACCCGCATCGGGCCCTTCGTCGAGATCCAGCGAGGAGCGCGAATCGGCGCCGGCTGCAAGATCCAGAGTCACGCGTTCATCTGCACAGGGGTCGAGATCGAGGACGAGGTCTTCGTCGGCCATGGCGTCCTCTTCATCAACGACAGGTACCCGCGCGTGAGCGGCGACTGGGAGCTGCTTCCTACGGTCGTGGAGCGCGGAGCGTCACTCGGGTCCGGCGCTGTGATACTCGCGGGTGTCCGCATCGGCGCTGGTGCGCTGGTAGGCGCAGGCGCCGTCGTCACACACGACGTCATGCCTGGTCATACGGTCGTCGGCAACCCCGCTCGGCCAACGACGCGCCAGGGGTCGTCCGACGCTTCATTCAACCCTTGACTGCGGACTGGTGCAGAATCGTGCGGCGATGCTCCCGCTGCTGGATCTCGAGCGCCAGTACCTCTCGATCCAGGACGAGATCGACGCGGCGCTGCTGAGGGCGGTCGCCTCCGCGCGCTACATACTCGGGGAGGAGGTCGCGCTCTTCGAGGAGGAGTTCGCCGAGTACTGCGGGACCCGCCACTGCATCGGCGCTTCCTCCGGCACGGGGGCGCTCGGGCTTGCGCTCGAGGCTCTCGGAGTCTCGGAGGATGACGAGGTGATCGTTCCCGCCAACACCTTCATCGCCAGCGTCCTTCCGGTCCTCAGGCTCGGCGCTCGGCCAGTGCTCGTCGACTGCGACGAGTCGACAGCGACCCTCGATGTCGGCAAGGTTGCGGACGCGATCGGCCAGCGGACCCGGGCCATCATGGCCGTTCACCTCTACGGTCAGCCCGCCGATGTCGATCCCCTGCTGGAGCTCTGCGCGAGACACGATCTCGCCCTCGTCGAGGACGCGTGTCAGGCGCACGGCGCCCGCTACAAGGGACGTCGGGTCGGCGGCCTCGGGCGGGCGGCCGCTTTCAGCTTCTACCCGAGCAAGAACCTCGGTGCTTACGGCGACGGGGGCGCCGTGACGACCGACGACGAGGAGGTCGCGGAGCGCATCCGGCTGCTACGCGATCTCGGCCGGTCGGGCAAGTACACGCACGTGATCAAAGGCTGGAACGACCGGCTGGACTCGATCCAGGCCGGGGTCCTACGGGTCAAGCTCCGGCACCTCGACCGCTGGAACGCCCTGCGGCGACATCACGCTGCCGCCTACGAGAACGCCCTCGCGAGCGCAGACGTCCGAACGCCCCGCCCCGCGCCGTGGGCCGAGCACGTCTGGCACCTCTACGTCATCCGCTCGGAGAAACGCGACGAGATGCGTGCGGCTCTTGCCGCAGAGCGCATCGAGACCGGGCTCCACTACCCGTTGCCACTTCACCTTCAGCCCGCCCTCGCCGATCTCGGGTACTCGAGGGGCGACTTCCCGGCAACGGAAGCATGGGCCGAGGAGCTCTTGTCGTTGCCGATGTTCCCAGAGCTCGAGTCGTCCGAGATCGAGCGCGTCGCCCTCGCGCTCAGCGCGTGCGCGATACCGACCGCTTGACGGGGACGAGGCGTCCGCCGAGAGACAGGGAACGATCGACGGACTCGGTGATCCGGACGACGTCGAGACCGAGCTCACCCGACGACCGTGGCTCAGAACCGTCCCTGACGGCCCTGCAGAAGTCGGCCAGCTCGCATGACAACGGCTCGGTCGTGTCCACCCTGGGCGACAGGATGTCGCCGGTGCGATAGCTGAGGTGATGCTCGCCGAACGTCCCCGGATCGGGCAGGTCGGCCCCGGAGTCGAAGATCCTGACCGGCTCCCTGCTCGTGTCGTCGTAGACGACCATCTTCCGGGAGCCGACGATCGTCGTCCTCCGGAGCTTGCTCGGGGCGAGCCAGGCGAGCTCGACGTGCGCGATCGTGCCCGACTCGAAGACGAGGTCGATGAAGGCAACGTCCGGCGTCGTCGGGATCACGCAACCCCTCGTCATCGCTGAGACCTTGGCCGGCGGCTCGCCGAGCCAGTAGCGGAGGATCGAGAAGTCGTGCGGTCCGAGGTCCCAGACGACGCTGACGTCGGGCTGGTGGATGCCGAGGTTCACGCGGCTCGTCGAGATGAAGTAGATCTCGCCCAGCTCACCCGAGTCGATGATGTCGCGGATCAGGATCACGGGCGGGCTGTAGAGGAACGTATGGCCGGGCATCAGGACGAGATCACGGTCGGCTGCTTCGCGGAGGAGCTCGACAGCCTGCTTCGACGAGGCGGCGAGGGGCTTCTCGACCAGCACGTGCTTGCCGGCTCGAAGAGCGGAGAGCGTGAGGTCGAAGTGCGTCGAGACAGGCGTAGCGATGGCGATCGCCTCGACCGCTGGATCGTCGAGAACCTCGGCCAGCGCAGTCGTCCGCGGCACGGCAGGGTAGCGACGTGCGACTGCGCGCAATGCTTCCTCTCGCGGATCGCAGGCCCAGACCACCTCGGCCTCGGAGAGGCCGTAGAAGTTGCGCAGGAGGTTCGGCCCCCAGTACCCGAGCCCGACCACGGCCACCCGCACCGGATCGATGCCGTTGTCCGTCGCCTCGGGCCAGCGCTGGCTCAAGCCGTCGCCCGTGCCCGTAGCAATTGGAGCGGGGTCCGGAGGGCAAGAGAGATATCCCGACTGAGGGACCAGCTGCGCGCGTAGAGCACATCCATGTCGAGCGCGTCGGCGAACGTGGAATGGCCACGTGCGATCACCTGCCAGGCGCCCGTCATACCGGCCGGGACGAGGAAGCGCTCGAAGTGCTGCGGGGCGAACTGTTCCACCTCGTAGGGAAGGCACGGGCGCGGGCCGACGAGGGACATGTCGTCACGGAGCACGTTGATGAGCTGGGGAAGCTCGTCCAGGCTGGTCGCCCGCAACCATCGGCCGAACCACCCGGTGACCGCATCCGACCGGTCGAGCTTGAACAGCCCGTCCGAGCTCGGCGCAGCCCGGCCCTCCATCGTCGCCTTGATGTACTGGCGGTGGGGCTCGTCATCGGCGTCCAGCCGCATCGTCCGGAACTTCAGGAGCGTGAACTCGCGTTGGTTCATGCCAAGTCGCCGCTGACGGAAGAAGACAGGTCCCGGCGATTCCCGCTTGATCCTCCAGGCGGCGAACGCAAAGAGCGGAGCCGTCACGACGAGGAGGAGCAATGCGCCGACGACGTCCATCGAGCGCTTCAACAGCATCGACGAGCGGCGGATCCTGGCCGGAGGCAGGCCGAGCATCGGCAGCCCTTCGAGGGCATACAGGTGGGCGTTCGAGCCGACGATCTCGAACAGTCGCGGGACGATGTCGATCTGGATCTCATGATGCTTCAGCGAGCGGATCAGATCGAGTGTGCGCTCGGCGTCGTCATTCGAGAACGCGACGATCACGCGCTCCACACCGAGGACACGGACGATCTCGGGCAACTCCTCGGACGCTCCGATCACCGTGAGGTGGCGGAGATCGGGGCGCCGAGCCGTCGGCTGGTCATCGACGAAGCCGACGAGGTTGATCCCGTACTCGGGATGCTGGAGCAGCTTGCGTGCCACCAACTGGCCGACGTCACCCGCGCCGACGATCACAGCGTTCTGGATGTACGCAAGGGTGTGCCGCATCCCGAGGCGGGCTACGGCACGTCCGATCATGACGAGCAGGATTCCGAAGAGCCAGAAGAGCAGCACCTTCGCGACGCTCGTCTGCATGAAACCCGTCGCGAGGCCGAAGATGAACGCCCCGAGGGTCACGAGGAGGAACACGCGCGTGAAGTCATCCAGCGTCGAGTGGTCAGCCAGAACGTCGTCGCGGTCGTAGAGCCCGAAGAGCTTCGCCGCCACTGTCCAGACGGGCAGCGTCGCCAGGAAGAGGCCGACCTCGACCCAGGGCGCGAGCTCCCCGTGCCCCTCGAACCCTCCGACGACCACCGTGGCCAGTAGGAACGCAAGTGAGAGTCCCACGAGATCGGCGGTCAGCAGGAGCCGCCGCAGAAGCCACCCACGGCATGCGCGATGGCTGGCCCGCCGGCGTCGATTCAGGATCTCGAGCGTCTGCTCGTCGACCGCGGCGAGGACCCGCGCGGCGATCGGCGTGCCGTTCGGGGATCGACGGTGGGCGGCACTCTGCCCCGCGTCGTGGACCAGGGCTCGACGTTCTGCCGGCCCCACCCTGCCTTCAGCCTCATCCGTCCCCGAGCGGAACATCATCTGCACCTCAACCCATCGCTCCCCACACACCGTGACTACGGCCCCTGGATCGGAGGTCCGAAACAGCCTATTCCTGTGCGCGGCCTGCGGTCAAAGGACCGGCGCTTTATGTCTTGACGGAGTGGATCGGCCTCGCCGCCGTCTCGGCAGACCGACCCTGCCGGCCCGCCGGAGCCCTACTGGTCTGCGCGCGCGGCGGTCTTCATGTCTCGTGCCTCGCTGAGAACGTGTACGTCGGCGCTCGGCTCGTGCACGGAGGGAGTGGCGTCGATCTCATCCAGGACGCCCGCCAGGAAGCCGGAGAGCTTCGTCCGTGTTTCCTCGACCGCGGCGCACTCGCGCGCCAGTTCCCCCAAGATCCTCGTCCGCTCGTCGTGTGCTGCGGCCACGACCGCCTGCGCCTCGAGCTCGGCCTTCTCCAAGACTTCTCTCGCCTGTCTTTGTGTGTCGTCGGTGATGACATCGGCACTGCGCACCAGGTTCGACGGACCTTCGGGGAGTGGCGCGTCGCGGTGCTGCTCTACGGCTGGCAGGTCCGTCGCTCCGTGGGGAGGCTCGTCTTCCTCCCAGCGCACGCGAGGCACGTTCGCGCTGCTCGAGCCGAAGTGCAGCGTCGTTCTCCTCCTGGCGAGCGAGGCGCGACGCAACGCGGGGTCATCCTGCCGCTCTGGGCTGGGGTCTCCCGTGCCTGTCCGGGCCTTCGAGCTCGGCGGCTCCGCACCCGCGTCGCCCTGGGCACGCGGTCGATAGACCCATCCCTGGTCGGCTCCCTGGCGCTCGGATCCCCGCCCTTCTCCTCGCCTCGGTCGCAATCGCGTTCGCTCGAAGAGCCGTCGGGCGGCGAAGAACATTCCGATCGGGATCAACAGCACGCCTATTGCGGCGAACCCGATGAGGAGTGGTGCGACGCCCGAGTTCATCGTTGCCTACGCTTCGAGGAGCGACGGCTACCGCTCCGGGCTCCCTGCACTCGGAAATGCTCTGGGTGCCGAACCGGAAGCCGGGCTCAACTGCGACTGAAGGGCGTCTTGGAGGTCGCCGAGCGTTCGCTCGGACACGTTGTCTCGCCCGGTCTCGACCTCGGCGTTCAGGACCTGCAGCGCCGCCGTGGTGAACGCGGAGAGCCTCTTCCGAGTCTCGTCGGTGAGAGCCTGCAGACGGAGAAGCTCGTTCTCGGCATGTCTCCGGTCCGATTCCGCGTCGCCGACGATCTTCGTAGCCCTCTCTCGAGCTTTCCGCAGCGCAACCTCGGCATCGCGTCGCGCGCGCTCCCTGATCGAGTCGGCGTAATTCGTCGCGAAGAGAAACAGTCTGCTCGTTTGCTGAGCAAGTTCCCGGTGGCGTTCGAGTTCTCGTTCGAGCCGGTCGATGCGTTCGAGCAGTTGGGCGCGTAGCAGTTCGTCGTGCTCGCTCATGATCTCATTCCACTCGAGTGGTGGCTCTCCGTTGCGGGCGCTCGCCACGTAGCCCGGCCCGTTCCGTCCCGGCGCCGGCTCCGCGACAGCGGGGTGATCTCCGTCGTTTCGATCGCGAACCGAGGCACCGCCCACCTCCCATTGGCTCCGCGGGGACCTGACTGTAGAGCAACGGGTCTCCCCTGGCAACGCGCGCAACGGTCGGTCGGAACGTCGCTCACGTGCCTCCTGGACCCAAGGTCGAGTAGACGCGACGCCTACGTGTGACGGGGCGATGCAGCCCCGACTCGACCCGCCCTGACACCGCCGCTTGCTCCTCCGCCCCGACTACTCTCTCCTCCAGGCGCCCGTAGCTCAGGGGACAGAGCGGCGGACTTCTAATCCGCGGGTCGGAGGTTCGAATCCTCCCGGGCGCATCGAATTACCTGCAAATAGGCAGAATCGTGTCGGACCTCGTCGTAGTGCCAACACCGGGCTCGATGTTGGAGAGACTTTGTTACCCGAGATCGGGCCTTTCTCGTGCCGCGATAGCCCTATGTCCGTCGCTTTTCGGGGCGGCCGGGCCGAAATGGTCCATGGTCGGCGCCCCACGCCTCGACTTCGTTTGCATTCCAAACCGGCCCAGACGCGAGCCTGGCTATCGGCTCGGGAAAGTCGGGTTGTTGTGCGTATCGACTCGCGGAACGCTTGTTGACTCCGAGCAGCTCAGCGACTTCAGCCAGACCCGCAAGACGCAGACGCCCCATCCAGGGCAAGCGTAAGGCCGCCATCGGAAGAGGGTGGCTACGCTTTGGTATTATTGTCTACATAATGGGTAGTTTTTCAGCGCACAAGGTTACGACGCAGCAGCTTCTTCAGAGCTTTGACGGCTACCTCCGTCGGCGTGGCCGCGCCGCCTCGACGCGGCGTCAGTACGCGTACTCGCTCCGAAGCTTTGAGGATTGGCTTGGGAGCCGTGGTGCCAGCGATCTCGCCGCCGCGGACCTTGAGCTGTTCTTGACCCAGTGGGAAGCCGGGTTTCAGAACCGTCGGGGTCGTCTCCCTAGTCCAGCGACGCTGCGGGGAACGATCGGGGCGCTGCGGGTGTTTTTCGCCTACCTTGAGCATTCGGAACTTCTGGTGGGGACTAACGGCACTGCCCGGCGGAACCCTGCACGGACAATTGACTCCCCCGCGTGCCCGCAGCGCCCGAACGACTTTCTGCGTCCTCACGAAGATCGCGCGTTACTCAACGCGGAGTGCGCTCATCAGCATCGAATCGTCGTTTGGCTTCTTCGGTACACGGGCGTTCGTGTCGCGGAGGCTCAGGCGCTTACAATCGTTGATCTTGATCTCACGGCGGGGTGCGAGGCCGTGACGGTTCGCGGGGGCAAGACAGCTGCAGCTACCCGAACCGTTCCGCTCCTGCCGCAGCTTCTCCCGTTGATTCACGAGCACATTGAGTTCCTCCGGCGGCGCATGACCGTGACGCCTGAAACGCCTGTCCTCGCGACCTGTCGTGCGACGCCGATGACGACGAACTACTTGTGGCGAGTCGTTAAGCGGGTCGCGTACGAGGCCGGTGTTCGACCGATTCCGTGTGGCTGTGCGACGAGGCGTCAGGACCGTCACGCCCGTGGCTGTCCTCGGACGGTTTCGGGTGAGAACCGCTCTTCCATCAGTCCGCACACGCTCCGGCGTACTTTCGGCAGCGATCTCATCAACCGTGGGCTTCGTCTCGAGACCGATAGCAAACTGCTTGGGCACTCAAGCACCACGATCACGGAACGTGCCTACGCGCAACTGCTTGCGCCGACGATCCGCAGAGAGCTGTTTGAGGCCTTCGCGCACGACCCGCGACCGATTGGTCGCGGCGAGGAGCCCCCTGCTGCGGCCGGGCATTAGACCCGCTCGAGCACGGCGCGGGCGCGGTCAATGTGCTCGACTGGTCGGCGCGCGAAGTGGCCGAGCTGCTCGACGACGGCGTGCCGGCCGTCGTCAGCGCGCTGCAACGCGGCCGCGACCGCCTGCGGTGCGAAGCATGAACGCTGCCGCCCAGACCTCCGCCGACCAGGCCCGCTAGGAGCTGACCCAAGTCGGTCAGATCGAGCCAGCCGAATGGTGAGCAGGAAAATAGTCTGATATAAGACTATATGTGGATCGAGACGATCTCGGCTTCCTACTCGCCAAGGCAACGCAGCGCTGGAACGAGCTCCTGCAGGAGCGGTTCCGCGCCGCCGGCTGGGGCGAAGTGCGGCCCAGCTACGGCTCGATCCTGGTGCCGCTGTTCGAAGAGGACGGCCTGCGCATGGGAGAGCTCGCGCGGCGCGCGCGGCTGAGCAAGCAGACGATCACGACGATGGTGCGCCTGCTCGAACGCGACCAGCTCGTGCGCCGCGAGCCTGACCCCGAAGACGGGCGCGCGTTTCGCATCGTCCTCACCGCCAAGGCGCGCCGGTTCGAGCCGGAGGCGGGGCGCACGCTCGCCGAGCTCGGCGCCCTCGCGCAGGAGCGGCTGGGCGAACGGCGGCTTGCTTCTGTCAAGCAAGGACTGAAGGAGTGGATCGAGACATGAGGCACCAGACAGTCACCACCACGCTCGACACGCTGCCCGACGAGGTCTTCGCTTACCTCGCCGACATCGAGAAACTGCCGGAGTGGGCAACCGAGTTCGCACGCGAACTAAAACTCGTCGACGGCCGCCACAAGATCGTGAACGGGCTTGGCGAGTTCTTCTTCGAGATCCACGCCGACCCGCAGTCAGGCGTGATCGACATGCTCGCTGGCCCGACCGAGGAGGCGCTCCTCTGCTTCCCGACCCGCGTCGTCGCCACCCCGGCAGGCGGCAGCGCGTTCACCTTCACCATGTTCCAGGCGCCCCGCCAGCCCGACGAGCAATTCGAAAGCCAGCACGCCTCGCTACTGCGCGAGTTCGAGAACCTCGAGCGACGCTTCGGCTCGGCCACGTTCGCCCCGACTCGATCGGACTAGGCCAACTCAGTCACCCAGCCGACCCCAACGTCCAGTGCATCGTCCTCGATCCCAAGGTTTCGCGCGATCATCTACGTCACCGGCAATCCCTGCCGCGGTTCCTCCGGTGCGAAATCGCGCTCGACCTCGTCGACGAGCTCGAGGTGAAGCTCGAGATAACGTCGCAGAAAGTCGGTCACGAGTAAGAGGTACTTGCTTCGGTGCGGTAGTGCCTGCGCCGTCGCCTGCGCGTCATCGAGTCGTTCCATCAGGTCGGCGATGTCTTCTCGGAGAGTGACCAGGCTGGCGCGGGTGACGGGCTCGCCGACGAGGTCACAGAGCAGCAGCCGCAGCAACGGATCGCTCTTGAGCGGCGTGAAGCGAACCGGCGTCCTCGCGTATTCGCGGAGCGCGTGCAGCCCCTTCTCGGTCAGTGTGTAGACCGTGCGCTCCCGCGTCTTGCCCGGCTCACGTCGCGTTTCGAGGTAGCCGAGCTTGGCGAGCCTCTTCGGCTCGGCGTAGTACTGGCTCTCGCCGGCCCAGTCGAGCATCCGTCCTCGTCGCGCCATCCGCAGCAGGTCGTGCGCCCCGGCTCCCTCGCGGCCGACGAGGCCGAGGATCTCGTACGAGAAGAGACTCAGCTCAGTGCTTGACATGACTATGCTTCATAGTTTATACCTATGAATCGTAGTCTATAGAAGGAGCCGGCGATGACGTCCGCGACGCAGTCTCTCGGAAGCGCCGAGCGCTGGGGGCCACTGTGGGGAGCCCGGCCGGACGATTGGGCAATCAGCGAGGATCAGCACCTGCCGAGCTACGAGGCGGCGCTCGAGCGCGTTCCCCTCGAGCCTGGTCACCGTGTGCTCGACATCGGCTGTGGCGTCGGCACATTCCTACGCCTCGTGGCCGACCGCGGTGCCGAAGCGTTCGGTCTCGACGCATCCGAGGCCCTGATCGAGTTCGCGCGACGACGAGTCCCCGAAGCAGACCTGCGTGTTGGCGATATGGAAGCACTTCCCTACGACGATGACGCTTTCGACCTCGTCACCGGGTTTACGTCGTTCTTCTTCGCAACCGACATAGTCACGGCGCTTCGCGAGGCCGGCCGGGTAGCGAAGCCAGGCGCTCCAGTTGTGATTCAAGTCTGGGGTGCCCACGAACGATGCTCCCTCGAAGCCATGAAGGAGATCGCGAGGCCGTTCTTTCCGCCGCGTCCTCCCAATGCTCCACCCGATCCCGACTTCTCCCAGCCGGGTGCACTCGAGGCTCTTGCAGTCGAAGCGGGCCTCAGGCCCGAAACCGTCTTCGAAACGTCGTGGACCTACGTGTACCCGGACGAGGAAACGTTGGGCCGCGCGCTCGTCGCTCCAGCGGGTATTGCCGTCGTCGTCGGTCCAGAACGTGAGAGCGAGATCAAGGCCGCGATCGTCGAGGGGCTCGCCGAGTACCGCACGGACGAAGGCAGCTACAGGCTCGACAACGAGTACCGCTACCTGATCGCGCGCGCGTGAGTCTCTTCGCCGTCACCCGTGAAGCCGGGCCCGCCTGGGCCGCCGGCGGCATCTTCGAGCAGCCGGAGGTAAACGACCATGCGGCATTCATGAATGAGCTTGCTGCGCAAGGCTTCGTCCTCTTCGGGGGTCCGCTTGCCGGCAGCGAACAAGGGCGCGTCCGCGTGCTGCTGATCGTCGATGCCGAGAGCGTGGACGAGATCCATCGTCGGCTCGCCGACGACCCCTGGGTGTCCACGGAGCAGCTCCGCACCGTGAGTGTCGAGTCCTGGAAACTCCTCGTCGGCGGCGATAGCTTCTTGCTCGCACACGCGGAGCACTGACCCGAACAGGGTCCGTGTTGCAAACGCGTACGCGCCGGGTCTGATCGATCTGTCATCGGCGATCATGGGCGCCAACGGAGTCCCGGTCCACCACGTGAGGGCCGTGGACCATGAGCTCGCCCCCGGTGTCTGGCCAGACATGCGGGAACACGGCGCGGAGCGGGACGACTGGCCTGCCTTGTACGAGCAGCTCGAGGCACCCTGAGGTCGCAGTTGGCACGCCGGCCTACGGCGTGCGGTCGGCGCGCTCGACGGCACGCGCCACGTCTACGCGCGATGCGACGCCGAGCTTGCGGAACGTGTTGCGCAGGTGGGTTTCGACCGTCTTCGAGCTGAGGAAGAGCTCGGCCGCGATCTGAGGGTTGGTCTTGCGGTCGACGACGAGTCGTGCGATCTGAAGTTCGCGCTCGGTGAGTGAATCGACGCCGGACCCGTCTTCCTTGCCCGGGCGGGTGCGGCGGTGGATCGAGCGTCCGAGCTTCCGGAGCTCCTGTTCGGCCTGCAGTCGGTAGCGGTGCGAGCCGAAGGATTCGAACGCCGCGGCTGCGAGCTCCAGCTCGGCCGCTGCCTGGTCGCGCTCGGCTGTCTCGGCGAGCGCTCGTCCGGCGAGCAGCCGCGACGTCGCGGCGTCGAAGACGTTCCCGACCTTCTCGAGTGCCGCTGCAGCGCTCAGCGCCCGCTCGGCGGCGGCCGATGGCTCGCCGCCGTCGAGATCGAGCGCTGCGGCGGCGAGGGCTGCCATCGCGCCCGCCATCGGGAGGCCCACGGCTTCGGCGCAGGCCTGCGCAGCCGCCGCGGCGTGTTCGGCTTCGTCGCGGAGGCCCGACGCGAGGTAGGAGCGGGTAAGAAGCTCGAGGTATCTCGCCCGCCAACCTCCTCCGATCAGCCGCAGCTCGTTCCCGCCTGCGAACTCCACGAGCAACTCGGCGCACCGCTCTGGATGACCCGTCTCGAGCCGTGCGTAGGCCAGTGCTACTGCCGCGTGTGCTGGGACGGGTCCGGGGTCGAGCTGCTGCGCGAGGTCGAACGCCTCTTTCGCGGTCGCGAGCGCCAGGTCGATGTCACCGGCGGCGAATGCTGCGTAGGAGCGGTTGAAGAGGTTCCAGGCGAGGCCTTGCGGGTTGTCGACCAGCCGCGCGGCTGCGATCGCGCCGTCGAGCACCTCGCCTGCGTCTGCCATCCGGCCTCGAACCCAGAGGCTGCCTCCGAGCATGGGGACGATGAGCGGGAAGAGGTCGCCCTTTCCGGTCGCGCGGCCGATTCTCAACGCGCGCTCGGCGTGAGAGCCTGCCCCCGCGAAGTGGTCGAGGTAGAACTCGGCCGTGGCGAGATGCGCAAGGGCGTCGAGCCGACTGCCGAGCTCGTCGTCAGCAAGACCGTCGATGAGCGTGGCGGCTTCGGCGGAATATGCCTGTCCCTCTGCCGTGCGACCGCCCACCGCACTCGCGAGGGCACGTATGGCGAGCGCCGCTGCGATCAGCGCCTGGTCGCCGAGCAGCTCGGCCGCATCGACCGCCCGGCCCGCCCAGGCGCGCATCGCTTCGTAGTCGCCGTGGTAGAGGCTGTCGCCGGCGAGCTCGATCATGAGCTCGACGCCTTGCGCGGAGGCGGGGTCTTGGAGCTCGGCGAGCGCGGTCTCGAGGTGGACGTGCGCCTCCTTGTACCGGCCGAGGAGGTGCTCGACGCGCGCGCACGCAGCGGTGAGGCGGACGCGCAACGACTCCGCTTCCTGGGGGACGATGTTCATGCTCTCGAGGAGCGCTCCGTGGCTCTCGCTGAGTTGGCCGGTGGCGGCGAGCGCTTCGGAACGGGCCAGCAGCAGCTCGACGCGAACGTCGCTCGGCGCAGCCGCCGAGAGGAGACGGAGGGCGGCGGCGAACCAGCGTGCGGCGCTCGCCGGTGCACGCGGGGCCGCCGCCTCTCCAGCCTCTCGCAGTAGCGCGATCGCAGCCTCGTCGCCCTGACGTGCGGAGCGTTCGACGTGGTGCGCGATCGCCGATGTCAGCGAGCCTCTGAGGGCGAGAGCGTCGGCGCAGCGCTCGTGCGCGCCGAGTCGCCAGCCGCCGGGCATCGACTCGTACACCGCGCGGCGGACGAGCGGGTGCCGGAAGCGGAAGCGCCGCGGAACGTCCGTCTCGCGGATGAGATCAAGGCGCAGCAGCTCGTCGATCGCGTCGATCGCTGGCGCCTCGGCGGCCCCGGCGGCCGCGGCTGCCAGCTCGGGATCGAAGGGGTCTCCCGCGACGGCTGCGCCCTCGAGGATGAGCCGTTCCTGCTCGGAGAGCAGAGCGAGTTCCTCGGTGAGCGCGGCGGCGACCGCGGCTGGGACGTCGACGCCAGCGAGCGAAGGCTCGTCGGCCTGCGCCGGCCTCTCGGGACGGTCGGCCGAACGCGCGAGCTGCTCGAGGTAGAAGGGATTGCCGCCGCTGTCCTCGTAGAGGCTGGTCGCGTCCGCTCCGTCGCCGATCAGCTCGCGGGCCTCCTCGGGGCTGAGCGCCCCAAGTTCGATGCGCGCGATCGTGCCGGCGCGGTGCGCCCGTTCAACCGCGGCGCTGAGTCGCTCGCCCATCTGCCGCGGCCGCACGGCCAGCGCGACGAGTACCTGAGCGGCCGGCGGTCGGTGGAGCAGCGCGCCGAGCAGCTCGACCGAGGCCGGATCCGCCCAGTGGACGTCGTCGAGCACGAGTACGAGCGGGTGTGTCTGCGCGAGCGTTTCGAGCAGTGTGCAGACGGCGCGGTGGCTGCGGTATCGCTCATGCTGGATCGCCGTCCTGCGCCCGGTCGCCAGCCCGACCAATGAGGGGAAGACGGTCGCGAGCTCCGCCCGGACATCGCCGTCGAGGCTTTCCAGGTGGTGCGGGTCGAGGCCGTGGACGTACTCGTCGAGCGCATCGACGAAGACCCAGAACGGCAAGTCGAGCTCGAGCTCACCGGCCCGGCCGGAGAGGACGAGGTACCCGCGTGCGTCTGCACGGGTGGCCAGCTCGGCGAGGAGGCGCGTCTTGCCGATTCCCGGCTCGCCGACCAGCTCGAGCGCCGCGGATTGTCCCCCGCCGACTTGGGCGAGGAGACGGTCGACCGAGCCGAGCTCTGATGCGCGGCCGACGAGATGGGTGGCAAGTGCCATCTGTTGCTTCTGGCTCCACCCTAGATCAGGGCCTGTATATCGAGAAATCAGGGTCGCCGATTCAGGGTGGCCGCCCGATGTCGGGAGGGCGGTGCCGCGGCAGGGTCGGACACATGTCCCGCTACCTGCTTCACCACCACCACGAGCCGAACGAGTGCGGCGTCGTGTTCGCCGCCTTCCGCGGCTTCGAGAGCCCGCTTCGCCGCAGGGCGGCGCTGGCCTCCTGCCGTTCCGGCGGCCACTCGATCTGGTGGACGGTGGAGTCCACAAGCGAGGAGAACGCGCTCGCGCTGCTGCCCTTCTACGTCGCCGAGCGCACGACGGCTGCCCCGGTCAGCGAGGTGCGGATCCCGTGACCGGCGCAGGCAACCGCAACCCAGACGGAGGAGTCATGAGCGCATCTCTTCAGCATCACGCCTGGAGCGAGCTCGCGGTTCGCGAGAACGACGGCCTCGCCGTCTCGCTTCTCTGGAGCAGGGCCACCGGCCGCGTGAAGGTCGCGGTCATCGATGCCCACCTCGATAAGCAGTTCGAGTTTCACGTGCCAGGCGCAGACGCGCTCGCTGCGTTCCACCACCCGTTCGCCTACGCGACGGGACAGGGCGCCTCCTTCGGCGACACGGGCTCGCGCCCTGGTCCTCATCTCGCACACGAAAGGAAACCGGTCTGATGACGATCGATCCCGCCCAGTACGCGCGCCGCTGGAAGACGCTCGGGGTGCTCTCGCTGAGCCTGGTGATCATCGGGCTTGACAACACGATCCTCAACGTCGCCCTGCCAACGCTGCAGGACGAGTTCGACGCCTCCCCCTCGAAGCTGCAGTGGATGGTCGACTCGTACCTGCTCGTGTTCGCGGGCCTTC
This sequence comes from uncultured Actinomycetes bacterium, assembly GCA_963716975.1. GTDB lineage: Bacteria > Actinomycetota > Thermoleophilia > Gaiellales > Gaiellaceae > GMQP-bins7. The sequence continues at coordinate 37,801 of CAVQVA010000009.1, read as the reverse complement.
TGCTCGTCTTCGGGACGCTCGGAGACCGCTTCGGACGCAAGCTCGCACTCCAGGCAGGCGTCTCGATCTTCGGCCTCGCGAGCCTCGGCGCCCTCCTCGCCGATTCCGCCGACCAGGTAATCGCCGTGCGCGCCGCAATGGGTATCGGCGCGGCGCTGATCATGCCCGCCACGCTCTCAATCATCGCCAACGTCTTCACCGGCGAGGAGCGCGGCAAGGCGATCGCCATCTGGGCTGCCCTGGCAGCGGTCGGGATCGGGCTCGGCCCGCTGACCGGCGGGCTCCTCCTCGAGTACTTCGACTGGTCGTCCGTCTTCATGGTCAACGTCCCGTTCACCGTCGCCGCGCTGCTGCTCGGCATCCGCTACGTGCCCGAGAGCCGTGATCCCCGGCCCGGCTCATTCGACCTGACTGGGGCCGCGCTCTCCACCGCCGGCTTCAGCCTCCTCGTCTACTCGATCATCGAAGCCCCCGGCCGGGGCTGGACCTCCGGTCTCATCGTCGGGCTCCTCGCGGCGTCCGTGGTCCTGCTTGCCGCCTTCTTGTGGTGGGAACGTCGCATCGACGAGCCGATGCTCGACCTCGGCTTCTTCCGCAGCGCCAGCTTCAGCGTCGGTACCGCGGCAGTCAGCGTCGCTTTCTTCGGCTTGCTCGGTGGGATCTTCGCACTGACCCAGTACCTGCAGTTCGTCCACAGCTACAGCGCGATCGAGGCGGGCGCAATCATGAGCCCGCTCGCGCTCGGGCTAATGATGGGCGCCGGCTCCTCGAGCAAGGCCGCCGAGCGGCTCGGCGTCTCCAGGGTCGTCGCCGTCGGTCTGATCGGCCTTGCGGTCATGCTGGCACTCACCACCCTCTGGGAGCCGCAGACCGGCGCAGTCACGCTCGCCCTCTGGTTCTTCGGCCTCGCTCTGGCGATGGGCTGGGTCATGGCCCCCGCCACGAGCACGGTCGTGGGCGCGGTGCCCGCAGCCAAGTCAGGCATCGCCTCGGCCACCAACACCGTCGCCCGCATGGTCTCGGGAGCCCTCGGCGTCGCCGTCATCGGCTCGCTTGTCAGCTCCCTCTACTCGAACGACATGGACGGCTCGCTCGTCGGGCTGCCCGCCCAGGCGCAGGCCGGCGCTGAGGACTCGGTCGGCGCTGCCAGTGTGATCGCCGCGCAACTCCCCGGCGACGCCGCCTCCAGCTTGCTCGCCACGGCCGGTGACGCCTTCACCCAAGCAATGGGGGTCGGCCTACTCGTCGCTGCGGCGCTCGCAGCCGCAGCAGCCCCGGTCGTGCTCCGCTTCCTGCCATCCCGCGAGCCCACCGCCGCACCTGCGGACCGCGAGTCCCTCGATCCCCAACCGCAGAACTGAAGGGAGCAGTCATGTCATTGAGCGCACGTCAACGGACGGTCGCCGGCTGGGCGATCCTTACCACGCTGGTCCTCGGTTCTGCCTACTGGGCGACCAGGCCGGGCTCGGACACTCCTGCCGCCAACGGCAAGGCCTCCGCCCGCGAGTACGCCCCGATCGAACGCTTCGTCCGGGACGAGATGAAGGTGCAGCGAATTCCCGGACTCGCGCTGGGCATCGTCAGGGACGACCGTATCGCCTACGTGCGCGGCTTCGGTAAGGCCGACGACGCTGGTCGGCCGGTGACGCCGCGGACGCCGTTCATCATCGGCTCCCTGAGCAAGTCGTTCACCGCCATGGCGATCATGCAACTCGTCGAGGCGGGGGAAGTCGAACTCGACGCGCCGGTACGGCGCTATCTGCCCTGGTTCCGCGTCGCCGACGAGGACGCTTCCCGTGTAATCACCGTCCGCCACCTGCTGAATCAGACGAGCGGCCTGTCGACCAAGACCGGGCGGTCGTTCCAGGGCAACGGCGACACGAGTGACGCTGCGCTCGAAAGGACGGTTCGCAAGCTGAGGACCGTCGAGCTCACGGCGCCAGTCGGCAAGAAGCACCAGTACAGCACGATCAACTACTCGGTCCTGGGGCTGATCGTGCAAGCCGTCTCCGGACGCTCCTACGAAAGCTACGTCCAGACGAAGATCCTCGACCGGCTGCAGATGCGCGACTCGTTTACGTCCGCGGCGGCAGCCGAGCAGCACGGCCTTGCAACGGGCTACCACTTCTGGTTCGGCAGGCCGAGAGCGGCCGAGCTTCCCTACAACCGCGGGCTCATCCCGGCCGGGTACCTGATCTCCAGCGCCGCCGACATGACGCACTACCTGCTCGCGCACTTGAACGACGGCCACTACCACAACACCTCGGTGCTTTCGGCCCCCGGGGTGGACGAGCTCCACAGACCCGCCGTCGCGACCCCGAAGACCGGCACGTCCTATGCCATGGGCTGGTTCGTCGGGCCGATCAACGGGATCCCCGCGATCCACCACCAAGGCGAGACCTTCAACTTCCACGCCAACGCCGTGCTCGTGCCCGAGAGTCGGACGGGAGTGATCGTGTTGATGAACGCGGAGAACTCCCTCGACCTCTTCTCGGCGGGACGGATGGGGACGATCGCCGAGGGCGTGACGAGTCTTCTCGAGGGCCGCAAGCCGGCGCCACGGCCGTCGAACATCTTCAGCTTCCTTGCGTATGCGGCGCTCTTCGGCCTGCTCGTCGCTCAGGCCCGCGCGATCGTCCGCTCAGTCCGCGCACTGCGGAACGGGAGTCTGCCAACCGGCCGGCTCGGCCCGCGCTGGCGGATCGGACTTTCGCTGGTGCTGAGTCTCGCCTGGGCAGTCCCCGTGCTGGTGCTGGCGCCCAAGCAGCTCGGCCTCCCACTCCTCACGCTGGCGCAGGGATTGCCGGACATTGCCTACCTCCTGCTCGCCAGCGGTGCGGTTGCCCTCGTGTGGGGGATCGCCAGAACGGCATGGGCGTACGCCGTACTCCATGGAGCGCGGCGCAGCGAAGGCACCGCCCAGATCGCGACTACCTGAGATGAACAAGAGCGGATCCGCCCCATCTCACCTGTCGGCAACGGGTTCCCCCCTCGCTCGGCTGGCGAGCGCCGCGAGACACGAGGCCGCGCTGTTCGCGGCCGCGCTCAGCGCCGTCGGTCTCCACATCGTTGACGACAACTTCCTCCACCCCGAATCAGGCACCGCGGCGATTGGCCACATGCTCAGCGGTCTCGTCCCGCTGGCGCTGATCGTCGGTGCCGCGGCCTGCTACGGGCGCGCGTCCCGGTTTCGGCGCCGTCCTCGCGCTCGTGTTCGGCTCCTCGGTGTTCTCGCGGGCACCGCGGCGGTCTCTGCTCGCGGCGGCGGCTGCCGGTTGCCGCTGGGATCTCCGAACCCAGAGCACCGCTGAGCCGGCACCACACGACGCGTCTGCGCGACGTCTATCGTCTCCGCTGCCGTGTCGAGTGATCGAGTCAGTCGCATCGCCGAGCTCTTGCACGAGGCCGCGGAGACCCATCACACGGTCTACCGCATTACCGACGGCGACGATCCGGACTGGGCCTCGTGGTACGCGGACTGGTTGCTCAACCTCTCCGAGCTCCCCGAGCTTCTAGACGCGCCTCTCGTGCGCAGCCACCTCGTGCACGCCCTCGTCGGACTCGATCGCGACTACCTGGCTGCGCACCCCTCCGACCGCTGGGAGGACTGGTACGCAGCCCGATTGACAACCATCCTCGGCTCGTAGTTGTAGTTCCTAAGCACGTTGTTCATCCGGGCCTCCTTGGAGGCTGGGGGTGTCGAAGCCACCAGACCCAAGGAGGTCACCGGATGAGGCTTATCTGCCGGCGGGTGCTCGAGGAAGGCTGGACGCGCACACAGGCGGCCGAGGCCGCAGGCTGTGGCAAGCGCACGGCAGCCAAGTGGCTAAAGCGCTACCGCGACGGCGATCGCGAGCTGCTCGATCGCTTGATGAGGAGTTCCATTCTCACCGCAAGCGTGCCAAGTCCTGCGAACCAGGAGGGCCACAGGACTTGGCGACGCGACTTGAACAGCTCGAGCGAACGGGTCAGGCCGAGGCGGCTTCGATGTTGCGGGTCACGACTTCGATCGTCTGCTGCAGCGGCTCGGTGGGGCTGAACTCGACGATCTCGGTACCGGCGTAGAGCGTGGGCGTGTGTCCCGGGGGCGCGTGGTACGCCTCTCCGGCCTCGTACACCTCCTCGCTGCCGTCGCCGTAGGTGAACTTGACTTTTCCCTTGAGCACATAGCCGAGGTGCGCGCACTGGCATCGGTCGTCGGGGAGGCCGGCGAACAAGGGGGCCAGGTCGGCGTCGGCGGTGTAGGTCTCGAAGCCGACCGTGTAGCCGCCGAGCTCCTCGAAGTGGCCCTCATACCCCTCGACCGTCATCGACTCCGACGCGGTCTGCTTCGACGCTTTCGGCATCTCCTCACTCCTCTCGTGCATTGCGAAGCAGGAACGTATGCGGGCTCACGAAGCGCCGCCCGCACTCGTGGCGGCGACCGGCTCCTCTGTCAGCTGTCGCATCAGTCCGGCGACGTTGGCGAGGCACCAGTAGCCGGCGAACTTCCCGTTCACGATCCGGTACACCTCCGCGGACTCGGCGGAGACGTGGCGGCCGGTGGCCGGAATGCCCTTGTACTCGCCGTCGTGCGTGCCGGTCATCGTCGAGCGGCAGAAGACCTTGTCGCCCTCGGCGATCAGCTCGTCGACGTTGCAGTGCAGGTCGGGGAAGGCGGTGAAGTAGGAGAAGCAGCCGCGGCGTACCGGTTCGATCATCTTCTCGTCCGCCCAATAGCTCGCGAGCGTCTCGAGCTTGCGCTCGTTCAGGATCTCGTCGTAGTAGCGACGGACGAGTGCCTTGTTCTCGTCAGACATCGGTGATGCTCCTTTCCGCGTCCTCGTTGATGGCAAGCAGCAGCATGCGCCGCGGCGCCGCGATCAGCTAGGGGGACAGCCCCTATTCGACCCCGAACGTCCGAACCGCGTAGGCGGCGACCTCACTCCGGTTGCGGAGCTGCAGCTTCGAGTAGATCCGACTCATGTGGTGCTCGGCGGTCTTCGGGCTGATGAACAGCCGCGCTCCGATCTCGCTATTGGTCAGCCCCTCGCCGACCAGCCGCAACACGTCAAGCTCCCTCCGGCTGAGGAGGCCATAGTTTTTCGGTCCGGCGCGTCCTTTCGCCCCAAGCGTGCGCATCAGCGCGGACGCGGCATCCGCCTCGCGAACCGCACCGAGCGACTCGAGCTCGGTGCGGGCTCGGCGGGCGAGGTCGACCGCGACCTCGGGCGCCGACCCCGAGTGCGCGCGGGCCAGCTCGAGGCGCGCACGGGCGGCGCCCAGCGGGGAGGGAAGCGCTGCGAACAGGTTCACGGCTCGTTGCAGCAGATCCGATGCCTCCGGGTCCTCGGCGGCCAACGCGATGCGTCCCCGCGCGAGCGCGACCAGCGCCGCCACGCGCTCGCGTCCGGACGTCTCGGCGATCGCTTCCAGCTCCGCGGCCGTCCGCCGAGCCTCGGCGACGTCGCCCTCAGCGAGCTCCGCCTCGACAAGCTGGGCGAGCAGCGGCGCCGCAAGCAGACTGGAGCGCGCCATCTCGCCCAGACGCGCCTCGAGCACAGCTGTCGCCGCACGCGGCTCGCCACGCGCCAATCGCAAAGCGACGGCCGCATGCACTGCCTCCGGCTCGGCCTCAAAACCGATCAGCAGCTGCTCGGCCTCGTCGTAACGGCCCTGCAGGACACGGATCTCCGCCAGCCGCGCCGCCGGATGCACACAGCGCGACCGCTGCCCCGCCTCCCGCAGCTCGCGCAGCGCCTCCACCAGCTCCTGCTCGGCGGCGTCGACCCGGCCGTTCGCGGCGTAGACGTCGGCGCAGCAGGTACGGCAGAACGCGAGCAGCGACACGTGGTCGTACTTGCGCACGAACGCTTCGAACACCTCGCTCCACTGCTTGGGCCGCTCGACGTCGCCCGCGAGCTCGCAAGCCAGCATCAACGTGCAACAGACGTCCGCGAACGTCTCCAGCGTCGCCGGCTCGCCTCCCGTCGCCGCCGCCATCGCCTCATCGAGCCGTGCCAGACCGCTGTCGACCGCCCCCGCCGAGACCTCCGCCAGCCCGAGCTGGGCCAGCGCGCGCAGCTCGAGGTCGGCGTCGCCCGTGGTCGTGGCTACATCGAGCGCCGCGGCGGCCAAACGCCCGGACAAGTCCGAATCACGGGCCCGCTCGGCACGAGCGAGCTCCAGCCACCCACACTCGGCGTCCGGGGCGACATGCGCCAACAGCCGCTCGGCACGCGCGAGCCAGCCGTTCGCCGCTGCCTCGTTGCCCCACACGAGCGCGTACTCACGCGAGAGCCAAAGCGCGATCCGCGCCGCCCGCGCCAGCTGCCCATCGCGACGGAAACCCGAATACGCACGCTCCCGATAGACAACCGCCTTGTCCGACTCGCGCAGCCACCACAGCGCCCGGCCCAGCCCATCGAGCGCCTCCGGGAACTCCTCGACGGCTAGCGTCGCTTCGAAGGCGGCACGCGCCCCCGCCCAATCGCCGGCCGCAAGCGCCTCGTAGCCCTCGGCAACCCCCGACTCCGCCGCAGCCGCTCCCATTCCCGAAATCGTGACAGGACACCCGCCCGTCCGCCACCAAGCGCGTGACCCGAACGAACTGTCGAGTTGGCTACCGAACAAGCCGCTGGGCTCATCTTCAGCGGTGCTCCGATGTGCCGGTGAAGAGCCGCGTCAGTGGTTCGAGATCGTCCGCCTCGGCCAGGAGCAGGACGCGATCACCGGCTCGCAGCTCGAGTGATCCGGCGGGACGGGTTGCGACCCCATCCCTGACGACGAGCGTGACCCACGCATGTTCGCCGAGCGGGAGATCGCGGATCGTACGTCCGGATGCTCGCGAGCCGGGTCGCACGTCGAACTCGTGCGCAGGCTGCGGTTGTTCTCCGAGCCGGACCGACAGCTCCCACGGAAGCAAAGGCCGTGTGCGCATCGGAATGTCGAGCGCCCGAGCGGCGAACGGCACCAGTGTCCCCTGACCGACGACCGAGACGAGCACGACGACGAACACAACCCCGTACACACGCTCGGCCCCGGTGACGTCGCCGAGCAGCGCGAACGCCGCGAGCAGGATCGGCACCGCCCCCTTGAGACCACTCCAGGTGATGAATGCTCGCTCCGCCCAGCTCAGCCGGGCGAAGCCAAGGGTCAGCAGCACGACGAGCGGCCGAACGAACAGAACGAGCGCGAGCGCAAGCACGATGCCCTCGAGCCAGACGCGACCCGCGAGGCCGCCGATGTCGATCGTCAGTCCAAGCGCGACGAAGACGACCAGCTCCGCAAGACTCGCGAGCGAGCCGGAGAATCGCTCGATCTCGCCCTTGTACGGGACGCGCGCATCCCCCAGGAACAGGCCGGCGATGAAGACCGCGAGAAAGCCCGACCCATGGGCGAGCGAGGTCACCCCGTACAGCGCACCGGCGAGAACCAGCGCCAGCACCGGGTACAGACCCTCACTTGGAAGCCGAAGGCCACGCAGCACCGGCAGCAAGACGAGCGCCCCGAGCAGGCCAAGCGCGACACCGATCGACATCTCGATCGCGAACTCGCGCACGACCACCCAGAACGAAGCATCTGCGTGGGTGGCGAGCTCGATCATGCCGAGCATGAGCGCGATCCCCGCCGGATCGTTGACGCCCGCCTCGCCTTCGAGAATCGTCCCCGAGCGCCCCGCCACCTCGCGCCGCCCGAGCACCGAGAACATGACGGCCGGATCGGTCGGCGCGACAGCGGCCCCGACGACTCCGGCCAGCATCCACTCGAAGCCCAACACGTAGTGGGCCAGCACGGCGACAAGGCCGGCAGTCGCGAACGTGCCGAGCAAGCCGACGGAGAGAATCGGACCAGCGGAGGCTCGGAACCGCCGCCAGCCGATGTCGATGCCGCCGTTGAAGAGGATCATGACCAAGGCGACCACCGCGATCCGCTCGACCGTCTCGATCTCTACCGCCTCGTACACGCCAGGCCAGATGTCGGAGACGACTGCGGCAGCGAGCAGAAAGATCGCCGGTGCAGGCACCGGAACGCGCTCGGTCAGCTTCGTCGAGAGCACCGCGAGCGCGAAGCCGCCGGTGACGACGAGGACGATGCCGGCGAAGTCGCTGATCTCGGTCATGGCTAAGCCACGCCGACCAGACTTCCCGGCTCGCCGGTGAAGACGCTAACACGGCTCAGAACTTGAGACGGCCACGCCGTTCGGCGACAGCGACTACGCTGCGGGGGCGGCGGCTCTCGCGCCCACTCCCGTCGCCCGATCCGCGGGGCAACGAGTTCGCGTTGAAGACGCTGCATTTGGGCTTCGATCCGGGCGTGCTTGCCGCCGAGGTCGAGAACCTCCGACGGGTGCAGCACGAGAACGTGGTCGCGTACGTCTCCGCTCCGGGCAGACCAGGCGCGGCAGACGAGAGCTCAGATCGAGATGGCCATCGCTCCCGAGGTCGACCCCTCGACACAGGAGGACGAGCTTTGGAAGGAGCTCGCACAGGTCCCCGAGGCGAGCCTCCGTTTGGAGGCGATGGTCGAGTACTGCTGCGCGATCCTCGCTCGCACGGGATCCGTCCACGCCGTCATCCGGGGCGCAGCGGACAAGGAGCCGTTCGCTGCGCGACCGGTGCCAAATCAGACGGAGCGGATCGGGCGCTATCTGGGCTCCGCCCTCAGACCGGACCTGTCGATCTCCGAGGCGGGCGAACGGTATTCCGCACTTACGAGTCCCGAGCTCTACTGGCTTCTGACTGTCGAGTTCGGCTGGACTGCTGCGCGTCACCGAAAGTGGCTGACCAGCTTGCTCGAGTCCGAGCTCCTCGGTTCATCGTCGACGCCGTAGAGACATGAGAGCTCGAGGCGGGCGTTCGCTTTCGACCTCTATGACGCGCTCGTCGCCGGCATCCAGCGCGACGATGGCGTGCGGGAGCATGGCACGCCGTCTCGAGGGGTCGCGGATCGGGGGAGTCGCCGGGTGGGTTCCCGACCGCGCTGCTTCGCTCGACCTGTCAGTTCGCGATCCTCACGGTGTCGAGGGTCCCAAGCCGCGACGCCGCTGTGCGGCGCTGCTCGGCCAAGCGGCTGGCGGGGGCGAACGCGCTCCAGGCGAACCAGCGACCAAAGTCGCGCTGGAGCGCACGAGGGCCGCTCAGCGTCAGCTGTCCCATCCGCATCGCGCCGCCGAGCTCCGCCCGTCCGAGGTAGACGCGATACAGGGTGGCGGTGTCGACGCTGACCTCGAGGTCGATGTCGAACCCGGGATGCTGCAGGCACACCGAGACCTCCGAGGGCTCGAGCACCATCCAGTAGCGCTTGGCCGGATTGCGAAAGTCGAATTTGAGCACGGTTCGGCCGGGGGGAAGCTGCTCGCGATGCACATGGCGGGCCATCCAGACGATCAAGAGGTCAGGGTCGAGCTCCTCGGGGCGAGGATCGGTGAACGACCAGGTCACGCCCCACTCCCCCATCGCCTGGACGACTGGCTCTAGGTCGCGGCCGGCCAGCGTCAGCTGGTACTCGAGTGTCCTGCCCTTTGGGCCAGTTCGCCGCGCGACGATCGCGGCCCGCTCGAGCGAGCGCAGGCGGTCAGTGAGGACCGAGCGCGAGATCCCTGGCAGGCCGCGCCGTAGCTCGTTGAAGCCCTTAGCGCCACCAAGCATCTCGCGCACGATCAAGAGCGTCCAGCGGTCGCCGAGGATCTCGCTTGCCTTCGCGATCGGGCAGTACTGAGCGTAGCTTCGCAACGCGCCCCCATGCTAGCCCGCAGTCCGTATCAGGTTCGAAATCCGGACCGGTTGGTTCGAATCTCGGTCTAGCCCGCACGGGACTCGCGGGCCTACCGTGGCGACATGACTACCGATTCGGCAACTCGCGACCGGGCACCGAGCGGAGGAGGATGACCATGAGTGCTATCCGCACACCACCGCGCGAGACCGAGGGGCTCGACGAGTTGGGGGGCGCGCTGCGCGGAGAGCTGTTGCTACCGGCGAGCGTCGGTTATGAGACCGGGCGCAGGATCTGGAACGGCGCGATCGACTGCCGGCCGGCCGGCATCGCACGCTGCGCCGGCGTGGCCGACGTGGTCGCGGCCGTTCGCTACGCGCGCGAGCGCGATCTGCTCGTGGCGGTGCGCTCAGGTGGCCACGGGGTCGGCGGGCATGCGCTCTGCGACGGCGGGCTCGTGATCGACCTGTCGCCGATGAAAGGCATTCACGTCGACCCGGCAGCGAGGGCGGCGCGCGCCGAAGCAGGCGTGTTGTGGGGCGAGCTCGACCGCGAGACCCAGCTCCATGGGCTCGCCACCGTCGGCGGCATCGTCACGCACACCGGGATCGCCGGCCTGACGCTCGGCGGCGGGATCGGCTGGCTGATGCGCAGGTACGGCGCGACAGTCGACAACCTGCTCTCCGTCGACCTCGTAACCGCGGACGGCGAGCTGGTCACCGCCAGCGAGAACGAGAACGCCGATCTGTTCTGGGGAGTGCGCGGCGGCGGCGGTAACTTCGGCATCGTCACGTCGTTCGAGTACCGCCTACACCCGGTTGGGCCGATCGTGCTCGCCGGGCCGATCTTTCACCCTCTCGACGATGCCCCCGAAGTGCTGCGCTTCTATCGTGAGTTCGCCGCCACCGCGCCCGACGAGCTCACGACTATCGTCGAGCTCGAGCTCGCGCCGCCACTGCCGATCCTGCCCGAGGACGTACACGGCAAGCCGATAGTCATGGTGGGCGCCTGCTATGCCGGGCCACCCGAGGACGGAGCCGAGGCCGTCCGCCCGCTCAAGGAGTTCGGCAACCCGATCGTCGACCTGCTCGAGCCCAAGCCGTACCTGGCGCTGCAATCGATGTTCGACCCGTTGGTGCCGCACGGCTGGCACCGCTACTGGAAATCGGTCGAGCTGCCGCCGCTCACGGACGATGCGATCGACACACTCATCGACCACACCTCGCAGATCACGTCGCCACGCTCATACACCATCATCTTCCAGCTCGGCGGGGCGCTCGGTCGCGTGCCAGGGGACGCAACCGCCTTCAGCCAGCGCGACGCCACGCACAACGTCGTCATCAACGCCGTCTGGACCGAAGACGACCCAGAGGGCGACCGGCACACCGCCTGGGCGCGCGACTTCTTCCAGGCCATGCAGCCCCACGCGCGCGACCGCGTCTACGTCAACTTCCTCGGCGACGAGGGGCCTGACCGCGTTCGACAGGCGTACGGCACCGAGAAGTACGACCGGCTCGTCGAGCTCAAACGCAAGTTCGACCCCACGAACTTCTTCCGCCTCAATCAGAACATCCCGCCGACGTAGCTGACGAGCTCGGGGTGGTGCAGGCGCTCGGATCTGGGGGCACAAAGGATGTTGGCAGTGCCCTGGCGACGGTCGTCGACGCGGTCCGCGAGCGAAGAGCCGGGGAGTTTCGATTCTGTAACTACACGAGTTGTCTTTATCCCCGACTACCTCAAGCGAAAGTACGCTCGCCCATGCAAGCGTGCGTGTACGTCGGTAGCTTTCGGACCCGTCCTAGAGCTGGACTTATGGTGGCCGTCGGCGAGATCGCCGTCCTCAGGCGGATCGCCGCGTGCGCCGCCGTTCACTCCTGCGAATCGCGGCTCACCCGGGCGAAGTATTCGACAGCGCGTCGAGCACGATCTCGGCAACCTGCGCCGGCTTCTGGTTCAGCGCGAAGTGCCCGGTGTCGGGAATGGTGACCAGGGTCGCTCCGGGACACTCCTCGAGCACCGCCCGCTCGTCGTCGGTCAGGCCGACGTCGTCGTGTTCGCCGAACACGACCCATGCAGCCGCGCCCGAGTCGCAGAGTCGGCGGGCAAGCGACCCGTGGCGATCCAGGTATTCGAGATAGCTCCGAGTGTGCCGGCGGAGGAAGCGCGGGTCGTTGTTGCGAAGTTCGGCGATTAGTACATCGCGCCGGTCCGGCGGCAGGCCGCTCTTCATCGCGGGGCCGATGATCTTCAGCATGAGCGAGTAGGGGAAGTGCCCGAGCAGGCTCGAAAGGCGATCCAGCGCTCGCGGGAACTTCGACTCGTCCTCACGTGAGAAGCTGGGCGAGAGCAAGACGACCGGGCCGGAGAACTCGCCGGCGGCCGCCATCTCGAGTGCGACGTTGGCGCCGAAGCTGTGACCCACGACGGCGTCGCACTCGAGGTCTTGGGCGAGTGCTCCCGCCTGCCTGGCGTACTCCTCGACGCTGACGTTCGCCGGAGCTGGAGTGCGGCCGAAGCCCGGCACCGTGGTCGCGAGGAACCGAATCGACGCGCTGACCAGCTTCGGCTCGGCGACGAGGTCGTCATAGAAGATCGCCGAGGCGAGCGCGCCGGGAATCAGGAGCACGGTGCGATCGGAGCTCTCGCGCCCGGACTCGCGGATCATCCAACCGAGGTGTTCTCGGGCCGTCGTGCTCACGTACGCGCCGCCGATGAAAACAACGACCGGATCATCTCAAGGACCCGGACGCGCGACAACGTGTCCCTGCGAGTGAGGGAGGCTCTCCAGGAGATCGACGAGGTCGTTCGGCGCTTCGAGTTGCGGTGTGGGCCCGGTCTCAACCCGACTGCCGTCTAAGGAACGGAGGCTGCAACTAGCCTACGCCGGTTTTGCGTACGCCTCGGCTGACTCCGGCTGAAACTCGAATCCGACAAACGTCTCGTTACCAATCACCTCTGCCTGGTGGCCGGGTTCGATCACGTAAGTCTCGCCCGGTCCGATCTCGACGGAGGTGCCGTCGTCATGACTGATTCGCATCGTGCCCGACTGCGCAATGCCCAGATGTCTCAACTGACAACTGTCTCCTCCCACCACCGGCTTGATGCACTGGGCCCACGACCACCCAGGCTCGAGCGTGAGTCGAGCAGCGGTCGTACCACCTATATGCACCACGTCCGTCCGCGTCTTGTCGGGTGTCCGGCTCTCGTCTGGAGAGTCAAAGTTGCGCTTCTCGACACCAGCCATTCCGAACCTCCTCCGTCCGATACTCCCGCGCCACTATGACACCCCACCGGTGAACGCGCGATATGAGTGGCCGCATCGGGCGCGTAACCACTGAGTAGCGGTAATACCCGACCACCTCAGGTGAGACGACGCTCGCTCAGGGTACCGCTCGTTCCTCTGACCTAGACTTCACGCGTGGCGAGAGTCGGAAGCTATTGGAGGTGGCTCGGTCACCGGCTTCGGCTCTCCCAGCCCGGCCGAGTGTTTTTCACCGTTGCGCTTCTAGTCGGCGTTACCGAGATTGTGGTCGCACGCGCTCACGGCGACCGGGAGGGCGGCGCACCCCTGGTGGTGCTCACACTCTTGTTGGTCGGCGTGATCACCCTGGACGCCGTCGGCCGCGGAGTCGTCGTTCTTGTTCGTCGTCTCATGTTGGACGGTCGGCTCAGGCGTCATTCCTGAACACTCGCCCAGACGAGGGTCCTCTTCTCAACTACAGAGTTGTCTTTATCCCGGACAGGCTCTAGCGGTTTGATGTGAAATCGGCTGCGATGCGCTGGTGAGGCCGCGCTATTAGGCGTCAAGTCGCGCCGCGCGCCACCCAGGCCTTCGCCGAGACTACGAACGGTGGCTCCGGCAGCCTCTCCCTGCAGAGCTCGCGCAATGCCGTGCGCCGATCGGGCTCGAGGCCGGCGACGTGCGCACCCGACGGGGCGACGCCGAGCGTGAACGGCTCCCACCAGTCCTCGAACGTGGCGTGCTCGACGTCCACCGCGACGGCGCTATCGACGATGTCGCCGATTCCAGCCGCGCGAAACAGGTCGGCCAGGTGGCCGGCCCTGCTGCCGGGGCAGACAGACCCAGTCTCGACCTCAGGATCGAGCGTTTGGGCGGCATCCCAGAACGGACCGATCGGGCCGCCGTCGGTGAAGTCCCACACGCATGCGGCGACGCCGCCGCCGTCCCGCGTCACCCTCGCCATCTCGCGGAGGCCCGCGACCGGATCGTCCATGACGTTGACCACAAGCTGGGCGAGCGTCGCATCGAAGCAGCCTCCTTCGAACGGCAGATCCTCAGCCGGCGCGCGGATGACCCGGACTCCGGGATGGCGGCCGCGTAGGGCCGCGACGAATTCCTCGGACGGGTCGACCGCCGTGACCCGTCCCGGCCTGGCCCTCCGGGCGAGCTCCGCGGTCAGCGCACCGGGGCCGCATCCGACGTCGAGGACCCGGCCGTCGAGCGGGAGTCCGGCGAAATCGGCGAAGGGCACCGCCAGCGGCCTCGAGTAGCGGCCCATGAACCGGTCATAGGCATCGGCATCGCTCAAGCTCACTTCTTCTCCTTCGGCGGCAACGCGCGGGCGACAGCGACGCTCTGCATAACCCAGGGCTCGAGCGCTCGCTTCGTGGAGACCGACTCGGCATCAACCCGAAGCCAGCCCTTCATCTCGCGTCCGCGCATCTCAAACGGTCGCGCACCGGGCTTGGCGAGGAGAGCCTCGGTCTCCTCCTTGGAGCAGTGGATCATCAGGCCACCCTCGCCGCTGACACCCACCGCCATGTGGCCGTCGATCATGAAGCCGATGCCGCCGAACATCTTCTGCTCGGTGTAACCGTCCTCGGAGGCGATCAGCTCGCGGATCCGGTTGGCGAGATCCTCGTCGTACGCCACCGTGACAATCATCGCGCATCGGGCCTTGACGCCGATAATCGGGCTTCGCCTGCTCGCCCTCGCCGCCGGGCTTCGGCATAACACCGAGATCGGTCAACCTGGCCTGTGTTTCAGCGCCTACGGCCACAAATTCGGAATCAACCATCTAGGCGCCCGCGCGGCCTCGGCTCACCGCGTAGTCGCGGTCCGTCCGGCGCCCGCTCCGCTGTTACGGTGCCCGGGTGCGAGAGCTCCGCCGAGAAATCGAGATCGATGCACCGTCGGAACGGATTTGGGCGGTCGTGACCGACTTCGGTGCCTACCCGGACTGGAATCCGTTTATCCGCCGGATCAGCGGCGAGCTCCGCGAGGGTGCGAGGCTTGAGGTGCGAATCGAGCCGCCGGGTGCGCGAGCGATGACGTTCAAGCCCACCGTTCGCTCCGTCGAGGCGGATCGCGAGCTGCGCTGGCTCGGCCGCCTCCTCCTGCCCGGCGTCTTCGACGGTGAGCACAGCCTTCGGATCGAGCCGCTCGACGGCGCGCGAAGCCGTTTCGTCCAGTCGGAGCGCTTCAGCGGCTTCCTCGTCGGGCTTTTCAAGGGCACGCTCGCAAAGACCGAGGTCGGGTTCGAGCAGATGAACGCCGCGCTCAAGGCGCGGGTCGAGCAGGCGTCAGGCCAGAGCTAGTCGCCAGGCGAGCCGGGCACGCCCCTCCGGGCGGGCTATCGGGAGGCGGCCCGTGCTCCTCGAAGCCGTTGACCGTATCCCGTCCAACCTCGTTGCCGCGCTCGCGGCACTGGGGTGCAGGTACCTGAACGAGCAGGAGGGTGGTAGATGGCAAGATCTCCTGAGGAACGATGTCCAACAGGGGCAGCAGGGGAGCGGTGTGCTAGCGGTACGCCTGCACGATGACGGCTTGAAGGTTGAGGAGATCGAGACGCCGTCGCCGGATCCGGGCGAGGTGCTGGTGCGCGTGCGTGCGGCAGCGATTACACGTAACGAGTTGGAGTGGCCGGTCGATCGACTGCCGGCGATTCCGTCTTACGAGCTTTCGGGCGTTGTCGTCGGCAGCGGTGACGAGGTATATGCGCTCACGCCTTTCGATCGCGACGGCGTGGCTGCCGAGTACGCCGTCGTCCCAGCCCGTGTGCTTGCGCCGAAGCCCTTGCGGCTGAGCCACGTCGAGGCGGCAGCTCTGCCGATGGGCGGGCTGACCGCCTGGCAAGCACTGTTTGTGCACGGGCGGCTCGCCCGAGGCGAGCGGGTGCTGGTCACGGGCGCCTCGGGCGGGGTTGGGCATATCGCCGTCCAGCTTGCGCGACACGCCGGCGCAGCGGTCGTGGAGAGCGGTCCGGTCGATCTGGTCTTCGACACTCGTGGCGGCGTGGTCCCCGCTGGCGAGCGCGTGGTCACGATCGCAGAGGAGATGCCGGGCGCGATCTACTTCATCGTCGAACCCGACCACGAGCAACTGCTGGAGTTGAGAACGCTCGTGGACGCAGGCGAGCTTCGCGCGGAGGTCGACTCGGCTTTTCCGCTCACGGAGGCCCGGGCGGCGTTCGAGCGAGTCGCGGGCCGCGGGAAGCGTGGCAAGGTCGTGCTCGAGGTTGGCACTGACTAGTCGGCGCGTGCGGCCGTGACCTCTGCCGTGGATGCATCGAACTCCGAGCGTCCACCGTGAAGCCGCAAGGGGCGCAGCTCCATCTATCGAACGGCGCCGCGGGCGGCGTCTGAAGCATCGACAGGCCACAAATGCCGCGGCCACGCCAGCGCCGCGGGCCCGCAACAGGCGCGTTCCTGGCAAGCACGGTTCCCAGGGGAGATTCCCGAGCACTGGCCCATGCGACCGGTGCCGTCTGACTCGAACCAGAGGATCGACTCGGCGACTACAGAATTGTCTTTATCCCCGACTGCCCTCTCTGGCGACACTCCCGCTCACTGGCGCACTCGGAGAGATCCGTCACCCGGCGTTCGTTCGGTTAGGCCATCGAAGGCGCCAGCCGCTTTCGAACCGTGTGGCGATGTCTTAGCCTCAGCTGGTGCTGACTTGCACGACCTGTGGGCGCGACAACCCCGATGGCGCCGGCTTCTGCAACAGCTGCGGCGCGGCGCTCACGTCGACGACACCGTCGCGGGAGGTTCGCAAGACCGTGACGGTGGTCTTCTGCGACCTGACCGGCTCGACGGAGCTGGGCGAGCAGACCGATCCCGAGGCGCTGCGCGCGCTGCTGGCGCGCTACTTCGAGCGGATGAAGACGATCGTCGAGTCGCACGGCGGCACGGTGGAGAAGTTCATCGGCGATGCAGTGATGGCCGTGTTCGGCATCCCGGTGGCACACGAGGACGACGCGCTGCGGGCCTGCCGCGCGGCGGTGGAGATGCGGGACGCGTTGCCGGAGCTCGGAATCGGCGGCCGGATCGGCGTGAACACGGGCGAGGTGGTGACAGGCACAGCGGAGCGGCTGGCGACGGGGGATGCCGTCAACGTGGCGGCGCGCTTGGAGCAGGCGGCGGAGCCGGGCGAGGTGCTGATCGGCGAGACGACGCACGCGCTCGTGCGCGGCGCAGTCCTTGTCGAGGCGGTGGAGCCGTTGTCGCTGAAGGGGAAGTCGAAGCCGGTGCCGGCGCTGCGGCTCGCCTCGGTCATGGTCGCCCCCGAGCGCAGCCATACATCGCGGTTCGTCGGTCGTGACGCGGAGCTGCGGTCACTCGCGGCGGCGTGGGAGCGGGTGCAAGCCCAGGCGCGCTGCGAGCTTGTCACCGTCGTCGGCGACGCCGGCATGGGCAAGTCGCGGCTGGTTGCCGAGGTGCTGGACGCGGTCGAGGCTCGTGTCATCCGGGGCCGCTGCCTGCCTTATGGAGAGGGGATCACGTACTGGCCCGTGGTGGAGGTCGTCAAACAGCTCGCAGCGCTTCCGTCGGATCCGGCGGCTGCGGCCGCGATCCGGTCGCTGCTCGGCGAGTCGGACGTGGGGACGAGCGGGGACGAGATCGCCTGGGCATTCCGGAAGCTGCTCGAGGAGCAGGCGCCGCTGGTTGTCGTCTTCGACGACATCCAGTGGGGCGAGGAGACGTTCCTCGATCTCGTCGAGTCGACTGCGCTGCTCTGGGCTGGCGGCCCGCTATTGCTCCTATGCATGGCTCGGCCCGAGTTTGTAGAGCAGCGCCCCGGCTGGCCCGGGACGTTACGGCTCGAGCCGCTCCCCGTGAAACAGGCGGACGAACTGATCGGCGACCAGGTCTCGGGTGAGCTGCGAGAGCGGATCGCCCACGCCGCGGGCGGTAACCCGCTCTTCATCTCCGAGATGCTGGCGATGGCGGCCGAGGACGGGGACGTCGAGGTGCCGCCGACACTGAAGGCTCTGCTGGCGGCGCGGCTCGACCAGCTCGACGAGGCCGAGCGCCGGGTGCTCGAGCGCGGCTCCGTCGAGGGCGAGATCTTCCACCGCGGCGGCGTCCAGGCGCTGGCTCCCGAGGAGACGCAGGTCACGACCCGGCTCGCCGCTCTCGTGCGGCGCCAGCTCGTCCGTCCCGACCGTGCTCAGATCGCCGGTGACGACGGCTATCGCTTCCGCCACCTGCTGATCCGCGACGCTGCCTACGACGCGCTCCCCAAGGCGATCCGCGCCGACCTGCATGCCCGCTTCGCCGACTGGCTCGACGAGCACGGCCAGAAGCTCGTCGAGCGCGACGAGATCGTCGGCTACCACCTCGAGCAGGCCGGCCGGTACCGAGCGGAGCTCGGGCAGCCCAACCCCGCCTTAGCCGACCGCGCCGCCACGCGACTCGCCGCCGCCGGGAACCGCGCGATCGACCGCCAGGACTACCGGGCCGGAGCCGCGCTGCTCGATCGCGCAGCCGAGCTCGTACGACCCTACCGGACTGATGTCCCCCTCGAGCTCGAGTCCGCGTGGGCACGCGGGGAGCTCGATGTGCATGCGGCGGTCGAAATGGCGGAGGCCCTGACCCAACGCGCCGAGGCCGCCGGTGACCATTCCGGGGCGACGCTCGCACGAGCGATGGCACTACTGGGGCGCAACTACGCCGGCGAACCCGACGCCACGGACGAGGTGATCGCGCTCTGCCGTGCTGCGCTTCCCCTCGAGGAGGAGCGGGACGATCCACGCCGGCTTGCGCTGCTCTGGGAGATGCTCGCCTCCGCCGCGGACTTCCACCAGCGGCACGACGACAAGGTCGAAGCGTTGCTCCAGACGCTTGGCTACCAGCGCCGGGCCGGCTACTCACGGTCCGCTACTGAGCTGGAGTGGTCGCTGATCATCGGCCCGCGCCCGGCCGACGACGCGATGCGGATGATCGACGAACTCGCCGTCTGGCGGCCTCCGGGCTCCCAGGACCTTCCGCGAGCAGTGCTGCTCGCGATGCTCGGCCGCTTCGACGAGGCGTGGCCGCTCGCCGAAGCGCGGTCGAGCCACCTGCGTGAGGCGACCGGCGACACCTCCCGGGACGCCTACGGGGCCCTCTCGTTGATCGCGACGATCGAAGGCAATCGGGAGCGCGCATGCCGGTACCGCGTCGAAGAGATCGAGGTCATCGCCGATGTCGCCATTCCGGCGGCGACGGCCAAAGGCATGCTCGCACGGGAGCTCTGTTACCTCGGACGCTTCGACGAGGCTGAGCGGCTCCTCGAAGAGGCTCGGGCCGTCCCGCCACCCGGTTCCGGCGTTCGCGTCCCGGCAGCTGCGGCCGAGGCGCTCCTGCTAGCCCACCGAGGCGAGCTCGAGCAGGCGGAGGCGCTCGCGCGCACGGCAGTCGCGACTGCGGAGACCAGGACGGACAACGTCTGGTGGCGGGCGTCCACGCACGAGGACCTCGCCACCGTGCTCGAGCGCGCAGGACGGATCGACGAGGCGCGTGAGGCCCTCGCGCGATCGCTCGCGATTTGGGAGCGGAAGGGCTGCCTACCCTTCGCCCAACGCGTCCGCACTCGGATCGACTCGCTCGGGCCGGCGCAGGTCTGACCACCGCTCACGTGACATTCCCGGGCACTCGCGGAACCGAGCGGCGGCTCTCCGGGATGTCGCCTCTCTACTACAGAGCTGTCTTTATCCCCGACTGCGTCTACAGGCGACAGTACGCTGGCCCAGGCGACGGACCATTCCTCGAGCCAGGGATTCACTGGATCGCTTCGCCAGACCTGCCTGTATCGCTCCTAAGCGGGGGCGCGCGTCGCCTCGAGTCCAATGGCTTGCCGCGGGCGGCGACCCCAAGGGAGTACCGTGCAAGGACTAGCTATCAGGGAGGTCATTGTGGAGAGTGCCGCAACCCGCAGTCCACTGATGCTTATTCACGGCGCCTGGCTCTCGTCGCGGAGCTGGGATCCGTTCGCTGAGTACTTCCGCGACCGGGGCTATGACGTCTCCGCCCCCGAATGGCCACGCAAGCAGGGCGACGTCGAAGAGCTACGCGAGGCGACGGACGCGATCGAGGGGCTCGGCCTGGCCGAGATCGTCGACCACTACGAGGCGCAGATCAGGGCGTTCGAGCACGAGCCGATCCTGATTGGCCACTCGTTCGGCGGGCTGATCGTGGAGCTCCTGCTCGACCGCGGGCTCGCCCGGGGGGGCGTTGCGATGAGCCCGGCGCCGCCTAAGGGGATCCTCGTCCTGCCGTTCTCGTCGCTCAAGGCTGCCTCCCCGGCACTGGCGCACCCGTCGCGCTGGCACGGCGTCGTGCCGCTCACGCTCGAGGAGTTCACCTACGGTTTCGTGAACACGTTCACGCCCGAGGAGGCAAAGGCCGCGTACGAGAAGTACTACGTCCCGGAGACCGGTCAGATCTTCTTCGAGGCGGGTTTCGCGAACTTCCATCTGCACCCGCCCACGGAGCTGGATTTCAAGTATGAGGAGCGGGCACCGCTACTCATCATCGGCGCCGACCAGGACCACACTGTCCCTGCCTCGCTCTCGAAGAAGCAGTTCAAGAAGTACGAGAAGTCCCCGGCGCAGACGGACTACCTCGAGTTCGCGGGCCGGCCTCACCTGATGATGACGGCCGAGAAATGGGCCGAGATCGCAGGGGCGATCGAAGGCTGGATCGCGAGCGTGCCCGAGAAGTCAGCTGTCGCGGTGGGCAAGGCATCGGCCTAGCCGCCCACACAGGATCGCGACGAAGAGGAGAGGAGTCATGATGGCGAAGAGCGTTCGCGACGCGATGACCGCGGATCCCCGCTCGATCGGCGCATCGGCGTCGGTGGTCGAGGCCGCACGAATGATGCGAGAGGAGCACATCGGCTCGCTGCCGGTAACCGACGACGAGAAGCTTGTCGGGATGATCACCGACCGAGACATCACGACCAGAGTGGTCGCCGAGGCCGCAGACCCCAACAGGATGTCGGTCGGGGACATCTACTCTCGGGATCTCATCAGTGTTGAGTCCGACAAAGACCTCGCAGAGGCGCTCCAACTCATGGCCCGCCACCAGGTTCGGCGGCTACCCGTCGTCGAGAACGGCGGGCTCGTTGGCATCGTTGCCCAAGCCGACATCGCCCTCAGGGAGACCGAGAAGACCGGCGAGCTGGTCGAGGCCATCTCTGAGCCCTCAGAGGGAGAGCGCAGGTAGCGCGCCTGGACAGCACGTTTAGATAATCGATCTCGCGACGGAACGATTTGAGGCTGACCCGAATCGTTCCCACCACGCAGTGGTGCTCAGTATGCGTTCGCGGCCGACTTCCACTCCTGGAGGCGCTGCGCGATGAGCTGGGCCCGCTCGCCCTCGCTCCCGCCCTCCAGCACCTCGAGGTCTGACGGGTCGGCTCGAAGATAGACGCCGGCGGTTCGGGCATTGAGCCCGGGGTCGCGATCCGACCGTGTCGTCCAGTATCCGCTGGCGCGGTCGGCGGCTTCTAACGTGATCTCGCCGGTTCCCTCGAGCTGCGGGGCGTTCGGGTGCCGAGGGCGCTCGCCCTTCCAAAAGTAGAGGATGCCCGCCGGATCCCTGTGCTCCTTCGCAGCCTCGCTCCAGTAGCGGGCCGACAGGGTGCCGTCCTCCTGCCAGGCCCGGCCCGTCACGTTCAGACCACCATCGCGGTCCCGCGAGATGCTCAGGAGACTCACCGCCGACGGTTCGCCCTCGCTCCGCATAGTCAGGGAGAGCTGCCACCACAGCCCCTCGACCGGTCCACGGCGACCCTCAGTCTCGATCGCCTTGCGGAGCTTCTGGTTGATCGCGCGAACCCCTGCCGGGCTGGTGGCCGGGTCGTAGCGGACGGAGGTTAGCCCGAGCAGGTCGCTCGGCAGTTTGGCGCCGTTCGCGTGGAGGATGAACGTGCGCCGCATGCCGAGCGCGCCGCCGAACAGCCCGGCCTCGAACACCACGTTGTCGCGCGGCGACGCCTGGCCGGGCTGGGACGCATCCGACGTGGTCCAGTCGTCCTGGGCGAACACGAACGCGGCGAAATCGACCTCCTGGGAGAGCTCGACGAGGCGGTCGAGGGTGGACCTGCCCGGGTTGAATGTGGTCGTCCAGGGCTCGACGTCGGCCACGTCCTCGAGACCGCGCGTGATCGCCTGGAGCAGCTTGGCCTGCTTGCCCGACGACCCAAGGAAGATGCGTGGCTTATTCATGCGCGATTCATGATGATGGACATCGCGCACCGCGCGTCCGCGACGTCTACATCGACGACGAGAGCAAACGCTACGCCGTCGGCGCTCGTCATGTGGCGGCGGAAGGGCTGCCTGGCCTGCGCCCAACGCGTCCGCGATCGGATCGACTCACTCGGACCGGCGCAGGTCTGACCACGCTCAAGGGACGTTCTCGCACACTCGCGCAGGCGACCGTCCTCCCGTTTGTTGGGCACGTCGAGTCGCGGAGGCATAGGCTGTCTGAAGCCCTGCGCAGATGTGTAGCCATCTGATCGGAAGGACGGGCAATGCAAGAACGACGACCGAGCTCCACTGCTGTTCCTCTCGGGCAGCGAGGATCACCTCATGCCGCCGAGCGTCCAGCGGTCTAACGCCAAGCACTACAAGTCGGACACGGTCACCGAGGTCAAGGAGTACGAGGGCCGAGCGCACCTCATGCCTGCGCAGGAAGGCTGGGAAGAGGTAGCCGACTACGCCTTGGAGTGGGCCCTGAGCCACGTCAAAGAGCCGACCGCAGCGGGAGCAACGACCCGCGCCGTGTGACAAGCATCCGCATCACGCACATCGGCGGACCCACCGTCCTGATCAACGTTGACGGCTGGACGGTACTGACCGATCCCACGTTCGATCCTCCAGGTCAGACGTACAACTTCGGCTGGGGCACGTCGTCGCGCAAGCTCGCCGGACCCGCAATCGCGGCGTCCGACCTTCCACCGATCGACGCGGTCCTGCTCACCCACGACCATCACGACGACAACCTCGATCCGGCCGGACGCGCGCTGCTTCCCGCCGCGGGCGTCGTCGTCACGACGGCGGCAGGCGCAAAGCGCCTCGGCGGCGCCACCCGCGGACTTGAGCCCTGGCAGACAACACGGCTCGAAGCAGCCGGGCGGCCGTCGGTCGAGATCACGGCCACGCCCTGCCGCCACGGCCCACCGCTCAGCCACCCGCTCGCGGGCGACGTCATCGGCTTCGCGCTTCGCTGGGACGGCCAGGAGCACGGTGTCCTGTGGATCTCGGGGGACACGGTGCTCTACAACGGAGTACGCGACGTCGCCGACCGGCTGGCAATCGGCACCGCGATCCTGCACCTAGGGGGCGTGCAATTCCCGGTAACGGGACCCGTCCGCTTCACCATGACCGCCAGGGACGCCGTCGAGCTGTGCGACCTCATCCGCCCGAGCACCGCCATGCCAATCCACTACGAGGGGTGGAAGCACTTCAAGCAAGGACGCGAGGACATCGAACGCGAGCTCGCGCATGCGCCAGAGGACATCCGCGAGCGGTTCCGCTGGCTGCCTATAGGCACCGCAGTCGAAATCGCCGTCTAAAAACCGCCGCCGTTAAACGCAGGCTTGAGTGGACATCTGAACACTCGCCCACGGGATGGTCGTCCACCCAGACGCAAAACGCCTAGGTGCGCCAGTCATCGGGATTGTCCCTTGATGCGATCCGAGGGCCAGCCGTCTAACGACTGATCGGTCGCCGACTCCCGAACCACTGGTGTGCTTGGGTTCTGAGGGAGAAGAGGTTCACCGACCTGAGGAGAGATCGATGCGCCGGCGGCTCTCCGGGATGTCGCCTCTGTCACTACAGACCTGTGGTTATCCCCGACTGTCGTTTTGGCGGTCCGAGAGAGCGGCAGGCTCAGTCGGGATCTCGAAGAGATTCCGAAGGATAGGGGTCGTGAACTGCAACGCCCGCCGCGCCGTCTTCTCATCGACGTGGGACGCCCGCGCTCCTACGGCCTCAAGAACACGGATCGCGTCCTCGTAGTACGGGCGTACCGCATCGGGCACCCGCTCGTCGGTCACGTACGCAAGCCTGAGACACCTCCACGAGCAGACCTCGACGCGACGACCTTCCTCCCACTCGGTGTCGCCCACGAACGAGTAGTTGACGACGGTATGCCAGGAGTCGAGCCCGTCGCTACTCCGCCCGCACATCGCGCACACCCGCTCGGCCACAATCGAACCCTACGCCGAAGCCGAAGCCCGCCGTCCTCCCAGCGACTACAGAGTTGTCTTTATCCCCCGACTGCCTCTCGAGCGACGGAACGCTGGCCAGGCGACGGCGACCTATCTGGCGTGGGTAGAGCGCCATCGATCCCTATGCAGGGCTATGCGAGACCTCGCGCTGCCCAGGCGTGCGCTGTAAGCAGGAATGGTGCGGTAGGAAGCTTCGCGCGACAGCGTTCCCGGAGCTCGGCTTGTAGTGCAGGGTCGAGTCCGGCGACATAGCTTCCGGCAGGTCCGACGCCGAACGTGAGCGGCTCCCACCAGTCTTCGAAGCTCGAATGCTCAACGCGGATCGAGTGAGTCGCCTGCTCGATCTCGTCCAGTCCGGCAGCGTCGAACAACTCCGCGAGATCGCCTTCGCGAACGCCTGCGAGGTGGGACTCGTCGACGAGGTTGGGGTCGAGCTCGCGCGCTGCATCCCAGAGCATGCTGACTGGGCCTCGGCCGCCGGCGTAGTCCCAGACCGACGCCGCCACGACACCACCCTTCCGAGTCACACGCACCATCTCGGCCACTCCCGCCGTGGGGTCCTCCATGAGAAGGACCACCAGTTGCGCCAGGGTCGCGTCGAACTCCGCGTCCTGGAACGGCAACTGCTCGGCGGCTGCACGCCGCACATCGACGCCAGGATGACGCTCCTCCACCGCGGCCACGAATGGTTCCGATGGGTCGACGGCAGAAACAAGTGCCGCACCGATTCGCTTGACCAACTCGGCTGTCAATGCGCCCGGGCCGCATCCGACGTCGAGCACTCGTTGACCCGCGGAGACCGTTGCGAGATCGGCCAGCTGAGGCGCAAGCAGTAGCGAGTACCTGCCCATGTAGCGGTCGTACGCGCCAGGGTCGACAGTGAAGCTCACCGGCGGCACGCTAACGCCTAGGGGTTGGGCTAGCGACTACAGAGTTGTCTTTATCCCCGACTGCCTTCTCTGGCGACAGTACGCTCGCGCAGCCCAGTGCCCTGTTCTTAGACCGCGTCCGGCTACTCCTCGCCTTCCCAGTAGTCGAGCTCGGGGCCCGGACGGCCGAACATGATTGGTTCACCCGCCACGCTGCGTGCGCCCACCTTCCCCGTATCGAGGAACTCGACGATGTCCGGGGCGACGATTGTCGAGAGCATGAGCACACGAATCGGGGAGTCGCTTCCGTTCCAGACCTGATGTGCTCCCGCCTTGCCCCGGGGGAAGCAGACGACGTCCCCCTCGTCAAGCTGGCGCTCCCCTTCGGGCGTGCGGAGCGTGGGCTGGCCGCGAACGACGAGGAGCCACTCCTCATTGGCGTGATGTGTGTGATAGGGCCAGACCTTGTTGCCAGGTTCTGCCTCGTACAGTCCTGCGCCGATCATTTCTCCGCCGATGTGCTCACCGACCTTCGCTGCCCTGAAGGTCCAGCCCTCCCGTTCGTTTGAATTATCCAACTCGTCGTTGTAGAGGTTGAAGACCTTCATCCAGTACGACCTCCTGTCGTTTGGGGCACCTGTAGGGCACGGCCATCGGGATCCGGGGAGTAAGACTCCAAGCCGCCTCGCAGCGGCCGCCAGACTGATTCATCAGCCCCGCGTCGCCCTCACGAGCGACTCTCGGTCATCCTGCGAGCCTAACGCTCGGGGGTCATTCCGGAACGCTGGCGCATCCGGTCGTGATGTCCCTGGGCGGATGAGAGACAATCGGCCTGTGCAGGTCCTTCGGTTCAGCGCGAGCGTTGCCGAACGGATCGGACAACGACCTTACGAGGTGAACTTGGCCTCCTCGATCGAGCTCGCCAAGGGGGAAGGCGACGCCTACGCGTACGTCATCTACTTCGAGCCGGGCGGCGTCATTGGCCCACACGAGGCAGGGTTCGGCCAGATCCTTTTTGCGGTTGCCGGCAGCGGCTGGGTCTCGGGCGGGGACGGCCAGCGAATCGCTCTCGCAGAGGGCGAGGCCGCGTTCATCAGCCGCGGAGAGGTGCACTCAAAGGGCAGCGAGAGCGGAATGACCGCGTTCATGATCCAGGTACGGGACCTCACGCCGCTCGTTCACTAGCGTCGAGCCGAGAGCCATCGGGGTACATTCCCGAACGCTCGCCCACGACGTCGTCACCTCCCCGGCGGTGAGAGATGCCGCTGTGGCGTATCGTTTGTTACATGGAGGATGTGCTTTCGGTGGGGGTCGTCGGTGGCGGGATCGGCGGCCTCGCTGCCGCGCTCTCGCTCCACCAGGCCGGGTTCGATGTGCACGTGTACGAGCAGGCGAGTTCGGTCAGCGAGATCGGTGCGGGCATCCAGGTGACCCCGAACGCGACCCGTGTCTTGCAAGGGCTTGGGCTTGGCGACGATCTGGCGGCGATGGCCGTGCGGGCTCTCGCGCTCCATCAGCGCCGCTGGGATGATGGACGCACGCTCTTGCGTACCCCGCTTGCAGACGCGGTTGTCGACGCGTTCGGGTTCGTCTGGTACCAGATGCACCGCGCCGACCTATTGACCATCTTGCTCCGGGCGTTGCCACCGGAGCGCGTTCACGTCGGGCACCGCCTCGTGGGCCTCGTGGAACGCGACGACGCCGTCAAGGCCGAGTTCGAGAACGGGAAGTCTGTCCTCGTCGATGCGCTTGTCGGCGCGGATGGCATCCACTCAACCGTCCAGCGGATCCTGTTCGGCCCGCGGAGCGCCCATTTCACCGGCTGTGCAGCCTATCGCGGCCTTATCCCGGCCGAGCGCCTGAGCCACCTCGATCTCGAGGTCACGTGCGATGTGTGGATGGGTCCCGGTCGGCATTTCGTCCACTACTTCGTGCGCAACAAGCAGCTGTTCAACTTCGTCACGGCCGTCGAGCAGGACAGCTGGACGGGCGAGTCATGGACCGACAAGGTCGACGTCGCGACCGCGCTTGCCGAGTTCGACGGCTGGCACCCCCAGGTACGCGCCATCATCACCGCGGTCGACGAGGTGTACATCTGGGCGCTGTTCGACCGGCCGCCACTCGAACGCTGGTCGGTCGGGCGCACGACGCTCCTCGGCGATGCCTGCCATCCCATGCTGCCCTTCATGGCCCAGGGCGCTGCACAAGCGATCGAGGACGGCGCAACGCTCACGGCTTGCCTCGCCGCGTCTAGCCGCGCGGACATCCCAATGGCACTCCATCGCTACGAGCAGCTGCGGCTACCCCGCGCCTCACGTGTGCAAGCGGGCTCCGCTGCCAACAAGACGCGCTTCCACCTCCCGGACGGTCCGGAACAAGAGGAACGCGACGCACAGATGGCCACCGGATCAACCGACTTCTCGAAGACCGCGATCGCCTGGATCCTCGAACACGACGCAACGAGGCTCGAGCCGTAGGACATCGTCGAGCCGCCCGCGGGGGAGGCCGCGGACGAGACTCATTTCTCGCTCAGGGGACATTCCCGAACGCTGGACCATGGCACGCACGCGTCGCTTGGGCTGCAAGAATCTGTGAGTGGCCGAAGCGCGCCTTGAGAATCTCGGCTCGGGACTTGCGCCCGTGACGGAGGGCTGGTTCGTCGTCAACGTGCGCGACGCGGGGTGGTTTTCTTCGCAGACGAGGGGCGCTGCGTGCTGGTTCGCGAACGAGTATGGCGAGCCTCCGATCGAGTTCCCGCAGCTCGGGATAAACGTAACCGTTCTTGAGCCGGGTCAGAGCGGCGTCTATCACGCCGAGGCGAATCAGGAGGCGTTCCTCGTTCTGGCGGGTGAGTGCAGGCTGCTCGTCGAGGGCGAGGAGCGACGGCTCCGAGCCTGGGACTTCTTCCACTGTCCGCCCTGGACGGAGCACGCGTTTGTTGGCGGCGGCGATCGGCCGTGCGTCATCCTCATGGTCGGCGCACACCTAAGCCCGGACGTGCGATATCCAGTGTCGAAGCTCGCGGCGCGCTACGGCGCGAGCGTGGAGAAGGAGACGTCTGACCCGGACGAGGTATATGCGACGGCGGAGCGATTCCGGC
Organism: uncultured Actinomycetes bacterium; assembly: GCA_963716975.1. Lineage (GTDB taxonomy): Bacteria > Actinomycetota > Thermoleophilia > Gaiellales > Gaiellaceae > GMQP-bins7. The sequence continues at coordinate 9,678 of CAVQVA010000009.1, read as the reverse complement.
GAGAACGGCCGCCGTACTGGTCGGACCTGCCCTGGGGTTCGAGCCTTTAAACGTAGCCCTCGGGTGACATTCCGAACACTGGCGCAGGTCACGATGTGGACTCCTGCGCCCGTTCCGCCGTACTGTGAATCACATGCGGGTTGTCGTGACCTCGCTGGTCGGGCTCGGCTTGTTCCTATCGGGGATCGCGGCCGCGTCGGGGCAGATGGGGGGACGAGATGCTTCTTCGGCGGTGCCTCTCGGAGCACGGCCAGCAGCGGTGACACGGTTCTGCTTTGACCGCGCTCGGCGCGACAAGTTCACAGTCCTGTGTCCAACCCGCTATCCCCGCACGAGCCAGTCAGAAGTCACGCCGTCGGGTAGCAGCCTCTTGGGGCCGAGCTTCTACTGGGCGTCTTTCAACGATGCCGCTGGCTTCGACAACGACGATGACGGTCACCTCGTTTTTGGAGGCCAGCGCCCGCCCTTCTCGCTGGCAGGCTCGCCAGGCCAGGCTTGGCCCCTCCCTAGTGAGGCACGCCCGGTGAAGCAGTTGAACCTGCCGCGTTTGCTCATGACCCGGATGCAGGATGGTCGCCAGTACGTCGCTCAAAGACCCGCACGGATACTGCGACACGCCACTGTCCGGGCACGACCGGCGCTCATCCTCGTGGCCGCGCCGTATCCGACCGGCGGTTTCATGGGTGGACACGTGATCGTCCTGTGGAACCGGCAGCAGCACGGCTACATGCTGTCGCTCCACTTCGACGGCGTACCGAACGGTCGCGCCTATTCGCTTGCCGAACGCGTCACTGCGGCCCTGCAAGTGGCGCGCAGCTTAGCGCCCACCACCTCCTGATCGGGGGACATTCCTGAACACTGGCGCAAGACAGCGCGACCTCACCGGAGGTGTCGCATCATGTTCGCCTTGCCTGCACGTAGCGAGCTCTACTCGGGGTCGTCCTCGGGCTCGGAGCGAGCGGCAAGCTCAGGCGGGATCTCGAAGAGGTTCCTCAGAACCTGGGTTGTGAACTGCAATGCCCGCCGCGCCGTCTTCTCATCGACGTGGGATGCGTGCGCTCCTACGGCCTCAAGGACGCGGGTCGCGTCCTCGTAGTACTTGCGTAAGTCCTCGGGCAGGTGCTCGACGCGAACCTCAGCGCCGTCCTCGGGCATGACCTTCAGCAGCTGAGCCTGCGGGTAGTTCAGCGGGGTGTGCTCGATCACGATGGCACGACCGCAGTGCGGGCACAACATCACGGATCAGTATCACGAATCCCGCTAATAGATGTGAAGTTTGTCCAGGAGCGCAAGCGGGTCATCGACGCACTCGAACAGATCCTTGTTGTGCTTGATCATCTTGCTTTGCATGTAGACGCGAAGCCACTGCTTGTAGATGTACAGCTCATAGCGAGCGAACATCTCTCCGAGTGGCAGGTCACGCTGCGCGATGAGCCCTGCCAGGTACATCGCACACTCGAAGCCAAGCGAAATCGACTGAAAGTACGGAGAGCCAATCGCCGAATCGCCGGCGAGGAACACCGGCGAGCTGGCGAACGGGTGATCGCTGGGCCCCGTCGCAAGCCACTGCCGGCTGGTCGCATTGCGGGCCCGGTACAGATCCAGGGGTATCCGGAGAATCTCGAGGTCGCCGAGCACCTCGCCGTGAGTTTCCTGCTTGATCTTGTCGATGAAACGGTCCATCGACTGGGCGACGTCGGGAAAGTTGCTGCGAAGCCACTCGCCGTCGAACCGGGATGGCATCGCCTCATAGTCCTCGGCGGTGATGTTGACGATGCCCGTCACGTGGCTGACGCTGCCGTCGGCGTGTGTGCGGTGGACCATCGGAATGAACTTGTAGTGCGCGTTCTCGATGTTCTTGTAGTACTTGCAGTACTCGTTGCAGTCGTATGTCTGGCCGTACAGGAACGTGATGACGAGCGCGTATTCGAGTCGGATGTTGAGCGTGTTCCTGCCTCCCTCCACCTCGTCGGAGCCTGCCGCCAGGTGATCTCGAAGCAGCGACTTGCTGCCGGTGCAGTCGATCAGGATGTCTCCCGGCTCGAGCATCGCTACCGCGTCCCCGGCCGATACGACGGCCGCGGTGCGCTGCACCGCATTCGACCTGCGCGTATCGATCAGATCGCTGAGGGAGTGCTCGATGGCGTTGAGCGGGCAGAACCCTAGTGCCCATCCGCGAAGAAGTGTCATCAGGTCCGAAGGAATCGACTGTCTGAACGCGAGGCCCTCGTCGAGCTCTGCCGGATCGAAGACCGCCTCGACGTTCTCTCCATCGATGTGATCGTCACGGTAGCTCTCGACGGAATCTGCAACGAGGTATGAGCCGAGCCGGACCATCCGGGTACGGGTGTACTCGCGTCGCTTCTCGTAGAGGTGCACGGAAAACCCCTCCACCGACTGGAGCAGTGCCGTCAGCAGTAGACCCACTGGGCCCGCGCCGAGGACATGTACTCGGCCCGAGGAAGGCAGGGTCTCGAGGTTCGTGGAACCAGACTGCGGGGGCATGCGCCTCCTCGTTCGAGCCGCTGATCGGCGGCGCTCAGAGATGAGCCGGACCGCGCCTCCGATGCAACGCGGCCCGGCTGTGGGTCTGACTAGACGCCGACCAGCGTGCCGGCTTCGACCTCGTCGAAGTAGGAGATCTGAACAGAGTCGGCATCCACGCCCGCCTGGCTCATTGCTTCCTTCAACTCAGGCATGGCGAAGAAAGCCTTCGCGGCCTCGCGTGAGTCGAATGTGTGGGTGACGATGACGTCGTTGGGATTCTCGATCGAGCGCAGCACCTGGTGGCCGAGTACGCCGTGCTCGGTTTGGATCGGGGCGAAGCCGTCGTAGACCTTCTTCCAAGCGTCGAAATCGGCAACGCGGTGGCGGACAAGAGAGATGGTGCTCGTCATGGTGCCCCCTTCCGGGGCGGGGTGCCCTGCTGCGAAATAACGGGCTTCAGGAGAAGCGCGCGCAACGAAGGCGACGATCGACAGTCTACTCCTCAGCAGCCGACGGGCGTTTGACTGATGGGCGACAGCCACGCTTCGTCAAGAGACATTCCCGCACTGTGAGTGTGTGGGCACCCCGTCTGGGGTTGTTGCCAGGGGGGCGGCACAGGTGAGCGTTCGAAACACGGGTGGCGCGGCGGCGAACAACGTCGTGCTGTGGATCGCGGATCCGTTCGGCGTTCGACTCGACCACGACTACACCGGCGAACCCGAGCTTGTGCCTGGCGCATCGGACAGATTGCGCGCAGATCTTCCAGGCCATCCCAGCGTGCGGCCGCTCTACGCGTGGGTCGGCTGGGAGGATCGACGGGGTCGCCGCAAGCGGAATGCTGGTCGGCTACCTGCGCCTGCGAAATGATCGTTTACGCCGTCGTCGACGACGCCCTCTCGCCCGACTTCCCGCACGGAGCCGCGCTCGAGGTCTTCATCCGCCGCACGGATGCTGAGCGGTTCATCGAGGAGGTGCGAGGCGACGATCCCGAGATGGCGGCGAAGCTGAGGATCGAGGAGCGGGCGATCGACGGTCGAGCGGCTCGGGCAGGAGGCCCCCGCTCGGGTGGTCGTCACAGGCCCGGCTCGCAAGACGCCGTTCGCGCTGCGCGTTCCGGCCGAGGTGATCCGGTTCGGACCGACGAGCATCCGCGAGCGGGTTCTGCTCGAGCTCCCACCCGAGCGTGCGCCCCCGCAGGGCGCAGTGCTCGAGCTGCGTGCGCGACCGGTCGCGCCGCGAGGGCCCGAGACCGGCTTCGACGAGCGAGGGTGAGGCGCGAGGCCCCAGAAGCTTGAAGCCCCGGGGGCGGCCAGACGACTCGCTCGACGGCCCAGGCGACAAGCACCCACCAAGCGAGGCAACCGGCGAAGCACCCACAGCCACGCGACACTCACGGTGACCTCGTAGCCCGCCACTTCGTGCCTCACGTGAGGGACTCCGTTCTCGGACTTCGTGGCGGCAGTCTGACAACCACTGTCACATCGGACAGGCGTATGCTCGGTGCAAGCAATAGCTCCTCCTCCCGCCCTGACCGCCCCCTGGCCACCGCGCCAGGGCGAGCGAGAAGAGAGGGCTATGTCGCGCTTCCAGCTCGTCTTCCGCCACGCCGACGGCGACTGGTCCGAGATCCGCGAAAACAACGTCGACGGCGAACCCCACATCAACGGCGAGCTCATCGTTGATGGGCGTCGCTCCTAACTTCCTCACGCGCTTTCGCTCGCAACGGGGGTGCCACTCCGGGTTACCCGGCCGTCTCCCTGGGGGGTTACGAGCACGAGCACGAACATCAACGACACGGCCACCCGGCACCCACCCAGTCCCTCCCGCAGGGAAGACGGGGCACCCAGACGGCCATGCGTTTCGGGCCTCGGGTCGGCACTACGGGCGTCCGCCCCATCGGGTCCAGTCGCGCGAATACGAGGCGGAGGTCGGGGTCAGCTGCATCGAAGCCGGCGCTGCTGGTCTCAAGCACCCGGAATCCGTGCGCGTCGAGGCAGAGGGGTGTATCCGTACCGGGCGGGCAGAGCGTGGCGACGTGCTGCATCGGGATCGCCTTGCCGGCGGAGTCGATGAATCGGCTGGAGAGGTTCCAGTCATTCCGAGGGGGGACGAGGTCTTCCGAGCACGCTCGAGCTTTGACGCGGACGTAGCCATCCTTGTCACCCCACCGGCCCGCCTTCCATTGGCGTTCTTCTCTCCGCACAAATCCGATGGAGGCTCGCCGCCGTACAAAGGAAGGCTTGCCTGACCGCGCATGCCCGAGCCCTGTCGAGCGTTGATCTCAGTGAGGGACGAGAGCGACGGGAAGGAGTTGAGGATGGCGAAGAGGGTTCCATATGTGCATAGCCCTCCTCCTCCAGAGGACGAGGAGGTGTCCGCAGCGACGCTGCTTGCGATCGCCGCAGCAATCGCTGCCGGGCCCGCCCCGGAGCCCGGTGACGGGGCTTCACCCAGTCACGAGGATGACGACGATGCGTGACGTCTTCTATGCGAGCGCTGACGGCAGCGTCCGGCATGCAGGCCCTGGTCACCGACCTCTCCGGGGAGCTGGTCGTCGGTTGGCCCCCACGTCTTCTGTCGGAGAAGGACGCGGCCAAGATCCGAGAGATCCTGCGACCGACGACCAGAGACTAGAGGCACGGAAGGCGACGAGCGGATTCGAACCGCTGTACTCGGCAAACTCGCGATTTGCAGGGGGATCGAGGGCGCGGACTTGACGGAGTTGCACGGCATGCTTCCGCAGCAACTCCTCCCCCTGGATACGCGAGAACAGCGCCGCGCGTCCGCGGACGATCACTCGATGGCGGGACTCGAACCGGGAAGGCGCTTGCGGAAGTAGTTGCGCCAGCTCTCGGGAAGCACGTCGAGGTCGGCTGCGCGCTGCAGCCCGTCGATGTCGTGCCGGTCATGGACGTAGAGACGCGCGATCTCGGTCACTCTGAAGCCGCGTGGGTCTCGGCTCAGCGCGACGATCGGATCGCCCGCTTCGACCTTTCCCTCGCGAGCCACGGCCAGGTAGAAGCCGAAGAGCCCACGCTGGAGGAACTCGGTCACGAACTCGTCGCGTCCCATCTTGATCCCGAGCTTGAAGCAGGGGAGCCGCGGCTGGGTGACGATCAGCTCGGCGGTACCCACCCGGAAGCGGTCACCGACGCTGACGTCCTCGTCGCGGAGACCCTCGGTGGTCAGGTTCTCGCCGAACTGCCCCCAAGGGAAGGCGAGCTCCGGTCGCTCGCTTCGCCAGACTTCGTAGAACTCGGACGGGTAGGCGTAAACGGCCTTGTCTCGGCCCCCGTGGACCCGCAGATCGGCTTGACGGTCACCATCGAGGTTGAGCGCGCGGATCGGCACGGGGCCCGCGACCGGCTCCTTGAAGATCCCCGTCGTGACCGGCTTTCCCCTCCAGGAGACCTCGCGCGGAAGGCCGACGTTGACCGAGAGCACCCTCATTGGGTGCTCTCGGTCCGCTTGGGAGTCGTCATGCCCGGGAGCCATTGACTCTGTTGTCGTAGAAGCGCTTGATGTGCGCTGTGATCGCGTCGAGCGAGTCCTCGACCGCGAAGTGCCCGCTGTCGAGCATGTGCAGCTCCGCCTCGGGGAGCTCACGCAAGTACGCTCGCCCACCCTCGGGGGTGAAGAAGATGTCGTTTTCCCCCCAGAGGACCAGCGTCTTCGGCTGGCGCTCACGCAGGAAGGACTGCCACTGTGGATAGAGCGCGACGTTCGTGCGGTAGTCGTACAGGAGGTCGAGCTGGACCTTGCGCGCACCGGGGCGTTCGAGGAAATGGAGGTCCATGTTCCAGTTGTCGGGGCTGATCTGGTCGGCGGCGCGGTGCCCGTGCGTGTACACGAGCTTCACCCCTTCGAGTTGGAGGAACGGCGCGAGCGGTGCCTCGGTCTCGGGGCTGCGGTCGACCCAGAGGGCGTGGCGGATGCCGTCCCAGGCGGCGGTGAACCCCTCCTCGTAGGCGTTGGAGTTCTGGATGACCTGCCACTCGAGCCACTCCGGGTGACGCCCGACGATGCGGTTGCCGATCGGTCCACCGTAGTCCTGGTGGTAGAGCCCGAATGGATGAAAGCCCGTGTGCTCGAGCAGGCCCTCGACGACCTCGGAGAGACGGTCGAACGTGTACTCGAAGTCCTCCGGCATGTCGGTGTTGCCGAAGCCCGGGTAGTCGGGCGAGAGGACGTGGAAGCGGTCGGCGAGAGCCGGGATCAGGTTGCGGAACTGGTGCGACGAGGCGGGAAAGCCACCGAGGAGAAGCAGCTTGGGGCTCGTCGGGTCGCCCGCCTCGCGATAGAAGACGGACAGGCCTTGGACCTCGGCCGTGCGGTGCTGGACTGCTTGACGGTCGAGCATGTATTCCTCCTCTCGCTCGTGCCCGACGGGCGGCATGGCTCCGTCCGGGCACTCGCTAGACTGGTCGGTATGTACAGACCAGTCTGTAGTGCTTCCCGAGCGTTACACCCAATCCGGCGATCGTTATGACGAAACGAGAGAAAGTCGACCTGTCGCAGCAGATACTCGACACTGCGGCCGAGCTCTTCTACCGCGAGGGGGTGCGGAGCGTCGGCGTCGACCGCATCGCCGCCGAGTCGGGCGTCGCGAAGATGACGCTCTACTATCACTTTCGCTCGAAAGACGAGCTCGTCGCCGCATGGCTTCGCCGCCGCGACGACGAGTGGATGAGCTGGCTCGCAAGCGCGGTCGAGCGTCGTCGCGGCAGCCGGCTCCTCGCCGTGTTCGAGGCGCTACGCGAGTGGTTCGAGACGCCGACGTTCCGCGGCTGCGCCTTCGTCAACGCGTACGGCGAGCTGGGCTCGAGCAACCCCGCGGCGGCGGAGATCGTGGCCTCACACAAGCGGAAGCTCAACGAGTACCTGGCAGACCTTGCCCGGCAGGAGGGCGTCACGAAGTCCGACGCCCTCGCGCGAGAGCTCCTTCTGCTCGTGGACGGGGCGATTGTCACCGCATCGATCCAGGGCAACGCGCGGCCCGCGGACGACGCGCGCGGGGCGGCGGCGAAGGTGATCGCCGGCTACAGCCTCACACCCCAAGCGTCGGCGACGCGATGAGTCCCCTTCCAGCCGCCGGGGATTCAGGCCGCGATGCGGACGGCAGTCTCGAGCGGACAGCCGTTTCCGATCAGATGCTCGAGCTCGTGGATGTCGACGCGCGAGAGCGCGAGACGCGCCGCCTCGTGGAGCTCGTAGCCGATTCTGAGCAGGCGCCGGGTTCGCCACCGGATGACGTCCAGCTCTTCGTCGAGCCTGCGCCAGTCGACATCGAGGATGTTCAGCTCGTCCATCGCGTCCCCTCGGATCGGCCGGTGTCGCCGCTCGAGCGCATCGCGCGCGCGAAGAGGGTCCCAGCCGCATGGGAGAGACTCGGGCCCGTGACGTCCAGCACGACGCCACTGCGAGCGGCGCGGATCCGCGTCGACGAGCCCCGTCGGATCTCGAGCCGCCAGCCGGCGAAATGCAGCAACTCGAGCAGGAACGACTCTCGTTCGGGATGGGAGACCGAGTTCGTGGCCATGCCACGCATGCTTGCGTCCGACGCTTCGTACGACCTGAGCAAGGCCTGAGTCGCGGGGTCAAGCGGCACGCTCCACGGGCTCCTCGAGGAGCTCGTGGACGATTCGCCGAAGGGCGAGCGCCAGCTCGGGCTCGCGAAGTCGCCCTTCGGCGGTGAACGCGGAATGTGCGGCCGGAACCGACAGCCCAGCCTCGAGGACCGAGGCGCCCATCGTTCTCAGCACCTTGCGCAGCTCGGCTTGGGCCCAGACGGCGCCGAACAGACCGGTGCTGGCGCCGATGACGGCGACCGGCTTGTGCCGGAGTACGTTTGCGGCATATGGCCGCGACGCCCAGTCGAGCGCGTTCTTCAGCGCACCCGGGACCGAGGCGTTGTATTCCGGCGTCGCGATCAGCATGGCGTCTGCTCGTTCGACCTCGGCCCGAAGCGCAGCGACCGGCGCCGGCGCCGGCGTGATGTCGATGTCCTCGTCGTACGCAGGGAGCTCGGCGAGCCCGCGCCAGACCACGAACTCGACGTCCGTCGGGCATTCGGCCGCGGCGGTGTCGAGCAGCGCGGCGTTGTAGGAGCCACGCCGGAGGCTTCCGCTGATCGCGAGGAGCCGCATCAGGCCTTCTGGACCAGCTCGAGGTGTGCCGTGATCTCGACCTCCCAGCCAAGAGCATCGTTGCCGTCGGGGAGGGGCAGCTGCCAGTTCAAATCCCAGCTGCGACGATCGACCGTCGCTCGCAGCTCGAGGGCGGCGCGCGAGAGCCCGAAGGGGTCCGTGGTCGGGGGCGCGAACGTCCCGCTCGCGGTCACCGGACGGGACACGCCTCGGATCGCGAGCTCGCCGGACACGCTTGCGCTTCGGTCGTCTCCGAGTTCCACACTCGTGGAGCGGAACGTGATCAGCGGGTGCACGTCGGCCTCGAAGAAGTCCGCGCCGTGAACCACGTGATCACGGAACTCCGGGTCGACGATCGAGATCGACTCGGCGCGCGCCTGTCCGTCGAGCACGAGCACGCCGTTGTCGTCTGCGAGCCGCGCGTCGATCTCCGCGAACGATGCTCGGAAGGTCGAGAGGTTCAGGTGCTCGACCTCGAACTGAAACGACGAGTGGTTCGGGTCGAGCTCGTAGGTGCCTTCGAACGGTTGCACTGCAATGGCCATGTCGACTCCTTGGGTTGGTGGTGCGGACTGGCTGCGGCATCCGGCGCAGCCTCTTTCGGTTATGCCGCCGGTCCCTCAACGCCGGCTGAGCGCCGGCTGAGCGAGCGTAAAGGCGCTGAACGCCTTCGACGAGCCCGGAACGCTTCAGGCCGCCGGGGCGGCGCTCGCACGCAGGGCCAGCTCACGCACGACGGCCGCAAGCTCGTCGAGGATCCGCGGGTCACCGACCTCGCCGTCCGCGCGGAAGTCGCTGCGGGAGACTGGCACCCAGTGGTGAGCGTCGTCTGCGTCGAGCGCCTTCAACACGAGACGGAGCGCCTCGCGGACATGTACGCCGCGGCCGGGCGATGCGACGCTCAGCACGGCGACCGGCTTGCGGTAGAGGGAGCCGCTCCCGACTGTCCAGTCGAGCGCGTTCTTGAACGCGCCGGGGATTCCGAACGCGTACTCCGGAACGGCCAGCAGCACTCCCCCTGCGCTCTCGCACGCCGCTCGGAAGC
>CAVQVA010000008.1:0-23632 GCA_963716975.1 uncultured Actinomycetes bacterium | reverse complement strand
GCGGCTCACGAGAGTGCCTCATCCGGCCTCGCACCCGGAGCCTGCGACCGTCGCGGACGCCGCTACGAGTCGCTCGAGTCGCTCTCTGGAACGGTGACGGCGATCTTCCCCTGAGCGTGTCCTTCTCCCAGATACGCGAACGCCTCGGCTGCGTCGCTCAACTCGTACTGCCTGTCGATGACCGGGGTGACGGTCCCGGACTCGAGGAGCTCTTGCAGAACGACCAGGTCCTCCTTGTTGAGCTTCGCCAGGAACGGAGCGACGACCGTCTGGCTCGTCCGCAGTGAAGCCAGGCGCATCATGACCGCCTTACCCAGCGGGCCCCACAGGCGGTTGGTCTTCGGCCCGCCGACGATAACGAGAGTTCCGTCGGGCTCGAGGACTCTCTTGCACTCGGACCACGACCGACCGCCCGCGTTGTCCAGCATTAGGTCGAAGCGCAGGCCGCTTCGCGTGAAGTCCTCCTGCGTGTAGTCGATGACGCGATCGGCGCCGAGCGATCGGACCATCTCGACGTTTCGCGTGCTGCAGACGCCTGTCACCTCCGCGCCGAACGACTTCGCGATCTGCACTGCGAACGTGCCCACGCCCCCCGAGGCGCCGTTGATCAGGACCTTCTGCCCCGATTGGATCTGCCCTTTATCACGAAGCCCCTGCAATGCGGTGATGGCTGCAACGGCCACGGCTCCTGCCAGCTCGAACGACAGGTTGGGGGGCTTCGGTGCGACCACTCGCTCCTCGCGAACGCACACGAACTCGGCGAGGGCGCCGTTTCTCCCGCCGAAGACCTCGTCGCCCTCGCGAAACTCCGTGACGTCCTTGCCGACGGCTTCGACCGTTCCCGCGAAGTCGACGCCCAGTCGGTCGCTCTTCGGCCTGCGCAGCCCGCCTTGCGTGCGCACGAGGAACGGCTTGCCCGTCAGCATGTGCCAGTCCACCGGGTTCACGGACGCAGCGTGCACCCGCACGAGCAGCTCGTCGTCCGCGACGACGGGCTTGTCGACGTCTTGAACCTCGAGAACGCCCGGTGGGCCGTACTCCCGGTAGACGATCGCCTTCATCGTGGTCTTCTGAGCTGGTGCCAGGACGGACATCTTGCTCCCCTCGGTCGAAAGCCGCTAACGTACGCTGTAAGCGTATGGTGTAAGTTAGACGTACGCCGTAAGTCTGTCAAGACGGCCGAGACCGCAGGAGGATCCGATGGCGACGCAACCCGAGCCGAGCGCCGAGCGCCGAGCACCTCTGAGCCGTGTACCGCTGAGCAGGGCCCGGGTCCTGAGCGCCGCCATCCGCCTTGCCGACGAAGGCGGGTTCGAGTCCCTCACTATGCGCAGGCTCGGCCAGGAGCTCGGCGTGCAGGCGATGTCGCTCTACAACCACGTCGTCAACAAGGACGACATCCGCGACGGGATCATCGACCTCGTCATGAGCGAGATGGAGGTTGCGTCGGACGGGACGGACTGGAAGTCCGCGCTACGCAGGAGCGCGATCTCGGCACACGACGTTCTGATGCGCCACGCGTGGGCCTGCAGCCTCATGACCGCGACGACGACCGTCAGTCCCGCCCGATTGCGCTGGATGGAGGCGGTTCTCAGAACACTTCGGGAGGCGGGTTTCTCGGCCGAGCTGACCCACCATGCGTACCACGCCCTGGACAGCCACATCACGGGCTTCACGCTCTGGCAGGCGAACTTCCCGTTCGACACCCACGAGAAGCTCGCAGACCTCGCCGAGGCGTTCCTTCGCGAGTTTCCCGCCGACGAGTACCCGTACTTCACCGAGCACGCGCAATGGCACCTCACGGAGGCGAGCCCGAACGATCCAAGCGAGTTCGAGTTCGGGCTCGACCTGATCCTCGACGGTCTCGAGAGATTGCGCGACGTCGCCTGAGGCGTCTGTGCCACACGTGCACAGAAGAGCGCGCAACCGCCTGGTGGAGCCGTTGCGCGTCTTCAGCTAGTGAGACATCGCGCCTTTGACATTCCCCACGTTGAGCAGACCGACCTGGCCCTGATCGACGGCAGCGAACGCGTGCGAGACGAAGGGATACAGCCCCGGCTTGTCGATCTTCACGTCGAAGACACCGCCTCCCCCGGCCGGCACGGTCACCGTCTGGACGTTGTGGAGTGCATCGGCCGGGTTCATGTCGGCGAATGGGTACGCCGTGTTCAGGATCGTCCCGACGATGTGGAAGTCGGTGTCGATCGACGGGCCGGCGTCGACAACCCAGAAGCGGACGAGCTCACCTGGATTCGCGGTGAGCGGATGCTTGACGTACTGACCCGCGTAGCCGTTGAACGTCATCCAGTCGGGCTGGCGCGCGTGCGCCTTCGCCATGTCGAAGACAGCCGGCTTGTCGATCCCGTCCGACGCGAGGTACCACTCGCTCGCGACGAGGACGTAGTCCTTGTCGGCCTTCGGGAGGACGCCGGCAGGCGGCTCGACCACGATCGCGCCGTACATGCCGTTCGCAATGTGCATGAGGACCGGCTTGGTACCGCAGTGGTACATGAACACGCCGGGATCGTCGGCGCGGAACGTGTAGCTGACCGAGTCGCCCGGAGCGACGTCCGCGAACGCCTTGTCCGGCGCGACGCGCGCGGCGTGGAAGTCGACCGAGTGCGCGATCGCCCCGTTGTTCGTGAGCGTGATCTTGACCAGCTGACCCTGGCGAACGTGGATGACCGGGCCGGGGGCCCCTCCCGCCCAGGCCCAGGCCGAGTAGTGGACGCCCGGGGCGATCTCGACGTCGATGTCGGTCAGCACGAGGTGGACATCGGCGACTGCCCCTGAAGGGACGGGAGGAAGGACGGCCGAGTACGGCGTGTGGGCTGCAGCGAGGTCAGCGGCGTTCGCGGGCGCCGCACCTGCGTAGCTCGTGAGCGAGTTGGTTGATACGGCGGCGCCCATGTTCATCCCGGCCATGTCGGATGCGCCGGTGGAGGCCGCCGCCCGGTTCGCGTCGTCGCGTGCCTGCCTCGCGTCGAGCCACATGAGCAGCCCGAAGATGGCAAGGACCCCCACGAGGACACCCAGGAGCGCCGCTGCGGCTCCAGCGAACCCGAAGTCGTGCTCCTGATGCCTGTTTGCGTATCCGCCGCTGCTCATGCTGTCGCCTCCTCGTCACGATGTAATTTCTCCGATGAGAGTAGGAAGAAGTCGAGACGGCGAAATCCGCATTTTCTACTAATCTCTTCGTGAGAATTCCGATCAAGAATGGGGTCGTGGACGGCGAGCGACAACGAGAGGCGATCGTCGCAGCCCTGCGCGACGTTCCAGCCGGCCTCGGCACGAACGTCATCGCCGAGCGCGTTGGCCTTCATCCGAATACGGTGCGGTGGCATCTCGGTCGCCTCGCCGACCAGGGCCTCGTGCGCTCAGCGCCGGAGCACCGCCGGTCGCGTGGCCGGCCGAGCATCGTTCATCGGCTCACCCCTGACGGCGTTGCCGCGGGACGAGACGAATATCGCATGCTCGCGACGATGCTGACCGCCGCGCTCGCTTCCGACCCGGAGGGAGCGCACCGCGCATACGCGACGGGAGTCGAGTGGGGCAAGGCGCTGAGCGCCGCGAATCCGGATGCGAGCGTCGCGAGCTTGCTCGACGGGGAGGGCTTCGCTGCCGGGCAAAGCGGCGACCGGATCGAGATGCGCCGCTGCCCCTTCTACGCGCTGGCCGAGACCGATCCGCGGGTCGTGTGCACGCTTCACCACGGGATCATCGACGGGGCGCTCGCCGAGACAGGCTCGCCACGACGCGTCGAGCGGCTGGACGCGTTCGTCGAGCCTTCGCTCTGCATCGCCCGCCTGAGCACGTAGCGGTCTCTGTGCACCCGGCACGAGGATCGAGCGGTGGTCACGCCGCGCGCGTTCTCGCCACTTCACTATCCTCGAGCGATGGTTTCCGAGGCTTCGATCGAGCGGACCGACGCCGGTCTCGTCGCCGCCGGCGCGGGGTGGTTCGTCGTGAACGCGCGCGACGCACGTTGGGTTCACCGCGAGGGGCGTGGCGCTGTCCTGCCTTTCACCGGCTGGTGGGAGGAAGAGGCCGTGCCGAACTTCCCGCAGTTCGGCGTGAACCTCTTCGTCCTCGAGCCCGGCGACGTGATGAGCGTGTACCACGGCGAGGAGGCCCAGGAGGACTTCCTCGTACTCTCTGGACGAGGCGTGTTGCTCGTCGAGGGAGAAGAGCGCGCGTTGGAGCAGTGGGACTTCGTCCATTGCCCCGCCTGGACCGAGCACACGATCGTCGGCGGAGGTGAGGCGCCTTGCATCGTCCTTGCCGTCGGCTCGCGCGGAACCGACAGGCTCCGCTTCCCGTTCGACGAGGTAGCAGCGAAGCACGGCGCTTCGGCGGAGCACGACACGACGGACGGATCGGAGGCATACGCCCGCTTTCAGCCTGGGCAGGAGACGCCATACCGGGAGGGTTGGCTCCCGGAGTAGCGGACCGCGGTTGTTCCCTGTCCTGCAACGGCGCTTTAGCCCGCCGTGGCCACAGCCTCCGGCTTCTGGGCACCGGTGATCTCGTCGAGGCTCGGCGCGGCGCGAATCGCCGGGCTCAGGGTCCCCCACAACGCGAGCACGAGCCCGAACGCGGCGAAGACGGCGATGGTCGCTCGCTCGGAGACCGCGTCGAGCAGGAGCCCGGCCGTCAACGGACCGAGAGGGGCAATGAGGAGCGCGATCGTGGTCCGGACGCTCGCCACCCGGCCTACGAGGCTGTCCGGCGTGATGGCCAGTTGGTAGCCGTTCACGACCGAGTCGGTCGACGGAATCGCGAGCGCGGTCGGAAGGATGCTCACGGTGAGGACATACACGTTGGGCCATACGACGAAGAGCCCGCAGCCGACCCACGTCCAGAGCTCGAGCAGGAGCACACCCCGAACGGGGAGCACCCGTCGCACGAAAGGCGACAGGAACGCACCGAGCAGAAGACACGCGCCGAAGGCGGAGACCAGGAGCCCGACCCCCCCACTCGAGAGGCCCTGTTCCTCGCCGATGACGACCAGGGCGAGGAGGACGCCCGGTCCGATGAAGTTCGCGAGTCCGAAGAGGAAGGCGCACGCACGCAGGAACGGGTGATCCCACAGGAACCTGAACCCTTCCGCGAGTCGTGTCCGAAGCGGCGAGGGATCGCTCTCTCGCTCCTCCTGGAACGGTGTCCGCATCGCGAGCAACGCGATCGCGGAGAACGCGTATGACACCGCGTGAACGAGAAACGGCAGGGCGCGGGCGATTCCGAACAACACGCCTCCGAGCGCAGGGCTGGCAAGACTGATCGCGGCCTCGCGGCCGGTCACGACGGCCGCCGCGTCAGGCAGCTGGTGCATGGGCACAACCGCCCGCATGGCGCCCGCGTGGGCGGAAGAGAAGAGCACCGCCCCACCTCCCTCGACTAGCGCTACGACGGGGATCACCCAGAAGACGACGTCGCCCGACAGGATCATAAGACCGAGGCTGCCCACGGCCACGGCGCGCAGGCAATGCGCCGCGATCATGAGACGCCGTCGGCTCCAGCGGTCGGCGGCAAGCCCTGACGGCAGTGCAAACAGAGCCATCCCGAGCAGCCGCGCGAACGTGACGATGCCGGCTTTCGCGGGCGAACCCGTGAGCGCGAGCACGAGCAGTGGATATGCGATCGCGGTGATCTGCGAGCCGCCGCTCGAGAGCAGCCCGGCGGTCTGGAGCAGCATGAAGTCACGGTTCCGGCGGAGCGGAGACGCGGTCATGCGTTGACCCTAACCAGCCTCCCGGCTCCTTCTCGGGCGCACTCCGGCCGGAGGCCGAGCGCTTCGTGGTCGCACGCACACCCGCCCAGGATGTGCGTGCAGTCGGGAGCGCGCCTACGTGTCGATGTCCGGCGCGGCGCCGTACTCCTCGTCGGTGACGTGGACGCCCCAGTCCGCGTTGTTGCCGTCGTCGTCGACCTGGAGCATCGCGATGTGGGTCATGAACCGGCGCGGCGCGGCGCCGTGCCAGTGGTTCTCACCCGGATCGAAGAAGACACGGTCGCCGGCGCGAATCACCTCGATCGGCCCGCCTTGCCGCTGTGCGAGGCCGACGCCCTCGACGACATGGATCGTCTGGCCATTTGGATGGGTATGCCAGGCGGTCCGGGCGCCCGGTGTGAAGTGAACGCTGCTCGCGCTCAGGCGGGATGACCCCGCTGGCACGGCGATCGGGTCGACATAGACCGCGCCGGTGAACCACTCCGCCGGCCCTGGATTGGTGTCGACGCCGCTTCTGGTGATCTGCATCTTCTCTCCTTGTCCTTCGAACGGACGCAATGGGTTGTGATCCTACGAAGGCGTCCTGGGAGAGTGGCGGTAGACTCGCGCCGTGCCCGAGGCGCGGCTCGACGACTCCGGCTCAGGCCTCGCACCCGCCCGCGACGGCTGGTTCGTCGTGAACGTGCGGGATGCCCAGTGGTTGACGTCGGAGAACGGCGAGAAGCGGCCGTCGGGCTCGGAGTGCTCCTTCGAGAGCGCGAGGGCCGAGTTCCCGCAGGTGGGCATCAGGCTCCACGTCCTGGAGCCGGGCGAGCCGAACGGCCTCTACCACGCCGAGAATCAGCAGGAGGCGTTCCTCGTGCTCTCCGGGGAGTGCACGCTGCTCGTCGAGGGTGGGGAGCGGCTCCTCCGGCCGTGGGACTTCTTCCACAGTCCCGCCGGGACCGAGCACATCTTCGTGGGCGCCGGCGACGGGCCGTGCGTGATCCTCATGGCCGGTGCACGGACGGAGGTGCCCTGGCAGGTGCTATACCCGGTGTCGGAGCTCGCGGCGCGCTACGGCGCGAGCCCAGCGGAGGAGACGTCCGACCCGCAGCAGGCGTATGTGGGATTCGAGCCGTCGCGGCGGGAGCGGCCCTCGTACTGGGGCCGCCTTCCCTGGGCTTAGGCGTCTCCGCCCGCGTCGCAAGACTTCAGGACGTGCTACCGAAGTCGACGTCCTTGGTCTCTACTGTCCCGGCTGTCCGCCCTGGCGCCGACTGCTCGGACCAGTACATGTTCGTATGCGCGATGACCTTGTCAGGCGGCGGCGCTCCCCACGCCGACAGGTCCTCCGTCGTATGAGCGTCGCTGACAAGAGTCGCGTCGTACCCCCTGACGAGCGCTCCGTGAAGCGTCGAACGGACGCACGCATCGGTCTGGGCGCCGACGACGACGAGTCGTCCGACTCCGAGGCCCGAGAGCACGGTCTCGAGGTTCGTGTCCTCGAAGGAGTCGCCGTAGTTCTTCTCGACGAGCGGCTCGGCGTCGCCCGGAGTCAGCTCGGGGACGATGCGCCACTCGTCGCTACCTCTTGCGAGCCCCTCGTCGGAGTGCTGGACCCAGACGACGGGGACCTGTTCCTGCCGTGCCTTCTCGACCAGGCTGCCGACGTTCGCGACCACGGCGTCGCGCTCGTGAGCCTCCGCGACGACGCCGTTCTGCACATCGACGACGAGGAGAGCGGTGTTCGGTCGGTTCTCGAGTGTGGCCATGCGTCACCTCCTGCTTTCGCTCGACTCCTGGTACCCACGAACGGTGGACACCACGTCCAGAGGTTCTAGCAGGCGACTCCTCTCCACGACGAACGAGACCAACTCGGTGGCCACTGACCCGATGGGAAGATCGGCTCCGGCTCACGGCAGCGTCCCCTGGTGCCGCGTATCCTCCCGACTCGACGACCCTCGACGAATGGCTCGCCGCCTACCGCACGGCGTGGATCGAGCGCGATCCGGACGCCGCCGCGGCGCTCTTCACCGACGACTCGACGTACCTCGAGCAGCCCCACAACGAGGCGCTCGTTGGGCCGCAGGGCGTCCGCGACTACTGGGAACGGGTCACTGCCACACAGGCCGACATGGAGGTGGTCTACGGCACGCCGGTCAGCTCCGGCAACCGCACTGCGGTCGAGTGGTGGGTGACGCTCACGAACAACGGCGCGCCGATCACGTTGGCAGGAGAGTTCATGCTCACCTTCGACGAATCCGGCCTCTGCCGGACGCTGCGCGAGTACTGGCACTTCGCGGAAGGCACGCAGTCACAGCCTTCGGGCTGGGGCAGCTAGCTCGAAGCACCCCCTACTGCGTCAGTGCGCCCGCGCGTTACGCGTAATCCCGGATTCGCCGCTCGCGGCGCGGTGGGATGCTCGTGCTGAGAGGAGGTGTCTGGGCCATGACTACTGCCTCAGCACCACTTGACTCCGAGCAACGAGCCGGACGCAACCACCGATTCGCGCTCATTGGGATCCTCGCGCTCGTACTCGTTGGGGTCACAGCCGCGATCACCTATGCGATCGCATCGAACTCGTCGTCGAGTTCGAACGCCGTGCAAGGCTCTGGCCGGCAGGTCAAGGAGTCTCGAGCGGTGCCCGCCTTTGGCAGCGTCGACCTTGCAGGATCGAACAACGTCACGATCCATATCGGCGAGGAACAGCCCGTTCAAGTCTACGGTGACGACAACCTCATCGATCGTGTGACGACCGACGTGGACTCCGGCACCCTCGTCATCGCGAACAGGCCGGGCAGCTTCTCCACGAGCAGCCCGATGGGAGTTGTGGTGAGCACGCCTTCGCTGAGCGAGCTGACGCTGAGCGGCAGCGGCACCATCAGGGTCATCGGGGTCGAACGACCCCGTCTCACGGTGACGATCTCGGGAAGCGGCATCGTCGTCGCGAGCGGTAAGACAGAGCGGCTCCTCGTTACGGTCAGCGGCTCCGGTCAAGCAGAACTGGGCTCGGTTGTCGCGAGTGCCGTGCAAGCGGTCGTAAGCGGCTCGGGCGAGATCGTCGTCACAGCAACCCAGAGCCTTGACGCGTCGGTTCCAGGTAGCGGCTCGATCGTGTACGGCGGGAATCCGAGCGACGTGACCAAGTCCATCACTGGCTCGGGTGCGATCATTCCCTAGGGATCGGCGCGAGCAGCGAACTGGCGCAGGAGACGCCCGCTACCGTCTCAGCCATGTTGACGAATCGCTCCGCTCCGCCTGCGACCGTGACCCCGGTGCTGATCTATCCCGACGTGCGAGCAGCGGTCGAGTGGTTAGAGTCCGCCTTCGGCTTCGAGGAGCGCGTGCGGATCGGCGACGCACACCGTGCTCAGCTGCGTGTAGGCGCGGACGGTGCCGTAGTCGTCGCCGACGCGCGCGCCGATCAGGTGGCGCCTAGCGCAGGCGTCGTCACGCATGTCGTGAAGGTCCGTGTTCAGGACGTCGATGCCGCCTTCGAGCGTGCCCGCGTGTTCGGCGCAGGCGTGCTCGAGGAGCCGATGACCTGGGAGTACGGCGAGCGTTCGTGCCTGCTCGAGGACCTGGGTGGCCATCGCTGGGAGCTCACGCAGACCCTGCGTGACGTCGAGCCCGAGGAATGGGGCGGGATTACCGTCGCCACTTGGTAAGAGCCCGATCGCTCCCCGCCTGGGCACCCCTTCGCGCCTTTCCTACTGAGTGGAGGCGGGGGGAATCGAACCCCCGCAAGATTTCAATCGGAGGCGCGTCCGACCATGTGAGAGCACGCTCGCGTGGGCGAGTGATCGAAAATGCTCCTTGAACCGACGCCAATGGTGGAGTCGCGGGTCGCGAACTGTTGCTTACGTCCTGAGCGTCGCCCGGCGACAGAGCTTCCGACGGAGATAACGCTTCCGGGTGGCGTTCAAGCGTTCGCCACCGTCCTCGAGCACGGGCTCGCCGTGAGACACGAGCACCATGTCGATCGGCAGCTCGAGCACCGGGAGCAACGCATCCCGATCCAACTCGTGAGTCACGCCCTCCTCAAGCCAGGAGTCGGGCATGAGACATAGGTCACCATTCTGTGTGGCCGCGATCACGTCGGGGGTGACGAGAGCTCGGTGCTCGGGCAGCCAAAGTACGATCTCCGCCGCGAGGACGGTGGCGAACGCTTGAACGCCACCCGGAAGCGGATCTCAAGCGGTGCTGCTTCGTTCTCCATCCAAAGACGCATCGGTCCGGCGTATCGTTGAGCAGCTCGGACTCTGCAAAGAGCGGAACGGAGGGTGTTGTGGCCGAACTGGCAGCGTTGCTCGGTCGGTTAGTCGAGATCGATTCCGTCAATCCCTCGCTCGTGCCGGGCGGGGCGGGAGAAGCGGAGATCGCGAGGTTCGTGGCGGAGTGGCTCGAACGGGCCGGGCTCGTGGTTGCGCTGCAGGAGACGGCAAGCGAGCGACCGAACGTGATTGGCCGGGTGCGCGGTCGCGGAGGCGGGCGATCGCTCATGCTGAACGCCCACACCGACACAGTCGGTCTCGGCGGTCCGGACGGCGCCCTGCGTGCACGGGTCGAGGGGAACCGGCTTCACGGCCGGGGTTCGTACGACATGAAGGGGAGTCTGGCGGCGACGATGCTGGCGGCCGCCGAGCTGGCGATCGATCCACCCGCTGGCGACGTGATCGTGACCGCAGTGGCGGACGAGGAGTACGCCAGCATCGGCACGCTGGCGGTGGTGCGCGACTATCGAGCCGATGCGGCGATCCTCACCGAGCCGACGGGACTCGCGGTCACCGTCGCCCACGGCGGGTTCGTCTGGCTCGACATCGAGGTGGCCGGGGTAGCGGCGCACGGATCGCGGCCCGACCTCGGGGTGGATGCGATCGCGAAGATGGGGCACGCCCTGGTCGGGCTCGAGGCTCTCGATCGGCGCTTGCGCGTATCGGCGGGCCATCCCCTCCTCGGGACGGGGTCGATCCACGCATCGCTGATAGAGGGTGGCACCGAGCTCTCGACCTATCCCGACCGCTGTCTGGTCCGGATCGAGCGGCGGACTGTGCCGGGTGAGGGTCCCGATCTCGTTGCCCGGCAGATCGAGGAGCTGATCGACGGCATCGCGGCGCATGACGATGCGTTTCGAGCAACGGCAACATGCGGACTGGTTCGGGACCCATTCGAGGTGTCGCTGGAAGAGCCGATCGCGGACTTGGTACGGCGAGCAGCGTCGGGGATCGTCGGGTCGGAGCGGCCAGTGACGGGCGCGAACTGGTGGGCGGACTCCGCATTGCTCTCGTCGGCAGGAATTCCGACGGTGATCTTCGGGCCGGACGGCCAAGGGGCGCACGCGGAGAGCGAATGGGTTGATCTCGACTCAGTCGACCAGTGCCGGCGGGTCTACCTGGCGGCAGCGCGTGAGTTCTGTGGCACAGAGGAGCACAGGACCCCTACGCATACGACCGCGTAGCGGGCCTAAGGACGTCTCCGCGTGGAAGTTCGCGCCGAGTGTGCGGCACAAGTGAAGGACGACCAGCGCGGCGCGAGGGCCTCCGCCAACAGATGAAATGGGAAAAGCAGTACCGCCTGTGTGACGAGCTGAACGCCACTTCCGGCGCACCCGTAGCAACATCAGACAGCAGATGTTCTGAACGCACCCAGGCCGAACCGGGTGAGAGTCCGGAAGAGCGAGTTGATCAGCCGTGTTGCGCGGCTCCTGCGGTAGGTCTTTGCCACCGTCCACCTCCCTTTCAGCGGATGCGCTTCCGCTCGAGCTCGCGCTCGATCTCGGTCTCGGTAATCGGCGCATTCAGACTCGCCGGCCATCTGCCGTAGGCGCGCCAGCCGTCCAGGGCGAGGAAGAACCCCCAGACGAGCGAAACCCAGGCGGGCCACGGGATACTGCTGTTGGTCGAGGGATCGGTGAACAGCCAGATCAGCCAGTGCAACAAGGGTCAGGTCCTGGTTGTTGCGGCTCGTGTTGCACGGCTCGCCCGCGGTGGGTGGAAGGGGGGATTCTGAAGGGGGGAAACCCGAGGTTTCCCCCCTTGGCCAGCATGGAGGCGGGGGGAATCGAACCCCCGTCCGCAGTCGCACCGACAGAACGTCTACGAGCGTAGTCCGCGCTTCGTCTCACCCGCCGGCCGGTTCACGGACGACCTTCCGACGAGCCAGCCATCCTGAAGTGTCGCGCTTCGGGCGATTGGCTCTCCCTAGGCGCCGAGCCCGATCGTTGGCGCCGAACACCGGGTCTCGGGCCGAACCCGGGTCGACGTCGCCTTACCTAGCTAGAAGCTAGGCGGCGAGTGCGAGTTCGTTCTTGTTCGCACTTGCTTTTGTGCCGGTGGATTTACGAGGCCAACCGGCGACCTCGGCTCGCTGCTCTGCCGGAGAACCGACCACGTCGAAACCTGGTCGCCCCCGTATGTGTGATTCAAGGCCTGAGGATAGCTGCCGATAAGCGGTTTGCCCTGTCTGCGGACGCATCCCGGCGCCGTGCGAGGGCACTCGAGAAAGGACAGATCTGTGGCATTGCTCATGGAGGAGCGTTTCGAGGGGCTTGCAGACCTGCGAGAACGGGCCCAGGCAGAGGTCTCGAAGGTCGTCGTCGGTCAGGATCGCACGGTCGAGCTCATGCTCGTGGCCGCGCTTTCACACGGGCACGTTCTCCTCGAAGGACCTCCGGGCAGCGCCAAGACGCTGCTCTCGCGCGCCGTCGCCCACATGCTGGGCGCGTCGTTCAAGCGCATGCAGTTCACGCCCGACACAACTCCGGCGGAGCTCGTCGGGCAAACGATCATGAGAGGTGGCGAGGCGACGTTCGTGCAAGGCGTCGTCTTCACGAACGTGATGCTCGCCGACGAGATCAACCGGACACCGCCCCGTACGCAGGCGGCGCTGTTCGAGCCGATGCAGGAGCGTCAGGTCACCGTGGACGGCAAGTTCCACAAGCTCCCGGACCCGTTCCTCGTCATCGCGACGCAGAACCCGTACGAGCACGAGGGTGTCTTCCCGCTGCCCGAATCGCAGCTCGACCGCTTCCTGTTCAAGCTTCACCTCGACTACTGCGATGCCGACGCGGAGCTCTCGATGCTGAACCTCCCGCACAACGGGATCGCCCCGGACATGCTCGGCGAAGTTCGCCCGCTGCTCGGCGTCGTCGGCCTCGATCGTGCTCGCCAAGAGCTCGACTCGACGGCGATGTCCGATGCGGTCGGGCGCTACATCGTCGCGGTTGGCCGGCGCACGCGCGAGATTCCGGAGATCGAACTAGGTGCGAGCTCCCGCTCCCTCATCCACCTCGCGAGCGCCACGAAGGCGTGCGCACGGCTCAAGGGCCGCTCGCACGTCACGATCGCCGATGTACGCGAAATGGCGCCTTTCGTCCTCCGTCACCGTCTTATGGTGCGTGACGGCGTGACGCAGGAAGAGGCATTGCGCATCGCTCTCGACTCGGTGCCCGCACCGGTCGACTCGGGCGCATAACCAGGACCCGGGGCCGCTCACCGCAGAGGGCGGCCTCGGGCCGCCACCCTCGCGCACCCTCACTCCGCCACTGAGGATTCACGGAGACGGGCCGTCGCGCCGATGTATGCGTCGATGAGCCAGAGCGGGTACCGGAGCCTGATCGACCTTCGCGACGAGGCAAAGGCCGAAGTCGGAAAGGTCGTACTCGGACAGGGCCGCGCCGTCGAGCTGATGCTCGTCGCCGCGCTCGCACGCGGACACGTGCTCCTGGAAGGGCCGCCCGGCAGCGCAAAGACGCTCCTGGGACGAGCGATCGCCTACGTGCTCGGCGCGTCGTTCAGCCGCATCCAGTTCACAGCCGACACGCACCCCACCGAGCTCGTCGGGAAGATGGTCGTGAGGTTCGGCGAGCAGATCTTCATGCCGGGAGCGCTGTTCACGAACGTGCTGCTCGCGGACGAGATCAACCGCACGCCGCCGAGGATGCAGGCCGCTCTGCTCGAGGCGATGCAGGAGCGCCAGGTGACCGTCGACGGTCGGAGCCGCAAGCTCAAGGACCCGTTCCTCGTGATCGCGACGCAGAACTCCTTCGAGAGCGTCGGCGTCTTTCCGCTCCCCGAGTCCCAGCTCGACCGCTTCCTCTTCAAGATCGCGCTCGAGTATGCGGACGAGGGCTCCGAGTACGGGATGCTGAGGCTTCCGCACGACGGGCTCCGGCCCGAGATGCTCGGAGACATACGGCCGCTGATCGGGGTGGTCGGGCTGGAGAAGGCGCGCTATGAGCTCAACTCCACGAAGCTGCCGGACGAGGTCGGCCGCTTCATCGTGGCCGTCGGGCGCCGGACGCGCGAGCTGCCAGGGGTGGAGCTCGGCGTCAGCTCGCGCTCGCTCATCCATCTCGTGAGCGCCGCGAAGGCGATCGCCAGGCTTGCCGGACGCGACACCGTCGCGCTCGAGGACGTCGTCGAGATCGCTCCGTATGTGCTGCGTCACCGGCTCATCGTCGAGCGCGGCATCAACCCCGACGAGGTGCTCCGCGAGGCGGTCGAAAGCGTCTCGGTCTCGGGGACCGACCGGGCCGTCGCCGTCGCTCCTGCCTAGCGCCGCGCGGCGCCCGGGGATCTAGTCCCCGAACGCCTCGTGGAGCGCGCGCCTCCCCAGGACCTTGGCGAGGTGCTTCCGGAAGTCGGCGCTTGCGGCCTGGTCGGAAGGCGGGTTCGTTCCCTCTCCGATGAGGTCGGCCGCCTCGTCTATCGCCGTGCCGTTCGCGATCGCCTCCTCCGCAGCGCGGGCGCGAACCGGTGTCGCGCCCATGTTCGTGAGCGCGATGGACGCACTCGCGATCGATCCGTTCGAGCGCTCGACGACGGCGGCAACCGCGACCGTGGCCCAGTCCTGGGCCCGGCGTGCCATCTTGATGTACGACCAGCCGGTCGACGGTCCGAGCTTCGGCACCCGTATCTCCACGAGCATCTCGCCGGCCGCCAAGGCGGTCTGGAAGACGCCGGTGCAGAAGTCCCGGGCCGGCACGATTCGCTCGCTCGTCCCGCGCACGACCATCTCCGCGTCGAGCGCGAAGAGGACGGCCGGGAGATCGGACGCAGGGTCGCCGTGCGAGACCGACCCGCCGATCGTCCCGCGATGCCGGACCTGGGGATCTCCCACCTGTCCTGCAGTGAACGACACGATCGGACAGTGCTCCTGCAGGAGCGCGGCGTCGTGAACGTCCTTGTGCCGCGTCAGCGGCCCGATCGCGATCTGTTCGCCCGCATCCCGAACGTAGCTGAGCTCGTCGAGCCTGCCGATGTCGACGAGTAGCGTCGGGCGGGCAATGCGGAGCTTCATCGCCGGCAAGAGCGAGTGGCCGCCCGCGAGCAGCTTCGCGTCCTCGCTCTCCCCGAGCAGCGCGATCGCGTGCTCGGGGCTTTCCGCGACCTCGTAGTCGAACTGCGCGGGAATCACCGTTTCGCCTCCTGAATCGCGTTCCAGACTCGCTCGGGTGTCGCCGGTAGCGCCATGTCGGTGACGCCGAGATGCGAGAGTGCGTCGACCACGGCGTTGATCACCGCCGGAGCGGCGGCGATCGTCCCCGTCTCCCCCACGCCCTTGACCCCGAGCGGATTGTCGGCTCTCGTCTCCGTGCGATCGGTCTCGTAGGACGGGAGCTCGGCGGCGGACGGGACGAGATACGTCGTCATCGTGGTCGTGAGCAGGTTCCCGTCGTCGTCGTATGCGCCTTCCTCATAGAGCGCGGCAGCGATGCCCTGGGTGATGCCGCCGTGAACCTGCCCGTCGATGATCATCGGGTTCACCGGAACGCCCACATCGTCGACGGCGACGTACCGGATGAGCCGAGCATCGCCCGTCTCGGTGTCGACCTCGACGACAGCCGCGTGGGCACCTCCCGGCCACGAGAAGTTCGGCGGATCGAAGACCGCCGTCTCCTCGAGGCCGGGCTCCATCCCGTCGGGGAGGTTGTGGGCTGCATGAGCCGCGAACGCCGCGGCCTGGATGGTCATGTTCCGGTCGGGCGAGCCCTTGACGCTGAACGTCCCGTTCTCGAACTCGAGGTCGTCTTCAGAGACCTCGAGCTGGTGGGCGACGATCGTGCGCGCTTTCGCGATCACCTTCTCGCCCGCGTGCCAGAGGGCGATCCCGCCCACGGTCAGCGATCGGCTCCCGTACGTGTCCATGCCCTGCTGGGACACTGCGGTGTCGCCGTGCAGGACCTCCACGTCGTCGACCGCGACACCGAGCTGATCGGCGACGATCTGCGCCCACGTCGTCTCGTGGCCCTGGCCGTGTGGCGAGGTGCCGGTCACGACCTGCACCGACCCGAGCGGCTGGAAGCGAATCGTCGCACTGTCCCAACCGCCCACGGCATACCGAATCGCGCCGAGGATGCGCGACGGGGCGAGACCGCACATCTCGTTGTACGTCGAGAAGCCGACGCCGATCTGCTTCGCATCCCCGCTCGAGCGGCGGGACTCCTGGTCCGCTCTGATCGCGTCGAGGTCGAGCCGCTCGAGGAGGCGTTCCAGGGTCGCGTCGTAGTCACCCGAGTCGATCGTCAGGCCGGACGCCATCGTGTGCGGGAACTCCTTCACGAAGTTCTTGCGGCGCAGCTCGACGGGATCCATCTCGAGCTCGGCCGCGAGAGCGTCCATCGTCCGCTCGAGGACGTAGGTCGCCTCCGGCCGCCCGGCACCGCGGTACGCGTCGGTCGGGGTCGTGTTCGTAAAGACGCCCGTGAAGGCGACGCTGTAGTTCGGGATCGCGTACGGCCCTGAGTAGATCCAGGCGCCCAGGAGCGGGATCCCGGGCGTGACGAGCTGCAGGTACGCACCCATCGCGCACAGGGCCTCGGACTTGACGGCGGTGATGTCGCCGTCCTTCGTCGCGGCGAAGGTCAGCTGGTGGACGACGTCGCGGCCGTGAATCGTCGCCTGGTAGTTCTCGCTCCGCTCCTCCGTCCACTTGACCGGACGTCCGAGCCTCTTCGCGAGTGCGACCGCGAGGTACTCCTCCGCATAGACGTCGAGCTTCGAGCCGAAGCCTCCGCCGACGTCCGGAGCGATCACGCGCACCTTGGACTCGGAAATCCCGAGAACGAGCTGCATCGTGAAACGGAGGATGTGCGGGATCTGGGTCGCCGACCACAGTGTCACGTCGCCGGTCGGACCGACCTGTGCGAGGAGGCCGCGCGGCTCGATCGCATTCGGGATCAGGCGAGGCTGGAAGTAGCGGCGCGTGACGACGACGGCTGCGGCGTCGATCGCCGCCTGCACGTCGTCGGTCTCGAGCTTCCAGACGTAGCACTCGTTGGTTCCGAGATCGGAGTGAACGAGCGGTGCGCCGTCCTCGAGCGCCTTCTCGACATCGGCGATCGAGTCCAGCGGCTCGTAGTCGACCTCGACGAGCTCGGCGGCGTCCTTCGCAAGCGAACGCGTCTCGGCCACGACGACGGCGACGCCGTCGCCCTGGAAGCGGGCCTCCTCGGCCGCCAGCGGAAAGTGCGGCGGCATCTTGATGTCCTCGGTGACCGCCCAGGCACACGGCATGCCGCTCGCCCAGTCGCCGGCCAAGTCGGCGCCGCTGAACGCCGCAACGACGCCCTCGGCCGCGCGCGCAGCGTCGAGGTTCACGCTCTTGATCCGTGCATGTGGATACGGACAGCGGACGAGCACCATGGCCACCGTGCCGGGCAGCGTGAGGTTGTCCACGTACGTTCCCCGTCCGAGCAGGAGCGATGCGTCCTCCTTGCGCTTGACGGACGCGCCGATGGCGGCTTCGGTTGTTTCCACGACGGCCATGTCAGCTCACCCCGGCCGCAGCCTGGACGGCCTTGACGATGTTGTGGTACCCGGTGCAGCGGCAGAGATTGCCCTCGAGGCCGAGGCGAATCGCCGCCTCGTCGGTTGCCTCACCGCTCTCGATCAGGCTCACCGCGGCGAGGACCATGCCCGGCGTGCAGTAGCCGCACTGGAGCGCGTGGTGGTCGTGGAAGGCCTGCTGCACGGGGTGCAGCGTGCCGTTCGTGGCCAGACCCTCGATCGTCGTGATCTCGGTCCCGTCGGCCTGGACGCCGAGCACCGTGCAGGACTTGACCGACTCTCCGTTCAGCAGCACCGTGCACGATCCGCACGACGACGTGTCACAGCCGACGTTGGTACCGGTCAGGCCGAGGCGTTCTCGAAGGACGTAGACGAGAAGCTCGCGAGGCTCCAGGTCGAGCTCGTGAGCCTCGCCGTTGACGGTCAGAGCTACGCGTCGCAACGCGCCTCCTCTCCTCGTAGGGCGAGCTTCGAGCCTATCGCGTCACCTGCGGCCTGCCAAACGAGCTCAGCGGCGGCGACGCAGGGCTCGTTCCATCTGGCGCTTCGCGTCCCGGTCGGCGATCACGCGCCGCTTGTCGACGCGCTCGCGGCCGCGGGCGATCGCGATCTCCACCTTGATGCGACCGTCCTTGAAGTACATCCGGGTGGGGACGAGCGTGAGCCCCTTCTCGCGCACCTTCCCGTACAGCGAGTCGATCTCCTTGCGGTGGAGCAACAGCTTCCGCTCGCGGTCGGCCTGGTGCGCGGAGCCACCTTCCGCGTACTCGGCGATCGACGCCCCGACGAGCCACGCCTCGCCGTCGCGGATGTCCGCGTACGCCTGGCCGAGCTGGACGTGCCCGGCGCGCGCAGACTTGACCTCGGATCCCGTCAGCACCACCCCCGCCTCGACGCGTTCGAGCAGCTCGTAGTCGAACCGCGCTCGGCGGTTGTCCGCGATCAGCTTCGTTCCGTCCGGCTTCGACACGCCGGCCAGTGTAGGGGCCGTGTAGGGCCGTCAGACGGTCAGTCGTCCGAGCTCGTGTCGGCCATTCGCCGCGCGAGCTCTCGCAGCATCTCGAGAGCGAGCGACGGCTCGCTCTCCACGAGCTCGAGGAAGTCGTCTCTCGGGACGCTCAGACAACGAGCCGCCGTCGCGGCGCGAACCCGTGCGCCACGGACGGCGGTGGGAGCGAGCAGCGCCGCCTCACCGAAGAAGTTCCCCTCGCCGAGCTCGACGTGGAGGCCGCCGCGCATCTCGACCCTCACGCTCCCTTCGAGAATGACGTACATCCCGGAACCGGCATCACCCGGGACGACGAGCACCGTGCCCGGCTCGCAGCTGATCTCGGCGCCGGAGACGGCGAGGCGTTCGAGGCCGGCGTGGGACACGCCGGCGAAGAGCGGGACTGCGCGCAGCTCGTCCGGAGTCATGGCGTGTTCATATCAGGACCGCCTCGAGCGAGCGTCCCGCCCGACGCACCGGTCGCAGAGCGGGAACCACGGGGGGCACGAGCGCCCGCAGGACCGGCAGCGCCCGATGGTCGGCGACTCGATCTCGACCCGGAGCCGTGCGACGACGCGCTCTGCGGCGGCCTCCTCCAGCGCAGCAGCGCGCTCGATGGTGACACCGCCCACTCCGGGGTACTGGAGCCCGAACCAGCGGAGGATGCTGGCCTCCCGCCCCGCCTGCTCCGCGTCCTCGAGCGACGCCCCGCGCAACCGTGCCGCGTCGAGGACGAACGACAGATGGGGACGCGCCACTCGGTCGCCCGCCAGCGCGAGCGCGAACGTCGAGAGAAGCTCGAGACCGTCCTCGTCCACCGGCGCATTCACGAGCTTCCAGGTGTCGTCGAGCGAGATCCGGCGGTGTCGCGCGCCAAGGCGCTTCTGAACTGCCTCGAGCCTGAGGCGGATCGGCTGCAGCGATTCGAGCGCCAGCCAGGTCTCGTGGGCCCACTCACGTGTCGCAACGCGATGCCAGGCCGCGAGCGCGGCGTCGAGATCGGCGGGATCGTCGACGCCGAGGTCCGAGAGTCGCGGACGGATCCTTGCCTCGTCGACGGCGCGATAGCCGCGATGACCGCCCGGAAGCGGGACGTGCGGCTCGAGTGCGGAGCTCACGAGCCCCGCGTCCACCTCGCCCCAGCCGAGGCCGGCCAGCACTCCGACATGGCCACGCTCGACGAGGCCGAAGCGGCCCGCGCGGCCGGCGATCTGCGCCAGCTCCCACGGCAGCAGCGGACGCCGTTCCTGCCCGTCGAACTTCGTCGTCTCCGCGAAGAGCAGCGTCTCGCACGGCAGGTTGACTCCGTGCCCGAGGACGTCGGTCGCGACGCACACGTCGGCCGTCCCGGCGAGGAAGCGGTCGATCTCCTCGCGTCGTGACGAGAGCGGCATCGCTCCGTACAGGACGGCGACGCGCCCGGGATGGCGTCTGTTCACCTCCCCGGCGAGCGCGAGCACCGCACGTCGGCTGAACGCCACGACGACGGTTCCGGTCGTGAGCCCGGCGAGCGTCCGCTCGCCGACGAAGTCGAGCGGCAGCATGCGCTCGAAGACCTTTAGCTCGGCCTGCGGGAACGCGCGCTCGACGAGCGGCAGTGCGTCGAGGGCTCCGAGGAGCAGGATCTGCCGGTACTCACCGGCAAGAAGCAGCCGCGTCCAGGCCGATCCGCGCTCTTCGTCGTCTGCCCACTGCACCTCGTCGAGCACGAGCAGCTCTCCTGACTGGGGTGCCATCTCGACCGTCGATGCGATCACCGGAGCGCGCTCGTTGACGCGCTCTTCCCCGGTGACGAGTCCCACGTTGTCGGCGCCGATCCGCTCACCGAGCCGGCGGTGCGCCTCCTGGGCGAGCATGCGCAGCGGGCCGGCGTACACACCTCGGCCCGCGGCGGCGAGCTCGTCGAGCGCCGCATGCGTCTTGCCCGAGTTCGTCGGCCCGAGGTGGGCGACCACGCGCTCGGGGGGCACGCTGCGCGACGGCAGCGTGATCGAGATCGAGTGCTCGGCGCGCTTCGCCGCCTGTGCCGGCTTCCGGGCTCGCTGAGCTCGGCTCGGCCGCTTGGATCGTGCGCGCGGGGGTCGTCGTTGACGCATCAGCGCACGGTAGCGCCGAGCAGATCCCGAGAACGTCGCCGGTCGGTCAGACGCGCAGGAAGCGCCGAAGCGTGAGCCCGGAGCCGAGCGCCCCGATGCCGAGCCCGACGACGAGCAGGATCAGCGCCGTCCAGAAGAACGACAGCGCCTGCACCTCTGCGCTCGTGCGGTCGGCGGGAAGAATCGACGGCACGGCGAGCTCGCGTCCCAGGAAGAGGAGGAAGATCGCCGCGAGGGAGCCGACGAGCCCGGTGAGCACGCCCTCCAGCATGAAGGGACCGCGCACGAACCAGTTCGTCGCGCCGACGAGCTTCATGACCTCCACCTCGCGCCGCCGGGCGAAGATGGAGAGCCGGATCGTGTTCGCGATGTCGATCGTCGAGGCGACGAGCAGGATGATGATCGCGATCAGGAAGACGATCTGGATCCCGCGGGCGAGCTGGAGTATGCGTTTCGACACCTCCTTGCCCCACGTCACGTCCTCGACCGCCGGAAGCTTCGCCTTCTTCACGTCGAGCGCGATTGCCTCCGTGTCCTCCCCGCGATTCGGTACGACGTCGAAGGACGCAGGCAACGGGTTCGAAGGCAGGTCCGAGGTCAGCTCCGGCGCGCGCTTGCGCATGATGGCGAGCGCTTGATCCTTCGAGATGTAGGTGACCCCGCCTTCCTTCACGAGCGGGTTCGACTCGAGCAGGATCCGCAGCTGGTTCTGGTCTTTCGCGGTCGCGCTGTCCTTGATGAACACGTGGACGGCGAGCTCCTTCTTCTTCGAATCGGACCACGAGACGAGCCAGGTGCCGAGTCCGATGAAGACGCCCAGGAGGAACATCCCGACGAGCACCGTGACCGCCGCGGCGAGCGTCGTCGACTTGTTCGCGCCGATCGAGCGAAACGCCTCGGACATGAGCAGCTTGAAGCGGGTCATTCGGCCCCGTATCCGCCGCGGCGCTCGTCCCGGACGAGCTTGCCTTCCTCGAGCGCGATCACGCGTTTCCGCATCTTGTCGACCATCTCACGGTCGTGGGTCACCATCAGGATCGTCGTCCCGGTGCGGTTGATCTGGTAGAGGAGCTGCATGATCCCGACCGACGTGTCGGGGTCGAGGTTGCCGGTCGGCTCGTCACAGACGAGCAGCGGCGGATGGTTGACGAACGCGCGCGCGATCGAGACGCGCTGCTGCTCGCCGCCCGAGAGCTCCTCGGGACGGGACCCCATCTTGTGCGCGAGGCCGACCATGTTGAGGACCTCGGGCACCTTCTTGCGAATCTGCGTGCTCGACTCACCCTGCACCCGGAGCGCGTAGGCGATGTTCTCGGACGCGGTGCGATTCGGAAGGAGCTTGAAGTCCTGGAAGACGCAACCGACGTTCCGTCTCAGCAGCGGGACCTTCGAGCGCTTGAGTCGCACGAGATCGCGGCCGCCGACGACGATCCGACCCTCAGTGGCTTCGAGCTCCTTGAGGATGAGCCGGATCACCGTCGATTTGCCCGATCCGGACGCGCCGACGACGAACACGAACTCGCCCTTCTCGATCGTGAAGGTCACGCCGTCGAGCGCGACGACGCCCGGCTCGTAGACCTTGCGGACGTCCTCGAAGACGATCATCGCCGACCCGCTCGGCTCGGCTGCGGCCTCGAGTGGCTCGGAGACCTGTTGCGGTTCTGGCTCTGCGAGCGCGGTCATCGGCGTGTTGGTCGAAGGCTTGGCATCCAGTACCGGATGAGTGCGATGGATGATCGCGTGCTTGGCAACCGCGCGGGCTGCTCCGGTTCGGGGAGCGCGAGGATTCTAGCTGACACTCCGGCGCTCCTTCCTACAGCACCTTGCCCGCGGCCTTCGCGAGCAAGTAGGAGTGCACGAAGCCGTCCAGCCCGCCGTCGAGCACCGACTGCGTGTTCCCGACCTCGAAGTCGGTCCGGTGGTCCTTCACGAGCTGGTAGGGGTGGAGCACGTACGAGCGGATTTGACTCCCGAACCCGATGTCCTGCGCTGCGCCTCGCTCGCGAGCGAGCTCGGCCTCTCGCTTCTCCTCCTCGAGCTCGGCCAGTCGTGACCGGAGCATCCGCAGCGCGGTCTGCTTGTTCGACGTCTGCGAGCGCTCGTTCTGGCACTGCACGACGATTCCCGTGGGGATGTGCGTGATGCGCACCGCCGAGTCGGTCTTGTTGACGTGCTGCCCGCCGGCACCGCTCGAGCGGTAGGTGTCGATGCGAATGTCCGCGTCGTCGATCTCGATCGCGACGTCGTCCGCGAGCAGTGGAGCGACCACGACCTGGGCGAACGCCGTGTGCCTCCGGTGCGCGGAGTCGAACGGTGACAGGCGCACGAGCCGGTGGACTCCTCGCTCTGCCTTGAGCGTCCCATACGCGTTCTCACCTCGTACCGCCACGGTGGTCGACTTGAGCCCGGCTTCCTCGCCCGGGCTCGCCTCGAGCACCTCGGTCTCGAACCCACGATCGTCGGCCCAGCGCAGGTACATCCGGAGGAGCATCTCGGCCCAGTCCTGCGCGTCCGTCCCGCCGGTGCCGGCATGGATCTCGAGCAGCGCGTCACCAGAGTCGTATTGCCCCGTGAACAGCGCGTCTTCCTGAAGCCGACCGAGCTCGGCTCCGAGCTGGGCCACGAGCTGCGCGATCTCGTCCTCGTCCTCGCCCAGCTCGAGCAACTCCTTCGAGTCCTCGTACTCTCGCTGCAGCCGTTCGTAGCGCTCGAGCCGGCGGGTCAGGCGCGAGTGCTCGGTGGAGATCCGGGCGGCGCCGGCCTGGTCGTCCCAGAATCCCGGCTCGCCCATCGCCTCCTCGAGCTCGCCGCGGCGCCGGGTGAGAGCGTCGGGGTCAAAGGTAATCACGGACCCAGGCAAGCTGGGTCCCGATCTCCTCGAGGCGCTCGTCCAGGCTCTGCGTCGTCTCGGCCACGCGCGGATCGTAGCCGGATGCCGGGTCGGAGAACCTCATCGACCGGTCGATCGCGCGAGAATCGCATCGCGGACGAGGAGGCACGCCGCGAGCCAGGCGAGGCCGAGGCACCAGCCGGCGAGCACGTCGGT
>CAVQVA010000007.1:0-49545 GCA_963716975.1 uncultured Actinomycetes bacterium | reverse complement strand
TCGCATGACGACAGCGGACATCGCGGCCGCCCCGGCCCATGAGGAGGGCGCTCCGCTCGAGAAAGGACTGAAGACCGGCGCCATCGGGTTCGTTTCGTCGGTCGTGATCGGCGTCGCCTCGACGGCCCCCGGCTACAGCCTCGCCGCGTCGCTCGGTTTCGTCGTGATCGCCGTCGGTTTCCAGGCCCCCGCGGCGCTACTCGTCGCGTTCGTCCCGATGCTCCTGATCGCGGGCTCGTACTACTCGATGAACCGGGTCGATCCGGACTGCGGCACGTCGTTCACGTGGGTGACGAAGGGCATCGGCCCGAGGACCGGCTGGATCGCCGGCTGGGCGTTGCTGCTTGCGGACATCCTCGTCATGGCGAGCCTCTCCCAGATCGCGGGTCAGTACACCTTCCTCCTGTTCGGCGCCGACAGCCTCGCGGCGAGCGTCTTCTGGGTGACCGTCATCGGTGTTCTGTGGATCGTCGTCATGACGTGGATCTGCTACATCGGCATCGAGCTCTCCGCGAAGACGCAGTGGTTCCTGCTCGGAGCCGAGATCGTCACGCTCGCGCTCTTCGTCGTTATCGCCCTCGCGAAGGTGTACGCGGGAGACTTCCCCGACTCGGTGGATCCGAGCCTGAGCTGGCTCAACCCGTTCGACGTCTCGGCCACCGCCATGACGGCCGGGGTGCTCACCGCGATCTTCATCTACTGGGGCTGGGATACGGCGGTCGCGGTGAACGAGGAGACCGAGGACGCCACGCGAACGCCTGGCATCGCCGCCGTCGTCAGCACGCTGCTCCTGCTCGGCATCTACATCGGCGTGAGCTACGCGGCGATCGCGGTTCACGGGCCGCAGTTCCTCGTCGACAACGCCGACGAGGTGCTCAACCCGCTCGGGCAGGACGTGATGCCCTACGGGCTCGACAAGCTCCTGATCATCGCGATCCTCACCTCAGCCTCGGCGTCCACCCAGACGACGATCCTGCCCGGGACCCGGGCCGCGCTGTCGATGGCGGCGCACGGAGCGGCTCCGAAGAGATTCGCCTCGATCCACCCGGAACACCTCACCCCCGGGTTCGCCACGATCGTCTACGGCGTGATCTCGATCGTCTACTACGTCGCCCTGACGATGGTGAGCGGCAACATCCTCAACGACTCGATCACCGCCACCGGCCTGATGATCGTCTTCTACCTCGGCATCACCGGCGTCGCCTGCGTCGTCTACTTCCGCAAGACGCTCTTCAACGACCTGCGGACGTTCGCGCTCGCCGGGCTCGGTCCCGCGCTGGGAGCCCTGATGATGGGGTACATCTTCGTGAAGTCGGTCATCGACCTGAACAATCCCGAGAATTCGTACTCCGGCACGTCGCTTCTGGGCGTGCAGCCTCCGCTGGCGATCGCGATCCTCGGCCTGCTCCTCGGAGTCGTCCTCATGGGGCTCCAGTGGAGGTCGAACCCCGATTTCTTCCATCGCAAGCGCGAGTCCGCGGACGCGGAGATGCGGCTGTGAGCGGGCCGATCGTGCTCGGGTACGACGGCTCGCCGTCGTCGAATGCCGCACTGGAGCAGACGATCGCGCTCGCTGCGAAGATCGGCTCGAAGGTACACGTCGTGTTCGGCGTCTACATCTCGCCGCTCGGCGGCACGGGGGGTGGGTCGGTTCGGGAAGCAGTGGCGGCGGTCGGTGAGGAAGCACTCGCCCGTGCGCGTGCCGATCTCGAAGCCGCCGGAATCGAGGTCGAGACGCACATCGCCCAGGGGAAGCCAGCGGACGTGATCATCGCGGTGGCGGACAAGGTCGGCGCGTCGCTGATCGCGGTGGGCACGGTTGGCGAGGAGCCGATCTCGGGAGCGCTCTTCGGCTCGGTCGTCCTGCGGCTCGTCCAACGCTCGAAGATCCCGCTGCTCGTCGTTCCGGCGGCGGAGTCGTGAGCGGCGCCCCGGCACCCGACGTCCGGCTCGAAGGAGTCGTCAAGCGCTTCGACGAGGCAACCGCGGTCGACGGGATCTCGATGGAGATCCCCCGCGGCTCGTTCTTCGCCATGCTCGGGCCGTCGGGCTGCGGCAAGACGACGACGCTCCGCATGATCGGCGGCTTCGAGGAGCCCACCGAGGGCCACATCTACCTCGGCGACCAGGACGTCGTCGGGCTCCCGCCGTACAAGCGCGACGTCAACACCGTGTTCCAGAGCTACGCGCTCTTCCCCCACATGACCATCGAGGGCAATGTCGCGTTCGGGCTCGAGCGGAAAGGCGTTGCGAAGAACGAGGTCAAGGGCCGTGTCACGGAGATGCTCGAGCTCGTCGGGCTCGGCGGGTTCGCGAACCGGAAGCCCAGGCAGCTCTCCGGCGGCCAGCAACAGCGCGTCGCCCTCGCGCGCGCACTCGTCAACCACCCGCGCGTGCTGCTGCTCGACGAGCCTCTCGGCGCGCTCGACCTCAAGCTCCGCAAGAACATGCAGATGGAGCTCAAGCGCATCCAGAACGAGATCGGGATCACGTTCGTCCACGTCACGCACGACCAGGAGGAGGCGATGACGATGGCGGACACGATCGCGGTCATGAACGGCGGCCGCATCGAACAGCTCGGCCCGCCGCAGGAGCTCTACGAAA
The DNA here is from genome assembly GCA_963716975.1 of uncultured Actinomycetes bacterium. Taxonomy (GTDB): domain Bacteria; phylum Actinomycetota; class Thermoleophilia; order Gaiellales; family Gaiellaceae; genus GMQP-bins7. The sequence continues at coordinate 46,941 of CAVQVA010000007.1, read as the reverse complement.
AGCCCGCGACGGCCTTCGTGGCGGGATTCCTCGGGGTGTCGAACCTGCTCGAGGGAACCATCGAGGGATCCGACGGGGTGCGTCTCGACACCGGCGAGCTCGTGCGAGCGGAGGTGAACGGGCGCAGCGGCCGCGTGTCGGCGGGCGTTCGCCCCGAGAAGATCACCATCGGTCGCGGCGGGGGTGCGAACGAGCTACCGGGAACCATCTCCGAGTGCGCGTACATCGGAGTCGCGACGCAGGTCGTGGTGCGTACCGCGGCCGGCGAGATCCAGGTCTTTGCCCAGAACATCGACCGCGGCGGTCGCGTTCCGGCTCCAGGGGAGAACGTCATCCTCAGCTGGGCCCCCGACGCGATGTTCGTGGTCGCCGACGAACCCGAACCCAATGCGGAAGGCGAGGTGAGCGAGACATGAATCCGAGGATGACCAGGGATCAGCTCTTGCGGCGTGGAGCCGCGGGCTTGACGGTGCTGTCGCTGCCGAGTCTGCTCGCGGCCTGCGGCGGGAGCGGGAGCAGCGCGGGCGACGGCGAGCTGAACGACGTCCTGAACTTCTCGAACTGGGAGCTGTACATCGACACGCCCTCGCTCCGCAAGACCGCCGGCATGACCGCCAATCCGACGACGCTCGAGCAGTTCACGACCAAGACGGGGATCAAGGTCAAGTACTACGAGGACATCAACGGGAACCCCGAGTACTTCGCGACCGTCCAGGGACGGCTCGCTCAGGGACAGGGGATTGGGCGCGACATCATCGTCTCCACCGACAACGACAAGTACCTCGGCGAGTACCTCGACAACGACTGGGCCCTGAAGCTGGACAAGAGCCTCATCCCGAACATCTCGAACCTCATCGACGTGCAGGCGAGCCCCCCCTTCGACCCCAACCGCGACTACACGCTGCCGTGGTTCTCCGGCATGGACGGGATCGCCTGGAACGAGGACGTGACCGGCCCGGTGACGACCGTGAAACAACTCTTCGAAGACCCGAAGCTGAAGGGCAAGGTCGGCGTCTGGGGTCAGATGGGCGACACCCTCGGCCTCATCATGCTGTCGAACGGCGACGACCCCGCGAAGGTCACGGACGAGTCCTTCGATCGGGCGCTCACCACACTCAAGACGGCGGTGGACTCGGGCCAGATCCGCAAGTTCTACGGCAACGACTACGCGCAGCCGCTCTCGACGGGCGACCTCGCGGCGTCCTTCGCGTGGTCGGGCGACATCGTCAACCTCCAGAACCCGAAGCTCAAGTGGGTCATCCCTGAGACGGGGGGGATCATCTGGACCGACAACATGCTCATCCCGCTCGGAGGCAGCGTGCCCACGGCGTCGACGTACATGAACTTCGTGTACGACCCGAAGATCGCCGCGCAGCTTGCTCTCGGCGCCAACTACATCTCGGCGGTCAAGGGCGTCAAGGAAGAGGCGGCGAAGATCAATCCGAAGGCTGTCGAGAACACGCTCGTCTTTCCGACGGACGAGATGCTCGCGCAGATGCATCAGAACGACCCGACCATGTTCTCCAACCAGGGCTACGTCGACGAGTGGCTGAAGGTGAAGGGGACGTAGCGCGTCGCGATGGGAACGTTCTTCCACCGGCACCGGAGCGGTACGCCCTATCTCCTCCTCGCACCCGGGATCCTCTGGCTCGCGATCTTTTTCCTGATCCCGCTCGTGTTCCTCGGGTACGAGTCGCTCCAGTCCGGCGACTTTCCGCACTTCCAGTTCACATGGGAGTTCTCGAACTTTTCCGACGGGATCCGCGACTACCACCAGCAGTTCGTGCGGTCGTTCGTCTACGCGGGGATCGCGACGATCGCGTGTCTGCTGCTGGCATATCCGCTCGTCTACTGGATCGCGTTCAGGTCGGGTCCGTGGCGCAACCTCTTCCTGCTCGCAATCGTTGCGCCCTTCTTCGTCACCTACCTCGTACGGACGATTGCGTGGCTCAACATCCTCGCCGACCAGGGGCCGGTCGTCTCACTCCTGAGAGACCTACACATTCTCGGCCCCGATGGGCGTCTGCTCGCGACGACGTTCGCCGTGATCGCGGGGATCACCTACAACTTCTTCCCGTTCATGGCGCTCCCGATCTACGTCTCTCTGGAGCAGATCGACCCGCGCCTCCTCGAAGCGGCGAAGGACCTGTACGCGTCGCCCACCCGGGCGTTCGTGCGCGTGACCCTTCCACTGTCGGCGCCGGGGATCGTGGCCGGGACGCTCCTCACGTTCATTCCGGCCGCGGGCGACTTCATCAACGCCGCACTTCTCGGCACACCCAAGCAGTCGATGATCGGGAACGTCATCCAGTCGAAGTTCCTCGAGTCACTCGACTATCCGAGCGCAGCAGCCCTCTCGTTCCTCCTGATGGGCGCGATCCTCGTCGCCCTACTGATCTACGCCCGCATGGTGGGGTCGGAGCGGTTGACCGGATGACGAGCGTCGCGGCGCCCACTCCCCGTGCACGGCCTGGCATCGCGGCGCGTTCGTGGGCGTTCGTGAAGCACCATGCGCTCACCGCATACGCACTCCTGGTCGTCGCCTACCTGATGCTGCCGATCGCGGTCGTGATCCTCTTCTCCTTCAACGCTCCTTCCGGCCGCTTCAACTACGTCTGGGAAGGGTTCACCCTCGACAACTGGGTCAACTGGAACGACGTGCTCGGCATCCAGGCTGCGGTCATCCGGTCGCTGGAGATCGGCTTCCTCGCGACCGTCGTTGCCACGGCGCTCGGCACGCTCATCGCAATGGCGATCGTCCGCCACCGCTTCGTCGGACGAGGGCCGACGAACGTGCTGATCTTCCTGCCAATGGCGACGCCGGAGATCGTCCTCGGCGCATCGCTCCTCACGCTTTTCCTGAACACCACGGCGGTCTTCCAGCTCGGGTTCGTGACGATCTTCATCGCGCACGTGATGTTCATCGTCAGCTTCATCGTCGTCACGGTGAAGGCGCGCCTGATCGGGTTCGACCGGCATCTCGAAGAGGCGGCGATGGACCTCGGCGCCAACGAGATCACGACGTTCCGCAAGGTCACGCTACCGCTGCTCGCGCCGGCGATGCTCGCCGCCGCGCTCCTCGGCTTCGCGCTCTCCATCGACGACTTCGTCATCACGTACTTCAACGGCGGGAGCGTGACGCAGACGTTCCCGGTCTTCGTCTGGGGAATCGCTCGAGTCTCGGTGCCGCCCCAGGTGAACGTGGTGGCCAGCGCCATCTTCCTCGTGGCCATCGCTCTGGCTCTCGGAAACGTCTTCTGGGAGTACCGAAGCGCCAAGCGATCGCGCGGAACCGCCTGACCGCGCGAGACGCTCCACCGACAGAGGGCCGCGACCGCAGACCTCGGATAGCGGGGGCGAGCGATACGGACCTGAGCCACGGCGTCGGCCACGTGGTTCGTGATTGGTACGTTCGGTCGAGTGACCGATCAGTCCGCACACGCCCTCGCACCCCGTCCTCGCCTCGTGCTCGCGGTGCTCGCGCTCGGGTGCGCCGGCTACGCGATGCTGCAGTCCCTCGTCATCCCTGCGCTCCCGACATTGCAGCACGATCTCGGGACGACGCCGACCGGCGTGACGTGGATCTTCACCGCCTATCTCCTGTCCGCCTCGGTCGCGACGCCGATCGCCGGTCGCCTCGGCGACATGTTCGGCAAGAAGCGGACGCTGCTCGTGGTGATGGCGGGGCTGGCCGGCGGCTCGCTCCTCGCTGCGCTTGCGACGACGCTGCCGGTGCTGATCGCGGCCCGCGCGATTCAGGGAGTGGGCGGCGCGATGTTCCCGCTCGCCTTCGGAATCATCCGCGACGAGTTCCCGCGTGAGCGCGTCGCGGGCGGGATCGCGCTCATCTCCGGTCTGCTCGGGATCGGCGGCGGCCTCGGCATCGTGCTCGCCGGGCCGATCCTCGACAACCTCGGCTACCACTGGCTCTTCTGGATCCCATGCGTGGTCGTCGTCGCGACGGCGGTAGCCACCATGTTCTTCATTCCCGAATCGCCCATCCGCGCTCCGGGCTCCGTCGACTGGTTGGGCGCCGGACTGCTCTCGGTCTGGCTCGTCTGTCTACTGCTCGCGATCAGCGAGGCGCCGCAGTGGGGGTGGACGTCCGTACGAACGATCGGGCTTCTCATCGTCGCGGTAGCGGCGGGGGTGGTCTGGGTCGTCGTCGAGGCCCGAACGAATAGCGCCCTCGTCGACATGCAGATGATGCGGCTGCGTGCGGTCTGGTCGACGAACCTGGCCGGCTTCCTGATCGGCTTCGGCCTCTTCAGTGCGTTCGTGCTCATTCCGCAATTCGTCCAGACGCCGCCGACGAACGGATACGGCTTCGGGTCGAGCGTGACGCAGTCGGGGCTGTTCCTGATCCCGTCGACGCTGATGATGCTGATCGCTGCCCCGTTCAGCGGCCGGCTCTCGAGGATGTACGGATCCAAGGTGCCGCTCGTCCTCGGCGCCGCGATGACCATGTTCGCATTCGTGTTCCTCGCGATCGCGCACTCCAGTCACTGGCAGTTCTACTTCGCCTCCTTCCTACTCGGGATCGGCGTCGGTTTCGCATTCGCCTCGCTTGCGAACTTGATCGTGGAGGCCGTGAGGCCCGACCAGACGGGCGTCGCTACGGGAATGAACGCGGTCATGCGCACGATCGGCGGCGCGATCGGCGGCCAGGTCGCCGCGAGCCTCCTCGCGAATAGCCTCCTGACGGACGGGTATCCGTCGGAGCACGGCTACACGATCACGTTCGTCGTCATGGCCGGGGTGCTCGCAGCCAGCGTCGCAGCATCGCTGGCCGTGCCCGCCCGCAGGCCGCATCGCGCCCACGTCGTCACGCTGGCCGAGGCGCAGGGGTCACTCGAATGAGCGCGCCTGGGCCCCGACTGGTCGTGGTCGGCGTCGACGGCTCGCGCGAGTCCGAGGTAGCACTTCGGTTTGCAGCCGACGAGGCGAAGCTGCGCGGTGCCTTGCTCCGGATCGTCTGCGCCTGGGAACCGTCCGCCTCCGGCAACCTGGGAGAGGCCTTCGCGCCGACGCCCGACGCGTTCGTCCAGGCCGAGCATCAGGCCGAGGACCTGCTCCGCACGGCCTTGCAACAGCTGCAGGGTGAGTCGCTGGAGATCGAGGCGATCGCAGAGGAAGGCGGGCCGGCCGCGATTCTGCTCGAGCAAGCGGCCGGGGCGGAGCTACTCGTCGTCGGGTCACGTGGCCGGGGTGCGGCGAAGAGGTTGCTGCTCGGCTCGGTCAGCCACGACCTCGCGAATCATGCGAGCTGCCCGCTCGTCATCGTCCGAGCGTGACGACGGGGCAAGCGTGCGTCAGCCGGAGGGCAAGTAAGACGAAACAGTCTTCAGCGCGACCGCCGACCGCCGAGAGCCATATGTAGCCTTCGCCCGCATGGCGACCTCCACTCTCGACGCTCTCTCGTACCAGCGACTCGCGAAGGAGCACCTCTGGATGCACTTCACCCGCATGGGCGAGTTCGCGACGGAGGACGTCCCGATCATCGTCCGCGGCGACGGCTGCTACCTCGAGGACTCGAACGGGAGGCGCTACATCGACGCGCTCGCGGGGCTCTTCTCGGTCAACATCGGCTACTCGTTCGGCGACGAGATCGGCCAGGCCGCGCACGAGCAGATGCGCGAGCTGCCCTTCTACACGAACTGGTCATATGCGCACCCGCGGGCGATCGAGCTCGCAGCCGAGGTCGCGTCTCTCGCGCCCGGCGACCTGAATCGCGTGTTCTTCGTCAACGGCGGCTCCGAGGCGGTCGAGGCCGCGTGGAAGCTCGCGCGACAGTACTACGCGGCGCGCGGCGAGAGGCACGGGCGCGCGATCGTGACTCCCGGCGCGCGCGCCGGCGCTCAGGAGGCGGAGGTGGATCACGACGCGATCGTGGCGGCGGCGAAGGGTGTGTCCCGGCCGTACAAGGCGATCGCCCGGCACATCGCGTATCACGGGACGACGTTCGGCGCGCTCTCGATCAACGGTATCCCGGCTCTCCGCGAGCCGTTCGAGCCGCTCGTCCCCGAGGTGCGCCACGTCTCGAACACGAACCGCTACCACCGACCGCCGGACGAGACGGAGGAGCAGTTCACGCGCTTCCTCCTGGACGAGCTCGAGCACGCGATCATCTCCATGGGCCCGGAGACGGTGTGCCTCGTGCACATGGAACCGGTGCAGAACGCCGGCGGCTGCTTCACGCCACCCATGGGCTACTGGCAGGGAGTGCGCGAGATCTGCAACCGCTACGACGTCCTGCTCTCAGCCGACGAGGTGATCACGGCGTTCGGGCGTGTCGGGGACTGGTTCGGCTCCGAGCGCTACGACATCCGTCCCGACATCATCACGTCGGCCAAAGGACTCTCGTCGTCGTATGCGGCCATCGGGGCGGTCATCGCGACGGACCGGGTGATGGAGCCGTTCCTCGAGGCGACCTCGATGTACTCGCACGGGATCACCTTCGGCGGCCATCCCGTCATGTGCGCCATAGCGCTCAAGAACATCGAGATCATGAAGCGCGAGCGGATCATCGAGCACGTGCGGGAGAACGAGCAGGCATTCCACGACACACTTGCCCAGCTCCTGGATCTGCCGATCGTCGGCGACCTGCGCGGCACCGGATACTTCTGGGCGATCGAGCTCGTCAAGGACAAGGACACACGCGAGACGTTCTCGGACGAGGAGTGCGAGCGGCTGCTTCGCGGTTACCTCTCGAACGCGCTGTTCGAGGCCGGGATGATCTGTCGCGCGGACGACCGCGGCGACCCCGTGCTGCAGATCTCGCCGCCGCTCGTGGCGGGGCAGAAGGAGTTCGACGAGATCACGGGCATCCTCGGCGAAGTGCTGACGGAAGCCGGCGCGCTCATGCGTTCCTGACCCAGGTCGCTCCTGCGATCGCCGTCGTAGCTCGCTCGCGGCGAGGGCTGTAACTTTCCACGGGAACGCGAGAGAGGAGCCGGGAGGTGATGAGCGTGAGCGAGAACCAGAGCCAGAACCAGAGCGAGAACCAGAGCCAGAACCAGAGCCAGAACCAGAGCCAGAACGGGGCTGCCGTGGTCGCGCGGGATGTGACGCGGCGGTATGGCGAAGGAGACACGGCCGTCGACGCGCTGAGAGGCGTCAGCGTCGAGATTGCGCCGGGGAAGGCGACAGCCGTCATGGGGCCCTCGGGCTCCGGCAAGTCCACTCTGATGCACATCCTCGCCGGTCTCGACAAGCCGACGTCCGGCAGCGTCGGCATCGCCGGCACCGACATCACGACGCTCGGGGACAACGACCTCACGAAGCTCCGTCGCGAGCACATCGGCTTCGTGTTCCAGTTCTTCAACCTCCTGCCGATGCTCGACGCGAAGGAGAACATCCTGCTTCCGCTCACCATCGCCGGTGAGAAGCCCGATAGTGGGTGGTTCGACCAGCTCGTCTCCGACGTCGGGCTCGGCGACCGGCTCTCACATCGTCCGGCCGAGCTGTCCGGGGGCCAGCAGCAGCGCGTGGCGATCGCGCGTGCGCTCGTCTCGAAGCCGACGGTCCTGTTCGCGGACGAGCCCACCGGCAACCTCGACTCGACGACCGGGAACGAGATCCTCGAGCTGCTGCGCCGCTCGGTCGACGAGTACGGCCAGACGATCGTCATGGTGACGCACGACGCCCGAGCTGCGTCGCGGGCCAACCGTGTCCTGTTCCTCGCCGACGGCGCGATCGTGCGCGAGATGGGCGAGTGCGACCAGCATCGAATCCTGGAGGTCATGGAAGAGGTCGCGGCCGAGTGATCAAGGTCTCGCTGCGCGGCCTCGCGGGCCGCAAGCTTCGCGCGGTCCTGACGGGCATCGCGATCGTCCTCGGTGTCGCGATGATCAGCGGCACCTACATCCTCACCGACACGGTCCAGAGCGCATTCACGAATCTCCTCGTCGACTCGTATGCCGGAACCGACGCGGTCGTGACCGGAAAGGGCCTGGACATCTCGATCGACGGGGAGAAGCCCCCGAGCCCGCCCGTGGACGCATCGCTGCTCGACGACGTGCGTGGCGTCGACGAGGTCGCGCTCGCAACCGGGAGCGTGCTCGACGAGGACTCGACCAAGATCCTCACCCCCGAAGGCGAGGCGATCAACTCCGACGGTTGGCCGACACTTGCATTCGGCATCGACACCGATCCGGCGTACGCGCGGTTCAACCCGCTCACTCTCCAGAAGGGCCGTTGGCCCGCAGCCGCCGACGAGGTCGCCATCGACGCCGGGACGGTTGACGAGCAGGGGTACGGGATCGGCGACATGGTGCAGGTCTCCACGCTGCAGCCGAAGCGGCCGTTCAAGCTCGTAGGAGTTGCGCGCTACGGGGACGTCGACAGCCTCGGAAACATCAGCTTCATCACATTCACGATCCCAACCGCCCAGAAGCTCCTCGGGCGCGAGGGGCAGTTCGACGCGATCTCCGTCGCCGCGCGCAAGGGAGTGACCGAAGACGAGCTCGTGAACGCCATCCAGCCGGCGCTCCCCGAGGATGCAGAAGTCGTCAGCGCGACGGCGGAAGCCCAGGAGCAAGCGGACGACGTCGGCGAGTTCACGAAGTTCCTCCGCTACTTCCTCCTCGCCTTCGCCGGCATCGCCCTCTTCGTGGGCGCATTCGTGATCTTCAACACCTTCTCGATCACAGTCGCACAGCGGACGCGCGAGTTCGGCACGCTGCGCACGATCGGCGCGTCACGGCGACAAGTGCTCGGATCCGTGCTTCTCGAATCCTTCGTGATCGGGCTCGTCGCGTCGCTCGTCGGCCTCGGTCTCGGGCTGTTCCTGGCGGAGGGCATCCAGGCTCTCTTCCGTGCTCTCGGCGCCGACTTCCCGACGGCGGATCGCGTCTTCGCGACGCGGACGGTCGTCGTCTCCCTTCTCATCGGTATCGGCATCACGCTCCTCGCCGGCCTGTTCCCCGCCATCCGTGCAACACGCGTGCCACCGATCTCCGCCGTCAGGGAGGGCGCCACGCTTCCGAGGTCACGGTTCGCCCCGTTCCTGCCCTGGATCGCGGCGCTGTTCGTCATCGGATCGCTCCTGGCCCTGGCACGGGCGATGTTCTCCGCCGATCTCGGGACCGGAGACCGCCTGCTCTCGATCGCCGGCGGCGTCTTGCTCCTCTTCCTCGGCGTCGCCATGCTCTCGCCCCGCCTCGTTCGACCGCTCGCGTCGGTCGTCGGGACACCGGCTCGTCGTGCGGGTGGCGCTGCGGGGAAGCTGGCCAGCGGTAACGCCGTCCGCAACCCCGGGAGGACCGCGGCCACCGCGGCGGCGCTGATGATCGGGATCGCGCTGGTCTCGTTCGTCGCGACGCTGACCAACGGCATGAAGGCGTCGAACCGGCAGGCAATCGAGGAGCAGGTGGTCGCCGACTACGTCGTGACGTCGCGCGACGGCTACACGCCCTTCGTTGCGGCTGCAGGCGACGCGCTGGCGGCGTCACACGTGCCCGAGACGGTGACGAGCGTCCGCTCCGAGGCCGGCCAGGTGAACGGGGACACGGCCGAGATCGGCGGTATCGAGCCCGACACCATCGCCAAGGCGTACGTCTTCGACTGGAAGGACGGCGACGCAACCGCGCTCGCCACGCTCGGCAAGACGAAGGCGGTCGTGAGCAGCGACTTCGCAGACGACCACGGCATCGAGGTCGGAGACGTGCTGACCCTCCGCTCGACCGCCAACCGAACCGCCGACGTCACCGTCGCCGCCCTCTACCAGCCGTCCCCCTTCTACCCGTTGCTCGGCAGCCTCAACGTCTCCACCCAGCTCTTCGACTCGCTCTACGACCGGCCGCGCAACCAGTTCACGTGGGCGAACGTCGCGGGCGGGCCGAGCGATCAGAACCGCGCGCGGATGGAGGCGGCTCTGGCCGGCTACCCCGACACGCAGCTCGAGACCCGCGAGGAGTGGGTCGCCCGCGAAGACGCCGACTTCAACGAGTTCGTCACCTTCCTCTACGTGATGCTGACCCTGGCGGTCTTCATCAGCGTCTTCGGAATGATCAACACGCTCGTCCTCTCCGTGTACGAGCGCACGCGTGAGATCGGGACGCTCCGTGCCATCGGGATGACTCGACGCCAGACTCGCCGAATGGTCCGACACGAGAGCGTCATAACGGCGCTCATCGGGGCGGCCATCGGTCTACCGCTCGGGATCTTCCTCGCGGCACTTGTCAACCGGGCGCTCTCGGAGTTCGACGTGCGCTTCTCGATACCGTGGATCCAGCTCGTCGTGCTCACGATCGTCGCGATCGTCATCGGGATCCTGGCCGCGATCATGCCCGCACGACGGGCGGCCAAGTTGAACCCACTCGAAGCCATCGCGTACGAATGATCCAAGTCGCCCTAAAAGGCCTCCTCGGGCGCAAGCTCCGCACCGTGTTGACCGCGATCGCGATCGTCCTCGGCGTCGCGATGATCTGCGGCACCTTCATCCTGACGGATTCGATCGATCAGGCGTTCAACACGATCTTCACCGACATCCGCAAGGGCTCGAACGTCATCGTCAGCGGGAAGTCGGCGATCGACGTGTCGGGGTCGGACGCCAGTCTCACGCCGTCGTTCGACGAGTCGCTGCTGCCCAAGGTGGAGGCTCTACCGAGCGTAGCGGCGGCCGAGCCGAGCGTCGACGGCCAGGCGCAGCTGATCGGAAGCGACGGCAAGGCGATCGTCTTCGGAGGGGCGCCAAATCTCGGTTTTTCGATTGCGAACGGGAATTCGCAGTTCAACCCGCTCGTGCTCCTCGACGGCTCCTGGCCCAGGACCGACGAGGTAGTGGTCGACAAGGAGACGGCGAGCAAGGAGCACCTTGCTACGGGTCAGACGATCGGCGTTCAGGGCGAGGGCCAGGTTCAGCGCCTCCGAATCTCCGGCATCGTCCAGTTCAGCTCCGGGCTCACGATCGGCGGCGCAACCCTCGCCGGCTTCGATCTCCCCACTGCGCAGCGTCTCTTCAACAAGCAGGGTCGGCTCGACGAGATCGCCGTCGCAGCGAAGCCGGACGTGACCGATGCCGAACTCGTGAAGGAGATCGAGCCAATCCTGCCGCAGGGAACGCAGGTGAAGACGTCGCAGGAGCAGGCGGCGGCCGACGCTGAAGATACGAACGCGTTCATCTCGTTCCTGCGGGGCTTCCTTCTCGCCTTCGGAGGGATTGCGCTCTTCGTCGGCTCGTTCGTGATCGCGAACTCGCTCTCGATAACGATCGCCCAGCGGACGCGGGAGTTCGCAACGCTGCGGACCATCGGCGCTTCGAACCGCCAGGTCCTCGGCTCCGTGCTGATCGAAGCTCTGGTCGTCGGGGCGATCGCGTCCGTCGTCGGGCTCTTCCTCGGTCTCCTCCTTGCGAAGGGCCTGTTCAAGCTCTTCGACGCCGTCGGGTTCACGCTGCCGAACAGCGGTCTCGTCTTCGAGCTCCGTACGGTTGTCATCGCTCTCACGGTCGGGATCCTCGTGACCGTGCTCGCAAGCGTGTACCCGGGTTTCAGGGCAACGATGGTTCCGCCGATCGCCGCGGTTCGCGAGGGCGCCACTCTTCCCGGCGAGCCACTCGACTCGATCAGGGGCGTGTGGGCGGCGGTCGTCGTCATCGGGTTGGGCGTCGCCGCCACCGTACTGGGGGTCTCGGCGACGCCGGTGAACACCTTGGTAAGCGTCTTGATTGCTGCGCTCGGTCTGATCCTCGTTCTCTTCGGCTGCGCACTGCTTCCGTCGCGCAGCCTCGGGGCGATCGTCTCGTGCGCGCTGGGGTTCGCTGCGCTCGTGTACGGCCTGTTCGCGCCCGATCTCGGCACGACGAGCGTCCTTCTCTGGATGGGCGTCGGGGTGCTGCTCATCTTCTTCGGCGTCGCGCGCGTCACCACGCGGCTGATCCCTCGGCTCTCGGCCTTCATGTCCCCGATCGCCCGCTGGTCGGTCTTCGTTCTGCTCGTGCTCTTCTGGCCATTCTTCACGCTTCCGTACTGGCTCCTGCGCTACGGGGCTTGGGGCCCTGGCGGTGTCGGGCTGCGCGTCTTCGCCTTCGTCGGCGGTGCGCTCATCAACCCCCTCATCCTCCTGATCGTCCTCGTGATGTGGCTCCGAAAGGCGGTGACCCGGTGGGAACCGGAATGGCCCGCCGAGTTCCCCGGCGTGATCCCCGACAAGACGACGACGCGGATCGGGGGCGAAAATGCGCGCCGGAACCCTCAGCGCACCGCGTCGACCGCAGGCGCGCTGATGATCGGCCTTGCTCTCGTCGCCCTGGTCGCCACGCTCGCCTCGGGCATCGTGCAGACGTTCCGCGGCGCGGTCAACGACCTCTGGAAGGGCTCGGACTCCGACTACGCGATCACCGCTCAGAACAACTTCTCGCCCATACCGATCGCAGCCGCCGAGGCCGCCGCGAAGACGCCGGGAGTCGAATCGGTGATGAACGTCCGCACGGGCGAGGCCCTCGTCTTCGGCAAGGCGATCTTCGTGACCGCGGTGGATCCGACGGCCCGAGAGAACATCGCGCTCACGTGGAAGGAGGGCTCACAGGACGTGCTGGCGAACCTCGGCAAGAACGGTGCATTCGTCGACAACGGGTACGCGGACGACCACAAGCTGGAGATCGGCTCGCCGATCGAGATGACGTTTCCGAACGGCACGAAGGGTGCGTTCGAGGTGAAGGGCATCTTCGACCCGCCGACCGGTGGCTCGCCGTTCGGGTCCGTGACGATCTCGACCTCCGCCTGGGACGAGCACGTCCCGAATCCGCAGAACCTCTACTCGTTCGTGGCCATGAAGGGCGATGTGACCGATGCGAACACGGCGGCCCTCGAACGCACCCTCGACGGCTTTCCGAACGCCAAGGTCCAGACGCGCGAGCAGTTCATCGACAACCAGATCTCGGGGCTGTCCTCCGTCCTCAACATCCTCTACGTGCTGCTGGCGCTCTCGATCGTCGTGAGCATCTTCGGAATCGTGAACACCCTCGTCCTGACCGTCTTCGAGCGAACCCGGGAGATCGGGATGCTCCGCGCGATCGGGATGACGAGGCGTCAGATCCGGCGCATGGTCCGGCACGAGAGCGTGATAACCGCCCTCATCGGTGCTTCGATCGGCATCGTCCTGGGTGTCGTTCTCGCGGCTCTGCTGATCGCACGAGTCGACTTCATCGACTTCGTGTTCCCGACGACGCAGATCATCGTGTTCGTGATCGCCGCGGTCATCGTCGGCGTTCTCGCGGCGATCTTCCCGGCCCGCAGGGCTGCCAAGCTCGATCCGCTCGAAGCCATCTCGTACGAGTGAGGCTCAGCCCAGCCGATCAACCGAGCCTGGATCAAACGAGCCTGATCGACCGAGCCTGATCGACCGAGCCTGATCAACCGAGCCTGACGACGCCGTCTGCCGCGAGCGCGGCGATCTCGTCGTCTGCGTAGCCAGCCTCCCGGAGCACCTCTGCCGAGTGCTCGCCGACGCGAGGGGGCGGGCTCCGATGCGTCGCCCGATCGCGGTCGAACGACAGCGGGAGGGCCGGCAGGGTGAGCCCGGGGATCGCGGGGTGCGGAAGCGGCTGCAGCATCCCGAGCGCGGCAGTCTGTTCCGACGAGGCGACGTCGGCGACGTCCGCGACCGGTGCGGCGGGCACTCCCGCCCGCGTAAAGGCTTCATGCCAGTAGCTCGTGTCGTGCTCCTCGAGGAGGTCGGAGAGTACGGCCACGAGCTGCTCGCGGTGGCGGACGCGGTCGGGGTTCGTGCGGAAGCGGGCGTCGGCGACGAGCTCCGGAGCGCCCACGACCTCGCAGATCGCGGCGAAGAGCCGGTCGTTGCCTCCGGCGACCATGAGCTCGCCGTCTCTTGTCGGGAGCACCTGGTAGGGAGCGACCATCGGGAACACCGTCCCCTCGCCGGACGGGACCGTGCCGTCCGCCAGGTAGCCGACGAGGTGGTAGCCGATGTAGCCGAGAGCGGTCTCGTATAGGGACGTGTCCACGGTTGCGCCCACGCCCGTCTGCTCTCGAGCCAGCAGGGCGGCGAGGATCCCGAGCGCGGCCCACATCCCGGTCCCCATGTCGATCAGGGAGGCGCCGACGCGCACGCCGGGTCGTCCCGGCTCCCCGGTCATGCTGATGAGGCCACCGGCGGCCTGCATCAACGCGTCGTATCCCGGCTCGGCACGTAGCGGTCCCACGGGCCCGTACGCTCCGATCGAGCAATAGACGATCGTCGGCGCCCGGGCCCGGACGACGTCGGCGCTCAGGCCGAGCCGGTCGGCGAGCCCTGGACGAAGGCTCTGGAGAAAGACGTCGGCGCCTTCGGCGAGTCGCAGGACCGCCTCGCGCCCGCGCTCGTCCGCGAGCGAGACGGCGAGGGAGCGCTTGCCCGCGTTGACCGCGAGGAACATCGTGCTCTCGCCGTTCCAGAACGGCGGCCCCCACGCGCGGCCATCGTCACCCGTATCGGGGCGCTCGACCTTGACGACCTCCGCGCCGAGCGCTCCCAGGATCTCGGCGCAGAACGGGCCGGCGATCGACGTCGTCACGTCGATCACGCGCATGCGCGCAAGCGGCAGGAGCGACATCGCTCCATCATCGCCGCTCGGGCGACTGCGAGGATGCGGCAGACGTGCCGCACTGGCTCGACTTCAACCAGATAGCCGACTGGGTTTCCGGAGCATGGTGGACCTACCCGCTCATCTTCGCCGTGGCCGCCGTCGACGCGTTCTTCCCGCTCGTGCCGAGCGAGACGGTGCTCGTCATTGGCGGGAGCTTTGCGGCGAACGGCGACCTCAGCCTCCCGCTCGTGATCCTCGCGGGGGCGACGGGGGCCATCATCGGGGACAACATCTCGTTCGGGCTCGGGTCGCTGCTTGGCGAGAAGACCGTGAAGCGCTGGTTCCACGGCGAGAAGGCGCACGCACGGCTCGAATGGGCCGAGCGGACGCTCGACGAACGAGGCGCGTACATCATCATCATCGCCCGGTTCATCCCGGGTGGCCGCATCGCAGTCACCTTCTCCGCCGGCTACATCCCGACGTTCCCGTGGCGGCGCTTCATCGTCTACGACGTTGCCGCCGGCGTCATCTGGGCGACCTACGCGGCCCTGCTCGGGTACTTCGGCGGCAAGACATTCGAGAACAACCCGTTGTGGGGCGTCGCGCTCGCGCTCGGGATCGCTCTTTCGATCGGCTTCGTCATCGAGCTCGTTCGCCACTTCCTCAAGAGGCGTCGCGGCACGGGCTGATCCGGCACGTACGCTCCACGGCGTGAATCGCCTGGCCGGTGCGACGAGCCCGTACCTCCTCCAGCACGCCGATAACCCGGTGGACTGGTACGCATGGAGCGACGAGGCATTCGAGCGGGCGCAGCAGGAGGACAGGCCGGTGCTCGTCTCGGTCGGGTACAGCTCCTGCCACTGGTGCCACGTCATGGCGCACGAGTCGTTCGAGGACAGCGCGACCGCGGCGCTCATGAACGAGCTCTTCGTGAACGTCAAGGTGGACCGCGAGGAACGTCCGGACGTCGACGCGGTGACGATGGAGGCGGCGGTCGGCATGACCGGGAGCGGAGGCTGGCCGACGACCGTGTTCATGACGCCCGAGGGCAAGCCCTTCTACGCGGGGACGTACTTTCCGCCGGAGCCCCGGCACGGACTGCCGAGTTTCCAGGACGTCCTCGCCGCGGTGGCGGAGACGTGGCGGGAACGGCGAGCCGACGTCGATCGGCAGGCCGATCGCATCGACGAGACCCTGCGCAACGTCGCCCGCGCGGGACCGTCGGCGCAGCCGCTCACGTCCTCGATCCTGGCGCAAGCCGGCCACGGCATCGCGCGCACCTTCGACCCGACCTTCGGTGGCTTCGGCGGGGCGCCGAAGTTCCCGGCCGCGTCGACGCTCGAGCTTCTCCTGCGCCGCGAAGACGACGACGCGCTCGCGATGGCCGCCGCGACGCTCGACGCGATGGCCGCCGGAGGCATGTACGACCTGATTGGCGGCGGTTTCCACCGCTACTCGGTCGACGCACGCTGGCTCGTGCCGCACTTCGAGAAGATGCTCTACGACAACGCGCTGCTCGCGTCCACGTATCTCCATGCGTGGGCTGTCATGGGGCGTGACCGCTACCGCCAGGTCGTCGAGGAGACCGTCGACTACATGCTTCGGGAGCTTCGGCTTCCCGGAGGCGGGCTCGCGTCGGCACAGGACGCCGACACGGACGGGGTGGAGGGGCTCACGTACACCTGGACGGCTGACGAAGCTGCCGACGCAGGCATTCCGGCCGAGTTGCTCGAGCCGTTCGAGCACGGGCGGCTGATCGTGCGGGGCGAAGTCCAGCCCGAGCTGCGGGCGAGCACTCTCGACCTTCGCGCCCGACGTCTGCAGCCGTTTCGCGACGACAAGGCGATCGCGTCCTGGAACGGGCTCGCGCTCGCCGCCATCGCGGAGAGCGCCCGGCGGCTCGATCGAGACGACTGGCTGCGCGCCGCACGCGAGCTCGGCGAGTTCCTGCTCGGACCGCTCTCCGCCGATGACGGTCGCCTGCTGCGCTCGGTCCGCGACGGCACCACGAGCGGCTCCGGCTTCCTGGACGACTACGCGAACGTCGCGCACGGCCTCATGGAGCTCCACGTGGCGACGGGCGAGATCCGCTGGCTCCTCGAGGCGCGCCGACTCGCGTTGCTCGCCGTCGAGCTCTTCGCAGACGAGGTTCACGGCGGCTTCTACCTCTCGAGCGCCGACGGCGACACACGCGTTCCCCGGACGAAGGACCTACAGGACACACCCGTGCCCTCCGGGAACTCGATGCTCGCCTGGGTGCTCCTTCGGCTCGGGCGTCTCTGGGGCGACGACGAGCTCGAGGCACGGGCCGTGTCGGTGTTCCGCCTCGCCGAGCCGGCGATCCAGCGGGCGCCGGGTGCGTTCGCGTGGGCGCTCTGCGGGCTTGATCTCTGGTTCAGCCCTCCTCACGAGATCGCGATCACCGGGCCGGTCGGCGCGTCTGTCGCCCGAGCCGCGCTCGCGCCGTTCGAGCCGCGGGCGGTGATCGCGGTCGGCCCGTCGGAGGACGTGCCCCTCCTGGCCGGGAAGGGACTCGTCGAGGGCAAGCCGGCGGTGTACATCTGCGAGCGCTTCGTCTGCCAGCTGCCCGTGACCGATCCCGTCGAGCTGGAGGTTTGACCTGGACGTCTGCCTGATGATCGAGGGCCAGGAGGGAGTCACCTGGGACGACTGGGTGCGGCTCGCGACGCTCGCGGAGAATCACGGGCTCGACGGGCTCTTCCGCTCGGATCACTACACGGCAATCGTCAAGCCCCGAGCCGCCGCCCTCGACGCGTGGGCAACGCTTGCCGGTCTCGCGGTGGTCACCGACCGGATCCGGCTCGGCACGCTCGTCTCGCCGTCCACGTTCCGGCATCCGAGCGTTCTCGCGCGGATGGCCGTCACCGTCGACCACATCTCCGGCGGCCGGGTCGAGCTCGGCATGGGGGCGGGCTGGTACGAGCGGGAGCACGTCGAGGGCGGCTTCCCGTTCCTCGACGCGAAGGGGCGCTTCGAGCTCTTCGCAGAGCAGGTCGAGGTCGTCGTTCGCTCGTTCACGGAAGAGCGGTTCGACCACACGGGAGCGGTGTATGCGCTCGCGGGTCAGACGGCGTTGCCGGAGCCTGTCCAGCGTCCGCATCCTCCCCTCGTCCTCGGTGGGACGGTCAGGCCGCGATTCGCGGCGCTCGCAGCCCGCTACGCGACCGAGGTGAACACGCTCGGTGCCACGAACGACGAGCTGCGCGAGCGAAAGCAGCGGCTCGTGGCCGCGTGCGAGGCCGCCGGTCGTGACCCGGCCAGCCTCCGGTTCTCGGTCATGACGGCATGCTTCGTCGGCTCCGACCGCGCAGAGGCGATCGAGCGCGTTCGGGGCTTCCTCGACCTCGGCGAGGACGGAAGTCACGCCGACCCGGAGAAGGTGCTGCGGGAGCGACGCGACCGATGGCTAGCGGGCACGGTCGAGGATGTCATCGAGCGGATCGACGAGCTGCGCACGATCGGCGTCGACCGTGTCTTCCTCCAGCACCTGAACCACTCCGACGATGCGATGGTGGCACTCGTGGGCGATCGCGTGGTTCCTGCCCTCAGGTAGCGTCCCGGCCATGACGACTACGGAGCTGACAGGTGCGGAAGAGGTCGCGTGGGACCTCTCCGATCTCTACGAAGGCAGTGAGGATCCGCGCATCGAGGCCGACATCGACGAGGCCGACGGAGCCGCCGCGGCATTCCGCGACCGCTACCACGGGAAGGTCGCCGGCCTCTCGTCCGCGGAGCTCGCGGTCGCGATCGCCGAGCGCGAGCGCATCGAAGAGATCCTCACGCGGGTCGCGTACTTCGCACACCTTCACTTCGCCACCGACATGGCGGATCCGCCGAGGGGCGCGCTCGTGGCGCGCATCACGGAGAAGGGCGCCGCCCTCGACACGCAGCTCCTCTTCTTCGGGCTCGAGATAGCCGACCTGGACGACGACGTCGCCGAAGCGCTGCTCGCCGGCCCCGAGCTCGAGCGCTGGACGCACTGGATCCGGTCGCTCCGGAAGTTCCGCCCGTACCTGCTCTCCGAGCCCGAGGAGAAGATCGTCACGGAGAAGACCGTCTCCGGCGTCAGCGCGTGGGGTCGGCTGTACGAGGAGCTCCTGGGCGCGCTCCGGGTCCAGCTCGACGGCGCCGAGATCCCGTTCGAAGAGGCGATGTCGAAGCTCTACTCGGGCGATCGCGACACGAGGCGCAATGCGGCCGAGGCGGTCACCGAGTCGCTCGAGACGGGCCTTCGGACACGCACGTTCATCTTCAACACGGTCCTGCTCGACAAGTCGATCGACGACCGCCTGCGTGGGTATCCATCGTGGATCTCGTCCCGAAACCTCCGCAACGACACGACGGACGAGGCCGTGCAGGCGCTCGTGGATGCGGCGGTGTCGCGCTACGACGTCGTCCAGCGCTACTACCGGCTGAAGGCGAAGCTCATCGGCATCGACCGGCTCGCGTTCTACGACCGGATGGCGCCCATCGGCGAGGACCCGAGCAAGGTCTCGTGGGGCGAAGCCCGAGACATCGTCGTCGGGGCATACGCCGACTTCGCGCAGGAGGCTGGCGACATCGCGGAGCGCTTCTTCACCGACCGCTGGATCGATGCCCCATTGCGCGAGAACAAGCGTACGGGCGCGTTCTGCGCCACCACCGTGCCCGGCGTCCACCCGTACGTCCTCATGAACTTCACGGGCGATCGGCGGTCGATACTGACGCTTGCCCACGAGCTCGGCCACGGACTGCACGGTGCGCTCACAGAACCGCTCGGCCTGTTCAACGCCGACACACCGCTGACAACGGCCGAGACCGCGTCCGTCTTCGGCGAGGCGCTCACGTTCAAGCGCCTCCTCACCCTGGAGCAGGACCCGGGCCGCCGCCTCAACCTCCTGGCCGGGAGGATCGAGGACTCGATCGCGACGGTCTTCCGGCAGATCGCGATGAACCGCTTCGAGGACAGTGTCCACACCGAGCGGCGGGAGCAGGGCGAGCTCGCGACCGAGCGCATCGAGGAGATCTGGCTCGACACGCAGCACCAGCTCTTCGGGGACTCGGTCGACGCGTCCGGCTACGGGACGTGGTGGAGCTACATCCCGCACTTCATGAGCACGCCGGGCTACGTCTACGCCTACGCGTACGGCTTCCTGTTCGCGCTCGCGATCTTCCGCCGCTACGAGCTCGAGGGGGACGCGATGGTCGAGCCGTATTTCGAGGTCCTGCGGTCCGGAGGGTCCAGGCCGCCGGAGGAGCTCGCGCGCATCGTCGGTCTCGACCTCACGGACGCGCGCATCTGGGAGAGCGGGATCGACGCGCTCGCCGAGGAGCTGAACGAGGCCGAGACGCTCGCGACCGAGATCGGTCTCGGCTAGCCGGCGCTCGCGTCGACGCCGAGGAGCGCTGCCTCGATCACCCGCAGGCGCTCGACGTCGCCGCGAATGCCCCGAACTGCGTCGTTGAAGAGGAACGCCTCTGCGAGGCGCACGATCGCGTAGGCGAGGATCGCCGGCTCGACGGGAGAGACGAAGCCTCCGGTCCGGATCTCCTCCTCGATGAAGCCGGTGATCTTCGCGACCATCCGCGGCTGGACGAAGCCGCCGCTCGAGGTCATGATCCGGAGCGCCTCGCGCTCCTGCTCGAGGAACGTTCGGAGCGCCGGTGCCGCTGCGAGCTCGCGATTGATCCGATCGAACGTGTCGAGCAACGCGATGCCTCCCGACCCGCTGGCATCTCTTCGGGCTGCATCGAACACCGGCTCGGCCGCTCGCACCAGCACCTCGCCGAGCAATCCCTCTCGCGAGCCGAACCAGCGGTAGATCGTCGTCCGGCCGAGGCCGAGGTCGGCCGCGAGCGCCTGGACGTCGACACGCACCCCGTGCAGATAGCGGTCGAGCGCCTCCGCGAGCACGTCGTCGCGACTCGCGGCAGGGCGGCGACCGCGGCGCGCCGGCGATGTGTCGGGTGACGTCTCGGCGAGGCTCATGGAGCGACGAGGATAGCTGCGGGCTTGGAACACCTCATGTCCCGTGTATTGATACACAGAGACGACTGTGTCATCATTGAGCCCGACTGGCTCGGAGCTGCGGAAGGGAGGCGAACGGGATCTCGCTCGACGACCACCCGGCGCGACCGTGTCCTCGCACGCGGGTCGAGTCGCCTAACCGAGAGCTACGGACGACGTTTCAAGCTATAGCGGCGCGGCTTTCTCGGCGGTACGCTCGCGCTGACAGGCAGGAGTCGGAGGGAACAAGGAGGAGTTCGTTGAGAAAGCTCATCGCGTGCGGCGTCGCTCTCGTCGCGGCGCTCGCGCTCACCGTGCCCGGTGCGATCGGCGGCGCCGACGCGACACCGGGTGTAACAGCCAGGACGATCACGATCGGCGGGACCTTCCCGCTCACCGGGCCGGCGGCGACGTACGCGCCGATCCCGCTCGGCATGAAGGCGTACTTCGCTTACATCAACGCCCGCAAGGGTCCGGATGGAAAGCGGGGCGTGATGGGCCGCCAGATCATCTGGAAATACTACGACGACGGCTACAACCCCGCGACCACCGCCCAGCTGACGCGGCGGCTGGTCGAGCAGGACAAGGTCTTCGCGACCGTCGGCCAGCTCGGCACTGAGCCGGTTCTCGGCGCGCGCACCTACCTGAACCAGCAGAAGGTGCCGCAGGCGCTCGTCTCGACGGGGGCGTCCTACTGGGGCCTGCAGTACAAGGAGTACCCATGGACGACCGGCTGGCAGCCCGACTACATCGCCGAGGGCCGCCTCTACGGTCTCCACATCAAGGCGAACTTCGCGGGCAAGAAGATCGCCATCGTCTACCAGAACGACGACTACGGCAAGGACTACCTGTACGGCATCCGGTCGGCGCTCGGGAAGTCGTACGCCGACGCGAACGTCGTGGCTCAGGAGCCGGTCGAGACGACCGCGACGTCGGTCGCTGCTCAGATGACCCGCGTGAGGGCGAGCGGCGCGACCATCCTCGCCGTGTTCCAGCTCCCGACCCCGACGGTGCGGACGATCGCGACCGGCAAGGCCCTTGGCTTCAACCCCGAGCAGATCTACATGAACTCGGTTGCGAACGTCAAGCCGGCGATCGATGGCATGGTCGCGAGCGCGGGAGCGCCGTACACCAACGGCATCATCACAATCAGCTATGCGAAGGATCCGCAGGACCCGAAGTGGGGCAACGACGCCGCGATTAAGCAGTACCGGGCGATCATCGCGAAGTACGGCGGAGGGCTGAACGCCAACGACCCGCAGGTCTACTACGGCGTCGCGAAGGCGGAGGCGTTCACTCAGATTCTGTACAAGGCCGGGAAGAACCTCACCCGCGCCAGCCTGATGAACGCGATCCTGAGCATGAACTATCCGAACAAGTTCCTGCTCCCCGGCATCGTCCAGAAGACATCCCGGACCGATCACTTCATCGTCAGCCAGATGCAGCTCCAGCGGTTCAACTCGAGCACGAAGCTCTTCGTGCCGTTCGGCAAGCTGATCGAGGGTCGCCCGCGCTAGCGGGGCTCTCGCCAGGACATGAAAGTAGAGGCCGGGCTTGCCCGGCCTCTACTCGTTTTCGAGCAGGTGCAGGAGCGGCTGCAGCTCCGTCCAGTAGCCCTCCATCGTCGTCATCCGCGTCGACGTGTGCAGGAGGTCGAGCGGTGCGATGTTGACCGCGCGGACGATCCACTCGTCTCCGATGTCGAGGACGTTGACACACCCCGGGGCCTGCTCGAAGTGCCCGAGGAACATCCGCTCGCCGGTCAGCGCGTAGGAGAGGATGGCCCGATTCACGGCGCCGTGGAGGACGGCGAGCGCGGTGTCCCAGCCCGGGTCCGCAAGCAGGCGCTCGAGAGCGGGGAGGACCCGGTCGAAGAGCCCGCCGATCGTCTCGCCGCCGAGAAAGCGCTTGTCGTTCGGCACGACTCCGCGGAACGCGTATGCAAACTCCTGCTCGAGATCGTCGGGCGGGATCGATGCGAGGCGATCGCCGCGAAGCTCCCGCAGGTCGGGCCAGGCTTCGAGCGGGCCGTCATGGCTCCGAGCCACGATCTCCGCCGTCTGCACGGCTCGAACCATCCCGCTCGTCAGCACCCGGTCGAGCCGAACGGGATCGAGCAGGGCCCTGGCGGCTTCCGCCTGTGCCCGGCCCTCCTCGTTGAGCGCGACGTCGTCCGGCTGCGCGGGGCGACCCTCGGCCTCGAAGTAGGAGACGGCTCCGTGGCGCATGAGGTAGAGACGGCGACGCATCGGCGGCATAGGATCGCACGGTGGCTGCTGCTCCCGGGGCTGCTCCTCCTGGGCCCGCTTCTCCGGGGTCGTCCGGCGACATCGTCGACACCGCAGCCGACGCGGCACGCTTCGAGAAGCCACCCCTGCTCGTGCTCGACCGCGTGCGGGCGTTCCTCGACGAGCGCGGGCTCGGTGCGGGCGAGGTCCGGGCTCGGCGTATCGGCGAAGGCGGCGGCTCGAACTTCACCTTCCTGCTCGAGCGCGACGAGGGTCGCTTCGTCCTGCGCAGGCCGCCACGTCCGCCGCTTCCACCGTCGGCTCACGACGTCGTGCGGGAGGCGAGGTTGCAACTCGCACTGCGCGACGCGGAATTCGGTCGTCTCCCCGCGATCGTCGCGATCGGCGACGACGAGAGTGTGCTCGGCGTCCCGTTTTACGTCATGGACTACATCGACGGCCACGTTCCGACCGACGAGCTACCGCCCGGCGTGGAGAGCGAGGCCGCTCGCCGCCGCCTCGGCGACGACCTGGTCGATGCGCTCGTCGAGATCCACGCCGCCGACGTGAGCAGTCCCGGGCTTGCGGCTTTCGCGCGTCCCGGGAGCTACAACGAGCGGCAGGTGCGGCGCTTCACGCAGCTCTGGGAGATCAACAAGACGCGTGAGATCCCGCAGGTCGAGCAGGTCGGCGCCTGGCTTGCGGACACGGTGCCGACGGCCCTGCCCGAGACGGTCGTCCACGGTGACTTCCGGCTCGGGAACATGATGGTGGCAGCAGCCGAGCCGGCGCGGATCCACGCCGTGCTCGACTGGGAGATGGCAGCGATCGGCGACCCGCGTGCCGATGTCGGCTACCTGCTCGCGACCTACAGCGAGCCCGGCGGGCCGCGAAACCCACTCGGTGCGTCACCCGTGACTGCGCTCCCAGGCTTCCCGACGAGGGACGAGCTCGTGGAGCGCTACGTCGCGAGCAGCAGCCGAGACGTCGAGCCGCTGCCGTGGTTCGAGGCGCTCGCACTGTGGAAGGCCGCCGTCTTCTGCGAGGCGATCTACGGCCGCTTCCTGCGTGGGGAGCTCGGCGCGGAGGACGAGCGGGCCGCACGCTTTGAGCAGGGCGTACCGCAGCTCGCGGAGGCCGCGGCGTCGGGACTTGCTCGACTCTGACGGGCGAGCCTCCGGTCTAGTGGTGCGCCGTTCGAGCGACGGTGACGATCTCCGGACTCGCGTCCTCGAGCTTCTCGCCCCGCCAACCGCCGTACTGCGCCTCGATGGACAGATCGGCCTCTGTGAGAAACCGAGCGAGCGTATCGACGTCCACGAAGCGCAGTCTCGCCCGATCGACGCGTAACGGCCTCTCGTCTCTGTCACCCGTGGTCTCCGTCAGCGTGACGACGCCGTCGGTGACCGCTTCCACCTCGTGCCAGATGCGGATCTCGCGACGGGATGCATCGACCACGTCCATGGCGTTCTCGGGGACCCAGCTCTCCCACGCTCGCGCGAGTGGATTGCGCGTCTCGAAGGCGAAACGGCCGCCGTCGACGAGCGCGCGGCGGATCGCCTCGAGCGAGTCTCGGATGTCCGCGTCGGCGACGAGCTCCTGAAACGCGTGGCCCGTCATGAGCGCGAGCTCGAACTCCCGCGCGAACTGCATCGATGCAGCTTTCGCGGACAGCCATTCGACGTCCTCCCGGCGCCGCGCCACGCTCAGCCTCGACTCGTCGGGGTCCACACCGCAGAGCCGTCCCCGGTGCCCTGCCTCGCGTGCTCGGCGCAGCAGCGCTCCCGTCCCACAGCCGACGTCGAGAACCGAACGCGCCTCGAGTGCGAGCGCCAGATAGAAGTCATCGGCTCGGCCCCAGGGGTTGAGCAGGTCGTAGAGAGCGGCGGCCTCGTCGTCCGAATACGTGCTCCGAGGCTGCACACGCGCTCCGAGGCGACTAGAGGGCGATCTCGGCGAGGGCGCGCAGCGCTTCCGGCTGCTGCGTGGAGACGAGCAGCGTCGTCGCGCCCGACTCCCTCCACGCGTCGAGCCGTTCCGCAAGCCGCTCCTTCGGCCCGACGAGCGCCACCTCGTCCACGAAAGCGTCCGGCACGAGAGCTGCGGCGTCGCGCTTGTTCCCCTCGAGGTACGCGTTCTGGATGCCCTCGGCCTCCGCCTCGTACCCGTACCGGCGCATGAGATCGTTGTAGAAGTTCTTCCCTCGTGCGCCCATGCCCCCGACGTAGAGAGCGTAGTACGGCTTCAGAAAGTCACGCCCCGCCTCGACGTCGTCGATGAGGATCGTCGGCGCGCTCGGCGCGATGTCGAAGTCGGCGCCGCCGCGGGCGACCGCCTCGGGGAACGTGGCCCGTGCCTTCTCGGGCGACCAGAAGATCGGGAGCCAGCCGTCGGCGATCTCGCTCGCCTGTACGACGGCCTTTGGAGACATCGCGGCGATGTAGATCGGGATATCCGGTCGCAGCGGACGCGCCATGAGCTTGAGCGGCTTGCCGAGCGCGGTGCCATTCTGGCGCGGGATGTCGTAGTGCTCGCCGTGGTGCTCGACCAGCTCGCGGCGCAATGCCATCCGGACGATCTCGACGTATTCACGTGTCTTCAGGAGCGGCTTCCCCCACGGCTGCCCGTGCCAGCCTTCGACCACCTGGGGGCCCGAGGTTCCGAGCCCGAGCAGGAAGCGCCCGCCGGAGAGCAGATCGAGCGTTGCCGCGGTCATCGCGGTGTTCGCGGGCGTGCGACCGGGAATCTGCATGATCGCCGAGCCGAGCTTGATCTTCGTGGTCGTCGCCCCGAGCCAGGCGAGCACGCTTACGCAGTCGGTGCCCCAGGCCTCGGCGGCCCAGGCCGAGTCGTACCCGAGGCGCTCGGCCTCCTGTGCGAGGGCGATGGGCTCGAGCGGGCTCGTCCCTGGCGGCGCATAGCCCATGTAGAAGCCGAGTCGCATCGCCTATGCGTATGGTCGCGCGGTCATGAGCCTGCGATGCTAACGGGGTGACGATCGCCGACCTCCGTCCGACCGACGAGGTGCTCGAGCTCCGGGCACGTGTACGGGCCTTCATGGAGGAGCACGTCTATCCGAACGAGCGCGCATTGGGGCAGGAGGACGAAGCGGCGGACGAGCTCGTCGAGCAGCTTCGCGGCCTCGTCAAGGAGCAGGGTCTGTGGGCGCCGCACCTGCCGCCCGAGGCGGGCGGCTCCAACGGGAGCTTCCTCGTGTATGCGCACCTGAACGAGGAGATCGGCCGCTCCGTCTGGGCGCAGCTGATCTTCGGCTGCCAGGCGCCGGACGCCGGCAACGGAGAGATCCTCTGGCACTTCGGTACGGACGAGCAGAAGGAGCGCTGGCTCCGGCCGCTCGTCGCCGGGAACGTGCGCTCGTTCTTCTCGATGACGGAGCCCGAAGTCTCGGGGTCGGACCCGACCGGCCTTCGCACACGTGCGGTCCGAGACGGGAACGACTGGGTGATCGACGGGCACAAATGGTTCTCCTCGGGTGCGGAGGGGGCGGCCTTCGGGATCGTCATGGCTGTCACGGACCCGGACGCGGCGCCCCACAAGCGCGCGACCCAGATCGTCGTCCCGGCGGACACGCCCGGCGTGGAGATCGTCCGCGCCGTTCCGACGATGGGGCATCGCGGCCGCGGCTGGACGACGCACTGCGAGGTGCGGTACACGGGCGTCCGCGTTCCCGTCGATAACACGCTCGGCGAGGTCGGGGACGGCTTTCGCATCGCGCAGAAGCGGCTCGGGCCGGGCCGCATCCACCACGTCATGCGCTGGCTCGGCCAGATGCAGCGCGCGTTCGAGCTCATGTGCTCGTACGCGCTCGAGCGGGAGACCTTCGGCGGCCCGCTCGCCGACAAGCAGACGGTCCAGAACTGGATCGCCGACTCAGCCGCCGAGATCCAGGCATGCCGCTTGCTGACGCTCGATGCCGCGCACAAGATCGACCAGGGGTCGGAGGCGCGCGTCGAGGTCTCGCTGATCAAGTTCTACGCAGCGAGGGCGCTGAACGACGTCATCGACCGCGCGGTGCAGGTGCACGGCGCGCGCGGTCTGACAGACGAGACTCCGCTCGCCCCGATGCTCGCGATGGCACGGGGCGCGCGGATCTACGACGGCCCCGACGAGGTGCACCGCATGGTCGTCGCTCGTCGAATCCTCAAGTCGTTCGCCGCCGGCGACGGCTGGCGCTTCGACTAGCGCCTATCTACGTCCCGCAGCCGACGAACAGATAGAGCACGAGGAGCCAAGCCAGCCCGCCCAAGATGACGGCGGATAGGAGTGCGGCAACGATCTGTTGGGTTCTTCCAGTTTGCGAGAGCCAGCCGACGACACCGAGACTTCCTGCGGTGAGGGCTGGGAGGACGAGTAGCGCGACGTACTGCTGTGAGTGGTGCATTGCAGTCCGTGACGAGGATCGCCGCAGCGACCGTTGCGGCGACCGCGACTCCGAGCAAGGCCGCGCTGCGACCCGACATCAGCGCGGCCCTGGCACGCCCTTGAACTCGTAGTGCAGCGGCTCACGGCCCGGCTGGACGACCCACGCTTCGCCCGTGCCTTCGCTCTTGTAGGCCGCCCAGACGCCTTCGGCGACATCCCGCGGATGGAGGAGTCGGTAGCCGCGCTCCATCAGCTCCTGCCGGAAGCCGTTCGTCGTCAGGGCCGTGTCCGCCCAGCCCGGGCAGACGGCCTGGATGCGGATTCCGCGCTCGGCCAGCTGCGGTGCGACGGAACGCACGAATCCGACGACGGCGTGCTTCGTCAAGCCGTAGATCGGGTCGTCGGGAACCCCGGTCAGCCCTGCGAGCGACGCGGTGACGACGATCGTGCTCCCCTTCGGCATCACGCGATCGAGACGACGGACCCCGTACACGACGCCGTCCACGTTGACGCCGAGCGCACGCCGGTACTGCTCGTCCGTGAGCGCGGCGATCTCGGTCTCGCCGGTGACGACGCCTGCGTTCAGGCAGGCGAGGTCGACCGATCCGATGTGCTCCCACGCCTCCGGATCGGTCACGTCGAAGCCGGTGACGACGTCGAGCTCCAACACGCTGAACCCTTCCGAGCGGAGCTTCTCGACGATCGCCGCGCCGATTCCACCGGCAGACCCGGTGACGAGAGCTGTCACGGGATCAAGACCACCTTTCCTGTCGTCTGTCGTTCCTCGATCATGCGATGCGCTTCCCCTGCCTGTTCGAGCGGAAACTCGTGTCCGACGATCGGCCGGACGGCACCACCTTCCCAGAGGCGCAGGACGTCGCCCATGGCGCGCTCGACGAGGTCCGGCCGCAGGCCCATGAGCCGGCCGAGGTAGAAGCCCTGAACGCCGATGTTGCGGCCCACGAGCCACGCCGGGCTCACGTCCTCCCAGAGCCCTCCGGCGTAGCCGACCGCGACCGCAGAGCCGAGCGGCTTCAAGAGCCCGAGCGCCTGCGTGAACACCTCCCCGCCGACAAGGTCGAAGACGGCGTCGACGGGCTCGAGCCCGCCGAGAGCGTCGTACGTCACGCCCTCGTCGGCCCCGAGCGATCGCGTGAGCTCGAGCTTCTCCTCGCTACCGACGGCGGCCACCGGCCTACCGTTCATGGAGCGAACGAGCTGGAGAGCGGCCGTGCCGACCGCACCGGCCGCGGCCGTCACGAGCACGCGCGAGCCGAACCCGATGCGGACGAGCTCCGTCAGCGGTATCCATGCCGTGAGGAACGCCATCGGAAACGCAGCGCCCTCTGCGAAGCTCGCAGACGCCGGGAGGTCGAAGAGCCAGCGAGGGTCGACCGCGACGCGCTCCGCGTACCCGCCACCCTGAGAGCGCACGAGTCCCATGACCCGCCGGCCGTCGAACTCGCCGGCGATCTCCGAGCCGAGCACGGCGGGGAGCTCTGGCATCTGCGGGTAGCGGCCGAGGCGGACGAGGACGTCCGCGAAGTTGATCCCGACGGCCCGAACGTCGACGAGCGCCTGGCCATCGGCGGGCTCCGGCTCCGGCGTTTCGCGGACCGCGAGCTGCTCCGGCCCGCCCGTGCCTTCGAGAACGACGGCTCGCACTAGCGCCCGGTGAACTGCGGTTCGCGCTTCTCGAGGAACGCGGTCACGCCCTCGAGCCCGTCCTCGCTCGCGAGGCAGCGGCGGAAGCCCTCCGCCTCGCGCCGCAGGCCCTCCTCCAGCGAGAGGTCGCGTGTCGTGCGTGCGAGCTCGCGCAGGACGCCGATCGCCACGGGTGAGCGCTCGGAGATCGCCCTGGCGATGCCGAGCGCCGTCTCCAGCAGCTCGTCGCGCGGCGCCAACCGTTCGACGAGACCCCACTCGTACGCGGTACGGGCGTCGATGAAGTCGCCGGTCATGTTCAGGAGCATCGCGCGGCCGATGCCGACGAGCCGGGGGAGGCGCTGCGTGCCGCCGCCGCCGGGAATCAGCCCGAGCTTGATCTCCGGCTGCCCGAGCTGAGCATCGTCGGCAGCAACCCGGATGTCGCAGCACATCGCGACCTCGAGCCCGCCGCCGAGGCAGTAGCCCTGGATCGCGGCGACGAACGGCGTTCGCGCGGCGTCCATGCGATACCCGAGCTTCTGGATGCCGCGTGCCGACCCGCTTTCCTGAGCCTCTGCGGCCGCCTCTCTCAGCGACGGGAACTCGGAGATGTCCGCGCCCGCGACGAATGCGCGTTCGCCTGCGCCCTGGAGGACGATCGCGCGCACGTCATCGTCCGCGTCGAGACGATCGACCTCGGCATCGAGCTCGTCCAGCAGGGGCGCCGAGAGCGCGTTGACCGGTGGGTGATCGATGGTCACGACCGCGACAGCGCCGCCGTGCTCCGTCGAGATGAACTCGCCCACTACGCGGTCTCCGCCGGCTCCGCGACCGCGAACTGGTCGCGCAGCGCCGTCTTGCGGAACTTGCCGACAGCCGTCTTCGGGATCTCGTCCACGAACTCGAAGCGGTCCGGCAGCCACCACTTCGCGAAGTGAGGCGCCAGGAACTCGCGGAGCTCGTCGTCGGTCGTCGACTGGCCGTCGCGGAGCACGACCACGGCGAGCGGCCGCTCCGACCACTTCTCGTCCGGTACCGCGATGACCGCGGCCTCAGAGACCGCGGGGTGCCCCATGAGCGCGTTCTCGAGCGCGACGGTCGAGATCCACTCACCGCCCGACTTGACGAGGTCCTTCGCGCGGTCCTGCATCTCGACGAAGCCGTCGGGGTGAATCGTGACGACGTCGCCGGTCCTGAACCAGCCGTCGTCGGTCCAGCGGTCGGCGCCCTCGTCCGACTCGAAGTACGCCGACGCGATGGACGGGCCGCGCACCTCGAGCTCGCCCATGGTCTGGCCGTCCCAGGGGACGAACCCCGCCTCGCCGCTCGCGCGAATCTCGACGAACGGGATCGGGAGCCCCTGCATCGCCCGCCGCGAGTACGCCTCTTGCGGAGAGAGCCCCGCCTCCTGGCCGGGCGCCCCGGAGATCGTGCCGACCGGGCTCATCTCCGTCATGCCCCAGCCGTGCGTGATGTGCAGGCCATGGCGCTCGGCGAAGGCTTCGATCATGGCCCTCGGCGGCGCGGCGCCGCCCACCGTCATGTAGCGGATGGTCGAGACGTCGTACGTGCCCGGGTTCGCGTCGAGGGTCTGCAGGATCCCCATCCAGATCGTCGGCACTCCTGCGGTGACGGTGACCTTCTCCTGCTGGAAGTCCTCGAGCAGGCTGACCGGGTCGAGGTGCGGGCCAGGGAAGACCTGCTTGACGCCGTTCATCGTGCACGAGTACGGGAAGCACCAGGCGTTCGCGTGGAACATCGGAACGACGGGGAGGCAGACGTCGTCGGCATGCATTCCGAGGCAGGCGGTGACCGTGAGCGCGTGCAGCGCGATCGCGCGGTGGGAGTAGAGGACGCCCTTCGGCCGACCCGTCGTGCCGCTCGTGTAACACATCGCCGCCGCCGACCGCTCGGGGATGTCGCGGTACGCGAACGCCGACTCGTCGGCGTCGGCGATCAGCTCCTCGTAGTCGATCGCGCCGTCCGGTACCGGCCCGTCACCGACTGCGATGACGTGCTCGAACTTGCAGCGGCCGACGAACGGCTCAGCGAGGGGCCACAGCACCTTGTCGACGATGAGCACGCGGTCGCCGCCGTGGGTCGCGATGTAGGTGTTGTCGTCGGGGTGGAGGCGGAGGTTCAGCGTGTGGGTCACGAACCCGCCGACCGGGGAGCCCATGTACGCCTCGAGGTGCTGCGAGTGGTTCCACATGAACGTGCCGACGCGGTCACCGTCCTCGAGGCCGAGCTTCTGGAGTGCCACGACGAGCCTCTTCGTCCGTGAGACGAAGTCCGCGTACGAGTACCGGTGCCAGCTCTTGTCCGGCAACCTGCTGGCGATCTCGTTCTCGCCGTAGAGCTCGTCCGCACGGCGAAGCAGCGCAGGCACGTTGAGCTCGTAGTCCATCATCAGCCCGTCCATCTCAGCGCCCTTCCGTCACCGAGACGGGGATCTGCGCAGCGGCCGAGCCTAAGCTGGTCGAACCGTCGAGAAGCGCAGAGGCCACGTCCGCCCGGAGCCGTGTACCGGAAGCGAGGAAACTCTCGTTCCAGAGTGCGCGCTTGTAGAGCCGGTGCAGCACGTGCTCCCAGGTGAAGCCAATGCCGCCGTGCGCCTGGATCGCCGTCTCGCAGACGAAGACCGCCGCCTCCGTGGAGTACGACTTCGCCGCGGCTGCGGCGATGGTCGCCTGCTCGTCGCCCGCTGCAACGCACCAGGCCGCCCAGAACGAGAGCGAGCGTGCGAGCTCCAGTCGCGTGTACGCGTCGGCGAGCGGGTGCGAGATCGCCTGGTAGACGCCGATGCGCTTGCCGAATTGCTCGCGCTCGACCACGTACTCGATCGCGTGCTCGAGTGCCCGCCGAGCAAGACCGCACGACTCGAGCGCGAGCGCGACGAGCGCGCGCTTGCGAATCTCGTCCAGCGTCGTGGAGTCCGCCAGCCTGCGGCCCGGCGTCCCGCCGCGGACCGTCCCGAGCGGCCGCGATTCGTCCAAGGTCTCGAGGATCTCGCTCTCACTGCCCTCGAGCTCGTAGATCCCGTCCCCGCCCACGATCGCCACTCGCCCTGCCGTGTCGAGATCGGAGACGAGCGGAGCGAGCGCCAGCGTCCAGCTCGCCTCTCCGGCGGCGACCTCGGCCTGCAGGTCGTCCGGAAGCGCCGGCAGCGTCAGTGCGATCGTCGAGAAGTACGGCCCGTGGTAGAGAGCGCGGCCGAGCTCCTCGAAGAGGACGGCTTCCTCGAGGAACGTGAGCCCGGCGCCGCCGTGCTCCTCGGGGATGGAGACACCCGTCCAGCCGAGCTCCGCCAGCTCGCTCCAGGCGGCTTCCGGGTGCTCGGCGAGGAACGCCCGCGCCTGCTCGCGAAGCTCGTCCTGCTCGGGCGTGAAGGTGAAATCCATCAGCGGGACTTGGGTAGGCCGAGGACGCGCTCGGCGATGATGTTGCGCAGGATCTCCGAGGTCCCTGCCTCGATGGTGTTGCCGCGGCTGCGGAGCTGCTGGTACTGCCAGTAGCCGCCGTACGGCGCGTTCCCGTCGGCGAGCGGTGCATCCGGACCGAGGAGCTCGAGCGCCAGCTTCGTGATGCGCTGGTTCGACTCCGACCAGACGAGCTTCGCGATCGACCCCTCCGGTCCCGGGATTCCCGTCTTCATGAGTTGCGAGAGCGCGCGCGCGTTGGTGAAGCGCAGCGCCTGAAGCTGGATCCACTCGCTCGCGATTCGGTCGCGCTGGAGCGGGTCGGCGCCACGGTCGCGCGCGAGCGAGGCGAGCTTCCGCACCTGCACCTCGAGGACGGCCTGAAGCGCGAACCCGAGCGTCCCGCGCTCGTGCAGCAGCGTCGTCATCGCGACCGCCCAGCCGCCGCCGATCTCGCCGACGAGGTTCTCTGCGGGCACCTCCACACCGGTGAAGAAGATCTCGTTGAACTCCGCCTCGCCGGTGATCTGGCGGAGTGGGCGCACCTCGACTCCTGGCGCGTGCATGTCCACGATGAGGTACGTGAGGCCGGCGTGGCGGCTCGACTCGGGGTCGCTCCGCGTGAGGAGGATGCAGAAGTCCGCGATGTGAGCGAACGAGGACCAGACCTTCTGGCCGTTGACGACGAAGTGGTCGCCGTCGAGGCGTGCACTCGTGCGCACGCCCGCGAGGTCCGACCCCGCACCGGGCTCGGAGAAGCCCTGGCACCAGATCTGCTCGGCCGAGAGAGTGGCGGAAAGGTGGCGCAACTTCTGCGCGTCGGTGCCGTGCGCGATGATCGTCGGCCCCGCCATGCCGAGGCCGATCACGCCGATGTGCGGCGGAGCCTCGGCGCGGGCCATCTCCTCGAGGAAGATCGCCTGGTGGG
Source organism: uncultured Actinomycetes bacterium (assembly GCA_963716975.1). Classification (GTDB taxonomy): domain Bacteria; phylum Actinomycetota; class Thermoleophilia; order Gaiellales; family Gaiellaceae; genus GMQP-bins7. The sequence goes on along the minus strand of CAVQVA010000007.1, from coordinate 13,802 downwards.
TGTACGGCGCGCCGCCGCCCCCGTACTCCTCGGGCCAGGTCAGCCCCGCATAGCCGGCGTCGAAGAGCGCGCGGCTCCAAGCGCGCATCGCCGGCTCGTCGAACCGTGCGGCGCCCCCTCGGTGGCCGCGGAGCTCGTCGGGAAGGTTCGCCTCGAGCCACTCCCGCAGCTCGGCCCTGAACGCCGCCTCCTCGGGCGTGTCGCGCAGATCCATGGGCGCGATGCTAGTGGTGCGCGCGACCCTGCGTCCACGGCAGTCATGTCCATCCACGGCGAAGCCCGCCGTGCGGCGGGCGTCTGGATCGGTGGCGCACTCCGACCCTTGGCATCAGAGACGGAGATTCGTGCCACCCGTGTCGAGCACGAGGCTTGCGCCGGCGACGATCGCGCCTGACGCTGACGTTACGTCGATCGTTTCGCGCATGACGTGTTACCGGGCTGGAGCGTCGCAAAGAAGTGAGCTGCGATCTGAGGTACGCAGTCCTGACGCCAGCCGATCGCCGGGTGGGCCGCCCCTGCGACGGTGATGAAGGCCGCGTGCGGGAACTCGGCGAGCAGGTGACGCGTCATCTCGGTGGGGACGGTGCTGTCGATGTCCCCCGAGAAGATGATCGTCGGCAGGTTCCGGAGCTGCGCCGTCGTCGGCACTACCGGCTCGTAACGGCTCGGTGCGGGCCAGCCCAGGCACTCCTCGCTAAACCAGAAGACGTTCCAGCCACGCACGGAAAACGGCGCGAAAGTCTGTTTCGGGAACGCGCCGAGCGTTGTCTCGTATTTGCCTTGCCGGACGGCGATCGGGTCGGCTGGGCTCCAGGGCGTAGGCAGATCGCTGCACTGCGCGGCGATGTTGTCGCCCTCCGAGAAGTCGCTGGCGGCCCCCTCGGTCGAGGGCCAGAAGGGCTGTTGCAGGGCGAGTGCGAGTAGCGGCTTGGGGTTGCCGCGACGGAGAGCGGCCGCCATCTGGAGCACGGCTTCGGGCGGCGCCATCTTGCCCTCGTCACCTCCATGGGTGAGGAGGTTGATCAGCTCGACCTCGTCGACGACGATGCGGCGGCCCTTGATGGGGTGTGCTCGCACTCGGGCGGCGAGGTACCGGATGGCGGCCGTCACGTCGCCGTGACAGGACGAGTCACGTCGGCACAGAAGGCGCTCGATCCGCATGAGCCCTTGCGGCACACCGAGACCCCACGCGTAGAACCGCCCACGGTCGTTGGCGACCAGTCCAGCGTCGAGCGCGAGCGCGTGAACGTGTTGCGGGAAGCGTGCTGCGTAGCCCTGCTCGGGCACCGGGCCGTAGGAGAACGCGTAGTAGTCGATCTGGTCGTAACCGAGGGCTTTGCGCACGTCCTCGATGTCGAGGGCGACGTCGCCCGATCCATATCGGTCGGCCGCAGCGCCGAGCTGTCGCCCGCAGCTGGCTACGGCTGTGTGGAACGCCCCGTAGTTCTGAAAGCCGTTCTGCAGGTCGGCGCAATCGATCGCACCCGACCGACCGGTTCCCCGTGGGTCGATCAGGACGAGGTCATGACGGGCCGACAGCTGCGGCGCCTTCTCGTAGAAGAACCGCGTCGCCCAGCCGCTATAGCCAGGCCCGCCGGGCGTGATGAAGATCGGCTCTAGCGCAGGGCTCGAACCGGTATGCGGCGCGACGTAGAAGGCAATCCGGATCGACCCGGCAGCCGGATTTGCGCGATCGAGCGGCACGCTGACACTCCCGCATCTCCAGGCAGCATCCCCGGTGCAGACCGGGAGATCGGCTCGCGCAGCACGGGCCGTCCCGTGTGCGAAGGACGCCACGATTCCGACCAGCGTCGCAGCGGCTATTCCGAGCGTTAGTCCTGTGCGAGAGAACACGGCGTCCCTCCTCGGTCAGTGGGCATCGCTTCCCCAGGATGGCCAGGCGTCGAGATTCGCGCTGTGGGTGATCTGTGTGATCGGGTCGCCTGTGAGCGGCATGGTGACGACGTCGGCGAAGGTGTTCCCGCCGAGCGGTTTGGGGGTGGCATCGAGATCGGTGGCGTAGACGATTGCCTCTCCGTCGGGTGAGTAGGAGCCGGCGAGCACGTAGTGGTTCGCACCCACGTTCGTGATGCGCCGGAGGTCCGTGCCGTCGGGCCGGACGGTGTACAGGTTGGTGCCGGGCGCGAGGTGCCCCGCCGGCACGATCGACGCGAAGAGGATCCGGCTACCATCCGGCGCCCACGTCGGATTGGCTCCTCGCATGCTCCAGGGCGTGATCCGCCGCTGGCTGCTTCCGTCCAGGTTGACGACGAAGAGCGCTTCGCCGTTCTTCGGGCGTGCGCGGTCCGAGTTCTCGATTCGGAAGACGAGCTTTGTGCTGTCGGGGGACACCTGCGGCGTCTCGTAGTCGCCGCGGAAGCCCTGGAGCCGGCGAAGGACCGTCATCTTGCCGCCGCGCAGATCGCGCCAGACGATCTCGGAGCTCGCGACCCAGTCGTCCTTTGACTGATGCTCGATCCGGCCGCTCGTGTGTACGAAGACGATGTGCCGGCCATCCGGCGCGAAGGACGGGTTGCTGTCGTCCGAGCAGACGGGAGGCGGACGGTCCGCCGGGCAGGCAGGGGTGAGCCGACGCTGGTGCGTGCCGTCCTCGGCGACCGCCCAGACCGTGCACACGGTCCTGCAGCGATCGAAGACGATCAGCTTGCCGTCGGGCGACCACTGTGCGTGGTTGTCGAGGACAGCGGTCGGCGAGCTCGACACCCGGCGGACTCCCGTTCCGTCCGGGTTCGCGACGTAGATCTCGCTCCAGAGCGGATTGTCCTGCAACCGGTAGCGGGTGAACGCGATCAGCCCGTTCTGGTTGGGAGCGGTCGCCTGGGCGATCGCCGCGACGACTCCAGCGGTTGTGAGCGCCGCGACGGCGATGGCGAGACGTGACGTTCTCACGGCACCTCCTCACTCCGGGATTCAGGTCTCTTCGAAGCTGGCAGCGGGCGCTTTCCTCGCGCACGTCGAGTGCGCATTCCTTAGACACGATCCCGGCCGACCTCGTTTTCTTTAGTCGGCGGACTAAACAAAGCCGGCCGCTCGGCGGATCATGCTCAGAGGATGGCTCCGCATGCTCTGTGGCCCCAGATAGAGGCGGTGTACCGCTCGGAGTTCGCGCGCTTCACACGGGTCGCTCGTGCAGTGACCGGCGACCGGGAGACTGCGCTCGACGCGGTCCAGGAGGGGTTCGCAGACGCTCTTCGTAACGCTGGCCAGTGGAAGGGCGCGGGCCCGCTCGAGGGGTGGATCTGGCGCTGTGTCGTCAACCGGGCTCGCAAGGCGCGGTCGACACCGCCCACATCGCCTCCTGGCTACGCCGTTACAAACGGCCGAGCGCCGGAGGGGGGCCAAGGCGAGCTGCTCATGCGTCTCGCGGCGCTGCCTGAGCGCCAACGACTCGTCGTCTTCCTTCGTTACTTCGCCGACCTCGACTACCGGGAGATCGCCTCCGCGCTCGAGATCGAGGTCGGCACGGTCGGGGCGACGTTGAGCGCCGCGCATGTAGCGCTGCGCATCGCGCTCGAGGAGGTGCACACATGAACCGCGACCTCTCGCCCGTGCTCGCCGCCGAGCTCGACCGGCTCGTGACGCCCGACGAGACCGTCACGATCGACTGGGAAGATGTCCTTCGCCGGGTCGAACCCGCGCGTGCTCCGGCGCCACGACGTCGCCCTCACCGCCGGGGCGTCCGAGTTCTCATCGTGGCGATAGCGATCTTCGTTCTCATGGCGGCGATAGCGACCGGCACGTATCTCGCACTCCGCTCGGATGGTGGCGACGAGGGTGCGCTGACGATCGTCACGGGCGGCGCCGCCGCGCGGGGAGACGACGCGACGGCGATCAGGGAGATCGAGCCCGACGGCCGCTTGCGGATCTTGTGGCGTTGCCCACACCCGAACGTCTTCTGCGGCGAGATGACGAGCCTTGCCTGGAGCCCAGATGGCCGCAGGCTCGCCTTCACGATGGACGAGATCGGCGGGTCGAGCGGGTATATCGGCTTGCACATCGTCGACACGGTCACGGGGAGGGACTTGCAGCTCCCCCGCACCGGGTTGCGCGACTCGACCCCGGCCCAACCGCCAGCGTTCGGGCGGATCTGGTGGCGGCGCTCGATTCGCCAGCTCGGGTGCGTCTTCCCGGTCGAGGTGGCCTGGTCGCCCGACAGTCGTCAGCTGGCGTACTCATGTGCTCTGGCAGGTCCGCGGGCACAGGAGGTGGGCTTCGGTCCCCATCCGAGAAGCCGTATCTTCGTGATCCGCGACGACGGGTCGGGCCGGCGGGCGATTCCGACAGGAACGGAACGCTCCGGTTCTCCGTCATGGTCCCCCGATGGCAGGCGGATCGCGTTCGCGGGTTGCACTTCTTGTTCGACGGCAGGGTCGACGAACGTCTACGTCGTCAATCTGAACGGGACCGGTCGCCGACTCGTTGCTCGTGATGGGGATAGTCCGACCTGGTCGCCGAACGGGCGGACGATCGCCTATCGGGGGACGTGCGGGATCAAGTTGGTCACTCCAGCCGGAAAGGACGTGACCCCGTCTGCAGTTGCCGATGCGTGCGGTGCTCGCCCGCGCGGCTACCCCGCCTGGTCGCTGGACGGAAAGCGCATTGCGATCGGCATGCAACGAGGCGTGTACCTCATCAATGCCGACGGCAGCGGCCTCGTCCGTGTTACGAGGGTCGCGCCGGGCACGCCGGGCTTTGGAACTCAGCGCCCTGCCTGGACACCGACGCCGCGCGTCGTCCACTCGCGGCAGGTCTTTTCGGTTCGGTCACCCTGCTGTTAACCGGCAATCTCGAACCCGGCAACGTTCTGATCCTTCGTGATGCACACGATGCACCAGTCACGTCGCGCGTCGATACATCGGAGCGACCGCTGACGGCGCCGCTTGAGGTTGTGGTCGCTGATGGTGTCGGACGCCGCGGGAACCGACCCCGCGCGAAATGGGCAAGAGCTGGAGACGGACCTCGAATGTGCGCAGCCGATGCGGCACGGAGTCGGCACAGACTTGGCACGGAGGAGCAGGACTCGCCGCTCATTGCAGCCGTCCACGCGGGCCGTTTAGGGTTTCGCGCCAGATGGCTCTGCTCGCCGTCCGGGACGTCACGCTCCGCTTCGGAGGAATCGTCGCCCTCGACGGCGTGTCGTTCGACGTCGAGAAGGGGCACATCTCGGGGCTGATCGGACCGAACGGTGCCGGCAAGACGACGGCCTTCAATGTCATCACGCGGCTCTACAAGCCGGATTCGGGCACGGTCGAGCTCGACGGCGAGTCCCTGCTTCGCGTGTCCCCGCACCGGATCGTGCACCGGGGGATCTCGCGCACGTTCCAGAACATCCAGCTCTTCCGGACGATGTCCGTGCTCGAGAACGTCCTCGTCGGCGCGCATACACGCGGCCGGAAGACGAGCGAGGCCGAAGCCCTCGAGGTTCTCGACGTCGTGGGGCTTCGAGAACGCGCCAATGTCATGGCGGCGGCGCTCCCGTATGGGACGCAGAAGCGGGTGGAACTTGCTCGCGCGCTGGTCGCGAAGCCGCGCCTGCTGCTCCTCGACGAGCCGGCGGGCGGACTGAACCACGAGGAGGTCGCCGATCTCGGCATCTTCATCCGGAAGATCCGCGACGACTTCGAGCTCACGATTCTTCTCGTGGAGCACCACATGAACCTGGTCATGACGGTGTCCGACCACGTCAACGTCCTGAGCTTCGGCCGCAAGATCGCCGACGGCCCGCCGGCCGAGGTGCAAGCCGACCCGGCGGTCATCGAGGCGTACCTCGGCATCGACGACGACCTGGAGGAGCCGGCATGACCGCGCTGCTCGAGCTCGACGGCCTCGAGGCGCGGTACGGGCCGGTGCAGGCGTTGCACGGAATCTCGCTGACGGTCGACGAGGGAGAGGTCGTCGCTGTACTCGGCGCGAACGGGGCGGGGAAGACGACGACGCTGCGCGCGATCTCGGGCACGGTCTCGCGAAGTGGCAGCGTCCAGCTCGAGGGGAAGACGCTTCGGGGAGGGCCGGAGGTCGCGGCGCGCGCGGGGATCGCGCACGTGCCCGAGGGGCGCGGCACCTTCGTCGACCTGACAGTGACCGAGAACCTGCGGCTCGGGGCGTACACGCGCCGCGATCGACAGGTCAAGGACGACATCCGGCGGGTCACCGAGTACTTCCCGTGGATGAAGGAGCGAGGCGGCCAGCGCGCCGGGACGCTCTCGGGCGGCGAGCAGCAGATGCTCGCGCTCGGTCGCGCGCTGATGAGCCGGCCGAAGCTGCTCCTTCTCGACGAGCCGTCGCTCGGTCTGGCGCCCATGATCGTGCGTGAGTTCTTCCGCATCGTCCGCGAGCTGAACGACACCGAGGGCCTCACGGTTCTCGTCGTCGAGCAGGACGCGAGGATCGCGCTCTCCATCTCGTCACGTGCGTACGTGCTCGAGGTCGGCCGCGTTGCGCTCACGGGCTCGAGCGAGGAGCTGCGGCGCGACGAGAACGTGCGGCGGAGCTACCTGGGGTACTGACGATGGTCCTCGCCGCCTTCTCCGACTTCATGCAGCAGATCGTCTCGGGGCTCGCCGCAGGCGGGATCTACGCGCTGCTCGCGCTCGCGCTCGTGATCATCCATCGCTCCACCGGGGTCATCAACTTCGCGCAGGGCGCGATGGCGACGCTGTCCGCGTACATCGCGTGGACGCTCATCGTGCACCATGGCTGGAACTACTGGTTCGCGTTCACGGCGACCTTGGCGATCTCGTTCTGCGGAGGCGTGCTCATCCACCAGGGAGTCATCCGCCCGGTGGAGCGAGGCAGCGTGCTCCGGATCGTCATCGTGACCATCGGCCTGCTCGTCGCCATCGACGGCTTCATCGTCTGGGAGTGGGGTGGTGAGCCCCAGCTGCTCCAGAGCCCGTTCGGGTCGAGCACGTACGACGTCCACGGCGTCGTCGTCTCTGCGCACGACATCGGGACGATCGCCGTCGCCGTGGCGATCGTGGTCCTGCTCTGGCTCCTGTTTCGTTTCACGAAGGTCGGGCTCGCTCTCCGAGCGGCGGCCGTCAACCCCGAGGAAGCGCGCCTCGTCGGCGTGCGCGTGACCTGGATGCTCGCTCTCGGGTGGGGGCTCGCGGCGACGCTCGGCGCAGTGGCGGGGATGCTCACCGCACCAGCGGTCTTCGCGCTCGACCCGAACATGATGGCGCCCGTCCTCATCTATGCGTTCGCAGCCGCCGTGCTCGGAGGCATCGACTCCCCGATCGGCGCCATCGTGGGAGGGCTCCTCATCGGCGTCCTCCTGAACATGCTGAGCTACCTGAGCCAGTACGGCGTCTTCGACTGGTTCAGCGAGGAGCTGCGACTGCCGGCGGCACTCCTCATCATTCTCGGCACCTTGCTGGTGCGGCCGCAGGGTCTCTTTGGCAAGCCAGAGGTCAAGCGAGTATGAACAACACTCGCCTACAGCTCGTGTTGGTGGGGGAAACCATGTTTCCCCGTGCCTTTGCGCGACGAGAGTTCGCGCGAGCGAACTCTCGTCTTGCGAGAACCGAGTCTACCCCCTTCCTCTCGGGAACGCGGGGAACCTCCCGGTTCCCCGCACCCCTCCACGCTCATGGGCCAGGGGCCTGCCCATGAGCCCGCGCCAGACACGAGTCGTCGGCTTCGTCGCATTCGCTGCCTTCGTCGTCTTCGTTGCCGTCCTGCCGGCCTTCATCAGCGACTTCAAGGCGCGTGACTACGCCTACGTCGGCATCTACCTGATCGCGCTTCTCGGGCTCAACATCCTGACCGGCTACACGGGCCAGATCTCGCTCGGTCACGGCGCCTTCATGGCGATCGGCGGGTACACGACGGCGATCCTCATGGCCGGCAACGAACAGTTCGGCGGGCCGATGTCGGGTGGGATGAAGGATCTCTGGACGCTTCCGATCGCCGGGCTCGTCACCGGGCTCGTCGGGCTTGCGTTCGGCGTGCCTGCACTTCGGCTCTCAGGTCTCTACCTCGCGCTCGCGACATTCGCAATCGCTGTCGCGATGCCCTCCACTCTGCGGCGCTTCGACGAGTTCACGGGAGGCGGCACTGGCATCCAGCTCGGTGGGCTGCCCGAGCTCACCGGCTCGAGCGCGAACGTGGACATCCTCGGCCGCTCGCTGACCCCGAACGACTGGGTGTACTACCTGTCGTGGTCGATCGCGCTCCTCGCGTTCGGTATCGCGTGGCTCGTGCTCCGGGGAAGGACGGGGAGGGCATTCCGAGCTGTGCGTGACAGCGAGACCGCAGCCGTCTCCTCGGGCGTGAGCCTCGCGCGCTACAAGACGCTCGCCTTCGGGATCAGCGCCACCTACGCGGGGGTCGCGGGCGGGCTCTTCGCCATCGCGACCGCGAACGTCAACCCGGACTCCTTCCCGGTCGCCCTTTCGATCTTCCTCCTCGTCGGCATCGTCGTCGGCGGCCTGGGGGGCCTCTCCGGGCTCGTCTTCGGCGCGATCTTCGTCTACTTCCTCCCGCTCTGGGCGCAGGGCCACGACCTGGGCTCCCTGCTCCCGGGTCGTATCGTCACCGAAGCGCAGAAGCCGGGTGGCGCGGCCGTGGTCTTCGGAGTCGTCCTCATCCTCGTCATGTTCTTCTTGCCGAACGGCGTCAGCGGCCTCTTCAGGCGGGTCGGCGTCGCCATCGCGAGCCGCCGCGCGCGCTCCTCGTAACGACGCTCTCGCGTGCGACGATAGACGCGTGGTCGCCGATCTCCTCGCCGCTCCGCTCGAGGAGCTCCTCGCCGAGGCGCGGCGGCTGCGGTCGGGGCCGCTCGTCACGTACTCCCCGAAGGTGTTCATACCGCTGACCACGCTCTGCCGCGACGTCTGCGGCTACTGCACGTTCGCGCGGCCGCCGCGCCGCGGCGAGCGCGCGTACATGACCGAGGACGAAGTACTCGAGATCGCTCGCGCGGGTGCCGCCGCCGGTTGTCGCGAGGCGCTCTTCACGCTCGGAGACAAGCCCGAGCTGCGCTACAAGGTCGCGCGCGAGGAGCTGCGCGCGCTCGGCTGCGAGACGACGATCGAGTACCTCGAGCAATGCGCGCGGCTCGTCCTCGAAGAGACCGGGCTCCTGCCGCACCTCAATCCCGGAGTGATGACGCGAGCCGAGCTGGAGCTGCTCCGGCCGGTCTCTGCCTCGATGGGGATCATGCTCGAGACGACCGCCGAGCGGCTCGGGGAGAGAGGTGGCCCGCACTGGGCCTCGCCTGACAAGATCCCGGCACGCCGGCTCGAGACGATCCGCCTCGCAGGCGAGCTCGCGATTCCCTTCACGAGCGGGATTCTCATCGGGATCGGCGAGACGCGAGAAGAGCGGATCGACGCACTCCGTGCACTGAAGACGCTGAGCGAGGAGCACGGCCACCTGCAGGAGGTCATCGTCCAGAACTTCCGTGCGAAGCCGGGGACGCGGATGGCCGGGCACCCCGAGCCGTCGCTCGACGACCACCTGTGGACGATCGCGGTTACGCGGATCCTCCTCGGCTCTTACTCGCACGTTCAGGCCCCGCCCAACCTCGCCTACGACAGCTTTCCCCGACTTCTGGACGCCGGGATCGACGACTGGGGCGGCGTGTCGCCTGTGACGATCGACCACGTGAACCCGGAGGCGCCCTGGCCGGAGATCGAGCGCCTTGCCGAAGCCACACGGTCACGCGGCCTCGAGCTGGCGCCGCGTCTCCCCGTCTACCCCGAGCATGTCGCCGAGCTCGACCGCTGGTGCGATCCGCAGGTCGCGCCGTTCGTCAGACGCGCAGCGGACGCGAGCGGGCTCGCACGCGACGATGCCTGGGCCCCAGGCGAGGCGACCCCCGTCCCGTTCCTCGTCTCCCGGGACGCGCCGCCGCTCGAGCTCGTGGGTGACGAGCTCGGCGAGGACGAGGTCACGAGGTTGCTGGAGACGCGCGGCGCCGAGGCGCAACGCGTGCTCGCGGCCGCCGACCGTCTGCGCCGGGAGGTGCGCGGGGACGAGGTCACTTACGTCGTCACGCGGAACATCCAGTACACGAACGTGTGCTACTTCCGCTGCGGCTTCTGTGCGTTCTCGAAGGGGAAGCTCGCCCGGAACCTGCGCGGCGCTCCCTACCTCGTCCCGCTCGAGGAGATCGTGCGGCGCACGAGGGAAGCATGGGACCGGGGAGCTACCGAGGTGTGCCTCCAGGGCGGCATCCATCCTGCGTTCACGGGCGACTACTACGCCGGCGTCGTCGCGGCGATCAAGGACGCGGTGCCCGGGATCCACGTCCACGCTTTCTCCGCGCTCGAGATCTGGCAGGGGGCGGCGACGCTCGGGCTCTCGCTGGAGGACTACCTGGCCCGGCTGCGCGACGTCGGGCTCGGCTCGCTGCCCGGTACTGCGGCCGAGGTGCTCGACGACGAGGTCCGAAGAGTCATCTGCCCCGACAAGGTGACGACGCGTCAATGGCTCGACGTGCACGACGCCGCGCACCGCGTCGGCCTGCGCTCGAACGTCACGCTCATGTTCGGACACGCGGACACGCCTCGAAGCTGGGCGCGCCACCTCGTGGTCGCGCGGGAGCAGCAGAAGGACTCGGGTGGATTCACCGAGTTCGTGCCCCTCCCGTTCGTCCCGATGGAGGCGCCGATGTACGTGAAAGGGCTCGCGCGGCGAGGGCCGACGTTCCGCGAGACGCTCCTCGTGCATGCGGTCGCGCGGCTCGCTCTCCATCCGGAGATCACGAACGTCCAGGCGTCCTGGGTGAAGCTCGGGCCGGACGGTACGCGCGAGGCTCTCCGTGCCGGCGTAAACGATCTCGGTGGGACGCTGATGAACGAGTCGATCTCACGCTCCGCCGGAGCGTCGTACGGGCAGGAGATGCCGCCGGAACGGATGGAGGAGCTCATTCGCTCGGCCGGCCGCGTGCCACGCCAACGCACGACGCTCTACAGCGACCCGCCCGAAGAGCGCGTCGTCGCCTCCTACGGCGCCGCGCCGCTCGCAGAGCCTCTCAACCCGCCGGTGAGAGAGGCGGGACTCGTCGCGCCCCCGCGGCTCGTCCGGCCCGGGCTCGCCGGAGCCGTCGCGCGCTAGCGATGGACCATCTTGCGCTCGCGGTTTCGAACCAAGCGCGGTCGACGCGCTTCTACACGCATTACTTCGGCTTCGTGCCCGAGCCGAAACCGCGCGAGGACGGAGTGCTGATCCTCCACGACGCAGCGGGTTTCTCCCTCGCGCTCGGGGAAATCGCCGAACGGATCGTGCTGCCTCGGTTCTTCCACTTCGGACGAGGCGCGGCGAGTCCCGACGACGTCCGCACGTTCCGCGACCGTGTCGAGGCCGACGGACTCGAGATCGTCGACTGGTGGGACGAGCCCGACTACGTGAGTGTGAAGTTCCGCGACCCGGACGGTTACGTCATCGAGGTCGGCTGGGAGCCGCGCGAGGGCTAGTGCTTGGCCTATTTACTGGGCGAGAACCTCCGCCGCGAGCGCCTTGCGGAGGAAGTACGGGAGCCACTGCTCGAGGCCGTCGTCGATCTCCGGCTCCGCATTCGCGAGGATGGATCGGTAGCTGATCGCCTGGTTCAGCGCCGCGAAAGGCTCGGCAAGCCGCCAGAGCTCGAGCAGCGTGCCATAGGGCGCAAACCCGACCCAGGCGGAGAGGTAGAGGTCGCGCATTGCGTCGCGCACGCGCTCGTTCTCCTCTCGGATGACGTCGAGCATGTCCAGCAGCGGATTGGCAACGCACGCATCAGACCAGTCGAAGAACACGTACTGCTCATTGCGCATCGCGATATTGCTCAGATGGAGGTCGCCGTGCACGAGTCCATCCGGAAGAGCGCCGTCGGCAAGGCGCTCACAGAGCAGACGAAGGTGTGGCCCGAGTGAGCGCAGTCGCTCGATCTCGGCGTCCTCGAGTACCGCGACGGCCGCATCCTCGGCGATGAGCTCGTCCACTTGTGTCGAAAGCCATGCCGGCCGCCGGTCGATGCAGCCGATGGCGAGAAGCTCGTCGACGTGCCGCGTCGACTCCACCTGCATGACCGAGAACAGCCGAAGCACCTCCTCTCGAACGTCGAGCGGTGCGTCCCAGTCGAGCTCCGGCCCGTGATCGTCGAGCAGCATCCATCGCCGATCCGAATCGATCGCCAGAGGCCGTGGCACGTTCACGGGGTACAGCTGCGAGAGGCCCCGCACCACTCGCCCCTCGTCGACGAACAACGGCAGGTCCGCGGTCGCCTTGAAGAACACGGCTCCGTCTGCGGTGGAGACCCGAAGCACGCAGGAGAGACACCAGGAGCGAACCTCCTCGATCTCGTCCGTCGCCGGCCGTCCGAGTGCGGCGAGCGATTCGCCGATCCACTCCGTCGCCTCGGCGAGCCACCCATCGCGAGCCCATGGCGTGCGCACATCGCGCGCCGGTCCCGGTTCGAGCCCGCTCATGCCTCCGGTGACGACTCGAGCGCCAGGAGATCGTCGACCGTTTCACGGCGGCGGATGATGCGCGCCTCTCCGCCGCTCACGAGAACGGCGGCCGGCCGTGGAACGGCGTTGTAGTTCGAGCTCATCGCGAGCGTGTACGCGCCGGTTGCCGGCACGGCCAGGAGATCGCCTGCGCGGGGAGCCGGCAGGTCCACGTCGTCGATGAGCACGTCGCCCGACTCGCAGTGGAGGCCGGCGATGCTCACCGTCTCCGTCGCGGGCTCGTCTGCCCGCATGGCCGAGATCGCGGTGTACCTGGCGCCGTACAGCTGAGGTCGAGGGTTGTCCGACATGCCGCCGTCGATCGCAGCCCACGTGAGGCCGTCGAGCCGCTTCACCGAGCGCATTCGATAGAGCGTGACGCCAGCCCGACCGACGAGCGCGCGTCCTGGTTCGAGCACGAGAGCGGGTTGCGGTAGATCGTTCGCGGCCCATGCCTCTCCGACGACATCGGCGACCGTGCGTGCGAGCTCGCCGAGCCGCGCGTCGGGCTCGTCGACGACGTGGCGGACGGCGAAGCCACCCCCGACGTCGACCAGCGTCGGCGTCCAGCCGAGCTCCTCGCGGCAGCGGACTGCGAAGGTCGCCAGGAGTCGAATCGTCTCCGAGTGGGCCGTCGCATCGGCCAGCTGCGAGCCGACGTGGACGTGCAGTCCCGCGACGTCGAGCCCGAGCGCGAGCGCGCGCTCGATCGTTTGGAGCGCCGCTTCCGGAGGAAGCCCGAACTTCGAGCCGTGATGACCGGTCTGGATCGCCTCGTGGGTATCCGCCTCGACGCCGAGCGTCACGCGGACGAGCACGCGAACGACCCCCGCCTCGGAAGCACGCTCCGCCTCGTCCTCCGAGTCGAGTGCGACGGTGGCGCCCACGTCGGCAGCTCCGCCCAGCTCCGGGTCGGACTTCGCGTTCCCATGTACGACGATGCGGTCACCGGTGATTCCCGCGGCGCGCGCGAAGGCAAGCTCGCCCAGGGAGGAGACGTCCGCGCCGATCCCTTCCTCGGCGAGGAGCCGCATGACCGCGACGTTCGGGAACGCCTTCGAGCCGTATACGACACTGGCGTCCGGAACCGCCGTACGCACCTCTCGCGCAGTCGCTCTGAGCGTCTCCTCGCAGTAGACGACGAGCGGTGTCCCGAACCGTTCGGCGAGCGTGGAGCTGGGGACGCCGGCGATCGCGAGCTCTCCCCGCTCGATGCGCGCGGAGAGCGGAAAGAGCTCGAGCATCTGCCGATTCTGCCTGTTACCCTTTTCGGCTCGTGAAGCGGCTTCTTGCATAACCGAGGGAGCGAGCGCGGCGAGAGCCGTCATGTTCCCCCGAGGCCTC
>CAVQVA010000006.1:0-86271 GCA_963716975.1 uncultured Actinomycetes bacterium | reverse complement strand
CATGCCCATCGAGTGGTAGCCGCCGTCCACGTACAGCGTCGTGCCCGTGAGGTTTCGCGCCTCGTCGGAGAGGAGGTATGCGGCGGCGGCACCGCAGTCTTCGGCCTCGATCTGGCGATGAAGCGGCGCGCGCTCCTCGAACATCGTCTCCATGGTCGTGAAGCCGGCGATCGAGCGGGCGGCGAGCGTTCGGACCGGGCCCGGCCGAGATCGCGTTCACCCGGATGTTCTTGAAGCCGAGGTCCCACGCGAGGTAGCGAACCGAGGAGTCGAGCGCCGACTTGGCGACGCCCATCACGTTGTAGTGCGGAACCGCGCGCTCGCCACCGAGGTAGGTCATGGTCACGATCGAGCCGCCACCGCGCCCTTCCATCAGGGGCTCTGCCGCCCGCGCGCAGGAGACGAGCGAGTAGGCGCTGATGTCGAGAGCCATCCAGAAGCGGTCGCGCGGCGTGTCCACGAAGCGCCCTTCCAGGTCCTCGGCGGCCGCGAAGGCGACCGAGTGGACGAGGATGTCGAGGCCGCCGCCGAAGGTCTCCGCTACCTCGGCGAAGACGCGCTGGACGTCGTCGTCCGACCGGACGTCGCACTCGGTGACGAGCGGGCTCGACACGGTCTCGGCGAGGTCGCGGACGCTCTTCTCGATCCGCTCGCCCTGGTACGTGAAGGCGACCTGTGCGCCCTCGGAGGCGAGGCGGTCGGCGATCGCCCAGGCAATCGAGCGCTTGTTGGCGACGCCCAGGACGAGCGCCTGCTTCCCCTCGAACCTGCGTCCCTTCGTTCCCGGCGGCCATGCCGGGAGCCTAGTCGGTAGGGTGCCGCCGCGATGAGCAACGGGCGGGTAGCTGTCGTCACCGGGGCGTCCTCGGGAATCGGGGAGGCGACCGCACGAGAGCTCGCGCGCCATGGCTGGCACTGCGTCCTCCTCGCACGCCGGCAAGAGCGGCTCGAGCGGATCTCGGCGGAGATCGGCGCCGAATGGGAGGTCTGCGACGTTCGCGACCGCAATCAGGTCGACGACGTCGCCGCCCGCGTCCTCGCGCGTCACCCAGCGGTCACGCTGCTCGTCAACAACGCCGGCGTCCCCGGCCGCGGCACCTTCGCCTCGACCTCGCCGGAGACCATCGAGAGGGTCACCGAGACCAACTACCTCGGTGGCGTCTGGTGCGCTCGCGCGTTCTTGCCTGGACTCCGTGCGGCCGCGACGAACGACAAGGCGCATGTCGTGAACGTCGTCTCGGTCGCCGGCACGATCGCCTTCGCACCGGCAGGCCCGTACGCAGCGGCGAAGCACGCGCAGCTCGCGTTCTCTCGATCGCTGGCGGCAACGCTGCGCCCGGAGGGAATCCGTGTGCACACGCTTCTGCCGGGCTTCGTCGAGACGGAGGGGTTCACGCCGCGCTCCAACCTCCGGAGCGGGATCATGCGGCGGTTCGTCATCGACGCCGACAAGGTCGCCGAGGCGATCGTGAAGGCTGTCGAGAAGGGCAAGCACGAGGTCACCATCCCGTGGTTCCCGTACCGCATCGTGTCCATCTTCCAGGCGCTCTTCCCAGGCGTGCTGGCCCGGCTCGTCGGGAGCTACGGGTACCGCCCGGGCACGCAGGACTAGCCTCTACGGGCCGGACTTGCGGGCCACGTACCAGCCGACCTCGACGTCGTACTCGGCCCCGGGCGCAAGCCCACGGACACGAACCCGCTCCTCCTCCGGAACGCCGGCGAAGTCGAGCCGCTGCTCGAGGTCGACCCGCTCGCGAACGATCTCGGACGAGATGAGAACGAGGTCGTTCGCGTCGAGGAAGCCGCGGATGTCGGCGTCGGGAAGGAGCCGTTCGTGGCTCGGATCGCGAAGGTGCTCGAATCGGTCCTGCTCGAGGCCGATAAGCGGGTCCACGGACCCGAGCTGATCAGCGACGAGGACCCTGCCACCCGGCCGGGTCACCCGCGCAAGCTCGGAGACCGCGAGCTCCGGACGGTGCACGTGGTGGAGCATGCGCACGCACGCCGCGATGTCGAACGACGCGTAGTCGAACGGAAGCGCCATCGCGTCGCCCTCGACGAAGCTCACGTTCGCGGGCGCGCGCTCGCGGGCAGCCTCGAGGTATTCCAGGCGCATATCTGCGCCCACGACCTCGCCGACATGGGGAGCGAGCGCGAATGCGATCGCTCCGGTGCCGCATCCGCTGTCGAGCGCACGCTCCGAGCCCGTGAACGGCGCCAGCAGCCGGCGGATGCGGTCGGCCGTCTCCGGCGCGCGCTGCTCCTGGAGCGCGATCCTGAGGTCGACGCTCACGACGCGTCCTCGCCTGCCGCGAGGCGGCGCGCGACGTCGAGCGCCTCCGCGCGCGTCGAGATCGTCCCCGCTGCCCGCTCTTCGTCGATGATCGCGAGGATACGCCCGATCTCCGGCCCGGGGGCGAGACCGAGCTCGTCACCGCGCACGAGCGGCGCGGCCGGCTCTTCGCGACGTGCAGCCTCGACGAGCCCGGCGAGCTCCGACGCGCCGACGAAGGCGAGTGCGTCGAGCGCCCAGGGCTCGGTCCGGCGGCGGAACCGATGGATGCCACGCGCGCTCGCATCGGGCGGCTCTGCCCCGAGCAGCGCCCGCGCGTAGCGCGTGAGGTCACGCGAGATCGGCAGCTGTCGTAGCCGCTCGCCGAAGACGGCCACCAACCGGAACCAGGCGTCGTCCAGCGCGTCGACCGGGCCGGCGAGCGAGCCGCCGAGCGGCTCGAGCAGCCCGAGCTCGTCGAGGCGCCGAAAGCCGGAGGCGGAGAGCCGGAGCAGCTCGCCCAGGATGCGCTCGCCGGCCGGCTCCGCAACGCGACCCGCAGCGGCGCGGACGAGCGACTCGGCTCGTGCATCCATCCGGATACCGAGCTCGTCCTCGAGGCGGACGGCACGGAGCAGCCTGAGCGGGTCCGCGTCGAACACGTCGTCCGACACGACTCGCAGCAGACCGGCCTCGAGATCGCCCCGGCCCCCGAAGGGGTCGAAGGCGTCGCCTCCCGGGACGGGGACGGCGATCGCGTTGAACGTGAAGTCCCGGGTCGCGAGGTCATCCTCGATGCTCCCGCGCAGCGGGGTGAAGTCGACCGTCTCCTCCGAGCCATCCGCGACGACGCGCCATGCTCCGTGCCGCTCGGAGAGCGGGAACGGGGAGCCCCCGTAACGTGCCGCGAAGCGCCTCGCTGCTGCCTGCGGATCCAGGCAGGCGACGTCGAGGTCGAGAATCGGCCGTCCGAGCAGCGCATCCCGCACGGCGCCTCCGACGATCCAGGCCTCCTCTCCTTCGAGCACCTCGAGCACCCGTTCGTCGTGGACAGTCACTCCCGTACCGCCCGCTGCGCACGTTCCGGGCTCGAGTCGAGCCCGGTGACGATCTCGTACCCGATGGTCCCGGCGACGCGGGCGTGATCCTCGGCGAGGATGCCGTCGCCGATGAGCGTCACGGGCGTTCCTGCCGGAAGCTCGCCCGGAAGCTCGACCGCGAATGCGTCCATCGACACCGTTCCGACGACGTGGCGCCGCTCGCCGTCCACGAGGACCACGGTGCCCGTGAGGTCACGCCGGAAACCGTCCGCATAGCCGACGGGCACGATTCCGATCCAGGTGGGGCGCTCGGCCACGAATCTGCGTCCGTAGCCGGTGCTCTCCCCCACGTCGAGCTTCTTGACGAGCGCGAGCTGCGACTCCCACCGAAGCGCAGGAACGAGGCCGTCGGCGGCCGGGTCCGTGCCGAATGGCGAGATGCCGTAGAGCGCGATTCCGCAGCGGACCGCGTCACAGGCTGACTCCGGAAAGCGCAGCGTGCCGGCGCTGTTCGCGAGGTGCCGCTGGAGGCCGACGAGCGACTCGGTTGCCTCGCGAAACCGCTCGATCTGGAGACGCGTGAACTCGGGATCCGTCTCGGCGGCGGCGAAGTGGCTCATCACCCCGACGACATTCCGGCGTACCGAGGGCAGCTCGGACAGGCCCCAGCGCCCCATGCCGGTGTCGAGCTCGAGGTGAACCGGGATGTCTTCCGGGACGCGGCCCGACGCGGCGACGAGCTCGAGCCGGGCGCTCCGTGCCTCCGCGACCTCATCGTCGTCGACAGGGCACATGACGAGGATGCGCGCATTCGGAAGCGCGACCCGGAGCTCGAGCGCCTCCGGCAGCGTCGCCACGCAAAGCGCGGCGCAGCCCGCCTCGAGCACGGCTCGCGAGACGTCGACCGCGCCGTGGCCGTATGCGTCCGCCTTGACCACAGCCCACAGCTCTGCCGATCCGGCAGCGCGCCGCAGTCGCTCGGCGTTGCGCCGCACCGCCTCCAGGTCGATCGTGAAGCGGGATCGATGCATCAGCCCTCGAGGGCGGCAGGGAGCGACGTGAGCAGGTCGCCTGCGACCAGGCCGGCACGGTGCGGAGCGAGGAGTGCGGCACGCGCGTGTGCGATTGCAGCTGCTGCTGCCGCCAGCTGCGGCTCGAGCCCCTTGGCGAGGAACGAGGCGACGATCCCGGTGAGAACGTCTCCGGTTCCGGCGGTCGCGAGAGCAGGAGGCCCGAGATCGCAGACGATCGTCCCCGCGTCGGGCGTGGCGACGATCGTGTCTGCTCCCTTCAGCAGCACGACGGCCTGGAACCGTTTCGCCGCAGCACGCGCCGCCTCCAGCCGATGTGCGGCAACCCAGTCGGAGTCGCGCTCGAGGAGGCGCGCCAGCTCTCCCGCATGCGGCGTGAGCACGAGAGGATGGCTCCGCGCGACGGGCTGGAGGGCGAAGAGAGCGTCGGCGTCGACGACCGCGGGCAACGCGACGCGCGCGAGAAGCGTCTGCACGAGCTCGGCTCGACCTTCCCCCCGACCGAGCCCGGGGCCGAGCGCGAGGGCACCTGCCCGCTCGGCGGCGGCCTCGATGAACTCGGCCGCGTCGTCGGGTCGCCAGCCGATCTTCACCGGCTCGAGAGCGAGAGACTCGGCCGCGGGAAGCGCGTCCTCCGGAACGGCGAGCGTGACGTAGCCCGCGTCCGCCCGCAGCGCCGCGAGCGCGGTGAGACACGCCGCTCCGGTCATCCCGCGGGCGCCCCCGACGACGAGGACGGCTCCGGAGGTGTACTTCGTGTCCTTCGCCGAGCGACGGGGGACGAGGTCGAGGAGAGCCGGGAGGGCTCGCCGACACTCGGTCGCCGCGTCCTCGAGCCCGATGTCCGAGACGACGACCTCGCCGGCATGGAACCGGCCGGGCGCGACGACGTGACCCACCTTCAAGCCCGTGAAACGTGACCGTGAGATCCGCTTCGACGGCCGCGCCTGCGATCTCTCCCGTGGACGCGTCGACCCCTGAGGGGAGGTCCACCGAGACCACGGGTGCGGAGGCGGCGTTGATGCGCGCGATCAGCTCCGTCGCTTCGGGTCTGGGCTCGCCGTGGAAGCCCGTTCCGAACAACCCGTCGACGATCACGTCGTAGCCCTCGACCTCGTCGGTCTCGTCCGCGACCAGCCCCGCGTCTCGCAGCACGCGCGCCGCCACCCGTCCGTCGCCGCCGTTCGAGCCACCGCCGCACACGCACGCAAAGCTTCGGGCAGCCGGGTACGCGCGCATCGCCTCGCGTGCCACGGCACTGCCGGCTCGCTCCATGAGCTCGGGGATCGAGCCCGGGTAGCCGGGATACCGCTCCTCCGCGGCGCGCATCTCGGCTGCGGTGTAGAGCGGATCGAACACGTCTTGGCTACTCGCGCGGCTGCACGACGCAGACGGCCGCCGCGATCTCCTGGGAGTGGGTCATCGAGAGGTCGATCGGGCCGGCGTTGACCTTCTCAGCGAACGCCGCGGTGCGGCCGCTCAGGCGAACGTCGGGCTTCGGGCGACCGACGATTTCGACTTCCTTCCAGGTGAAGTTGACACCGCAGCCGAGCGCCTTCCCGACCGCCTCCTTGCCCGCAAAGCGCGCCGCGTAGCTCTGCGCCGGATCGGCGCGTGAGTCGCAGTACTCGCGCTCCGCGTCGGTGAAGCAGCGCTCGCGAAAGCGCTCGCGCAGCAGCGCGCGCCGGATGCGCTCGATCTCGATGATGTCGACGCCCGACCTTCATCCCCGGTAGCCCCCGGTGAGGTCCTCCTCGAGCAGAGCCGGGAACTGCGCGAGCGACGACACGACGATGTCCGGTGAGACGCGCGACCCTTCGAGCGCCTCGGGGCGGAACTTGCCCGTGCGCACGAGCGCGGTTCGCATCCCGAAGAGCCGGGCTCCGGGCACGTCCTCCTCGACGTCGTCGGTCACGAGCCACGTTCGCTCGGGCTCGGCGTCGAGGGCGTCGAGCGCGGCCGCGTAGAACGAGGGGCTCGGCTTCCCGAGCACGATCGCGTCCACACCCGGTCGCGTACTCGAGCCCCGCGACGAACGCGCCGGCGTCGAGCATCGGCCCGAGGGTCGTCTGCCACCACCGGTTCTTGTGCAGGCAGTAGAACGCTGCGCCGTCCTGGATCTCCGCGAACGCGCGAGCAAGGTTCATGTAGCTGAAGACCTGGTTCGGCTCGAGCGTCTCGTCGCACCCGCCGATGAGGACTGCCTCGGCATGGTCGCCGACGAGCTCGAGGCCCTCGAGCTCCGGGAACGACAGCCGCCATCACCAGAGCGAGAACGCGTTTCCCGGAGAGCTCGCGCGCCGCCGCGGCCGGGGTGGTCTGGAGCTCCGAGTCCTCGATCGCGAACCCCATCTCCCGCAGCTCTTCCGCGAGCACGTGCCGCGGCCGGGTCGAGTTGTTCGACACGAAGCGCATCGCATGCCCGGCCGCGCCGCAGCTCCTCGACGGCGTCGGCAGCGCCCGGAATCGGCTCTCCCGAGACGTGGAGCACGCCGTCGACGTCGAGCAGAATGTCGGCCATGGGGCGAGTGTAAGGACTACGTCGCGTAACGCCTGCCAGGAGCGTGCTACTCGCGGCTCGTGCCCGCCGCGTCACGTGGCCCGAGGTCATCGAACGTGAAGTACGTCGGAGGCTTACCTGCGCAGCCGAACAGTCAGCTCGGGAGACTCCGAGCTGCAGATGGGTCAGAACCGCGTAGACGAGCAAGCGCAGCGCCTAGTGTTTCCAATGTCTCCTCGATCTGGTTCATCGAGGGCGTTGGTGAGATTATCGGGGCCGTGTTTCTCGTACCAGTACCCCCCCACGAGATCGCCTCCGAGCGCTCCTCCCACGTATGCGGCTGCCGCACAGAGGAAGAGCGTGCGTACGCTGCTTTGCAAGGTGACCGAGAAACGCCACATACGAGATTCCCATGATGGCTACGACGATGATCGCCGGAATCACCCAGCCGAAGAAGAAGATGCCCGAGGTATGCAGCCTGTCGTGGAGATACCCGATGGTGAGCTCATGAATCGCCAGCAGCCTCATCGAAAGAGATGTACAAGAAACGCGAAGAACAAGGAAGACCCAGTGCCCGACGAATCTCGCCTTCGTGCGATATGCGGCGAGTGCGGCGAGAGCGAGCACGCGCCGCGCAGTAGCAACAGAGCACCGTCGACTGGAACCACTGATGGGACAGTCAGCTCGGTGTCGACATTGAGACGGTTGGCAAGTCGCGACGTGCGTGCCGTCGAACAGGCGTATAGATACAGCTGGCCGCCGATGCTCAGGATCAGCAGCGGTAGCCACAGCGAGCGAGGATGAAGCTCAGGACACGTCGTGGGCGAACGGTCAGGCTCAGACCGCCCGTGACGTCCGCCGTGTTCGGGACATCGAGCACCCGAGCGTGGCGCTCGGCAGCCGGCGCGTCTGGTGGCGTCGTCAGTGAACAGTCATAGACTCATGGCAGGGTCCACTACGGAGACGCCGCAGCCGTCGCAGCATACGCTCATGGTGGCACAAATCGACAGCGTGCGGATCACTGGAGCGTGTATCTCTTGACAGCGCATCCGAAGCACGAATCCATTCGGGTTACGCGCTCCGTTTCCCTCCCACTCTCGGACATCGAGATCAGGGTGTCGCGGTCGAGCGGGCCGGGTGGCCAGCACGCCCAGAAGTCGTCCACGAGGGTCGAGGCGGTGTTCGACGTCGAGTCGTCGGCCGCACTCACCGATGTGCAGAAACGCCGTGTCGTCACCCGAGCCGGACCCGTGCTGCGCGCGATCGCCCAGGACGAGCGGAGCCAGCTACGCAACCGTGAGCTTGCAATCGAGCGTCTCGTCGAGAAGCTTCGCGCCGCCCTTGCCGTCCCGAGACGCCGGGTCCCCACCACGCCCAGCGTGAGGGCACGCGAGCGCCGACTCGAGGAGAAGCGAAGGCGCAAGCGCACGAAGGCTCTCCGGAAGCCTCCGGCTGCCGAATAGACTCGCCTTGTGGACGCCGTGGGGCTCGTGACGCTGCTCCCAGACCTTCCAACAGCGCGAACGAGGCTTCTGGACAATCTCGGGCGCGTGAGACGTGAGGTGGGGCCGATCACGCCGGAGCTCTCGGACGCTCTCGCGGATCACATGAACATCCGGCGCGGCGAGGTGCACGAGGTCGTGTCCTTCTACTCGTTCCTGCAGGTCCCGATCGACACGCCGCGCGTCTGCACCGGGCCCGTGTGCGACTGCTTCGGCGCCCGCGAGCTCCTCGATAGGACCCCCGGTGCGATCGAGGTCGCATGCCTGGGCCACTGCGATCTCGCGCCGGTCATGACGCGCGGGGACGAGGTCGTTCCCGAGGTCACGCACTCGACGAACGACGGCCCGGCGATCGGGCTCGGGCAGCGGGACGAGACGCTCGACGACTACGCCGCACGCGGCGGGCTCGACCTTCTCCGAGAGCTCCCCTCGCGCGACCGGATCGTCACCGAGCTCAAGGCTGCGGGGATCACGGGCTTCGGCGGAGCCGGGTTCCCGACCGGGATCAAGTGGGAGGCGGTCTCGCGAGAGCCCGGGCCGCGCTACGTCGTCGTGAACGCCGACGAGGGCGAGCCCGGGACGATCAAGGACCGGTTCGTGATGGAGCTCCGCCCGCACCTCTTCCTCGAGGGAACGCTTGTCGCCATGCGCTTCGCCGAGGCGGAGCAAGGCTACATCTACCTGCGGGAGGAGTACGCGACCGCGCGCCACCGGCTGCAGCGTGCAATCGACGAGTATCGCGCGGCCGGCCTGCTCGAGGGCTCCTCGCTCGAGCTCGTGATCGGGGCAGGCGCGTACATCGCGGGCGAGGAGACCAGCGACGCTCGAGTCGATGGAGGGACGCCGCGCGATGCCGCGACTCCGCCCTCCGTTCCCGGCACAGGTCGGCTACCTCGGCCGGCCGACCCTGATCAACAACGTCGAGACGCTTGCACGCCTCGAGTGCACATCCCGACGATCCTTCCGGAACGGTGCCGTCAGCCGCTGCGTGGGACGCGGGCTCGGCGACGGGTGAGGCTCACCGGGCACGACCCGGCGCTCTGGTCTCGAACGCCTCCGCGACGGGGCGAAGCTCCGGTTGATCCACGAGGCACCGAGCGGGGATGCACGCAGCCACCCGCGAAGCTCGTCGACGAGCATGATGTCGCTGACGGGTGCGGCAAACGCTGCGATTCTGCCGCGACGAGTTCAGCCTTCGGTGTCGTCGAGGTCGGCGGGGGAGCGGGATCGCTGCCTCCGGCCGCGCTCGTCGCGCCATCCGCGCTGACGGGATCCGTTCGACTAGGAACACGGCGCAGGACCCCGATCGGTCGCGGGGCAGGGTCTCCTGCGTCGCTGCGGTCGTCGCCTGCGCTCCTTGCTCGGTACCGGAAGGGACGATGCGTTCTTCCCGAAGTCGTCGTGCCAGAGAATGACGAGGAGTCCGTGCCGATCTCCGGAACGCGCGCGATCCACCACCTCGTGCTCGAGCTCGAGAACGACCGGGCCGCGATGAGACCGGCGAGAAGCTCGACGAGTCGGCTGTCTCGCATGGCGAAGACCTCGATCGGCGGTCTCGGCTAGGCGTCGCTGTTCCCCGGCCGGAACGCGATCGCTGGTGGCCCGACTTCATCCGTCAGCTCGCTCGAAGCAGGGGTACAGTGACCGACGTGGTCGAGTTCACCCTCGACGGCAAGGCCGTCACGGCGCCCGAGGGCGAGTTGATCGTCCACGCGGCCGCGCGGCACGGGACGTTCATCCCGACTCTCTGTCACGACTCGAAGCTCGATCCGTACGGCGGCTGCCGCATGTGCGTGGTCGAGGTCGAAGGTGCGCCCCGTCCGCTGCCGGCCTGCGCGACCCGCGTGACCGAGGGGATGGTTGTCTCCACGAACGGGCCTATCACCGGCTTCCAGAAGACCCTGACGGAGATGCTCCTGTCCGAGCACCTGAACGACTCGCCGGGCGGTCGCCCGAACGAGCTCCGCGACATGGCGACCGAGCTCGGGGTCGAGGCGCCGCTCGTGTTGCCGGACGCCAAGCGCGAGGAGTACTCGGACCGCAACCAGCTGATGGGCTACGACCCGGACGCCTGCATCCTCTGCAACCGCTGCGTGCGCTACACGCAGGAGGTCATGCAGTGCTCCGCGCTCTCGCTCGAGGGCAGAGGCGGGCATGCACGCATCGTTCCGACGTGGGGGCTCTCGTGGCTCGACACCGAGTGCGAGCTCTGCGGGGGCTGCCTCTCGGTCTGCCCGACGGGAGCGATCTACGAGAAGTTCGAAGAGGGCACGAAACGACCCGAGCGCGCGCTCGAGCAGGTGCGGACGACGTGCACGTTCTGCGGCGTCGGCTGCCAGGTCGACCTCAACCTCGACCCCGAGACGAAGCACATCGTCAAGGTCACCTCGAAGGACGAATACCTCCCGAACGAGGGGAATCTCTGCGTCAAGGGACGGTTTGCCTTCAACTTCGTCCACCACCCGGACCGGCTCACGCAACCGCTCGTCCGGGGCGAGGACGGCGAGCTTCATGCGACGACGTGGGAGCACGCGATCGAGACCGCCGCCAACGGCTTGAAGAAGGTCATCGCCGATCACGGTCCGCAGGCGATCGGGTTCCTCTCGTCGGCACGCCTGACGAACGAGGAGAACTACCTCATCCAGAAGCTCGCCCGCACGGGGGTCGGGACGAACTCCGTCCACTCGTGCGAGTCGACCTGACACGCTCCCACTCTTTACGGCCTGGTCAGGTCGTTGGGCAGAGGAGCAAGTAGCAACTCCATCCCCGAGATCGAAGAATGCCCGTTTCCTGTTCGTCATCGGCTCGAACACGACGGAGGCGCATCCGGTGCTCGCGCTCCGCATCAAGAAGGCCGTGCGAAACGGAGCCACCCTCGTCGTCGCCGACCCACGGAAGATCTGGCTGACCAAGCTCGCGAAGCGCCACCTCCAGCTTCGTCCCGGGACGGACGTGTGGCTGCTGAACGCGATGATGCACACGATCCTCGCGGAAGGGCTCCAGAACGAGGAGTACATCCGCGAGTTCACCGACGACTTCGATGCCGTCCAGGGGGTCGTGGCGCGCTACACGCCCGAGGACGCGGAGAAGGTCACGGGAGTTCCGGCCGACCTCATTCGCACGACCGCCCGCGAGTACGCGAGCGAACGCCACGCGGCGATCTTCTACACGCTCGGGATCACAGAGCACGCCTGCGGCGTCGACAACATCTGGTCGCTGTCGAATCTCGTCCTCATGACCGGGCACCTCGGTTACGAGTCCACGGGACTGAACGCGCTGCGCGGCCAGAACAACGTCCAGGGCCTGAACGACTCCGGCGCCAATCCGACGTACCTGCCGGGCTATCAGCCCGTGGACGACCCGGAGATCCGGGAGAAGTTCTCCGAGGCGTGGGGAGCCGAGGTGCCGGAGACGACCGGGTTCCGCCTCGACCAGATGATGAGCGGGCTCCACGACGACCGCGTGAAGGCTCTCTACCTCATCGGCGAGAACCCCGCGCAGACCGAGCCGAACGCCCACCACGTGGAGGAAGGACTCGGGAAGCTCGACTTCCTGATCTCGCAGGACATCTTCCTGCACGACATGACGAGGAAGTACGCCGACGTCGTCTTCCCCGCTTCGAGCTTCGCCGAGAAGGACGGGACGTTCACCAACACCGAGCGCCGCGTCAGCAGGGTGCGCGAGGCCGCTCCCTTGCCCGGCAACGCCAAGGGCGATCGCGAGATCGTCCTCCTCATGGCGAAGGCTCTCGGTGCCAATTGGCCCGACTACCCCGACGCCGAGTCCGTCTGGAACGAGCTCGCCGACCTGGCTCCGAATTGGTACGGCGTCCGCTACGACCGCCTCGAGGAGAATGGCATGCAGTGGCCGGCACCCGAGCTCGGGCATCCCGGGACCCAGTTCCTGTACGCAACCGCCCCGGCACGTGCGGGTGGCCGTGGGAAGTTCTTCCCGGTCGAGTATCAACGCCCGATCGAGGAACCGGACTCCGAGTACCCGCTCGTACTCTCGACCGGCCGCACGCTCTATCACTACAACTCGGCGACGATGACGATGCGCGAGTCCGGAATCACCGACAAGCAGGAGGATCCGTTCTTCGAGATCTCGGCGGATGACGCTGCCGCTCTTGGATTGACGGAAGGAAGCATGGCGCGACTCGTCTCGCGTCGCGGGGCGCTCGAAGCCCGCGCGCACATCTCCGACCGAGTCTTCCCCGGCCTCGTCTGGATGGCGCTCCACTTCGCAGAGCAGAAGGTCAACTGGCTCACGCACGACGTTGGTGACCCGCTGATCGGGACGCCCGAGTTCAAGGTCTCCGCCGTACGCGTGGAATCCGCGGCGTAGTGACTGACGCGCTGGGCCTGGACGCGGTTTCACCGCGCC
The DNA here is from genome assembly GCA_963716975.1 of uncultured Actinomycetes bacterium. Classification (GTDB taxonomy): domain Bacteria; phylum Actinomycetota; class Thermoleophilia; order Gaiellales; family Gaiellaceae; genus GMQP-bins7. The sequence continues at coordinate 73,543 of CAVQVA010000006.1, read as the reverse complement.
TCGAGGGTCGCTTTGGCAAGCCCTACCTGTACGAGCCGGAGTGCGAGTCGACGCAGCTCATGCTGCTGGGATCAGGGCTGCCCGAGGGCGCAACTGCGGTGGCAGATCACCAGACCGGCGGCCGGGCGCGGATGGGACGGCGCTGGGAGACTCCCGCGGGCCGAGCGTTGCTCGTCTCTGTGATGCTCCACCCACCCCCAGAGCGCCACCTCCCCGAGCTCTCGCTCGTCGCCGCGCTCGCCGCGGCGCAGGCGATCGAGGGCGCGACCGAGCTCACCGCCCAGGTCAAGTGGCCGAACGACGTGATGCTGAATCGCCGGAAGGTCTGCGGGATCCTCTCGGAGCTCTCCGCGGGGACGGTCGTCGTCGGGATCGGGATCAACGTCAATCAGACCCGCGACGAGCTGCCGCTCGACGCGCCCACCGAGCCCGCGTCGTTGCGCACGATCACCGGCAACGTCCACGATCGCGCCGCCCTGCTCGGCTCGCTGCTCTTCCGATTCGAGCGCATCTACGACGGCTGGCGGCACGGCGGGCTTGCCGACCTCTACGGCGAGATCGGTGCGCGCGACTTCCTCCGCGGCCGGCGACTCACCGTCGACGGGGTGGGAGCGCTCGGGCTACAGATCCTTCGCGACGGTCGGCTGGAGATCGAGACGGAAAGCGGCGAAGTGCGACAGATCGAGTCGGGCGAGGTCGTGTTCGCGCGCTAGCGGTTCGACAGCAGCGAGATGAGGAAGTAGAGAAGCAGCGCCACGGGAACGATTACGCGTGACAGACGCCTCACGCCGCGTGTGCGGTCCGGCTCGTCGTCCGAGGCGCTCTCCGACTCCAACTCCTCGGATTCGAACGGCTCGGGGTCGAAGACTTCGGCGTCGATCGGTGGTCCCGGCCTGCCCACACCATCCTCGAACGGCGCCGGCCCGAACGCATCCGGCTCGTCGACGTCCTCCTGGAGGTCGAAGAGGCTCGGCCACTTCCCGCAGCCTGCACACACGCGCGAGCCCGGCTCGTTGACCGTTCCGCACTGGGAGCACCGCCAGGTCGTCTCCGCCATCCGGCCTACTCCGACATCTTCAGCGGGATCTCGACGACGTTGATGCGCGAGCCGTCCTCCGCCGAGCGCTCGAAGACGACGAGCGAGCCGACGCCATCGAAGGGCACGGTGTACGGCTTCGTGGTGAAATCGAACGTGCCGCGTGTACCGGTCCCGGACGTTGCGGTCACGAAGTTCTGGTCGACGATCTTGCCGTCCGTGTCCGTGAGCTCGTAGTCGAACGTCGCCTCGAACGTGTTCGCGGTGCCGGTTACACGGAGCGGGCTCGAGACCTCCTCTGACGGAAGCGGTGACTCGACGAGGATCGCCGGCGTGAAGCTCTCGACGTCCGCACGCGTGTACGTCCCTCCGCCGGTCTCGACCGAATCGACGGTCGGGAACTGCGTCAACGTGTACACGGCCTGTGCGAGCGATGCATCCGTGAGCTCGTCCGTGACGTTGAGCTTCGCGACCCCATCGGTGATCTCGAGGCTGTCGAGCTCGATCCCGTCGGGTATCGCCGTGGAGAGCGCCAGGTTGCTCTTCTCGTCGCTCGTGGGGCCGAGGAAGAGCTGCTCGAGTGCGGTGGTAGCCACCGCTTGGGTGGTAGGAACCTCCCTCGCCACCGGCCATACCTTTCCGTCGCGCAGGAAGTAGGCGCGGAGCGTCGTCGTCTCAGCCGGCACCGTCGTCGTCCCGGTGTCCGCCGGACTCGCCTCGTCTCCGCCACCGGAGCACCCGGCGGCAGCCAGCAGACAAGCGACGACGACGAGCAGCATGCCCTTCACGCCAAGAGGGTAGACGCGTGACGCGGGTCCGGGACAACCTCCGCGATACGGCGACGGAGCTCCGGATGGTCGATCGCGACCTCGAGACCGAGACGCTTCGCCGTCTCCTCCTCGAGGCCCTGAAAGAGGTCGACCGTTTCCCAGAGCCCGCGGGCAGCGTCGCGCACGCTGTAGCGGGAGAATGCGAACTCGAGCGCCACGAGCGCGCCGGGGTCCCCCCACCGCTCGACGAACCGGCCTGCGTGCCAGGTGTCGACGGACGGATCGACGGCCTTGGCATGCAACTCCAGCAGCGCCACGAGTCGCGCCATCATGTAGCCGTCCAGGCACTCGACGGCCTTGTACACCTCACCGCGCCTGAGCTTCTTCGCCGTCCAGAGGGCGTGGTACCAGAAGTCGCTCGCGAGCTCGTCGAGGTCGCCCTGGGACGTGGTCGTCGTGGTTGTCGACCGCTCCGCGATCCGGCGAACCCGCTCCTCGAGCCCGATCCGGTCGACCAGTACGCGGTACCCGCGACGGAGCAACACTCCCGCGTTCTCGCTCGCCTCGAGGCGGTCCAGCACGGACACGGGAAAGAGGACGAAGTCCACCTCTTCGCCTGTGTCGTAGAGCACGCGACGCTCCCAGTGGCCGTCGAGCGTCGCCTCGAGGAACGTGACGAGCGGCGTCCCGAACTCTCGGATCCAGGTCGCATCCTCCGTGTACGGCGCAGGATCCTCGACGAGAACGACCAGATCCACGTCGGACCAGCGATCCGCGGGCGCGTCAGTGCGTGCGTGCGAACCGACGAGGAGGAGCGCCTTCACGTCCGCGCGCTGCTCGGCCCAGTCCGCGACCGCTGCGACCAGTAGGTCGGTCCTCGTGTTCGCGTTCACGAGCTCGCCCTCTTCGACCTCGACGACGTTCGGGTTGACGCCGCGAAGCGAGAGATCCCCGGCGGCAACTCGCCGTTCGAGCTCGGGAAGCATTCCTCGCTCGTAGACGCCGGGGAGCGGACCGGTTTGCGGAACGGCACGCTCCTCCGCGAGGAGCTGCAGGGTCTTCGGCGTGACGCGCGGACAGTCGACCGGCAGCACGACGCAGAGGTCGTGGGCGGCCGCCCGCAGTCCTGCAAGCACGCCGAGCACCGGAGCCCGATCGTCCGTACCGTCGTCGAGCACCGGGAACGGCAGCTCGAGCTCATCTGCGGTCTTCCCGACCGCGATGACCTCGTCACAGACATCGCCGAGCACGCGCCAGCCGCGCTCGGCGAGCGTCTCTCCACGGAAGCGTGCCAGTGCCTTGGGAGAGCCGAAGCGATCGGACGCGCCGCCGACGAGCAGCACGCCGGTGGCCGCTAGACGATCCGCCACGACTCGGAGTAGACGGTCGTGCGACCCTCCCGGACGAAGCCGCACAACGTGACACCGCGGTCACGCGCCAGCTCGATCGCCAGCGACGAGGGCGCGCCGACGGCGACGAGGATGGGACAGCCGGCGACCGTCGCCTTCTGCACGAGCTCGAACGAAAGCCGGCCGCTGACGCAGAGGACGTATCGGGAGAGGGGAAGGAGCCCCTCGCGGAACGCCCACCCGACGACCTTGTCCATCGCGTTGTGGCGGCCGACGTCCTCGCGCGAGCACACGAGCTCGCCGCTCGCCGTGAAGAGCCCCGTCGCGTGCAGACCACCGGTCGCTGCGAACCCGCGCTGCGCCTGCAGGAGCGTGTCTGGAAGACGAGCGACGATCGTCTCCGCCACCTCGAGGTCGCCCCCGACACGCGGCGCGTCCACGCGGACCGCCTCGATCGCCCCTTTTCCGCAGACTCCGCACGACGACGACGTGTAGAAGTTCCTGCGGACGAGCACCGGGTCGAATCCCGGTGCGTTGACCTCGACGGTGTTCGCCGCCAGGTCGTCGGGAGCGCGCGCCGAGATGGGCGCGAGCCCTTCGCCGATGCAGAACCCGAGCGCCAGCTCCTCGTCGTGCCCGGGCGTCCGCATCGTCACGACTACCGGATCGCCTCCGATCCGGATCTCGAGCGGATCCTCCATCGCGACGACCTCGACGGCGTCCTGGCCGCCGGGAAATCTCCGGCCCTGGACACGCCCGGTGCTGTACGGGGGTGCTTCGGCCGTCCCGTCGCCATTCACTCGGTCAGCGTACTCGCCGGGAGAGCTGCTGCTCTCCCGGCGGGGCCAGGCTCGCTCAGGTCGTGATGGCACAGATCGCGAACACCGTCACCGACCACGCAGCGCTCGTCGCGACTACTTCACGCGCATTCGCGCGGTAGATGTTGTCGTTGTCCGGGAACGACGCCTGAATCGCGGTCGAGGTCGCGGTGCCGTTCAATCGCGCCCCGCCGCCGACGAGCCGCTTCCCGGTCGGGCAGGCCATCTGCGCGGTCTTGGGACTCGTGGAGTTCGACGTCGACGTGAACTCCACTCGCTCCACCTGGCTCATCCCCGGCGCTCCTGCCGCACCAGCAGGTCCGGCTGGCCCAGCTGGGCCTTGGGGCCCCGTCGGCCCTGCCGGCACCTGGCCGGCGGCGAAGTCGGACCGCAGAAGAGAGCGGTTCCGCACGGTCGCCGAGGTGACCGCATTCGGCGCAAGCTTTCGCGCCGTGACAGCGGAGTTGCGGAGTTGCGGCGTTCCCACGCTGTTGCGCGGAACGTTCAGGACAGTTGCGTAGCTCGTGCCGCTGAGTGCCACGCCCAGGGCGATGGCTGCGAGCACGAGCGCCGGCGACGGACGCCGGAACGAGATCCTTCTCATCACGTACCTCCCGTCGATTCGTCGGCCTGCGACGCAGCCGACGGTAACAACGGGCCTTGACGATTCTGTGAACTCCGGGTCGGGTGAGGCTATGCAGGCACCGCGGCCCGGTCGAGACACGCCATGAAGGCGCGCGACCACTCGGCGAGATCGCCCCAGCCGCGACACGAGACCATGTTCCCGTCCACGACAGCGGCGTCATCGACGAACTCGCCGCCAGCGGCCTCGATGTCCGGGGCAAGCGGCGGGAATCCAGACGAACGCCGGCCCTGGAGCAGCCCGAGAGCCGCAGGCACCTGCGGCCCATGGCAGAGGGTTCCGACCGGCTTGTCCTCCTCGAAGAAGTGCTCCACGATTCGCCTGACGTTGGGGTCGACGCGGATGAACTCGGGAGCCCGGCCGCCGGGCACAACGAGCGCGTCGTACGCCGAAGGATCGACGTCGACGAACGCCACGTCGACGGGGCACGAACGACCCGGGCGCTCGACGTACGTATCCCACTCGGGCTCGAAGTCGTGCACGACCAGCTTGATCGGCCGTGTCGTGGGGGCCGACACGAACGGCTCGTGACCGGCCTCCGCCAGTCGGTACTTGATGTACATCGTCTCGAGGTCCTCGGCCGCATCGCCGGCGAGGATCAGCACCTTCGCCATCGGCTACTCCTTCTGTCGCTCCCGCTGATCGTACGCGGCAAGACGGGGCGTGACGACTCGTGCCTGTTGGAGCAGAGGAGAGCGGCGCTCTCCTCTGCTCCGAACAAGCTCAACTCGACGTCAGCTCGCGACGGTCGCGCAGAGCGCGTACACCTGGAGCTCCCACGAGGCGGACGTGGCGACGACCTCGTTCGCCTTTCCGTTCCACTTGTTGCCGTCCGAGTCCGGGAAGTTCTCGGTGATCGTGGACTTGGCAGCGCCATTGCCTGTCACTCGTGCGCCACCACCGACGACGCGCTTCCCGGACGGACACGTGACGACGACGCTCTTGGAGTTCGCCGAGCTCGACGACGTCGCCGCATCGAAGCGCTGCAGGCCGACCACGCCAGCCGGCCCTCGCGGCCCTGGTGGCCCCTGAGGCCCGGGCGGTCCCGCAGGGAGCTGGCCGGACGCGAAGTCCTCCTTCAGGAGAGACCCGTTCTTGACCTCGCTCGTGGCTACCGCTGCGGCCTTGATCTTCGCCGCCGTGACGGCGTCGTTCTTGAGCTTCCCCTCGAGAACGGAGGCGCTCGCGAGCTTGTCCGCCGTGACGGCCGCATTCTTCAGCTTTGGCGTCGTCACTGCGCCGTTCTTCAGCTGCGACGTACCGACACTGTTGTTCGGCACGGCGAGTATCGCGGCGGTTCCCGTCCCACCCAGCGCAATGCCGAGCGCGAGACAGGAGATGACGAGTGCAGGGGATGGATGACTGCGCAGCAGTCTTCGCATGGTTCCTCCTCCGAGATCGTTGTGATCTGACGTGCGCCAGGACCCTACCCAGCGCGGGCTGTGTAGCCCGCTACTCGACGGTGACGGTCTTGGCGAGATTCCGCGGCTGGTCGACGTTCAGCCCGCGGAGGCGCGCGATCCGGTACGCGAGAAGCTGGAGCGGCAGGATGGCGAGGACGACCTGCAGGAAGGCAGGTGTCTTCGGCACGTAGATGACGTCGTCCGCGTGGTACTGGATGTCCTCGTTGCCCTCGGTCGCAATAGCGATGACGTGGGCGCCACGAGCACGTACTTCCTGGATGTTGGAGACGATCTTGTCGTAGACGTGGATGTTCGTCGCGACGACGACCACCGGCGTCTGCTCGTCGAGCAGGGCGATCGGCCCGTGCTTCATCTCGCCGGCCGAGTAGGCCTCGGTCGGGATGTACGAGATCTCCTTCAGCTTGAGCGCGCCCTCGAGCGCGACGGGCAGTCCGATGTGACGGCCGAGGTAGAGGAAGAAGTGCGCGTCGTGGTAGCGCTGCGCGATCTCCTCGATGGGGTGGTCGCCCTCGAGGAACGCCTGGATCTTGCGCGGGAGCTTGTAGACGTAGTCCAGGATGAACTCGATCTCGCCTGGCGGAAGCGTCTCGCGGATCTGCGCGAGCTTGAGCGCGACGAGGTACACGAGCGCCACCTGCGCGGTGAAGGTCTTCGAGGCAGCGACACCCATCTCGAGCCCGGCGCGGGTGTAGAGCACCGAGTCGACCTCGCGTGTCACCTGCGAGCCCATCATGTTCGTGATGGCGACGGTGCGGGCGCCCCGCTCGCGGGCGAGCTTCAGCGCCTCGATCGTGTCACGCGTCTCGCCGGACTGCGTGATGCCGATGACGAGGTCGTGCTCGTTGATGACCGGGTTCCGGTAGACCCACTCGCTCGCGATGTCGAACTCGACCGGCACGCGGGCCCACTCCTCGATCACGTACCGCCCGACGACGCATGCGTGGTACGCGGTGCCGCAGGCGACGAGGACGATCCGGCGGAGCTTCTTCACCTCGTCGTCGGTCATTCCGAGCCCTTCGAGGACGAGGGTCCCGTGCCGCACCCGGTCGCCGATCGTCTCGGCGACCGCGTCCGGCTGCTCGTAGATCTCCTTCAGCATGAACGTCTCGAACCCGGCCTTCTCGGCCCCTTCGTCGTCCCAGTCGAGCTCCATGGGGTCGTGGTCGACGACCTCGCCGTCGACGTTCCAGAACGTCACCTCGTCGGGCGTGATCGCGACGATCTCGCCGTCGGACGGGAACTTCACCGTCCGCGTCTCTCTGAGAAACGCGGCCGCGTTCGACGCGAGGAAGTTCTCGTCGACACCCAGGCCGACGACCAGCGGAACCTGATGGCGGGCGCCGACGAGGAGACCGGGGTGATCGCGATGGATCACGACGAAGGCGAAGTGCCCTTCGAGATCCGCGAACGCGCGCCGCACCGCCGCGGGGAGATCGCCGTCGTAGTAGCGCTCGATGAGGTGCGTGACGGTCTCGGCATCGGTCTCGGAGGAGAACGTGTGACCCTCCGCGCCCAGGCTCGCCTTCAGCTCGCGGTAGTTCTCCACGATGCCATTGAGGACGATCGAGAGCTTCGACCCCTCACATCCGGCCAACGGGTGCGCGTTCGCCTCAGTCACGCCGCCGTGCGTCGCCCAGCGCGTGTGGCCGAGGCCGGTCGTCGCCGCGGACGAGTTCGGCCCGGCGCGGTCGATGAGGTTCCCGAGCGGGCCGACAGCTCTCACGTACTCGAGATCGTTGTCCTCGAGCAAGGCGATGCCCGAGGAGTCGTACCCGCGGTACTCCAGACGCTCGAGGCCCTGGAGCAGGAGCGGCTTGCACTCACGCAACCCGACGTATCCGATGATCCCGCACATGAGAACCCCCCTAGAAACGCGTAAGAGCCCGGCGGCGCCCTCCGTCGGGCTCAGCCGAGCTCCCTTTCCACGAGCGCGGCGATGCTAGCACACATTTTCTCTGCATCTTCGCCATTTTCAACCTCGACCAGGACGCGCACGACCGGCTCCGTTCCCGACAAGCGGACGAGGATTCGACCGCGGTCGCCGAGCTCCTCGTTCAGCGCGTCCACGGCGTCGAGAATCGACTGGGTCAGCTCCCTCCGCGACACGCGCACGTCCCGCCTTGCCTGCGGGTAGCGCGTGAGGACCGCGGCCGCCTCGCTCGGAAGCACGACCCCGGACGGCGCCGCAGAGGAAGAGCGCCGCAGCGAGGCCGTCTCCTGTCACGTGGTCGCGCAGCCAGAGGATGTGGCCGGACTGCTCGCCGCCGAGCACTCCGCCCTCTGCTCGCAGCGCTTCGAGCACGTACCGGTCTCCCACCGGTGTCGTGACGACGCGGATGCCGTGCTCCGCCATCAGGCGGTGGAAGCCCATGTTCGTCATCACCGTCACGGCAACGAGCTCGACGCCGAGCGAGAGTGCCAGGATCGCGAGGATCTGGTCGCCGTCGACCGCCTCGCCACGCTCGTCGACGGCGAGCACGCGATCCCCGTCGCCGTCGAACGCAACACCGAGGTCGAGTCCTTCTCGTACGACGGTCTCTTGCAGGGCCGTGAGATCGGTGGCGCCGCAGCCGACGTTGATCGATCCACCGTCGGAGGAGACGCCGATCGAGGTGACGTCTGCACCGAGCCGTGTGAAGGCCTCGGGGGCGAGCTCGATCATCGCTCCGTTCGCGCAGTCGACCCCGATGCGCAGGCCGGACAGGTCCGTGCCGAAGTGCCCGACGACATGGTCGAGGTAGCGCTTGCGGACCGTGTCGTCACGCTCGACCGATCCTCCCTCACCGCCCGGAGCGTCGAGAAGCGCTTCGATCTGCTCCTCCTCGCCGTCGGTCAGCTTTCGCCCCGAGGCACCGAAGAGCTTGACGCCGTTGTACTCGGGTGGGTTGTGCGAAGCCGAGACGACGGCCCCGAGATCGCTGGCGAGCAGCGCCACCGCCGGTGTCGGGAGCACGCCCGCGAGCAATGCGGTTCCCCCGGCGGACACGATGCCCTTCGTCAGCGCCTCCTCGAGCGCGGGTCCCGACGTACGGGTGTCGCGGCCGACGAGGACCTCTCCCCCTCCGCACCAGAGCGTCGCCGCCCTGCCCAACCGCTCGACGAGGTCGGGCGTCAGGCTTTCGCCGACTACGCCCCGAACTCCGTCGGTCCCGAAGAAGCGCCGCGCCACGGCGGCCGAACCTACCGCTTCGAGAACTGAGGCGCCTTGCGCGCCTTGTGCAGGCCGGCCTTCTTGCGCTCGACGATGCGGGCGTCGCGGGTGAGGAAGCCCTGGCGCTTGAGAGGTACGCGGAGCTCCGGATCGGTCTCGACGAGCGCACGAGCGACGCCGTGCCTCACGGCACCGGCCTGGCCGGAGATCCCGCCACCGTGGACGCGGATGCGCAGGTCGTACGTGCCCGCGGCAGCTGCGACCTCGAGAGGTGCCAGCACCATACTGCGGTGCCCCGGGCGCGTGAAGTACTCCTCGAGCGTCCGGCCGTTGATCCAGGTCTTCCCGTCGCCCGGGCGCAGGATCACGCGCGCGATCGACGTCTTCCGCTTGCCCGTTCCCCGGTACTGCGCGATCTCGCTCACTGTTCGCGCTCCGTCGAGCCTGCGCCGGCAAGCTCCATCGGCTTCGGCGTCTGCGCGCTGTGCGGATGCTCAGGCCCCGCGTAGATCTTCAGCTTGCGAATCTGCGCCGCGGCCAGCCGGTTCTTCGGAAGCATCCCCTTGACCGCCTTGCGCAAGACCTCGGTCGGACGACGTTCGAGCTGCTCGCGGAGCGTCCGCGAGCGCAGGCCGCCCGGGTAACCGGAGTGGCGGTAGTAGAGCTTCTTGTCCAGCTTGGACCCGGTCACGGCGATCTTCTCGGCGTTCACCACGACGACGAAGTCACCGGTGTCGACGTGCGGCGTGTACTGCGGCTTGCCCTTCCCGCGCAGCGTGTCGGCGATACGGGTCGCGAGACGGCCGAGCGTCTGGCCCTCGGCGTCCACGAGGAGCCATTCGCGCTCGATCTCGCCCGGCTTTGCGGTGTAGGTCTTCATCGCAGAAAAAGAAGCGGACCAACGTCCGCCGGCGGCGGATTCTAGCAGCTGAACGCCTTGCTACCCCGCCGTCTCGAGTGCGGCCCGAGGTCGCCGGCCGGCGAAGATCGCGGCCGCCGGCACAGTCACGGCGATCGTCCCTCCGACCGCAATCGCGACGGCACCCCACTCCGTGTACGCGACGCCGCCCGAGCAGGGCGAGACCGGCGGCGAGGAGGCCTGCCGCCAGGTCGGTGAACCCGACCAGGCGACCTCTCTCCACGGGCGTGGCATGGGTGACGAGCTCCGCCGTGGCGGCCACGTAGGAGAGGTTCCAGCCGAGCCCGAGGAGGAAGAGCGAGACCGACGTTCCTGCGATCGACTCGACCCAGGCGAGCATGACGGTGGACACGGCCATGATCGCGAGGCCCCCGATGAGCGACTGCCGGCGGCCGACGCGATCGATGAGCTGGCCGATGACGAGAACGAGCGCGTACATGCCGACGATGTGGAGGCTGATCACGGTGAAGACGTCCGCCTGCGCGTGGTGGTGTCCCACGACGATGTATCCGGTCAGGTTCATCACTCCGGCCATCACGCTGAAGCTGGCGAGCGCCGCGATCACGGCCGAAGGCACTCCGGGACGGCGCAGGATCTCGCGCAGCGGGGCAGGCGGAGCCGCCGGCGTAGCGTTCGCATCCGCGAGCTGGAGCTCGAGCGCGATCGTCCGGGGATCGGGCCGGATCATGAGCGCTATCGCCATCCCGATGAGGGCCATCAGCGCAGCGGCGAACCAGGGAATCACGAGCGTGTCGAGGTCGAGATCCTTGCCCGCGAACAGCGGCCGGAATACGAGAGGGCCGAGCGCCGCCCCGAAGAGCGCTCCGAAGAGGACGTAGGAGATCGCGCGCGCTCGGCGCTCGGGCGGATACATGTCGGCCGCCGCGGTACGCGCGAGCAGCACGGCGCCGTTCATCGAGCCGATCCCCACGAAGCCGAGGATCACGAGGACGGCACTGTCGACGGCGCATCCGATCGCGGTCAGCGAGCAGCCGACCGCTCCCACGACGAACCCACCGGCGATCACCGGCATACGGCCGACCCGGTCCATCAACCGCCCGGCCGGAAGGGCGGCGAGAGCGCCGGCGGTGAGGAAGATCGCAGGCCCGAGCCCGAGGATGGACTCGATGCCGGTGACAAGGACGAGCGTGATGGTCGCGACCGCCACGGCCAGCTGCAGCACACCCGACAGGGTCAGCAGGCAGAGGCTGAGCAAAACCGTGTTCCGCCGAATTGCGCGACTCACACGCGCGAGCCTAGCCGGTGCTTGCGTCGCTCCCAGAGGGCGAGCGAAGACGATTCAGAACTGAGATGTGGCAGGCGCGGTGAACGGCGCTGTCACGATCGCGTTGCCCACGAGATCCCTGAGCGCGGCGTCCGGGGTGTAGATGGGCGCGGACACCGGGACGTTCGTCCGCTGGCCGTTCCCCGAGCCGAGCGTGATCGTCAGCGTGCACGCTGTCGGGCTCCAGACGAGCGTGCTCTGGTTGTTGTTGTTCCCGGTGAACGTCACGTCTGCGCTGACGTAGTCCTGTGCGAGATTCAGGGACCCGAACCGGAAGTTGGGGGCGCCGCCGCAGTTCGCGCCCACGTCGACGACCCGCAGCAGGTCGCTGGCGCCGTTCTCGTCGATGAGCACGTCGACGGTCCCGTTGCCGCCGAGCGTCTGGGTGCTCCCGTTGACCCACGTCGGGCAGAAGGACGTCGCGTCGAGTGCCTCGGAGTAGGTCACGGTCACGATGTCATCCCTCCTCGCGCGACCGAGCGTGCGAATGTTGGTGAGGACGACGTTCCTGGCCACCGGCGCGGCCTTGTCGGCCACGCTCGTCGCCGCGAACGAGGACTGGTTGCCTGCGAGATCCCGGATCCCACTGGCGTTTGCGGCGAGCGCGATCGTGAACGTCCCGCTGGCCGTGTTGACGTTGCCCTCGTTCAGAGTGAGCGTTGCAACGGGGGTGGCCACGGCCACGCTCGCGACCGTGTTCGATGCTCCGCCGGGCGCGTTCGCGAGCGTCCAGACCGCCGTCGGCGCCGAGTAGGTCTCGAGGGTCTCGCTGAAGGTCGCCTTGACTTGATCGACCTTGCCGTCGGCGTCGACGTCGAACATCTGCAGCGTCGAGAGCGTCGGCGCAGTGTTGTCGATCGTCACGTTGCCGCTCTGGCTCGTGCTCGATCCGAGATTGTCGGCCGCGCCGGCCGTGAAGCTCTTGCTCCCGGCCGAGAGCGGGTTGTTCGAGGTGAGCGCCGCGCTGCGATACGCATAGGTCGTGCCGCCGATCGTGCAGGGGCAGCCACTCGTCGTTAGTGCGACCGCCGTCTGCCCGGTCGTGACGTTCGCAACGTTCGCCGTGATCGACGCCGCGTTGACGCCACTGGATGCGCCCGAGCCAGACGGCAGCTCAGTGACGTTCGCATACACGCGGTACCCGCTCCCCTGCGCGAGCCAGCCCGGCTCGTTTGTCGTCGTATTGGCGATGACGGCTGCCACGGTCGGTGCGGTGTTGTCCACCTGCACGTTCGCGCCCGTCGAGCTCGCGCTCGTGCCCAGGTTGTCGGCGCCGGAGACCGAGTAGAGCTTGTTCCCTTCCGAGAGCACAACGTCGGCGGTCAGCTGCGCGGACTGGTAGGCGTAGGCCGAGCTCGGGCCGCAGGTGCCGCACGCGGTGAGGGCGACCGCGGTCTGGCCGGCCGTCACCGTTGAGACGTTGGCGGTCAGCGTGGCAGCGTTGACGCCGGAGGAGTTGCCCGAGCCGGAGGGCAGGTCGGTCGCGTTTGCATAGACGCGGTAGGTGCCACCCTGCTTGACGAAGCCCTGCGGGCTCGTCCCGGTCGTCGCGGCGATCACCGTGGTCAACGAAGGTCCGGTGTTGTCCACCTGCACGTTCGCGCCCGTGGAGCTCGCGCTCGTGCCCAGGTTGTCGGCGCCGGAGACCGAGTAGAGCTTGTTCCCTTCCGAGAGCACAACGTCGGCGGTCAGCTGCGCGGACTGGTAGGCGTAGGCCGAGCTCGGGCCGCAGGCGCCGCACGCGGTGAGGGCGACCGCGGTCTGGCCGGCCGTCACCGTTGAGACGTTGGCGGTCAGCGTGGCAGCGTTGACGCCGGAGGAGTTGCCCGAGCCGGAGGGCAGGTCGGTCGCGTTTGCATAGACGCGGTAGGTGCCACCCTGCTTGACGAAGCCCTGCGGGCTCGTCCCGGTCGTCGCGGCGATCACCGTGGTCAACGAAGGTCCGGTGTTGTCCACCTGCACGTTCGCGCCCGTGGAGCTCGCGCTCGTGCCCAGGTTGTCGGCGCCGGAGACCGAGTAGAGCTTGTTCCCTTCCGAGAGCACAACGTCGGCGGTCAGCTGCGCGGACTGGTAGGCGTAGGCCGAGCTCGGGCCGCAGGCGCCGCACGCGGTGAGGGCGACCGCGGTCTGGCCGGCCGTCACCGTTGAGACGTTGGCGGTCAGCGTGGCAGCGTTGACGCCGGAGGAGTTGCCCGAGCCGGAGGGCAGGTCGGTCGCGTTTGCATAGACGCGGTAGGTGCCACCCTGCTTGACGAAGCCCTGCGGGCTCGTCCCGGTCGTCGCGGCGATCACCGTGGTCAACGAAGGTCCGGTGTTGTCCACCTGCACGCTGAAGCTCGCAGGCGCACTGGCGTTGCTCACGACGTCTACTGCAGCCACCGTGTAGCTCTTGCTCCCCTGGGCGAGCGGCGTGCTCGCGGTGAGGAGCGCGCTCTTGTAGCCATATGTGTGACCGCCGACGGTGCAGCTCGACGCACAGACCGGTAGTGCAACCGCGGTCTGTCCGGTCGTGACGGTCGAGACATTGGCAGTCACGGAGCTGACGACACTCGCGTCGGTCGCATCCGCGTAGACGTTGTAGCCGCCGCCCTGCTTCACGAACCCGACCGGGCTCGTTCCGGTCGTCGCGGCGATCACCGACGGGCCGACGACCGGCGGGGTCGTATCGAAGGTGAACGTCCTGCTCGTGACCGGCGCCTGGACGTTCAGCGCATTGTCCGTCGCCCGGACCTCGACCGTGTATGCGCCATCAGCCGGGAAGTTCGACGCCGGGAACGAATAGGTCCAGCTCGCAGCCCCGCTCGCGAGGCTCCAGATCTGGCTTGCGCTCGAGAACGAGCTCACGCCGTCCCAGTAGTTCCCCGAGCCACGCCGGATGCTGACCTCGACCTTCTGCAGTCCACTCCCGCCCGAATCGGCCGCCGTTCCGCAGATCGAGCTCGTGCAGCCCGCGTTCCAACCGGCCGTGGCGTATGGGCCTGCACCCGGGAACGTCAGCGTCGACGTCGGCTTGACCGAGTCCACGACGACGTGCACGGAGGCCGTGCCGGACGACGTCCACGAACGGAAGTGGGCAACGACCCGGTAGTCGTAGTCGGCGGTCGCCGGCGGCGAGTCGTCGCACGAAAGCACGTTGTACGGCTTCGGCGTCGTGCCGGTCCCGCAGACGAACGTCCAGATCGAGCCGCTGGAGAGCTTGCGCTCTACCGTGAACGCCACCTCTGAGTCGACTGCCGGAACTGAGGGGTTGAGCGTCACCGTGGACCAGGAGACGTGAGCCGTCCCGAACGTGGGGCTCGACGCCGAAGGTGAAAGTGACGTGAGTCCCGACACGGCACCGCTTGCGCTTCCGACTCCGATTGCAGTCCAGTACGCATAGGCGCCGATGGCGATCGCCAGCACCCCGAGCGGGATGCACGCCGTGAGGAAACGCCCGTACCTCAGGAGCCGTCTCACGAGTGCGCGCTCCCCGTATAGATGAGCCGGAACGTCGTCTTCTTGCAGGCGTCCTGGTTGGAGTGCAGATTCCTGAAGCCGATCTTCGGCGCTCGGGGAAACGTCGTGACGGTGACGCTCCCGCGCGCAGGAACGGCCACCGGCGCAGCGCTTGTGATGCCAGTCGCCTGGTAGAGGACGAGGTTGGCCGCGCTCGAGCAACCGGGCGGCGAGCTGTCAGCGGACACGGAGACCGTGACTCGCGTGACGTGGATGGGGACGGAGTTCGGGTTAGCAAGTCTGAGAGCAATCACTTTGGTCGCTCCCGGCACGAGCCCGCTCACGCTTCCAGAGATCCCGAACGGCATGCCGCCCGGCTCGGTCGGTGGTGGTGGTGGTGGTGGTGGTGGTGGTGGCTGACCCGGGCCGGCCGGCGGTGGTGTCCCGCCGCCGGAGGTCCCACCGCCCGACGACCCACCTGATGCCCCGCCCCCCGAGCTCCCGCCGGTCGAGCTCCCGCCGGTCGAGCCTCCGGACCCCGACGAGGAGGTTCCGCCGCCGCCACTCGAGGACGGCCCACCGCCTGGCGACCCCGAGGGTTGACCAGGCGCCGGAGCGGGCGTCTGCCCGGACGAGCGGAGGATGAACCACGAGTACGTGGCCGCGGGGCTCGTTCTGTGTCCGAGCGCGGCTCGAACTTTGAACGTGTGCTGACCCCAGGGGAGAGGCCCCGGATAGCTCTTGGAGCCGACCACTTTCGCACCGCAATTGGTGAATGGCCGCTCGTCGAGGGCGCATTGGAACGTCACCGGCCGCGCCGCACTGAACATGAAGCGCGCAGACCTCTGGTGCGTGACGTCCTTCGGCAGGCCGATCGGGCTGATGACCGGTATCGGTGGCCCTCCCGCGCCCCTCGCAATCCACAGACCGAGGCCGAGCGCTACCGCGAACAGGAGAAGCAAGATCAGCAGCCAGATGGCCCTTCGCTCCCTGCTGACCAGCTCTCCCCGGTTCATCGGACCCCTCGTCTCCTCTCCGGAACTCCTCCCGTCGACGGCGTCTCGGAGGGGCGAGTCGCCTCGCCCCTCCGACAGTGCAGCCGACTGCTAGAGGCCCGAGTTGTCCGTCTTCAGATGCAGGACGGGGCTCTGGCCCTTGCATGCGTCCTGATTCGCCGCCGTGTTGGCCATCGACAACGTTCCCGTGTGATTCGGGCCGTTACCGGATGCCGCGACGGACTCGTTGAGCGTCACGTCGCCGAACGAGAAGTCGCCAGCAAGACAGCCGCCGGGAAGGCCGGTCACCGCGCCGTCCTGCACGACCTTGCCAACCATGACCGGAGAGGTCGTCGAGTCGTTCTGGACGTGGAACGTGACGGTGGCAGACCCACCCGGATAGAGCGCCGCGCCCATGTTCGTCACGACGATCGTCACGCCGTTGTCGGTGCCGACGGAGGCCGTTCCCTGGCCGGTGCCGGATGCTGTCCAGTACGCGTACGCGCCGAAAGCCGCCATGCCGGCGACCACGGCTACGAGGCCGAGAATGACCCACTGCTTCTTCGCGAAGCGCTTCATCTCACTTCTTCCCTTTCTCTCGTCGGTCAGTGGTACTTGCGTCTTCTCGTCGACTGGCCGAAGTGCCGCAGGGGCCAGACGACTCCAGGACGCATTTCGGCGGACACCGGTAACCCGCGCATCCCCCGCCCGGGGTAGGACCCTCCCCTGCGAGCTCACCAGTCGTGAGGGAGAGAGCCCGAGCTAGAGGCTCTCAGCCGCGAACTGCTCGAGCCCGCTGCAGAACGCGCGCGCGCCGCCGTGCGACGGATGCCTGAGGTACGTGCCTCCCAGTGCGTCGTGAGCCACACGGCCGACACAGAGGATTCGCCTGTTCACCGCCACCTGCGAGGCGAACCCGAGCCCGACCGCGACCTCCGAGCGAGAAGGCACGCGGTTCGAGTCGACCGTTCCCGGATGCGTCGGCACGACGTTCCACAAGAGCACACGCTCCTCGAGATCGAGCTCGTCGAGCGTGCGATGGACGATGGTCGCCGAGGCCTCGGCGGGGCCGGCGCCCGCGAGCTGGTGCTCGGACGTGAACGGGATCCCCGAGACCCGCGCCCCACGGTACCCGGGAGCCTCGCCGACGAGAACGATGGACGCGTCGGAGCGTGCCTCGAGATACGCCCGAAGCCGGGCGCGGAGCAGCCCGGCGCGCGGACCTTCGCGGTACTGGTTGAAGGTCTCGCCGATCCGTGCCCCGGCGAGCGTCTCGACGAATGCGTCGTGAGTTACGATGTCGCGAGCGTAAGGGGAGCCCGGGCCACCGGGCTGAGAGGGCGGCTCGACGTGCCGCCGACCCGTCGAACCTGACCTGGGTAATGCCAGCGGAGGAAGCGCATGTCGCACGAGTTGGTGGTGGTTGTCTCGGGAGGCGAGCTCCCGCCTTCGGCGAGCGCCGACGACGTCCCTCGAGGCGTCCCCGTTATCGCCGCGGACGGTGGGCTCGCACACGCCACGACCCTCGGTCTCGACGTCACCGACGTCGTCGGCGACCTCGACTCGATCGACGCGGATGTCTTGGCGGCAGCCGGTGTTGCGGGCGCGAAGATCGTCCGCTACCCCGAAGAGAAGGACGCGACCGACCTCGAGCTCGCGCTCGACGCGGCACTCGAGCTTCAACCCGAGCGGATTCTGGTGCTAGCAGGGGGCGGCGGCCGGCTCGATCATCTCGTCGGAGGTCTCTTGCTCCTCGGCGCGTCCAGGTACGCCGAGGTGCGGCTCGACGCGATCGTCGGGACAGCACGCGTGCATGTGGTTCGCGGCGAGCGCGTGCTCGCAGGTGATCCCGGACAGCTCGTCTCGCTCGTGGCACTGCACGGCGCAGCCGAGGGCGTCACGACCGACGGGCTCCGGTATCCGCTCGCGAACGAGACGCTCGAGCCCGGCTCGACGCGCGGGATCTCGAATGTGTTCGCAGCTCGGGAGGCCCGTGTGCACGTGGCTCGCGGGGTTCTCGCTGCCGTCATTCCCGGCGACCCGGAGTCAGCCGAGTGAACCGCAGGCACGTGGCAACCGCCGTGGCGATGCTTGCCGCGCTCACGATCGGCGTGAATGCGTGTGGTGGAGACGAGGAGTCGCCGACCAAGGTTGTCCTCGTCACGCACGACGCGTTCGCTGTCTCAGACGACGTGAAGGCGGCCTTCGAGCGCGAAAGCGGTTTGAAGCTCCAGATCCTCAAGTCCGGCGACGCCGGCGCGGCATTGACGACGGCGCTGCTCACGGCCGGCAACCCGCAGGGCGACGTCTTCTTCGGCGTCGACAACAACCTGCTCTCCCGTGCGCTCGACGGGGACCTGTTCGACGCCTACGAGTCGCCCGCGCTTGCCGACGTGGACGAGAAGTACGTGCTCGACCCGGAGCACAGGGTCACGCCGATCGACCACGGCGAGGTGTGCCTCAACTACGACAAGGCTTGGTTCGCAGAACACGGCGTCGCCCCGCCGCGGTCGCTCGACGACCTGACCAGGGCGCCCTACGACGGGCTGCTCGTGGTCGAGGACCCGAGGACGTCGACGCCGGGTCTCGCGTTCATGCTCGCGACAATCGCACGCTACGGCGAGGACGGCTGGCAGGACTACTGGCAGAAGCTCCGCGAGCGCGACGTGCTCGTGGTCGACGGCTGGGAAGAGGCGTACGACGCGCGCTTCTCCGGATCCACGGGGAAGGGGAGCCGGCCGATCGTCGTCTCCTACGCGTCCAGCCCCCCAGCTGAGGTGATCTACCGTACGCCTCGCCCCGAGCAAGCGCCGACGGCAGTGGTCGAGGACAGCTGCTTCCGCCAGATCGAGCTCGCAGGCGTCCTTCGCGGCGCCCGGAACGAGCGCGGTGCGAGAGAGCTCATCGACTTCATGCTCTCGAAGCGGTTCCAGGAGGACATGCCGCTACAGATGTTCGTCTTCCCGGTCGCCCGCAACGCAGCGCTGCCGCCCGCGTTCGAGAAGTACGCGGTCGTGCCCTCCGATCCGCTCGACCTCCCGCCGGACGAGATCGAGGCGAGTCGCGAGCGCTGGCTGGACGAATGGACGCGGGTCGTCATTCGCTGACGGCGCGGGCCTGGACGCTCGTCGCGTACGGCGTGCCGCTCGCGTTCCTCTCTGTCTTCTTCGTCTTCCCGCTCGCGACGATCGTCGCGCGTGGGCTCGGCTCGAGCGGGGGCGAATCGGCTCTCGGCCTGCTTACGGATCCGCTCACGCGCGATGTGCTCTGGTTCACGACCTGGCTCGCTGCGGCGTCGACCGTGCTCACCATCGCCGTTGCGCTACCGGCGTCCTACGTGCTCGGCCGCTACGCCTTTCGCGGGCGCACGCTCGTCCTCGCACTCGTCACCGTGCCGTTCGTGTTGCCCACGGTCGTCGTGGCGCTCGCCTTCCTGGCGATCCTGCCGAGGGGGCTCGACCGAGGGCCGATCGCCATTCTCATCGCCCACGCGTTCTTCAATGTCGCGGTCGTCGTCCGGATCGTCGGCACGTTCTGGGCTGGGCTCGATCGAAGGACGTCGGAGGCTGCCGCGACGCTCGGCGCAGGCCCGCGGCAACGCCTCCTCCACGTGACGCTCCCGCTGCTCGCACCCGCGCTCTCGGCTGCGGCCGCGATCGTGTTCCTGTTCTCGTTCACGTCCTTCGGCGTGATCGTCATCCTCGGCGGGCCGCGCTATTCCACGCTCGAGGTGGAGATCTACAACCAGGCCGTTCGCTCGTTCGATCTCCACGCGGCCGCGATCCTCTCGCTCGTCCAACTCGCGTGCGTCGCGCTCACGGTCATGGTTGCCATGCGTCTCGAGCGGCGACTTGCCGTGCGCGGGCAACTGCGCTCCGAGCGCGACGTCCTCCGGCGGCCGGAGACGGGCCGCGAGAAGGCGCTCGTCGGGGGAAGCCTCGGTGCGCTCGCTCTCTTCCTCGGGCTACCGCTCGCCGGTGTTGTGGAGCGTTCGATCACGACGGGCCCCGGCCACAGCCTCGACGCGTACCGCGCACTGACCCGCCCCACTTCGACCCTCCTCGTCACGCCGTGGGAGGCGATCGGGAACTCGATCGTCTATGCAACGGCGGCGACCGCGATCGCGCTCCTGGTCGGCGGACTTGCCGCCTTCGCACTTGCGGGGGGACGGGGGAACCGCACGTTCGACGGCCTGCTCATGCTCCCCCTCGGCGCATCGGCCGTGATGCTGGGGTTCGGGTTCGTCATCGCCTTCGACGAGGGTTGGCGCGACTTCCGGTCTGCGCCCTGGATCGTGCCGGTCGTCCAGGCGCTCGTGGCAATCCCCTTCGTCGTACGCATCGTCACACCCACGCTGCGGTCGATCGACGAGCGACAGCGTGAGGCAGCCGCACTCCTCGGCGCAGATCCCCGGCGCGTGCGTCGCGAGATCGACGTTCCCGTCGCCGCCCGCGCGCTCGCGGTGGCGGCGGGCTTCGCGTTTGCGATCTCGCTCGGCGAGTTCGGCGCGACCGTCTTCCTCGCGCGACTCGATCACCCGACGCTGCCGGTTGCGATCTTCCGCTTCCTCGGACGCCCGGGAGCCCTGAACGTTGCGCAGGCGTATGCGCTCGCAGTGATCCTCATGGTGGTGACCACGGCGTCGATCCTCCTGGTCGAGCGCTTCGGTCGACGCCGCTCAGGCTGGTTCTGAGCCAGGCTGGCTTCGATGCTCGAGGTCGAGAGAGTGACGACGAGATTCGGCGCGACGACTGCGCTCGACGACCTGTCGCTCGACGTGGCGGCTGGCGAGGTCGTCTCCGTCCTCGGTGCGAGCGGGTCCGGCAAGAGCACTCTCCTGCGTGTCGTCGCCGGGCTGCAGCGGCCGGACGCGGGCCGCGTGACGCTCGACGGACAGGATCTCGGCCCGGTTCCCCCGCACCGCCGTGGCATCGGCCTGGTGTTCCAGGACCACGCGCTCTTCCATCACCGCGACGTCGCCGCAAACGTCGCCTTCGGCCTCCGGATGCGCGGCGACGCTCGCGATCGGATCGATCGTCGGGTCAACGAGCTGCTCGAGCTCGTCGGGCTTCCCGGCTTCGAACGGCGGTCCGTCGCGACGCTCTCGGGCGGCGAGCAACAGCGCGTTGCGCTCGCTCGCGCGCTCGCGCCCGAGCCTCGCATCCTTCTCCTGGACGAGCCTCTCGGTTCGCTCGATCGCCCACTCCGTGAACGGCTCCTGGCCGATCTCGACAGGCTCTTCACCGAGATCGACCTGACCGCGCTGTACGTGACTCACGACCATGCGGAGGCATTTCGACTCGGAGATCGCATCGCCCTCATCCGCGAGGGGCGCATCGCCCAGGCCGGCACGCCCGACGAGCTGTGGACGCACCCGGCCGACGAGGACGTCGCGCTTTTCCTCGGTCAGTCCGTCCTGGACGGTCGCGCCTATCGCCCGGAGGCCGTATCCGTACGGCGGGCAGTCGATGGGGAGCCCGCCGACGGTGTGGTCGAGTCCGCGGTACGCCAC
Source organism: uncultured Actinomycetes bacterium (assembly GCA_963716975.1). GTDB lineage: Bacteria > Actinomycetota > Thermoleophilia > Gaiellales > Gaiellaceae > GMQP-bins7. The sequence continues at coordinate 52,206 of CAVQVA010000006.1, read as the reverse complement.
GGGCCGATGGTGCGCCTCGTGGTCCGACTCGACGACGGGACTAGGCTGGCCGCTGCGGTGACCGCCATCGACCATCCAACTCCAGGCGACCGCGTCAAGCTCGCGATCGATCCGGACGGGGTCGTCGAGGTCGGGTGATCCGACGCCGCGTCGTCGTCCACGGGCTCGTACAGGGCGTGTTCTTCCGTGAGACCGTTCGCCGCCGCGCCCAGGCGGCGGGTGTCGGAGGCTGGGTCCGCAACAACGGTGACGGAACGGTCGAGGCCGTGTTCGAAGGCGAGCCGGGTGCCGTCGAGCGCCTCGTGTCGTTCTGCGGCGAGGGGCCACGCAGCGCGCATGTGGAGCGCGTCGAGACGACGGTGGAGGAGCCAAAAGGTCTTCGAGAGTTCCTAGTCCGCTGACACGTCGCCCGCGAGGCCTGAGCCGACAGCGGTGAAGCGCTCCCACCGAACGACCTCGTCCGGAGCGCGGCGAGACTGCGTGCGGCGGCTCGTCACCGCGCTCCACGCGGGGTCGGGCGCCGCGACGCCCATCGTGACGAGCGCGATCACCGTCACGTCGTCCGGAATCCCGAACGACTCGCGGAGCGCCGCTGCTGCCTCGCGCGGAACACCCGAGACACCTGCGCCAAGCCCCTCGTCGATCGCCGCGAGGAGAAGGAGCATGAGGGCCGCACCTGCGTCGACGAACCAGTACGGAACCGGCCAGTCGATCTCCTCACCGTCGTCGAGCTTGTCCGGCATCCGGTAGCGATCGTGGTAGTCGTCCTCTCGCGTGAGAACAAGGACGTGAACCGGTGCGCTCTCGAGCCAGGGCTCGAAGTCGTCGGGCCGGGTCCAGCCGGCGTCGCCCAGCACGCGGCTGATCTCGGCGCGACCCGCCTCCTCGGTGACGACGAGCAGGCGCTGTCCCTGGCTGTAGCCGGCGCTCGGCGCGCGCCGCACGGTTGCCACGATCCGTTCGACGACCTCCGTCGGCACCGGATCGGGTCGGTAGTGACGCACCATCCGCCGGCGCGGAAGGAGCTCACGGAACTCCATCGCAGTGGCTACTGCTCGTCGTCCGACGTGTCGTCCGAGGTGTCCTCCGACGTGTCGTCGTCCTCCTCGGGCTCGATTTCCACGAGCTCCTCCTCGACGTCTGATCCGACGCTCTCGTCCCCGTAATCGTTCTCGGTTCCGAAGCCTTCGTCTTCCCATGCTTCGCTCACGCGGGCCTCCTCTTCGTCGGGCAGGTCAGAGACCGCGAGCTTAACGCTCGGAGACGGATGGTCCATCCGTCAGTTCGGGCTGGACCGGATCTCGCGGACGTCCCGCTCCGACCGGGACCTTCGTGCGCCTGGTCGCCAATGGGGTGCGAGTCTGAGAGGATCCGCTGGTCGCTCTGGGGAGAAGAGAGGTACACACAGGTATGCGACATACGCTTTGCGGCAGGCGACGGTTCTGGGGTATCCCACTCACCGTCGTCGCTTTCTTCGCCCTGTTCGGCCCGACCGCTGCGCGCCCCCCGCTCCCGAGCGCGGCGCAGGCGTCACTGCTGCCCTCTGGCTTCCAAGAGTCCACGGTCATCGGCGGGCTGACGAACCCGACCGTGCTCCGCTTTGCGAACGACGGACGCATCTTCGTCGCCGAGAAGAGTGGGCTGATCAAGGTCTTCGACAGCCTGTCCGACACGACCCCGACGGTGTTCGGGGACCTGAGTACGAACGTTCATAACTATTGGGACCGGGGACTGCTCGGCCTGGAGCTCGACCCGAACTTCCCCACCAATCCCTACGTCTACGTGCTCTACACCTATGACCACGAGCTGGGGTCTTCGAACCAGCCACCGCGCTGGGGGGATACTTGTCCAACCCCGCCCGGGCCGACCACCGACGGCTGCGTCGTGAGCGGGAGACTCTCCAGGCTACGCGCTGCCGGCGACGTGATGACGGGCAACGAGCAGGTCCTAGTCGAGGACTGGTGCCAGCAGTATCCGAGCCACTCCCTCGGCATCCTGGAGTTCGGCCCCGACGGAGCGCTCTATGCGAGCGCCGGAGATGCGGCGAGCTTCATCTTCGACGACTACGGGCAGGACGGAAACCCGCTCAACCCGTGCGGTGACCCGCCCGGGGGGGAGAGGCACCGCCCTTACGCCTCCGACCGCGGAAGGCGGGGCGCTCAGGAGTCAGGACCTCCGCACCCCGGCTGACCCCGCCGGCCTCGACGGGACGATTATCCGGGTGGACCCGGCGACCGGGGCGGGGTTGCCCGACAACCCGCTTGCGGGCGACACCGACCTGAACGCCAAGCGGGTGGTCGCCTACGGTCTCCGCAACCCGTTTCGCTTCACGTTTCGGCCCGGAACGAGCGAGCTCTGGATTGGAGACGTGGGCTACAACGACTGGGAGGAGATCAATCGCATCGTCAGCCGAACGGCGTCCGTCACGAACTTCGGCTGGCCATGCTACGAAGGACCGGGGAGGAGCTCGTACGACGCAGCGGACCTCTCGATTTGCGAGAACCTGTACGCCTCAGCGGGCGCTGTCACTGACCCCTACTTCACATACAGTCACTCGCAGAAGGTAGTGGTGGGCGAGAGTTGCCCGACCGGTAGCTCCTCGGTCGCCGGCCTCTCGTTCGAGTTCTCCCCTTCTGGGTCCAAGTTCCCGCCCCAGTACAAAGGTGTGCTCTTCTTCGCCGACTACTCGCGAAACTGCATTTGGGCGATGAAGAAGAATGGCAATCCGCTCCCATCGACAGGAAGCATCGAGACGTTCATCGCGGGGCGCAGGCCACCCCGTCGATCTCGAGTTCGGCCCTGACGGCAATCTCTACTACGTCGACTTCGACGACGGCGAGATCAGGCGCGTCCAGTATGTAGCCACCGACCAGGCTCCCACGGTCACCGCGACCACCCCGGCGGCCAGCGCTACTGGGGTTCCAGTCAGCGTGCAGCCGAAAGCCACCGTTTCCAAGTCGATGAACCCCGCGACCCTGACCACGAGCACCTTCCTGCTCCTCAAGCAGGGCTCGGCGACACCGCTTGCGGCCAGTGTCTCCTACGACGACCCGAGCCGGACCGCGACCCTCGTCCCCACTGCAAGCGTGGAGCTCGGAACGAGCTACACCGCCATCGTTACAGGCGGCGCCCAGGGAGCCAAGGATCTGGCAGGTAACCCGCTCCCGGCCGATTCGGCTGGACGTTCACGACCACAAGTACTCCGAACCAACCGCCGACGGCGGTCATCGACTCACCGCTATCGGCGCTGACTTGGAAGGTCGGAGACCCGATTTCGTTCTCGGGCCATGCCACCGACCCCGAGCAAGGGACCCTCCCTGCCTCGTCGCTCCAGTGGACACTCGTACTCCAGCATTGCTCTTCCAACTGCCACACCCACACGGTCCAGACATGGAGCGCGATCGCGGGGGGTTCTTTCAATGCGCCCGATCACGACTACCCCTCGTGGCTGGAGCTACAGCTGAAAGCGACCGACGCGGGTGGCGATACCTCCACGACCTCTGTCCTCCTGTATCCGATGACCGTGGCCTTCACCTTCCAGTCGGTTCCCTCGGGATTGCAGCTCGTTGTCGGCAATGCCTCCTCGACGACGCCATTCACCAGGACCGTGATCGTCGGCTCCACGAACTCGATCAGCGCCACCACACCGCAAACGCTCAATGGAACGACATACAACTACTCGTCTTGGTCGGACAACGGTACCCAGACCCACAACATCGTCGCCCCACAGACCGCCGTCAGTTACACGGCAACGTACGTGATCCCACCCAGTGTGAACTGCCCCTGCTCGCTCTGGTCGTCCACGACGACGCCGCAGACTGCCGCCGAATCGGATCCCACGGCCTACGAGCTCGGCGTGCGCTTCCAGTCCGACGTCGCCGGGTTCATCTCGGGGATTCGGTTCTACAAGGGCAGCGGCAACACGGGTACGCACGTCGGCCACCTGTGGAGCGCAAGCGAGACGCAGCTCGGCTCCGCCACCTTCACAAACGAGACGGCAACCGGATGGCAGCAGGTGAACTTCGCGACGCCGATTGCGATCGCCGCAAATACTCCCTACGTCGCCTCCTACTACGACCCGGCCGGCCATCTCGCGCTCACTCGGCCGTACTTCACCACCGCCTACAACAACGCACCGCTGCACGCGCTCGCCGACAGCACTTCGGCGCACAACGGCCTGTACCGGGAGGGCAGCGGCTTCCCGGCCAACTCGTACCAGTCGAGCAACTACTGGGTCGATGTCGTGTTCACGACCGGCACCACCAACCGCCCGCCCGTCGCCAACGCCGGCCCCGACCAGTGGCTGCAGACCGGCGCGGCGGCGACGCTCGACGGCTCGGCAAGCTCCGACCCCGACGGCAACCCCATCACCTACGCCTGGACGCAGACCTCGGCGACGCCGGTCACGCTCTCCTCGACGAGCGCCCAGAAGCCGACCGTCACCGCCCCCGCCTCCGCCGGCACGCTCGTGTTCAGCCTGGTCGTTTCCGACGGGCAGCTGAGTAGCGCCGCGGACACGGTGCAGATCACGGTCACCGCCCCCAGCGGGAATCCGACGAACGTGGCCTCGCAGGCCACAGTGACGGCCTCTTCCGAGTACACGAGCACTGGGCAGCTTGCGGTGAAGGCGGTGAACGGATCGCCGCAGGGCTACCCCGCCGACTACACGCACGAGTGGGCGACGGTCGGCGGCCGTGCGGGCAGCTGGCTGCGCCTGTCCTGGTCGACGCCGGTATCGCTGAACAAGATCGACCTCTACGATCGGCCGAACACGACCGATCGCATCACCAAGGCGACCCTGACCTTCTCAGACGGGAGCGTGGTGAACGTCGGTGCATTGACCAACAACGGTGCGGCCGTCACCCTCAACTTCACTACCAGGACGACGACGAGCGTGCTCCTCACGATCACCGCGGTCAGTGCGGCAACGATCAACATCGGCCTAGCCGAAATCGAGACGTGGACGCCCGCAACGATGCTGACTCGGGGCCCTCACCGCCACGGGTGGTGACCGCGGGGCGCAAAGCGAGTTCACCAGGACCGTCGTCCAGCCAACGAATCGCCCCGCTGCCATCTCGAGCGCCTCGCCGGACGGGGAAGCTTCAGCGGAGGGCGGCGCGTCCGTCGACCGCGCCCAAGCGAAGGACGAGCAGCGAGCTCGGCCAACGGCTCTCGCCGTCGCTAGACCCTCCTGAGGCGTCGCTACGCGATCTTCCTGCGCATCCGGCGCAGCCGTTCCACCACTGGCTCAGGGATTCTGCGGCTTGTCCAGACGATCGTGCGGTTCGCGCCGCCAAGGCATCGGAGGGCGAGCTCTCCTCGCGAGCTCGGACGCAGCCACACGGGGGCATCGCGCGGCTCGACCCGAAGCGTGACGTCGTTCGCAAACAGGAGTCGCCGCATGAGCCTCACGTAGTGCGGCGCCGCAAGCCGGAGCCATCCCGACGGCTCCCACGGCTTCGGGTTGTCCGGGTAGTGCAGGAGCCTCGTGGCCCGGCCGTTCAGCGTGCACGCGAGCGTCCGCGCGTCCACCACCTGGGCGGCGCCGCCAAAAACCTCGTCACCCTGGGGAAGGATGTGGAGGGCGTCGCGTGAGATCTCGCTCATGAACAGCGCGTTCAACGCGTCCGCGTCGTGCTCCGGACCTCGCCCGCAGACCTCCCACCAGCGTTGGAACAGATCCGGCCAATGCTCCATTTCGAGCACCACGAAGCCGTTGTGCACCCAGTCCTCGCGACGGAGCGGGGACCGGAGCTCCAACATGACCTCCCAATCCGGAAACCAGCGCGTCCGTGCGTCCTCGGTCCAGGCGGGACAGACGCAGATCTTCCCGGCTCGAGCCCATTCGAGCACCGAGTCGAGCGAGTCCGTCACGATCATGTCGCTGTCGATCAGAACGACGGTCTCCGAGGGCTCGAAAAACAACGGGTACGGCTTCATCGAAAGCACGTGGACGCCTTGCGTCTCCTCCGGAGGCATGACGAGCGATGCGTGACCACGGAGGACGTCTCGTTCGTGGTCCGTCAATCCCATGTCGAGAACGACCAGTTCTCCCTCGTTTCCGGTGATGCGCAGCGAGTTCAGCATCGCAACCGTTCCGAGGAAGAAGCGGTGATCCGAGACCGTGTAGTACGTGACTGCCATCAGCCCGCGCGCTTCGACCCAGAGCTGTCCCGCTCGGGGAGGCGCCAACGCAAGTCGTCGTCGAGCGCGTGCTCGTCGAGAAGGCGCTTGAGCTGCGCAAGACGCGTGTAGCGGCCGACGCTCTCGAATTCATCGAAGCTCAGACCGACACGCTGATACGCGCTCACGAGCTCCTCCGCTCCGCGCTTGACCGTCCATTCGCATCGGAAGCCGGGAAGCACAGTCGCAAGCTTCGTGAAGTCGACGCGATAGCTGCGCGGGTCCGGGGTTGCGTCGTCGCTCAACTCGACCTCGCAGCCGAGCAGGCCATGAAGCGTCTCGGCCAAGTCGCGAATCCGCACGTTCTGATCCGCAGAGCCGATGTTGACGGCCTGATCGTGAACGGCTTCGCGCGGCGCCTCGAGGAACGCGAGGGTCGCGCGCGAGATGTCCTGCACGTGGACGAGGGGCCGCCAGGCCGACCCATCGGAGAGCAGCCGGATACGACCTGTCGTATGGGCCCAGGCGGCGAGGTTGTTGAGCACGACATCGAGGCGAAGGCGCGGAGAGACCCCGTACGCGGTGGAGTTGCGCATGAAAATGGGAGAGAAACCAGAGTCGGCGAGCTCGTGCAGCGCCTCTTCGGCGCGCACCTTCGACTCCGCGTACGGCGTGAGCGGGCGGAGCGTGGCGTTCTCATCCAGCAAGTCGTCGCCGCTCGCTGCTCCGTACATCGAACACGACGACGCGAGGACGAACCGCTCGACCCCCGCCTCCTTGGCGGCGCGCGCGAGCGCGACGGTGGCATCGAGATTGATGTCGTATGTCCACCCGGTGTTGAGATCACCGATCGGGTCGTTCGAGAGCGCCGCCAGGTGTACGACGGCATCGAAGCCCTCCAGCGTCGTCGGGCCGACGTCGCGAACGTCCATGTCGAGAGACGTCACGTTCGCGCTCTGGCCGAAATCGCAGCCGCGGTAGTAGAACGTATCGAGACCAACGACCTCGTGACCCGCGTCCGCCAGTGTGGGTGCCGTAATCGATCCGATGTACCCGTGGACTCCGGTGACGAGGACTTTCATCGGCCGTCTTCGATCATCGTCAGGAAGATCATGCGAGCAACCTCAGCTTCCGGCAGGTGAAGGCCTCTGCATAGCGACTCGCGGACTCCATTCCGCGCAGTCTCATCAGTCCGCGGAACAGCTCGTCGTCGAACCAGTGCTTCTCGTGCTGGCTCGCGTAGTGCTCGCGGAGCAGGCGGAGTTTCTTCTCCACCGTCTCCTCCGAGAGCGGGACGAACACGTTCGGCGATTCGAGGTCCCCGTCGTACTTGGGGATCTCGTACTCGAGGATGAGGTGATCGCGAAACGTGTTCCACGTGAGCTCGCAGGCGAGGCGGTGGTCCTGGTGGAGATCATGGCGCGTATGGGTGAGGACGAGGTCCGGCCGAACCTCCTTCAACCCCTCGAAGACCCCCTTGACCTCCCCGCCCACGTAGGGGAGGAAGCCATCGCGGAACTCGTGGACCTGCACGTCCGGCTCCGTCGCATCGGGCAGGAACGCACGAGCGCTGCTCCGTGCCTCCTCGGCGCGAGCTCCGTGGGCCGCGAGGACGACCCAGGTCAGCGCCACGTCGGGGCGCGCCTCCGTCAGCGCGATCAATGTCCCCCCGCAGCCGATCTCGATGTCGTCCGCGTGGCAGCCGATGACGAGGACCCGCTCGATCGGCCGAGCGAGGGCGTCGAAGGAGAACCCGAGCATCAGCTCTCCGAGCTACGGCCGAGTGTCCAAGGAGCGGTGCCGCTCTCGACGAGGGCATCGAGGCGCTGCTTGTCCTTGATCGTGTCCATCGGCTCCCAGAAGCCGTCGTACGCGTAGGCGAGCAGCTCGCCCCGCTGAATCAGGCGAGCAAACGGCTGGTCTACCAGCTCGTCGCCCGGCTCGATGACGTCGAAGATCTCGCGGCGGAACACGAAGAACCCGCCGTTGATCCGCACGTCGGCCAGCGCGAGCGGCTCGACCGACGTCACGACGCCGTCGCCGTCCGAGCGAACGAGGTGGTACTCGAGCCGGGGTCTCACGGAGATGAAGAGCCCGGTCTTGCCGCTTCGCTCCAGTGTGCCGATCATGTCGTCGAGCGGGGCATCCGTGACACCGTCGCCGTACGTTGCGAGGAAGAACTCCTCGTCGGTGAGATGGTCGCCCACCCTGCGAAGGCGCTCGCCGATCGTGGACTGTGCGCCGGTGTCGACGAACGTGATCCGCCAGTCGGAGATGTCCGACGCGAGGAGCTCGACCTCACGCCCTCCGTTCGAGAGCACGAAGTCGTTGGCGAGCGCCTCGTTGTAGTGCAGGAAATAGTCCTTGACCACCTCCGCGCGGTGGCCGAGGCAGAGCACGAAGTCCGTGTGCCCCCAGGACGCGTACCACTTCATGATGTGCCAGAGGATCGGCTGCGTCCCGATCGGGATCATCGGCTTGGGGATTCGCTGGGTCGCCTCGCCCATCCGAACGCCGAGCCCGCCGCAGAAGATGACGACCTTCACGCGGTCCTCCCACCGGCGTGCTGGCCGGACAAGGCCGACACGATGTCCTCGAGCCACGTCTCGCCGAGGAAGTGGCGGTACTGCTCCGCGCGTAGACGATCGGCCGTTCGACCGCGTGGAAGCACGACGTCGTCGTAGGTCAGCACGGCGTCCTGGGGCACGTCGCGCAGCAGCCGGCACCCTTCCACGAGCCCTTCCGGCAGGTAGCGGCCCGAGCACATCTCGTCGGCGTTGACGGCCTCCCCGTACGTCATGTACATGCCGTACTCGTCGAGCGTCTCGCCCTCGGCGAGGTCGCGCTTCGCGACCGCGCACACCTCGACGACGGGGCCGCCGAGCGGCTGGGCGAGCGAGTCGCCGAAGAGGACGACGCGCGCGATCGCGTTCGGCGCCTCGAAGTGCGGAAGGTGGTACGGGATCCAGAACGGGTACAGCGGCCCCTTCCCCATCTTGTAGAGCTCGAGGTAATGGCGCTGCTTGGGATCGGGGTGCTCGGCGAGGCAGAAGATCTTCACTCCCGGAGGGCCGACCGTGTAGTCGACGATCCCGCCGACCTCACGAACAGCGTCGAGGTCGTAGAGCTCGGCGATGTCCATCGGCGATCCTTCGTAGGCGACGCCGCGCGACATCCCGCGGTTGAGCACCTTGAACCCGGTCGCGTTGGCGACGATCGTCTGCTCGAAGCTGATCTTCGAGCCGTCCGCGAACGACGTGACCATCGCGGGGTTCTGCCCCCACTGCTCGGCGAATCCCTGCTGCGTCGTCGGGTTCCGGTATGGGTCCTGGAGGCCCTTGACGTTGCCGATCACACGCGGCGTCAGACCGAGCCCCAGCACCCAACGGACGAGGTTCATCTGCAGCCCGGGCTCGTCGCCGTCGGTGGCCGACACGATGCGCTCGTGCTTCGCCGCGTAGACCTGGAGGATCGGGCCGATCGTCGCATCGAGCTCAGCGTTCATCAGGACCACGTGCTTGCCGTGGCGGAGCGCCTCGAGCACGACGTTCGCGCCGAACTCAACGGATCCGGTGACCTCCATGAGGATGTCGATCTGCTCTGTACAACAGAGGGCCATCGCGTCGTCCGTCACCGCCACGTGATCGTCGCGAATCGCCTGCTCGACGTCGGACACCGAGGTTGCCTCGACGACGTCGTCGACGCCGGCATAGGCGCACAGCTCCTGCGCCCGCTCGAGCCGCCGGCCATGCACGGCGGCGAGCCGCATGCCCGGCACGCTGTTGACGATCTGGTTCGCGAATCCTTGGGCCATGAAGCCAGAGCCGATGAGCCCGACGCGAATCGGACGACCCTCTGCCTCACGAGCCCGCAGTGCAGTGTCGATCAAGATCATCTCAACCCCTCGAGCGCCGTGACTACGGATTCATCTTCCGCTTGAGCTCAGGCTCGATCTCCTCGATGAGCGGCCAGAGCCGGTCCTTCTCCGACATGATCGAGACGGGGAGCGGCCATTCCAGCCCGAGGCGAGGGTCGTCGAAGCGGAGCCCGCCCTCGGTGTTCGGCGTGTAGAACTCGCCGACCTGATAGCTCGTCTCGGTGCCGTCGACGAGAGCCTGGTAGCCGTGTGCGAACCGCTCGGGGACGTAGAGAGCACGGCGCGTCTCGGCATCGAGCGTGACCGCCACGTGCTCCAGGTATGTCGGGCTCTCGGGTCTGAGATCGACGATGATGTCCCGGATCGCTCCATGTGTGCAGCGCACGAGCTTCGTCTCGGCCGCCGGGGGGAACTGGAAGTGCATTCCGCGCAACGTGCCCTTCTTCGCGTTGAACGCCGTGTTCGCCTGTGCGATCACGGGCTCGAGACCGTGTTCTTCGAACTCGTGCTGGCAGAAGGTCCGAGCGAAGAAGCCACGCTCGTCCTCCCTACGTTCGAGCTCGATGACGAACGCCCCGGGCAACTCTGTCTCCGAAAAGATCATTCTGTGCCGCAACCCCTCTCCGATTCACGTGCGCTACCGCAGGTCGACCGAGAATCGACGGTGCAACACACGCTAGTGAGCGACCGTCTCGCACGCCTCGATCGCCGTCTGACTAACCTCGAACATGCCAAGCCGCCTTGGCACCCGAACCCAGTCCCCACGTCCACAGCGTAGTCAGAAACCGGCGTCGTGCGAGGGTAATCGTCGAGCTAGCCCGTGACGTTCACTTCTGCCAGACGCGCACCCAATCCACCTTGGTGTGGAAGTCGTCCGGCGAGCTCGATCCTGGGGTGTTTCCCGCCTCCCACTCGCCTCGCCAGTTGTAGAGGATCAGATGCATCGCCTGGTTCAGCGAGTCGTAGGGCGTCGCGCTCATCTGAAACACACCGTCGATGTACCACTTCACCTCTGTTGGGGTCCAGAGAGCCGCGTAGGTGTGGTATCCCGCTGAGAGATCAGTGCCGGGGGCCAGTGGATGCCAGTTGTTCGAGCTCTGCTGGTCGGGAACGCCGTAACAGTTGCACGAATTCCGATGAATCGTGCCCGTGAAGACGTCCGGGTGGTTCCCGTAGAGCTCGACGACGTCGAGCTCTCCTGCGAGGCATTCCGGACCGGCACAGGCCGGGTTCGGCCACTTCGGATTCGTTGCATGCGCGGTCGAGAAAAGCCAGAACGCAGGGGACGTGCCAGGCCCCTTGTTCCAGGCGATCCGAGCCTCGAAGTACCCGTACTTGAATGACTTGCCCTTTGCTGAGCCATGGGGCTCACTCGAGACCGTGACATTCGGATATCCCTGCGAGCGCCGAGAAACGATCCACAACGCACCGTCGCGGGCATAGATCGAATTACCCGGGGGCTGCGACTCGTACCACTGGCGGTTCGCCCAGGTGTTCCGGTCGAAGCTGTTGAACTGATCCTCGAACTTCAAGCTGTAGCCCCGGCCCGCGATGGGAGCAGGTGGCGGAATCGGAATCTCGCCCGAGATCCAGTGTCCGCGGCCTGGAGCGGTGTCGCCGCACGTCCGGTAGCGCTGATCGCAGCGGTACCCTGCGAACGCGAACCAGTGGTATGCGCGCACGCCGGACCCCAGAAGGGAGTCCTCAACCGTCGCGACCACCGTTCGTGACCCCATCGTCCGCGCCACACCTTGGCCGACGATCTCCCCGTCGTTCGTGAACATGACCGCCGTGAGGGTGCCGCCGATGCGAAGGACATCGAGACGTTCATCGATCCGCGAATCGGCGTTCGCGTCGAAATAGACGGAGATCTCCCCGCCCTGACTGAGAATCGTCGGAGACCACCGATCGTACGTCGTCACGCGGTATGCGACACGCCCCCGTTTCGCACTGGCACTCGCCGAGGCGATGTCGAGGGCGGAACCGTTGAGCGAGTCTCCCCGCGGATCTGCCGAACGCGCTGTGGATCCGATCGACGACGCGGGCAGCAGCACAACCGCTGCAACCACGCACGCGAGCACCGACAGCCGCTGGACGATGCCACCTCGAGTCATCTCTCGCGGCATGGTGAAGAGGTCCCGCAAGAGAAGCACGATCAGTCCCACAACGATTGGATGGTCTGCGCGACGAGCAGCCAGGTAATGCCGATCACGCCTAGCGTCAGCGTCCAGTCACCACGCCGCCGCCCAATGGTCACGGCGACGATTCCCAGGACACAACCCACGATCGCGGCGCCGTAGAAGAGCCCGAAGAACACGAACTCCGCAAAGACTGCCGGTGCAGATATGTGGTCGAGCGCAGTCTGAGCGGCAAAACCCAGCACCGATACCACCGCAGCAACGGCGGCGGACCAACCCCAACTCGAGGCCTCTATTCCTCCGAGAACGACCTCTAGTCCATCGAACACACCCACTCACCTCCCCGTTCGAGCATGCCTCTACGAAGAGCGATACAGCTCTCTCCCCACCCCGTCAGCTGTAAGCATGACGCGTCCGACGTCGCAGACCTAACGCAACCGCGATCCGGCGCAGGCGCTCACGTGAACGACACTGTCCGCTGACGGCGGACAGACCGCAGGCGGAGCTTCCGTATCTCGTGGAGTGGGCTGCGAGCTGCTCGTCGAACGGTTCACCTAGGGCGTCTCGACCCGCTCCGCACCGGGAATCACCTCGACCCGCTTAAGCCAGCTCTCTCTCCAGTACGGATAGATGGCCCTCGGACAGGAGCGGTGGAGGTCACCAGTGCAGACGAACCCGTCGATGATAATGCAATCCGCCTTGATCGTGAGCATTTTGCCCGTCTTCTCGTCGATGATCTTCTCGACCCTCCGGAGCACTCGTCCACGGCGACCGCCGTACCTCAGCATCTCGCTGTCGTAGCGCAGACCGCGAGTGCTGTCTTCGAGATCGAGCGTCTGGAAGATCTCCTCCTTGCTTCTCACCTCGACGAGGTCTCCCGGCTGCAGGTTCAGCGGCGGAAAGGTCGTCGGGCTCTCTGTCCCGACGACGAACGGATATTTCCTTGCGCCACCGATCAGGGGGAAGCGCGGAAGGAGCCGGGCATTGGCCTTCTGAAACTTGTTGAAAAAGCCGACGAGAAGACCGTGGGCAACTTGCCGGATGCTCGCGTTCCCCGATTGAATGTCGCGGACATACTGCCCCGGCTCCCACCAGGGGATCGTCGAGGTCGTGGCCCGAGCGAGCTCGGTCGCCTGGCATGTGAACAGCTCACCCGACTCAGTCTCTCGACGTGTCGCCTCCTCGAGAGTCCTCCTCGTGCATTCACCACCGCTGCGGGCGGCTGCACCGTCACTGAGGACATAGGCGCCGGCTTCAGATACCTCGGGCACTCGCTTGAGCCAAGCCTCCTTCCAATACATCAGACAACCAGCCTGACATCCTCCATGCGACGCGCCGCTACAGCGGACGCCCTCGAGATGAACAGCGCCGTGCATCCGCCGCATCGTCCCCCAGTCGATGGTGTCGCACACCTTGTCCGCGCGCTTGTGAACCCGAAACTGCCTTCCACAGAACTCGAGCATCTCCGGCATGAACGGCAGCGAGTCCAGAGTTCCGCGCGCGTCGAGCGTGCGAAGAATTGCTTCTTCGGTCAGTACTTCGACGAGATCGCCGGGACGCAGATCGAGGGTTGGCATCAGCCGCTCAGAGTGAATCCGATCCAGAGCGCCAAAGGCAACCTCTGCGTCTCCCTTCGTCGGCTCGACCGACGCTCACAGCGATCGTTCGTGCTTTTCGACCGCCATGTCGTCAGTCCTTCGCGTTCGTGAGATGTGAGGCAGCCGAGACGTCGGATAGCGATAGCGCTGGTACGTCTGCTCGAGGTGCGCGTTCGTGAGGACGAAGCCGAGCTTGTGCACGGGCGACGAGGCGACAATCCGCTGCACGTCCTCGAGCGCCGACTGCTTGAGCGTGTTGAGTCGCACGACGAGAAGAAGCGCGTCCACGTGCGCGCTCAACGCGATCGAATCGCCCACGGACAGGAGCGGCGCCGAGTCGATGAGCACCACGTCGGCGTCGTCACTCAGGCCCTGAACGACCCTGGCGACTTCCAGATCGGAGCCCAGATCGTCGGGGCCGTTGAGGATGCTCTCGGCCTGGAGCACCTCGAGCTTGCCTTCGTAGTGCGCGGGTCGGCCGTTAGAGCTCGAAGCATGCTGCCCAGCGGCCTGACTGACCCGCGGCGCGCTCTCGAAGACAGAGGTGCCGAGATCGATCTTGACTGGCTGCGACCCGTCACCGAGGTCGAAGAATCGATGCAGGCTAGGATTACGGAGGTCGAAGTCGACGAGCACGACGCGCCGTCCCGCCCGTGCCAACGCGACAGCGAGATTGGCCGCAGTCGTGGTCTTGCCCTCGCCGTCGAGAGCGCTCGTGATCATAATCGTGCGCGCCTGAAGCTCGGAGTTCGCGAACTCGAGGCTGGCACGAAGCGCCCGAAACGGCTCTGCCTCATAGGTCATCGGCGCCGCCAACATCACCAGGCGGTTGTTTCTGCGTAGCCTCCGCGGAGGCGGAGGAAGGCTCCCGAGAAGCGGCACCCCGAGGACTTCGCGGATCGTCTTTGCAGAACGTACCCGGGTGTCGAGAGCCTCCATGAGGAACACGAGGCCAAGACCGAGCACGACGCCGAGCACGACGCCGAGAACAGCGTTCCGAGTTGTTCTCGGGCCGACCTTGGTCGCTTGCCCCGCGACATCCACGACGACCGCGGTCGGCGTCCGAAGTGCTTCGATCGTCGTGAGCTCGGAATCTGTCTCGACCAGGCTTCGATAGAGCGCTGTGTTCTTCATGCCCGTCGCGTCGAGCTCTGCCAGCTGCTTCTCGACCGACGCGCGCGTTTGCTCGAGCTGCTGCGCGTCGAGACTCTGCCGGTACCCCGTGAAGGCGTTCGCGTACGCAGTGGCGAGGCGCTCCGTGATGTCGGGATCCGAGTAGGTCACCGAGAACGTGAGGAGGTCGCTGCCTGAGATCGCAGACACGGACGAAGACTTCAGGAACTCCTCGGTGGTCAGATCTGCGCCCGGCACCGCGTCGAGCACGCGGCTCGTCACCTCGGGCACGCGCGCGAGCTGGGCCTGCGTCTGCGCCGTCCGAGCGGGGTCGACATACGACTGCTGGCTGCTGCCCCCCAGGCTCGCCGGAAGACTCTGCTGGTTCAGAAGGACCTTGGCGGCCGCCTCGTAGGTGCTCTGCTGGTGCAACGAGAAGAGCACGGCGAAGGTCGGAACGAGCAGGACGACGAGGACGATCGTCCACTTCCTGCGTCTCAGGACGAGGAGATAGTCCCGGAGGGTAGGTGCAACCTGCAGTTCGTCGTCAACCATTACGAAAGTCTCTCCCCGTGCCCGCCTGCGACGCAAATGGTCGCGTCACACGATACCGGCGAGGCTGGAAATGTGAAGCCTCGGCGCTCCATCCGACGCGGTCCGAACCCGTACACAACACTCCGTGAAGCCGAGCTGTAGCGCGCCGATCCCACATCAGTCCTCAGGTCCCGACCGGGGCAAGCCCACGGACCTCTGCGGGGAACGGCTTCGGCTGCGCGATTCGGGCATCACGTGCCTGCGTAGCTCGGAGCGCGAAGATGAGCGCCACGGCGATCCATCCGTAACGCGAATAGATGAGCGGTTCGCTCATTGCAAACGTGAGGAACGCCACCGCCGAAGCGAGGAGAGCGACCCCCAGGGTGCGTTCCGTCTCCGAACCCGATCGGCGAACCGCCGCCCAACTGCTCATGAGGATCGCCGCCACCATCATCAACATCCCGGCAAGTCCCAGGAGTCCAGCCTTGTACCAGATGCCAACGAACAGGTTGTGCACGTCGTACGCGTAGCTGACCTCTCCAAACGGCCGGGTGATGCTCGGAAGATCCAGCCCGACGCCGATGAAGGGATGATCTTCGATCTCGGCCTTGGCAACTCGATAGACGACGACACGATCTTCGAGCGAGCCGCTTCCCCGAGTAGCCGACTGCGCGCTCGTGGTCGTCTTAAAGCGCTCGAGCGGATTCAACGCGCCACGCGTCGCCTGGATGGTCACGACGGCGATGACACAGAGCGCAATGGCGGCGTATGCGGCGAGCGAGCGAATGGTGCTCCGCTCCAGAGCGAGCCAGACCAGGACCGCGGCGATCGCTGCCGCGAGAGCACCCACCGATCCCGACAGGATCAGTCCCGCACCGACGAGAATCAGACAGACGTAGGAGAGAACTCGTGTCGAGAACGACGCCCTCGGCGCCGTCGCAAGCATGAGCGCCGGGACGAACGCGATGCACGTCAAACCGCCGAGATCGTTCGGATGCGTCGTGAAGCCTGTGGCACGGTCGGAGATGGTCCCGGCGTGAGGAATGTTGGCACCGAGAGTCTGAAGCACGGCGGCGGAGCCACAGACCGCGGCCGACGCCACCCAGAGCCTGATGGCTGTCGTCACATGCGCTTGACGCTCGAGAACGATCGTTCCGAGCCAGAACCAGACCAGAGTGAGCACAACGAGACGGACGATCACGGCCACTGACTGCAGCGGAGCCAACGAGTCGAACGTCGAGAGAAGCCCGCCGAGCGAGAAGACGATCAGTCCGAGCGTCAAGAGCAACGGCAGACGCAAAGGCACCGGACGGCGTGCGACGGCGAGCTCCGCGCTGGCGACGAGGGCGCTGAACAGGAATAGCACGTCCGAGAACGTGATCTGCCCGCCAGCTCGGAAGGTGAGCAGGCCGAGTGCGAGAACGCCGAGGTAGTACAGTGCTCTGGGAAGCCGGAACGCACCGTTCGAACGCCGAGGTGATGCCCTCTCTCCGCCGACAGGCAGGATCTGCGCACTCCTCATGCGCAGGCGTGCCGAAACCGTCGCAGGCCGAATAGCGCTCCTCCCGTACGCGAAGAGAAGCACCACCACGATCGCAAGCGTCATGATCAGAGAGGTACGCGGCCCCACATTCGCCACCGCGAGCCCAGCGGTCGCAGACGCGGCCACCGCAAGCGCGGCAGCGACCAAGTGGTGGCGCGTAAGGGACGGCCACGTCCAGGCCATCGGGTGTGTCTGAGCGCGAGCCGCACGCGTGTCTGCGCGCAGAACGAGCACGAGCATGAGCACAAAGCTCGAGAGCCACGAGATCAGGAGTGCGAGCGCGACTCCCTTGACGCCGAACAGCGGGAGACACGTCGCAACCGCGGGAACGAGCACGATCCACGATGCGACCTCCGCGATGGTGCCCAGCCCCGGATGTCCAAGCCCGTTCACGCCGTCCGTCAACACACGGCGAGCAGCCATGAACAGGCTGGCAAGCACCAAGATCCGGGTGATTCCGACGGCGTCCTCGAAGTCGCTGCCGAAGAAGAGCGGCACGAGCCGCCCGGCCGTGACCTCGAGTAGCACGACGACGCACGAGGACACTGCGACGCCGAGGAGGAAGTACTTCCACATCGTTCGGCGAGCCGCACCACGATCCGCCTGAGACGCGACGCGCGGATATGCGACGAGGCCGACACTCCATGCGACGATGCGGGTCAGCCCGGATAGCGCCTGGGCTGCCACGTACATACCGAGCGCAACCGGGGCCAAGAACAGCCCGACGACGATCTGGTCGAGACGGAAGGCGTCGATCGGCGACATCGAGCCGACAAGGCTCTTCAACCCGAACTTCGTCATCTGCTGACGTGACGGCAATGGGTCGGCAGTTGTCAGCGTCGGCTTCGGCAACGCGAAACCCGCCACGCCGAGCGCGAGGAACCCGCAGACGAAGTTGGCCCCCGCCCAGGCAACCATGATCGTCACGAGGCTGGCCGACCCGCCGACGAAAAGGGCCACCACCGCAAGGACGTAGGTCAGAGTCGGAAGCGTGCGGAAGACGTTGAACCGCCCGAAGTGACCCTGGCCCTGGAAGATCGAGGTCGCGAGACCGAACGCAAAGATCGCCGGCACCAGGAGGAGTGAGACCGCGGCGGCGACCTTCACCTGCTCGGGATCGTCTGTCACCAGGAGTCCCAGGAACACGATCTGAAGCACCAGCCCCGCAATGGCGAGCGTGATCACCGGCCAGAGGAGAGCGCCCGCGATTTCGCGTGCGCGCACGCGATCCCTCGCGATGAAGTACGTCGCGGCTGTCGGAAGTCCGAGGCTGGCAAGCAAGTAGCAGATGCCGGACACGACGGTGAGCAGGGCGAAGTACCCGCGATCCTCGGGACCGAGACTCCGTGCCACGAGGACTCCGCTGACGATCACGACGAGCTGTGTGAAGCCCGACGTGAGGAGCGTTCCGCCCAGCGAGGCGTCGGCCAAGGAACGCCAGCGGGGTCGACGTGACGAGGCGGTCTCGCTAACCATCAGACGCGAGTCTCCATCTGTCGACCCCTCGAAGCACGAAGGCGGGTATCCCGCTCGGCGTCATCCCGACGGCAGCAGCTGGATCGCACGACCGCGCGAGAAGGAAAACGTGTCCAGCCACCACCCATCGATATGTCCTCTCCCCACCTCTCACGCCTGATCGTACGCGGGCGATTCGCCCGACGATAAGTCCTTCGTACGATAAGCGCCGCAAGCCGAACACGCCATGCCCGAGGCAAGTCAGTCAACGAGACCGCAACAGGCCGCCGGTCTTTCGTACGGCCCGCCCCCGCTTGTCAGTACGAAAAACGGACCATTGACAGAGCAAACAATGCCTGGTTAGCTCCTTCTTAGGCGTTGTCGGCGATTGGCAACGCAAATGGGGAGAGCGGCAAGATGGGGATTCTGCGGCTGGACGACAGCGTCACGCTGGTCGTGCTCGACGACCGACCTCTGGGGTGGTCCAAACCCGGACGGGGAGAGTGCTCGTGAGCGATGCGGGTGTTCTCGTGAGCGATGCGAGTGTCGAACTCGCTGAACCTCCGTACAGTCTTGAGCCAGTTGGTCTTGCGCCAGTTGTTCCCACGGCTACAAGCGCGCCGAGCGCAGCCGTGGAAGAAGAGCGGCGCGACCGGCGGGGCTCTTGGCGCGTCCGTCTGTCGTGGACAAAGACATCGCTCAGGGTCGACGTTGCAATGCTCACCGCAGCTGCGGTTCTCATTGAGCTCACCGCACAGGGGCCGGCAATCCCGCTCGTCTCGCTGCTTGCGTTCTCGGCCCTCGTCGTCGCAAACCTGTATTCGCGTGGCATGTACCGGCGGCCGATGCAGCTTCAAGTCATCGACGTGACTCGCGCCGTGACGGTGGCCTGCACGCTCGCAGTGGCCATCGTGGTCACACTCGAGATGGTCATCGGCAATTGGGAGTGGACCGCCGGCCAGATCGTCCTTGTCTGGCTCGTCACGGCGTTTCTGCTCACCGCCGGTCGTGTCTCGCTGGTGCTGTCCGAGCGACACGCCAGACGCGCCGGCGAAGCTGGTCACCCAACTCTCATCGTGGGCGCAGGAAACGTCGGCCGACTCGTCGCCACCCGCCTGCAGGAGCACCCTGAACTCGGGCTCAGGCCGGTCGGATTCCTCGACAAGACCCCTCTGTACTCCGAAGAGGAACTGTGCAGCCTCCCGGTGTTGGGGGCGAGCTGGGATCTCGACCGGATCATCGCGAACCACGGAATCGAGCACGTGATCGTGGCATTTTCCACCGCTCCGACCAACGTGCTATTGGGCATCGTCAAGCGCTGCGAAGAACTCGAAGTACGCGTGTCGTTCGTGCCGCGGTTGTACGAGAACTCGACGGAGCAACTTACCGTGGAGAGTCTTGGTGGCATCCCGCTCGTCACCGGTCATTCGCCACGACCGAAGAGCTGGGGGTTTGCAGTCAAGCATTCATTCGATCGCTTGGCATCCGGGCTTGCCCTGATTCTTCTGTCGCCCATCCTGCTCGTGTGCACGACTGCGGTGTACCTCTCCGCCGGCCGGCCGATCTTCTACCGCGCCGAACGGGTCGGTCGCGACGGCGCGAAGTTCGACATGCTCAAGTTCCGAACCATGCACGGGCAACCCGTCAAGGATCCGAATCGGTTGAACATCAGGTCGGACACCGGGACGAGCGGCGCGGAGGAGCTGGACCGGCTGACGCGGGTGGGCTCTTTCATGCGCCGCTGCTCGCTTGATGAGTTGCCGCAGCTGTTCAACGTTTTCAAGGGAGACATGAGCCTGGTCGGCCCACGTCCCGAGCGCACCGAATACGTCGAGGTTCTCGAAGGGACCGTGCACCGGTATGGCGAACGCCATCGCGTGAAGTCGGGAATCACGGGCTGGGCGCAGGTCAGCGGGCTTCGCGGCCAGACGTCGCTCTCCGATCGAGTCGAGTGGGACAACTACTACATCCAGAACTGGTCGTTCTGGTTCGACCTCAAGATCATGCTCCGCACGCTCGCGGTCGTCTTTCGACCGACAAACGGCGAGTGAGGACCGCGAGACCGCATGCACCGGCTCGCCGGAGGGTGAGGGGCTGGTAGCTCGGTCGATATAGGCGCTAGCGACGATCGCACTCAGCGCGCTGCGCTGCGAGGTGGAGTCGCCTGCGTTGGTGGCTGTGACGAGCGAGTACACGTTGGAGCCGACGTCGCCGGCGCCGAGGACGTAGGTCTGGGCGGTCTCGCGGTGATGTGAGGCAGTTGTTGCCGTTGACGTCGTACCGGCGCCAGGCGTAGCTGTATGTGATTCGCTGTATGTGATTCCTGACCCGGTCCAGGTGCCGTTCGAGGTGGTGATGTCCCGCCCTCGCGCGCCGTCCCGGTGAGCCGGGGCCAAGCGGTGTTCGCAGCGGCGGCGACCACCACAATCGCGCTCAGGGCGCTCCGCTGGGAGGCAGAGCCCCCCGCATTGGTCGCGGTGACGAGCGAGTACACCTTGGAGCCGGCGTCGGCCACGCCGACGACTTAGTTGGACTCGTCCCCGTCCAGGTGCCGTTCGTCGTCGTCAGCGTCTGACCCTCGCGGGCAGTCCCCGAGAGCACGGGCCAGGCGGTGTTGACGGGCGCGGACGGCGGGGGTGGTGGAGGAGACGGGGGCGGCGCTGCGCCCTTCTGCCACACCCGCACCCAGTCGAGCCTCGTATAGAACTCGTTCGGCGAGCTCGGCCCCGGCGAGTTCCCGGAAACCCAGTCGCCTCGCCAGTTGTACAGGATAAGGTGCATCTTCTGGTTGAACGACTCGTACGGCTTGATGCTCATCTGGAAGACGCCGTCGACGTACCATCGCACCTCGGTCGACGTCCAGAGAGCCGAGTAGATGTGGTAGCCGGCGGAGAGATCGGTCCCCGAGGCATGAGGCTGCCAGTTGTTCGAGCTCTGCTGGTCGGCGACGTTATAACAGCCGCACGAGTTGCGGTGGATCGTGCCCGTAAAGACATCGGGGTGGTTGCCGTCGAGCTCGACGACGTCGAGCTCTGCAGAGACACTCTGGCCCGCTGGACGCGGGGTTCGGCCACTGCGGATTCGTCGCGTACGTGGTCGACAAGAGCCAAAAGGCGGGGGATATGCCCGGGCCGCCGTTGTTCCACACCATCCGCGCCTCGAAATAGCCGTACTGAAAGGACTTGTTGCGGGTCGTGACGTGTGGCTCGGTCGAGGCCGAGATGTCGGGAAACCCATCCGAGCGTCGCGAGACGATGTTCAGGGTGCTTGGGCGAAATCGTGCCACTCGGCGGATTGGGCTCGTACCATTGATGGTCCGTCCACACGATGCGGTCAAACGTCTCGAAGCAGTCCTGGAACGCGACCCCATAGCCCTGGCCGGCAATCGGAGCGGGCTCGCTCGTCGAGTTGCGGTCGGGGGCAACTGGAGGAGGGGAGGCGGCGCAGCCGTGTTGCTCACGTTCAGATGCCAGCCGGTCACCTGCGCCAAGAGATTGCCCTGCGTGTCGAGGGCATACACCGTGAGGTCGCGGGAGCCGTTCGCGCGGGTCGTCGAATCCCAGACGACCTGCCAGTACCCATTGGTCGGCACCTGATCCTCGTATGGGGCAGCGCTGTCGCAGGCGTAGAACGCGACCCAAGTCGCCTTCGGGTTGGAGTCGAACGCCCTCAGCGTCACCTGGCCGCTGACCGTTGTGCCTTCTGCAGGAGAGACAACCGACAGCTCCGACGACGCCCCTCCGGCAACCCCGGACAGCGTCATGGCTCCCAGGAGGGCGAGCGAAACGGCAGCGAGCAGCAGCGACTTTAGGGCGGCGGTCAAGACCTCTTACGTCGGCGGGGAGGTCCGAACGTACACACCCCCCCGTAAGAGGGACGTAAGGGCGTTCGGCTCGACGGCTCCGGTACGCGGGGCCAGGGGAACCCGCACATTGCGAGGACTTGCGGCGCACAGAAATCCGTGTATCTCTGAGAAGGACGTCAGGCGTCAGGCCATGCGGCTGTGGAGACCTGTTGCCTGTCGCGATGCGCGTGACGGTGTCTGGCGCATGATGGCATCAACTGATGACGACTCCTGCCCGTCCGACTCCTGACACCCCCACTCGATCACGAGCGGAAGAGGCCACGGGCGGGGACGGTCCAGTCACGCGAGTCAGCGTGCTGATCGCGACGCACGGCGATGCCGAGCTCATCCAGAGATCACTCGCGGTGATCCTCGCCGACCCCGCAGCGGATATCGAGGTGATCATCATCAACAACGATCCGCTCCAAGACGTGGCTCACGCCATCGGTGAGCACGCTGATGACGCGAGGACTACGATCGTCGAGATGGGATACGAGGGCGATTTCCCCAGGGCGGTCAATCGCGGCATTCAGAAAGCAGCCGGCGATCTCGTGATGCTGTGCAATGCGGATCTCTTTCCGTCTCCCACGTACATCTCTGCGTTGTGCGAGTTCTTCGCGGCTCATCCGCGGGCGGGAGCGGCCATCGGGAAGTTGCTCAGGTATGACCTCGAGCGAGATCAACCCACGACGATCATCGACTCCGCGGGCCTTATTCTCACCCGTCAACGACGCCTCAAGGCACGCGGGGAAGGCGATGCGGACGTGGGGCAGTTCGACGCCGAGCGTGAGATGTTCGCTCTCGATGGAGCAGCACTCGTCCTGCGTCGAGCGGCGCTCGATGACATCGCCATTGATGGCGAGTACTTGGACGAGAACTTCGTCGCGCACAAGGAAGATCACGATCTCTCCTGGCGGCTACGACTTGCAGGCTGGGAATGTTGGTACGTGCCGAGCGCAGTTGCTTTCCACGCTCGCACGACGCGCGGTCTCGGATCGGCGTCGTATTTGAAAGCAATTAAGGGGTTTCACGTGTATCACGGCGAGAAATCCGATCGAGTTCGAGTTCACGCAATGAAAAACCAATGGCTTATCCTGATAAAGAACGAGGACTCGTATAACTTCGTCCGCGACGCCCCGTTCATCATCGCGCGAGAGCTGGTGGTCATCGTCCACAACCTCATCTTCGCTCCACGAGCGCTGAAGGCGATACCGACGACCGTTCAGATCCTTCCCCAGACACTGAAGAAGCGACGTGCCGCCAAGGCACGACAGCGTATGGACGCTCGCGCACTGAGGCGTTGGCTGGATGTCTGACGAGCGGCGCCGTCGTCTTCGGCAAGCGACGCCATGAAGAGCTCGCGCCAGAGCCGGACGCGCATCGCGGTGATCATCAGCACGGTGACTCCGTACATGCGGCCCCTCTGGAGCCGACTCGCCGAGCGTTCAGACATCGAGCTTCTCCTCGTGACGGAGACTCCGATGGAACGCGATCGCAAATGGCGGGTCGAGACCGATCTGCCCGTGGAGCACGTCCAACTCGACTCGTGGGCACTGGATCTCGCCTGGATGGCCGTCGGCTCGGGCTTCAAGACTCGCTTCGACAGCTACGTATACGTGCCGAGGCGGCCGCTGCTTCCACTGCGTCGGTTCTCTCCGCACGTCGTCGTGGCCGCCGGCGGCGGCGTCTGGTCGTCTCCCGCGAATATCGCCGCTCTTGCTGCCCGAAAGCGCGAAGGCTGGGCGGTCGTGCCTTGGTGGAACACGTTCACACGCGATCGACGCAGTCTGCCGAGGCGAGTCGCAGAGCCGTGGGTCCGATACTTCTTCAGATCCGGGGATGCATGGCTCGCCGGCGGTTCAAGACATGCCCGTGACGTCGTGCGACTCGGCGCAGACCCGGATCGCACGATCGTTACACCACTTACGGGTCTGGGGCCGGATCCTCCGCTGGAACGTACCGGCCTCCATGTGCCGGGCCAGCCGCGCTACCTGTTCGTAGGACGCTTCATCGAGCGAAAGGGGATCGACGTGCTGCTGGCTGCGTTCCATCGCGCGGGTCGTGGTGAGCTCTGGCTGGCGGGCGATGGGCCGCTCCGTTCCTTCATCGAGAAAGAGGCAGCGAACGATCAGCGTATTCGCTACTTGGGCTACGCCGACGAGGAGTCGCTACCGGATCTGTACAGCCAGGCAGACGTCCTCGTGGTTCCTTCTCTCTTCGAACCGTGGGGTCTCGTCGTGCACGAGGCACTGGCGTACGGGTTGCCCGTGATCGCGACCGACCAGGTTGCGGCCGCAGACGATCTCCTCCACTCCGGTGTGAATGGCTACGTCGTCCCAGCCGGGTCTCAGGACGGTCTCGCATGGGCGATGCGCTCGGTGGCAGAGTGGGCGACGGTGAGCTGGCAGGAGGCAGGCGCGTGCAGCAGAGACTTGCTTCCGACGTGCGGGATCGAGCGAGCGGCGGAAGCATTCATGCAAGGCTGTTTCCTCGGCCTTCGACACCGTCGTACGCTCGATGCGCGGGCTTCAAGACGGATGGACGCAGAAGGTCCCTCGTAAGCGCGGTGGCCGATTCGGATCGCGCGGCCTGCCGTCGTGACCGGGCCGCCGGACGGCTACGCGGTCCGGGATTTCCGCCCATCATGTAAACCGACGACGGGAGGCTCCGTAGCGGATCGTGCATGTCCCGGCAGCGAGGCGGCCGAAGCGCTTGGAATCGGGTGCCTCGCAACTCCAAGTTGCATGCCTACTCACGCGCTCCGACTGTCGTCGGCTTCATCGAGCGGGCGCTCGTCTCGCCGTCCTCAGCCGATTCGCTTCGACATCCTCGAGATACTCAGTATCGTGTGCCGCATGACTGCTTCTAAGACACTCGTCGCCGGCGCAGGCGGCTTCATCGGCGGACACCTGGTCCGGTATCTCCACGAACACGGAGCCGACGAGCTCGTCGGGGTCGACTGTAAGCCCATCGACGAGTGGTATCAGGTTCACGAGTTCGCCGAAAACAGGACTCTCGAGCTCAAGGCACTTGATTCTTGCCGCGAAGCCGTAGCAGGCTGCACGACCATCTATAACCTCGCCGCCGACATGGGAGGGATGGGCTTCATCGAGAACAACAAGGCACTCTGCATGCTCAGCTCCCTCATCAACACTCACTTGCTCGTCGCAGCGCGCGACGTCGGCGTCGAGAGGTACTTCTTCGCTTCCTCCGCCTGCATCTACAACGTGGACAAGCAGCAAGATCCGAACAACTCTGGTCTTGTCGAGGAGGATGCCTATCCCGCGATGCCGGAAGACGGGTACGGATGGGAGAAGCTCTTCAGCGAGCGCATGTGTCGGCATTTTTCCGAAGACTTCGGGATCATCACTCGCGTTGCTCGCTACCACAACGTATACGGCCCGCACGGCACGTGGGATGGCGGGCGCGAGAAGGCACCGGCGGCTATTTGCCGGAAGGTAATCCAAGCAAAGCTTTCCGCAGGTCACGAAATCGAGATTTGGGGAGACGGTGAACAGACTCGGAGCTTCATGTACATCGACGATTGCTTGTTCGGAAGTACGAGCATCATGGACAGCTCGATCGAATACCCGATCAACCTCGGAAGTTCCGAGATGGTGACAATCAATGAGCTCGTTGACATAGTCGAAGAGATCGCTGGCGTTACGCTGGAACGCACATACGTCCTCGACGCACCCAAGGGGGTGCGTGGTCGTTCGAGCGACAACGGCGCGATTCTCAGAGAGCTCACTTGGCAGCCCTCCATCTCGCTTCGTGACGGGCTCGAGAAGACGTACTCTTGGATCTACGACCAGATGGCCGCTGGCTTCCCGGCGCGCGTCTCTTAGCAAATCCACACGGCGCGTGAGCGCATGCGCATCGTAGTTCACGACTACGTCGGACACCCGTTCCAGGTCGAGCTCAGCAGGGAGCTCGCACGGCGTGGTCACCACCTTCTCCACCTCTACTGCTCCTCGATCACCACTCCCCGTGGGCAACTTGTGCGCACCTCCGTCGATCCGACCACTCTTCAGATCGAGTCGATCGTGCTCCCGAAGGAGATACGTCGTGAGAGCCTGATCGCGCGACGCAATCTCGAGGGCCAACACGGCTCGCGAGTCGTTGACCGCATCCGCGCTTTCGAACCCGAAGTCGTATTGTCAGCTAATGCGCCGCTCGACGCCCAGAAGAGGATCATGAATCACTGTGCTCGAGAACGCATTCGATTCGTTTTCTGGGTGCAAGATCTCATCGCCGAGGCGATGGATCGACTGTTGCGACCCCGTCTCGGATTCCTCGTCACACCCGCCGTTCGGTACTACCGCCGTCTCGAGCAGCAGCTACTTCGCCAGGCAGATGCGGTCGTCGTTATCGCCGAAGACTTTCGATCATTCATCCCGCGAGATGTCACCGTGATCGAGAATTGGGCGCCGCTGAACGAACTTCAGATCAGACCGAAGGTCAACGACTGGTCGCGAGCGCATGGTCTCGACGCCACCACAAACGTCATCTATGCGGGTACGCTCGGCATGAAGCATGATCCCGAGTTGCTTCTTTCGCTCGCCGACGGGCTAGCGAGCAATGAGTCTGCGCGCTTCATTGTCGTTACGGAGGGAGGCACGGCCGAATGGCTACAAAGGCGTGCCGCGGATTCGAAGCTGGCCAATCTGATTGTGCTTCCGTTCCAGCCATTCGAGGCCGTACCCGACATGCTGGGCTCGGCCGATGTCCTATTGGCTGTTCTCGAGCCTGATGCAGGAGTCTTCTCGGTACCGTCTAAGGTCCTCACGCACCTCGCCGTAGGCAAACCTCAGTTGCTCGTTGTCCCACGCGAAAACCTTGCCGCGCGCATTGTCGAGCGTGAGCGCGCGGGAATCGTCGTGGCACCTGGAGACCATCGAGCCGCTTCCATTGCCTTGGCTGACATGATCTCGAATAGCACCGAACGGCATGAAATGGGCCGACGAGCTCGGGCCTACGCATACCAGGCGTTTTCGATTGGGCCGATTGCGGATCGCTTCGAAGTCTTGCTTCTTGGGACTGACAACGTTTCGATCGAACCTCACCCATGACATTGCGCCAAGCACACGCCAATACCGCTTCTGACCGCCGGGAGCCCTTCAGTTCTCGGTCCGCTCCTTCCCCACATCCCCAGTTCATCGCGGTCAGCGCAACGTAAACGGCAAGACTCCTTGTAGCTAACCCCGCCCCACCCCACACGCTCTACCGCTCCGAGATCGCCACCTGGCAGGTCTCAGTCAGGGACGGTCAACCTGGGAGGTCGCGTTAGAACCGGGACGAAGCGACCCGCGAGCACCCCGTGGCGTCGGACAACGACTGTCTGTCGTCTACGGAGCGACGAGAGCGCTCAACGCACTGCGCTGGGAAGCAGAGCCGCCGGCGTTCGTGGCGGTGACGAGCGAGTACACCTTGGAGCCGAGGTCGGCCACGGTCAGGAAGTACGACTGCAAGTTCGCGTTGAGGATGGTGACGCAGTTGTTGCCGCTCAAGTCGCAGCGGCGCCAAGCGTAGGTGTAGGTGATCGGCGGCGCTCCCGTCCAGGTGCCGACCGTCGTCGTGAGCATCTGGCCGTTGCGGGCGGTCCCTGAGAGCACCGGCCAGGCCGTGTTCACGGGCGGAGCCACGGTCACGATCGCGCTCAGTGCGCTTCGCTGGGATGCTGAGCCCGCGACGTTCGAGGCGGTGACCAGCGAGTAGAGCTTGGAGCCGACGTCCGCCGCGCTCACGACGTAGGAGGAGCTCGTAGCGTTGGCGATCGTGACGCAGTTGTTGCCGCTCGAATCGCAGCGGCGCCAGGCGTAGGCGTAGGTGATCGGTGCCGTCCCCGACCAGGCTCCGTTCGAGCTCGTGAGCGTCTGACCGTCGCGAGCGATCCCTGTGAGTGAGGGCCACAACGTATTTACGGGCGGAGCGGCGGCCACGGTCGCACTCAGGGCGCTTCGCTGGGAGGCAGAGCCGGAGGCGTTCGTGGCGGTGACGAGCGAGTAGAGCTTGGAGCCGACGTCAGGCGAGGCGACGACGTAGGAGGAGCTCGTGGCGTTGGCGATCGTGACGCAGTTGTTGCCGTTCGAATCGCAGCGGCGCCAGGCATAGGCATACGTGATCGGCGCCGTCCCTGTCCAGGTGCCGCTCGAGCTCGTGACCGTCTGGCCGTCGCGAGCGATCCCTGTGAGCACCGGCCAGGCCGTGTTCACGGGAGCCGTCGGCGGTGGCGGTGGCGGTGGCGGTGGCGGAGGTGGCGGAGGTGGCGGTGGTGGCGGTGGTGGCGGTGGTGGCGGAGGTGGCGGTGGTGGCGGAGGTGGCGGTGGTGGCGGAGGTGGCGGAGGTGGCGGAGGTGGCGGAGGTGGCGGAGGCGCGCCCTGTTGCCACACCCGCACCCAGTCGACCTTGGTGTAGAACTCGTCGGGTGAGTTCGGCCCAGGGTCGTTGCCGGACTCCCAAGAGCCTCTCCAGTTGTACAGGAGCAGGTGCATCTGCTGGTTGAACGAGTCGTAGGGCGTCGCGCTCATCTGCAACACGCCGTCGAGGTACCAGCTCACCTTCGTCGGGGTCCAGAGGGCCGCGTAGGTGTGGTAGGCGGCCGAGAGATCCGTGCCCTGAGGCTGCGGTATCCAGTTGTTCGAGTTCTGCTGGTCGCCCTGGCCGTAGCAGCCGCACGAGTTGCGATGGATCGTGCCGGTGAAGACATCCGGGTGATTGCCGTACAGTTCCACGACATCGAACTCGGCCGAGAGGCAGTTCGGATTGGCGCACTTGGGACTCGGCCAGTTCGGGTTCGTCGCGTGCGCGGTCGAGAAGAGCCAGAACGCAGGCGAGGTGCCGGGGCCCTTGTTCCAGGAGATCCGCGCCTCGAAGTAGCCGTACTTGAAATTCTTCCCCGCGACGGCGCAGTTGGCGGGGCAGCCGTTGCCGTGCGGCTCGCTCGACACCGAGAGGTCCGGGTAGCCGTCGCTTCGCCTCGAGACGATGTTCAGCTGACCGTTCTGGACCGAGACTGTTCCCGAGGGGGGATTGGTTTCCCACCACTGATGATTAGCCCAGACGTTCGAGTCGAATGCCGAGAAGCAGTCCTGGAAGACGACCCCGTAGTTCTGACTCGCGATCGCGGGAGGTGCGCTTGTCGGGTCGCAGTCGGCCGAAGGTGCTGGCGGGGGAGGAGGCGAGGCGGCGGTGTTGCTCACATTCAGCGGCCAGTCGGGCACCTGCGCGAGGATGTTTCCTCCGCTGTCGAAGGCATAGACAGCAAGGTTGCGGTTGCCGTTCGGGCACGTTGTCGAGTCCCAGACGACCTGCCAGTCGCCACCTGTTGGGACTAGATCCTCGTAGGCGCTGCTCCCGTCACAGACATCGAATTCGACATGGCTCACGTTCGCGTCGGAGTCGTGAGCTTTGATTGTCACCTGCCCGCTGACGGTTGTGGACTGGGCGGGTGAGACCACCGAGAGTGGGGAAGCGGCCGATGGAGCGCCTCCCGCGACACCGGCGAGAATCGCAGCACCCACAAGGGTGAGAGAAACGGCGGCAAGCAGACAGCGCCGTGCGGCGCCACCGAGCGTGTGAGTTGCGGCCCTCACGCCCACCCCATCGGTAGCAGGCTGCCGGAGCTTGAGCGCCCGTACGAGGGCTGTGAGGGAGCGTGCAGGGTCAATGTGATCTCGATTTCTGGACGAGCCATCATCGCGTGTGCGTTTGAGTGGGCTGGTGAAATCAGGTTGTGGAAGAGCAGCGGCTCTGCGGAGTCGGTCCCAGCGGCAGCCCTTCTCGTGATCGGAGAATCACAGGTCAAAGACGGGGGTGCGCCGGTTGGCTCTGGCCGCATAAGGGGGGAGTGCGGGGGTCGAGCGAGCTAGCTGTGTACGACTACCAGACGTCAACGACGAGGCCGCCGAACGCCGAGAATTCTCACTGAATCCTTACAAGCGAGACCGGACAACCTCTCGATACCGCTCCGGCTCGAAGTCGAGCTCGGCTCCCGAGCAGACCGTCGGATTCGCTAGCCGCGCCTCTCCGGGAGCACGAGCAGAACCGTCATACTGCCCGGTAGGTGGCGCGGCCATAGAGACGAAGACGATCGAGAACGTCGAAGGCACGGAGCTTCCGCTCGAGGCGGGCAACGAGGGACGCACGTCTCTGCGACCGCCAGAGGACGATCCCGCGACGCCGATGGCGAAGCTGGCGGAGGCCGATCGGCATCTGCTCGCGATCGGCGCCGAGGTGGCGACTCTGCGCGAGGAGCTCGCCCGGCTCCGCGAGGAGGCGGGCCAGCGCGCGGAGCTTCTCGCAGAGCGTGAGGTAGTCATCGCCGAGCTGAGCGGCCTCTTGCCGACGCTCGAGGAGGCACGGGTCGGCGCGGTGCGACAGGCCGAGAGCGCCTCTGCCGCCCTCACCCGAAGCGAAGCACGCCTCTCCGAGCAGACAGCGCACCTGGCCGGGCTGCAGCGTCAGCTCGCCACCGTCGAAGCCACCACCGCAGCACACGAGCAGGTCGTGGCCGAGCTCGAGGCTCGGTTCCAGGTCGAGCGTGAAGGATCCGAGCGAGCGCTTGCCGAGGCGCATGCGCGGACACAGTCGGCCGAGCGCTCGCTCGCAGAGACACGCAGCCGTCTGGAGACCCTCTCCGGCGACCACGAACGCTTGCTCGCCGAGCGCGCCGAGGAGCGCGAGCTGGCGCGACGGCAGGCCGAGGAGACGTCGGCGGCACTCGCCCGGCATGTCGCCAGCCTCTCCGACCTCGGGGCCGATCTCGCTCGGGTGCGAAGCGAGCACGAGGACGTCAAGACCGTCACCCCGCATGGTCCCTACCTCGCCGCAGAGTCGTCGAGCCTCACGCAGCTTCGTGTCGTCTTTCGTGTCGGCGGCGTGCGGGACGCGACGAGCGCAGTGGTCGACGCGTTGCTCCCGGGATCCAGGTCCGCCTCGGGAGCGCGCCTTCTCGGCGACAACCTCCGTCGCTCCGGGGACAAGCTCGTCATCGAAGCCCAGCTTCGTCGCCGGGGGGCTCAGGCAGCGTCCTGGGCGCTTCCCCCTCGGACCGCCGCTCTGGAGGCCGCCGGCAGGCGGCTGGCCAAGGCACTTCGTCCGGGGAATGGCGATTCGTGGGGAGTCGCGATCCGACGGAGCGCACGGGCCGGTAAGCACGCACGCGCCACCCTTCCTGTCCACGCTCGAACCGTCTCAGGAGCATTGGACAGCGGGCATGCGTCTTGAGCTGACGACCGCCTGCTTCCTCGAACGCGGTGAACGCGAGGCTCTCGCCGCGCAGGAGTCACCCGGTGCAACCTCGAATGAAGGTCGGTCACGGATGCACACGCCCTAAGAGAGCACACGCCTTAAGAGAGCATGGGTGGGGGTCGATATGAAGGCAATGGAGAAGGGCGAAGGCACGGAGCTTCCGCTCGAGGCGGGCAACGAGGGACGCACGTCTCTGCGACCGCCAGAGGACGATCCCGCGACGCCGATGGCGAAGCTGGCGGAGGCCGATCGGCATCTGCTCGCGATCGGCGCCGAGGTGGCGACTCTGCGCGAGGAGCTCGCCCGGCTCCGCGAGGAGGCGGGCCAGCGCGCGGAGCTTCTCGCAGAGCGTGAGGTAGTCATCGCCGAGCTGAGCGGCCTCTTGCCGACGCTCGAGGAGGCACGGGTCGGCGCGGTGCGACAGGCCGAGAGCGCCTCTGCCGCCCTCACCCGAAGCGAAGCACGCCTCTCCGAGCAGACAGCGCACCTGGCCGGGCTGCAGCGTCAGCTCGCCACCGTCGAAGCCACCACCGCAGCACACGAGCAGGTCGTGGCCGAGCTCGAGGCTCGGTTCCAGGTCGAGCGTGAAGGATCCGAGCGAGCGCTTGCCGAGGCGCATGCGCGGACACAGTCGGCCGAGCGCTCGCTCGCAGAGACACGCAGCCGTCTGGAGACCCTCTCCGGCGACCACGAACGCTTGCTCGCCGAGCGCGCCGAGGAGCGCGAGCTGGCGCGACGGCAGGCCGAGGAGACGTCGGCGGCGATCCGCGCTTCCGAGTCTCGTCTCGCTCGCGAGACGAATCGCGTCGAAACGCTCGAGCAAGAGCTCGAGACACTGGAGGCGGCGCTCGCGCGGCGTGTCGCGGGTCTCTCCGCGATCGAGGCAAACCTCGCGCGAGTACGAAGCGAGCACGAGGACGTCAAGGCCGCCACCCCCGATCGCCCCTACCTCGCCGCACAGTCGTCGAGCCTGACCCACCTTCGCTTCGTCCTGCGAGCGGGCGGTTACACCGTTACCCAGTGCGAAGGTGAGCCTCCCGAGATCGGAGAGCTCGTCGAGCTCGACGGAGAACGCTTCATCGTCGCGAAGACCGGGCCGTCCCCGTTCCCGTACGACCGGAGGCAATGTGCCTACCTCCTCGTCGACGTGGGTCCGTCAGCCGAGATCGGTCCGTTGGTCGAAGTGAGCTCACTCGTCGAAGTCGGCCCAGAAATGCCCGACTGACCGGTCGACTCCGGCCTCCGGCAGCGTCCGCGACCCTCGGCCCGAACGGCGCCCATCCCGCCGCGAACGGGTGAGCTTGACAGCGCCCGAAAATCGCAGAGACTCCGATTATTCCTCGGGGCGGCCCGAGGACCGTTGCGGAGAGGGGAATGGGTCTGCGGAAGCGTCCTCTGCCGGTGCTGGCGCTGGTCGTACTGGTGTTCGCGAATGTCGCTCAAGCCGGCGAGCCGTCGCCGTGGCGAGGTGGGACTGCGAACGTCACGCCATTCGAGGCCGAGGCCACGAAGGTCGCACGTCTCGTTGCGGGACGACCGGTGTCCGTCGAATGCGTCGACACGCCGTCCTGGCGAGCCCTGGGAAGCCGTCTCGGTTTCGATGCGGGCGTGTCCTGGGCGGTCACGACGTTCCACTGGAGCGCGCAACTCGCAGGCCCCGCACCGGATGGGGTTGCTCGCTTCTCGCCGCGCGCCTGCCGACCCGGCGCGTCGTTCTGGCGTGATCCCTCAGGCGACGCAGCGAGAGCCTGCCGCACGGCGCTGCGCAGAGCACGCGACACGGGCGTGTTCGGACAGCGGGAGGGTGCGGCGTGCGATTTCTGGGCCTCGCAACTGACGGCAGTTCATGTGCTGAGCCATGAGTCCGTCCACCTTCGCGGCTTCTACGACGAGGCGCTCACCGACTGCGCCGCGGTTCAGATCACTGCCTGGGTCGCGATGGCGCTCGGGGCGAACGAGACGTTCGCCCGCTCGCTCGCCCGCGAGTACTGGACCGACTTCCACCTGCCCAGGACCGGCGCGTATCAGAGCGTCGCGTGTCACGACGGCGGGAGCTTCGATCTCTTTCCCGATCGCTCCGGTTGGCCGACGCCGACG
Source organism: uncultured Actinomycetes bacterium (assembly GCA_963716975.1). Classification (GTDB taxonomy): domain Bacteria; phylum Actinomycetota; class Thermoleophilia; order Gaiellales; family Gaiellaceae; genus GMQP-bins7. The sequence continues at coordinate 18,632 of CAVQVA010000006.1, read as the reverse complement.
CAGTATCCGGCCGATCTCGATGCGGCGTTTTCGGCGCTGACGACGGGCCACCAACCAGCAGCGACGGGCCCGCAGACACCAGCGACGGGCCCGCCTGCACCAGCTAAGCCGCACGCGGGCGTCGTACCGTAGTCCAGCCCCCGTTTGGGGGTTGGCTGCGCATCCGACAGAGTCGATAGCTATCATCCGAGCCTTCCAAGAAGCATGAGGCCGGTTCGCTGACCGACCAAGCCGCTAAGGAGACAACACATGAAGGCACGTAGGATCCTGCTGCTCGGGATCGTGGTGACACTGGTCCTGGGGATTACGGGCTATGCAACAAGCGGTGTCGCTCCACTGCGAAGCACCTCCAAGGCGACCGTCGTGCCTCCTGCGAACTTCGTCGGCACGAGCGGCGCCGACTCGCTCGTCGGCACGGAGCGCAACGACAACCTTTCCGGAATGGGTGGACCCGACACGCTCCGCGGACGCGCCGGAAACGACGTCCTCCGCGGCGGGTCGGCAAACGACCGCCTGTTCGGAGGACCGGGACATGACGTCCTCCTCGGTGAGCAAGGCAACGACAAGCTGTCGGCACGCGACGGCGTACGGGACACCGTCAACGGCGGCCCCGGCATCGACCAAGCATGGGTTGATCGAACCGATGTCGTCCGAGGCGTTGAGCACGTCTACCGTCGATAGGTCGGCACGATTGGGCGACTTCGCCCGCGTCCTCCCTCGCCAGAACGCGGCCAGGGAGGGCTACAAGGTCGCCGTCGTCATCTCCGCGTACGACGAGGCCGCGACGATAGGGTCCGTCGTCTCCCGTGTGCCTCGTCGCATCCCCCAGGGCGAGGTCGAGGTCATCGTCGTCGATGACGGCTCCACCGACGCGACGTCGACGATCGCGCTCGCGGCCGGCGCCGACCACGTAGAGCGCCACAGGCGCAACCGTGGGCTGGCGGCTGCTTTCCGCAGCGGCATGAACGCAGCGCTGGCCACCGGCGCGGACATCGTCGTCCATCTCGACGGTGACGGACAGCACGCTCCCGAGCTCATACCGAGCCTCGTCGCACCGATCGTCCGCGGCGAGGCGGACGTCGTCGTCGGGGTCCGACCTCTTGCCGAGTCGGATGAGCAGTCGGCGGTCCGGCGACGAGGGAACAGGATTGGCTCCTGGCTCTTCCGACGGATACTGAAGGTCCCGATCACCGATGTGACATCCGGCTACCGAGCGTTCTCCCGGGACTCTCTCATGCGGCTCACGGTGATCTCCGACTGCACCTACACGCTCGAGACGCTGATTCGCGCAGCCCGGCTTCACCTCGCCGTCCGAGAAGTCTCCGTGCCGGCGCTCTCGCGCGTGAGCGGCGAGTCTCGAATGACTCGCTCCGTCGCTCGCTATGTCGGGGATGCGGGTGGACAGGCATTTCGAATGCTGCTTCACGCCAACCCGCTCTCCGTGTTCGGACGGGCTGCGCTCGTGATGTTCGCGCTCAGCATCGGCCTCACGACCTGGTTCCTCGTCGGCTATCAGTCCGGCGGAATGCACCTGCCTGCACTCCTCGCCGCCCTCTTGACCCTCGCTCTCAGCATCGGGCTTTTCCTCTGCGGGCTGATCGCAGACGGGATCAATACGAATCATCGCCTTCTGGAGGAAGTGCTCTTCCACCTGAGACGGGTCGAGTACGAACCGTCGCAAACCCAACGCGGACCGCATCAACTGTATGACGTGAGGGCCTCCTCGGAAGGCCGCGACGGCCCTCGCACGCGCTAGGAGACGTGGCCGTTCGTGGCCCTTCCGCGCAAGGTCGTAATCGCCGCAGTCCATCCGCATGCCGCCGGAGCGGCGCACTTCAACGCTGCGCTGGTCAAGGCGATGTCCGCAAAGAGCCCGGTGGAGCTTCTCGGCTGGCGACACATGTACCCACCGTTGCTGTACAGGGGGCCGTCGATGGACACCTCGGCGCCGCCGGACTCGAACCCGACGCCCTCGCTCATGCTGGACTGGTACGACCCGCGCACGTGGCGGCGTGCGATCCGGCGTGCCGAGGAGTTCGAGGCAAACGCGCTCGTCTTGCCCTGGTTGCACCCCGTCATGTCACTGCCCTACCGCTTCATCCTCAAGCACTCGCCCAGAGCGCTCGAGCGCGTCGTGATCTGCCACAACGTGATGCCGCACGAACGGCATCCGGGGACGATCCAGCTGACGCGAGCAGTGCTCCGCCACGCCGACCTGCTCGTCACCCACGCCCCGCACCAGCGCGCCGAGCTTGCGGCACTCGACCTCGCTTCCACACCCGTTCTCGAGGCGTTCCATCCGCGTTTCGTCGCTACCGACCTCGCCCGCGAACCGAGCGAGGAGGAGATCGCTGCCGAGCGCGCTCGGCACGGTGATCCGGATCTCCTGCTCATCGCGTTCGGGGCGGTTCGTCGGTACAAAGGGATCGACCTCGCGCTCGACGCGCTCGCGCTCGTCGATCCGAGCATCAACGTGCGCCTGGTCGTCGCGGGTCGGTTCTGGAGCTGTGAGAAGGAGCTCCGCGCGCAGGCCGACGACCTCGGGCTGAGCGACCGGGTCGAGTTTCGCGACCGCTACGTCTCGAACGAGGAAGCTGCTCTGCTGTTCAGCGCCGCGGATGCCACGGTGCTTCCCTACCGCTCGGCGAGCCAGTCCGGAGTCGCACAGCTCTCGTTCGCCTACGGCCGGCCTGTGATCGCGACGAGCGTCGGCGGCCTGCCGGCCGCGGTGAGGGACGGCGAGGACGGGATTCTCTGCAAGCCCGACGATCCGGCGGCCTTCGCTCGGGCAATGGAGACGATGGCCCGAGACCACACGCGACTCGCGGCCGGCGTCCGGGCGCGTGCCGACGAGAGCTCGTTCCGGCGCTACTCCGACATGCTCGATGCCGCGCTCGTAGGTGGCCCAGCATGAAGGTCCGCGGGCTCGGCGCCAACGCGCTTCTCGCCTTCGGAGGCGACGCCGCCTCCAAGGCGGCCGCACTGCTCGTCGTACTCCTCGCCGCTCGGCTGTTGTCCGTGGACCAGTTTGCCGCGTTCGCGACCGCCTTTGCGTGCGCGGGTCTCCTGATGACAGCGCTCGACCTCGGAGCCGGGACCCTTCTGACACGTGATGGTGCCTCGGATGCGGCATCGCGGGGTGCCCTTCTGCGAGGGTTGCTGGAGGCTCGGGCTCCGCTCGTCGTCGCGCTGTTCGTCACCGCGGCTCTGGTGGGAACCTGGCTCGGCGATCCGTGGCTCGCGCTGGCGGCCGCAGCCTTCGCCGTGAGCGGCGCACTCGCGCTCTCGGTGCTCGGTGTCTACCGCTCGTGCCAGGACCTCAAGCCGGAGGCGATGCAAAGGGTGGCCGGGGCGAGCCTCGCGGTCGCCGCGACTCTCCTCTGCGGTCTCCTCGTGCCACGTGCCGATGTCCTGCTCGCCGCACTCGCCCTAGCGATGCTCCTGACCCTCGTTCCTCTCATCGTGCGGTTGCCCGCGGTCGCGGACCTGAGCGACGCCGTCAGCCGGCCGAGCGCGCTGCGCAGGGCGGCGCCGATCGGGCTGATCGCGCTCGCGACGCTCGCGTACTACCGATCGGGCACGATCGCCCTGGCGGTGCTGGGAAGCGCCGAGGAGACCGCCGTCTTCAGCGTCGCGGCGACTCTCGCGTTCGGGTTGCTGATGCTTCCGAACGCGATCACGACGGCTCTGCTCCCTCGACTGGCTGTCGAGCCGGGTCGAGAGGGACTCGTCGGACGCACTCGACATGCACTCGTCTGGACGCTCGCGATCACCGTGCCGCTCGCAGCCGTGGCCGCCGTCCTCGGCCAGGTGGCGCTGCCGTATCTCGTCGGCTCCCAGTACTCGGACGCGCGGTATCCGTTCGCGGTGCTCTGCGCGGGCCTGCCGATCATCGCTGCGAGTGGGGTGATCGGAACCGCGTTGCTTGCAATCGGTCGGCTCCGCGTTCTCGCCGTCCAGGTGAGCTGCTCCTTGCTCGTCAACCTCGGTACGCTGCTCGTGCTCGTGCCGCGTTTCGAATCCATCGGTGCCGCACTTGCAACGGTGATCTGCGAGCTGGCCGGGTTGCTGCTGCTGGCGGTGGCCGCTCGCCGCCTCCTTCCAGGCCTACTGTCGATCCGGGACATCTCAGCGAGTGATCGCGCGGCGCGGGCGACCCCTGCCGCCGAGCGTGCGCTCGGTGCGTGAGAGGAGGTAACGACCCGCAGGAGCCGCCAGGCACGGCTTGAACGGGTTGAGAAATGGAAGGGAGCTCGACGCTTCGGCACGGCGCCATCCGCCCCCCGCTCCGGCTTGCCGAGCCGCCCGTCGACCCTCAGGACCGGGTCGAGGAGCTCGTTCGCCGGCTGCATGAGCAGGCGGCAGCTCGTGCGACATCAGACGACGAAGAGCGCAGCCATGCCTGGTTCGATTCGCTGAGGAGCGCGGAAGAGCGCGCACAACGGCTCGCCCAGGAGGTCGAACAAGCTCGAGGAGAGCTTGGTGGCGTCCGTCTAGCCCTGGTCGAACCGCAGATCGACGGTGGCGCGCGAGCGGTCGCCCGCCCTCTCCTGGCACGTCTCGACCTCGACGCCCTCCTCCGCGGCTCGGTTCTGATCCTCCTGGCGGGCCTTCTCAGCATGACGGTCTGGGCGGGAGTGCGCGACTACGCGCTCCGGGTCACGTCCGACACGCCGACGTTCATCGCGCTCGTCACGGGTATGGCCCAGCGACCGTTCGCGGAGCAAAGCCCGTTCCTCGCGCAGCAGGTGGCAACGCAGCACGCGACGCCGTACATGCAGGCAGTCGCGTTCCTGTGGAGCTTCCTCGGCGGCGGGGAGCGCGATCCGGTCTCAGCCGGACGGCTGCTGTCGCTCGTCGGCATCCCGGTCTTCGCGCTGCTGCTCTACTCGGTCTTCCTGTACACCCGCCGCGTCGCTGGAAGCCGTGCGGCATGGCTCGCGCTCCCCGTGCTGCTGGGTGTGTTCGGCCCGCCGCATGTGATCTGGGCGTCGGATCAGTCCCTCCATGGAGCGCTCTACGCGAGCTACTTCCCGCAGAACCTGGCGATCGCGATGCTGTTGCTGACACTGCTGGCACTCGAGCGCGACGGATACCCGATGCTCGTACTCGCGTGCCTCGGTGCGGCGACGACGATGCTCGTGCACCCGTTCTCGGGCGTCCTGCTCTGCATACTTGCAACGGTTCAGGGCTGCTACGCAGCGCTCCGAGGGGAGCCCGGCTATTACCGGGCACCCGTCGCGCTGATCGCCGGCTTCGCGCTCGGGATGACGTGGCCGGCGTACTCGCTCGACCGTGCGTTCACCGAGACGGGTATGCGTGGAGTGTTCTTCGTCGGCCTCTGTGCGGCCATCGTCTTCGCCGTTCATGGACTGGCGCGCATCAGGCGACCGTCCCAGGCGCCGCGTGCTCTCACCGGATTCCTCGAGCGACTTTCCTCGAGCCGGGCCGCATTCCGGCTGGCCGTCATCGGCGCGGTCGGGACGGCGATCGTCGCGGTTTGGGAGCTGGCACTCGTCCACTCGCCGCCCGGGGAGTCGGGCCGCCTAGCGATCTACTGGGTGGACGAGCGCTGGCGCTGGCCGGTCCTGCTCGTCGCGGGGACGGTCGGGATCTCGGGATTGGCACGGCTCCTGCGCAGCGGCCACGTGGTCCCGGCCGCGTGGTTCGCCGGCTGCCTGGGGCTCGGATTGCTCGGCGTCGTCGGCCTCCCCATCCCCGTCTGGTACCGGTTCCTCCTGCTGTGCCAGATCCCGCTCGCCATCGGCGTCGCGGCCGTCCTCGCCCGCGCCGGGGGGACACGAGTCCTCGCGATCGTGCTCGCGACGTTCTCTCTCGCCGTCGGCGTCAAGGTTGCCACGCTCCTCGAGGCTCCGCCGGACGTGAGCTACTTCGGCACGACGCTGCAGCCGGTCTGGAAGCTCGGCAAGCACCTTCCGCCGGGGCCCGGCCTGGTTGCCACGGATCCTGACACGGCGTATTTCATCCCGGCCGCGACGGGCAGGCGCGTTCTCACCGTCGGGAAAGGGCACGTGAGCTCGAAGCGCGAGCTCGCTCTCGCCGCGAACGGCTATCGCCTCCTGCGCCGTTATTACGCGGGCGGCCGCGACTGGTGGCAGGCAGGCCAGGAGATGTGGCGACGAGGGGTGCGCTACGTCATCGTCGAGAAGCACACGACACTCGAGCCCAAGAGCCTAGGTGAATTCATCTGGCAGACGGCGTCGCTCCGAACGCCGGCACAGCGACGCGCCCTCGGGAACTACTACTACGAGAACGGCCGCGTCGGAAGGGTTGTCTACGACTCGCCCGACTACGTCATCTATCGCCTCGACCGCAAGAAACTCTTCGGACAGCAAAGCCGGAAGCCCTGATGAGACGCGCGGCGGGTGTCACGGTGGTCGTCCCAGTCTGGAATAGGTATTGCAGCTTCCTATGCGAGTGCCTCGAGAGCGTGCTCTCGCAGGAAGGTGAGCGACCACGCGTCATCGTTGTCGACAACGCATCCGAAGAGCCGCTCCCACCACTGCCCTCCGATGTCGAGGTTCTCCGTGCACCCGCGCGCCTCAGCGTCGGCGGAGCTCGCAACTTCGCGCTCTCCGGAGTCGAGACGTCCGAGCTCATCTTCTGCGATGCGGACGACCGGCTGCTGCCGGGCTCGGTGTCGTTCCTCCAGAAGAGGATGGCCGCTCGCCCCGAGCTAGTCGCGTGCCTCGGTCGAAACGTGAGCTGGGACCCGCGGACGGACCAGGAGGTCGTGCTCCAGCGCTCGCCGAAGCCGATCGTGTTCCGCGTCGCCCGACATCGCCGTTTCTTCGCGCTCGCGAACCTCCGTTTCAACTGCTACCCCGTCGTCGGCGCGATCATGCGGACGGAAGCTGTCGTGGATGCGGGCGGCTTCGGCGACTCGAACGTCGGCGAGGACTGGATCCTCGGCACCCAGCTTGCGTTTCGAGGCCCGATCGAATTCCACGAGCAGCCGACCTTTGTTAGACGCGTGCATTCCGGATCGCTCTGGTACAGGCCGCATACGGAGACCGACTACCTGCGGCGCTGCGAGCTCCTTCGCGCCCGAGTAGGGAGCGACCCCGCGATTCCACCATGGGTGAAGGCGTCGTTGCCGGTCCTCGCGCTCGTCCATCGCCTGGACGTGCGGCGCTCCACGAGGGGTGGCACGACCGAGCCCGAACATCCGCTGCTCGAGCCCCGCGAGGTCGTCGAGTGACGCTTTCGCTCAGCGTCATAGTCTGTACACACAACCGACCGCGCGACCTCGAGCGATGTCTGCTGGCGCTCTCTGCCCTCCGGAACACCGGGGAAGCCCCTGAGGTCGTGGTCGTCGATTCCGCGTCGCGACCGTCCTGCCGCGATCTCGTGCGCAAGCACGACGCTTCCCTACCACGGCTCGAGTACGTTCGCGAGGATGAGCCGGGGCTGTCGCGCGCCCGAAACCGTGGGCTCGCCACTGCGCGCGGCGAGATCGTCGCGTTCGTCGACGACGACTCGGCACCGCGGCCGGAGTGGGCCGCGGCGATCGTCGCGGCATTCGCAGCCGATCCGGCGATCGGCTGCGTTGGCGGAGCGTGCTTTCCCAGGTTCGAGGAGCGGCCAAGGCCTCGCTGGCTTTCTGACCGGCTGCTTCAGTTCGCCGGAATCACGCGCTTCGGCTCGGAGGCAAGAGAAGCGCGCTCGAGCGCCGAATGGCCGTTCGGAGCGAACGTGGCTTTCCGGGCTGAGGCCATGTCCGGGACAGGAGGGTTCTCGGAGAAGCTCGGACGGACAGGCACCACCCTGCTCTCGGGGGAAGAGTCTGCGGTGATCGACACCGTGCTGCGATCGGGCTGGAAGGTTTGGCTCGAGCCGACTGCGATTGTCGAGCACACGGTGAGCGCTGACAGGTGCCGGTCCGGGTACTACTGGAGGCGGCTCTGGTGGGCTGGCGTTTCGCGTGCGCGCCTCTCGGAACGGGCGGCCGTCACCTTTGTCCGCCTCGTTGCGGCAGCACCGGTGCGGCTCTGCCTCTACGCCCTCACCCGTGACCGCGTCTACCTCTACCGGCTCGCCGAGACAGCTGGTTACGTCACGGAGAAGATTCGACCTCTCCGTGGGCAGGCATGACGAGGACGTGGGCTCCGAAGGCGATCGTCGCGATCGGCCTCTTCGGCCTGGCTCTCGCAATTCGCCTCGAACAGCACCACTCGGCTCTCCTCTACCCGGACGGCTACCAGTACTTGCTGATGGCACGTGGAATCAGCGAGCACCTCGAGCCCACGACCGTGCTCGGGCACGGCGGCGAGCTGTTCGTGCCGAACGCCGATGCGGCCATCAAGCCGCTGTTTCCCCTCGCCGTGGCGGTAGTCCACTTCTTCGGAGTCGGATGGCTGAGCGCCGCCGAGATCGTCACGACGCTCGCATCGGCTGCAGTCGTCGCGCTGACGTTCCTCCTCGCCTCCCGCCTCGGAGGAACGTGGCTCGCCGGCGCCGTGGCTGCCCTCGTGCTTCTGGCCAGCCCGACCCTCGCCTTCTGGTCCGGCTTCTCAGGTCCCGACGCCCTGGCCCAGGCACTGGGACTCGGAGCCGCCCTCGCCTTCGTCTACCAGCGTCCGCGCCTGGGAGGCGTCCTGCTCGGGCTTGCGGCAGCCACGCGGCCAGAGCTCTTCCTCGTTGCTCTCTGCGCCTTCGTCGTCTGCATGGCCGCGTTCCCTCACCGTCGACGCGATGCAACGCGGGGCGCGCTCGCATTCGTCTTGACGATCGCGGTCGTGTTTGTCGCTCTCCGACCGCCGGTCGCGCTCCCCGACCGCGAGCTTCTCTGGATACCTGTCGTGCTTGCGCTCCTCTGCCTCGCGGGCGTGCTGATGCCCTTCAACCGGCTTGCGATGGGCATCGTGGCGGGCGCACTGATCGCCGTCGTCGTCGTGGGTTTCGCCTCGGCGTCTGGCCTCGCCGGGGTGTGGCACCGGGACTGGCCGCTCATCGCAGCCGCGCTGGTGGGTCTCGGGATCGCCGCTTTCGATCCGGATCGACGCCGCGCGGGGCTCGGGATCTTCGCCGTCGCCGTCCTTCTCGGTGCCGTGTACTGGGTGAAGAACCCCGGCCTCGAGCGGTACTTCGCGATCTTGCTGCCGCTCGCCGCGTTGCTCGTCGGGATCGGTGCTGCCGGGCTCGTCCAGCGGTGGCGCTGGTCCCTTGTTCCCGTTGCCGCGGCAGTCGTCGCTGTCGTGGCGATCGGTTTCGTTGGCACGTCCGTCGGGAACTTCGACCAGGACGTCTTCTCGCGCACTGCGCAGAAGCTCGAACCGCTTCTCACGCCTACCGATCCGCTCGTCACCGCCGCGCCGGATGCGTATGGCTTCTGGCTACCGAATCAACCGGTGCGCACCATGCGTCCTGGCACTCATGGGTTTGTCCTCCTCGATCCCGCCCAGCGTTCATACGCGCCAGATCTCGCTGCGAGCGGGAAGGTCATCGCCCGAGTCGACAGCGAGATCGCCTTCTCGCGCCCGGACGGGGAGATCGATGCGGGCCGTGCGGTCCTGGTCGCCGGTCACGTCACGCGAGGCAGCGATCGCGTGGTGCGACTGGCGGCATCGGCCGCGAGGCACCCCGCGCTCGGCGCACACGAACGAGTCCCCTGATCGCAGGTCGAAGCAGTTCAGAGCGAAGGAGCGAGAGACCTACCGCTCGGGCGCGCAGATCTTGTCGCCCGCCATCACCCGATCGAAGGCGGCGTTGAACTCCGCATCACGAGCGCGGTCCCCGTTCGTGAGACCAGGCACCTCGACCTGGAGCACCGGCGTCACACCCGGGCCGCTCACCGTCACGCGATAGCGCTCCCCTGGCGCGGCCGGCCGCATCTCCTGGCTCGGATACCACGCGAACGGCTTCTGTGGGACGAAGCTGTGGCAGAACGCCCCGGTGCCCTTGTGGAGGAGGATGCCCGACTCCCGCTTCCACCCCGCACCGTAGGCGGAGTTGAACGTGTCGATGTGGATGTTCCGACCATAGGCATCTTTCGGGACTCCCCTGTCGGTCGCGCTGAACCCGTGCACCGGCACCCCGAGATACGTGAGGCGACCGAAGATCCCCTGCCACTGTCCGCCGTACGTCCAGTTGGCATACACCTCGAGCACCGGGAGCTCACCGGACCAGTGCGCGAGATGGAGCTCGACGTTGGTCTGGTCGGGCCGCCAGGGATCGAAGCCGAGGTTCGGAAGTCGTCGCTGCCACGACTGGACTGTCCAGAACGTCCCGTCCGGCGCCTTGCAGCCCGCGACGAACAGAGGCAACTTCGGGCCGTCGTACGCACGGCATGCGTTCTTGAACGTCCTCCAGTACTTCCCGTTCCGGTACTTCCCCCAGCCTCCCGCGTAGTCGAAGTTGAACCGCACCTGCGGGATGCCCTCCGCAGGAGGACGCGCATTCAACGCACCCCATGCGAGCACGTGCCGCACGCTCCCGTCGCTCCGCCGGTACGAGACGAGCGCCTCGCCCTTGCCGTTCACCTTCAGCGAGAGCAGCTTGACGTTCGCGTCGTACAGAGGCCGACTGGCGCTCGTCGACGAGATGCCGACGAGTGCGGCGCCGAGCGCCGCCAGCACGAGCAGGAGGCGAAGGCCGAGCACCCGCGGGAGCGTGCTAGGCAGCAGCCGGGGGCGCATCGACACCGAGGACGTTGGTCAGAGCACCGGCCGCGACGAGCGCCTCGAGCGCGCCGACGCATGTCGGGCAGAACTGCTGCCCGCTTCCCCGGCGGAGCTCGTCGAGTGCCTCGTCGAGCGACTTCGCGGCACGGTAGACACGAGTCGTGATCATGGAGTCGAACGCGTCGGCCACGTGGAGGATGCGCGCACCGAGCGGAATCGCCTGCCCCTCGAGGCCGTCCGGATACCCCGTGCCGTCGAAGTGCTCGTGATGGTGCCGGATGGCCGGCGTCGCATCGGCGAGGAAGCCAAGATGGCCGATGATTCGCTCCCCCTCCTCCGCATGCCGGCGCACGATCCACCACTCCTTGTCGTCGAGCGGCCCGGACTTGAGCAGAAGCGCATCCGGGACCGCGAGCTTGCCCACGTCGTGGAAGAGCGCCGCGAAGGAAAGTGACTCGAGCTCCGGCTCGTCGAGCTCGAGCTCGCGTCCGATCGCAACCGCGATCTCCTGGACACGCCGCGAGTGGCCGGCCGTATAGGTGTCGCGAGCGTCAACTGCGGCGGCCAGCGACTCCATGGCCTCCGTCGCCCGGTCGCGCAGGAGGACGTTCGCCTCCGTGAGGGACTCGTTCTGGCGCTCGATGGTCTCTGCCGCCTCGCGCAGACGGCGGACGCTCTCCTCGGTGTGGTCGATGTAGTCGAGTTGTGTCTTGCGCACGAGGAGCAGCGGGAGCGCAAAGACGAACAGCGCGAGCACTCCTACGACGTCGTATGCCAGCGCCACCATCGCGCCCACCACCCCGTACACGAGGTAGTGGGGGAAGAGCCACGCGAAGCGGGTGCGGAGCACTCGAACCCATTGCTCCTTCGTCTCCAGCGAGATCACCGTCGAGAGGAGGCCGATGTTGACGAGGTAGTACGCGGCTCCCGCAAGAGCACCGCCCAGGACGAAGATCCAACGGTCGCCCGGTAGGACTGCGAAGACGGCAGCTCCCGCAAGGCTGCTCAGGACGATCACGCCGACGTTGAACGCGGTCCGGTAGGGCTTCCCACGACGCGCGCTCCAGTCCACTGCGCAGATCGCGACCGCTATGGGAAGGGCGACCCGCGGCCCGAACATGGCTACGCCGGCCAAGGAGCCGACCGCGCTCAGGGAGATGGTCCCCTGGTCGAGCACCTCGACGGCAAGCGCCTGTCCGACTGCGACGAGGGCGATCAGCGCTACGAGGCCGACCATGTCACCGCTCCCGCCCAGCAGCAGGGCAGCGGCGCCGGCGATCGTCCCGATCACGCCGACGGCGCCGACCACTACCCGTAGACGGCGCGAGAGCGAGAGGTAGTTCGGGGCCGGAGGCGGGGCCTTGATCGCTGGCGGCGCAACCCGGTCGGGACGAGCCGGAACGGTGGTCGGCGCCTGCGAGCGCACTCCTTCGACGGCCAGCTCGTCCAGTGCGGCTTCGTCGCTTGCGACGACCACCCTGTTCCTTCCCTGGGCTTTCGCCCGATACGCAGCGACGTCGGCGCGGTAGATCAGCTCCCTGGAGGTCGTGGCGTGCGCCGGGAAGCTCGCGACGCCGATGGACACCGTCGCCGAGATCGGCTCGCTGGAGGTATCGACGTCGAAGCGCGCCTCGCTCACGGCCCTGCGGATGCTCTCGGCAGCCACCTTCGCGTCCGACTCGTCGACGTCGGGAAGGAGGAGCGCGAACTCCTCGCCTCCGAACCGTGCGGCGAAGTCTTCTTCGCCGAGATGCTCGCGGAGAATACGCGCAACCCCGACGAGCACGACGTCACCTGCGAGGTGGCCGTAGCGGTTGTTGATCTCCCGCAGAAGGTCGAGGTCTGCGACGAGCAGCGATACGGGCCGGTCGCTGCGCTCCGCGCGCTCGAGGGTCTGCTCGAGCACGCCCGAGAAGTGGCGTGCGTTGAAGAGCTCGGTCTTGGGATCCTGGCGAGCCTCTGCTTCGAGCTTCGGAAGCGCCAGCGTGCGCTGGACGAGCACGATTGGCGCGAGTGCGAGCGCTACGAGCCACGGGTTGTCGATCCAGACCGCAGCGACCACGACGCCGAGCAACGCGATCACGAGATCGGTGGAGACGCTGTGGATCGTGAAGAGGCCGCTCTGGCGGAAGGAGTGGCCACGGGCGAGCTTGAGCACGACAGCCAGCAAGAGGTGGTTGACCGCGACGAAGCTCACCGACGCGGCAAGTCCGGCGAGGAAGAAGACGAGGTCGGGGCTCGAGATGTAGTCGCCGCCCGCGGTCGAGACGTACGAGAACGCCTCCTGGGCCGCGAGCGCGCAGAGGCCGTAGTTGGCGATGTTGAACGTCTGGATGTACCAGGGGTAACGCTCCTTGAGCCACTCGGGGACGTGCTGGACGATGACGACGAGCGCGAGCAGCGGCGCCGGGAGGAGCACCGCGGCCGCGACGACGAGAACGGGTGCGGTGTGGTACGACTGGTTGCGCGGCGTGACCACGACGAAGAGCTGCGCAACGGCCGCGCCTGCCGCGAGCAGCACCGCCAGCCGCCAGTCCGCCTGGTCGATCGGTGGCGCGTCCGCCACTGCGAGCGCGTAGGCCCCGGCCGTGACGACATAGACCGACAGCAAGTAGAACTGCGCCGGGAGGAGCAGGCCGGTGTGGGGTCGATTGGGTGTCGCTGTAACGCTCACATCGCAGGGGTGCTCATGGCTGGGCCGCCACACGGAGCATCGGTGGCGAGACTCGCCCATACGCCCCTCGAACGGGGGAGCGAACCTCGGGTGCGCCGACCGCGCGTGGTCATATCTCACCGCGGACAGCAAGAGCACTCGATCGAGGGAGGACCGTCCCCCTCCAGGGGCACGTTTGGCGGCGTTCGCTCCGTACGGTGGGAAGTGATCTGTTGCGGCGCCCGTCACACCGACGGGCAGAAGGAGGGGCAAGAACATATGCGGCACGAGGACGTGGGCCGCCGCCGACAAAGCGCACCGGGCTCCCCCGGTGGGCTCCGAAGCAACGCGCTCTGGGGCGGCAAGAGGGAGAAGCTCCCGATGCTGCTGGCCGTACTCCTCGTCCTCGCCGCCCTGATCGGCGCGGGTCGGGCCGGGCACGCCGAGGCCGCGAAGAGCACGGCGTACGTTCCCGAGTCGCTCCTCTCGGCAGCGACGAGCAGCCCGGACGCGGTCTTCGAGGTCATCGTGCAAGGCAGGGGTCGCTCGAGCCGCGACGTCGCGAGCGACGTTGGCAACGCACGCAGTGACGCCCCAGGCAGGAGCTTCGGCGTCCGGCGCCGGTTCGCGTCGATCGCCGGGACCTCGGCACAGCTGACAGGCCGCCAGATCCTGAGGCTCGCGGACCGGCGCGGCATTCTCTCGATCACGCCCGACGCGAAGACGGCCGCAGAGGCGTACTCGAACAGCCAGGTGTGGCCTGCCGCAGCCGGCGCCAACAATTGGAGCACACCCCCGGCCGGAACGACCTACCCGGCGATCGCGGTCGTCGATTCCGGAGTCCAGAGCCGAAGCGAGTTCGGCTCGAGGCTCCTCACCCAGGTCAACTTCGTCTCCGCCGGCACGAACTCGAACGGTGACGGGCGCGGCCACGGCACTCTCGTCGCGAGCATCGCGGCGAATGGAGTGTCCCCGTTCACGGGGGCTGAGCCAAGGGCCAACCTCATCGCGCTCGACGTCCTGGACGACGCCGGCAACGGCCGCGTCAGCGACGTCATCGCCGCCTGCGACTGGATTCTCGCGCACAAGGACGAGTACAACATCCGCGTCGCGAACCTCTCCCTGAACGCCGGTGGTTCGGCGTTCTACGCGGATCCGCTCGATCACGCCGTCGAGTCCCTCTGGCTCAACGGGGTCGTGGTCGTCGTGGCGTCGGGTAACTACGGCACGAGCAACGGGCCGAGTGGCGTCGTGTACTCCCCCGCCAACGACCCGTTCGTCATCACGGTCGGCGCGTCCACGACCGGCTGGACGACCTCCACGAGCGATGACTACGTAGCCCCGTGGTCCGCCTGGGGTCATACGAACGAAGGCTTCCTGAAGCCGGAGGTCGCAGCCCCCGGGCGCTGGATGTACGGCGCGGTCCCGTCGTCGTCGACGATGAAGAGCGACTTCGCCGACCGCTCGCTCGGAAGCAACTACATGTGGATGTCGGGCACGTCGTTTGCCGCTCCGGTCGTCTCCGGAATCGCCGCGACCATCCTCTCCCGGCATCCGTCGTGGACTCCGGATCAGGTCAAGGGCGCGCTCATGCTCACGACCTCGCTCCCGAACGGGTACACGCCCGGCGGAGCGCTCGGAGTCGGCATCGTCGACGGAACGGACGCCCTGGCGACCGCCGGGCAGGCCAATCCGAACGCCGGCCTGAACCAGTTCGTATCGATGGACTCGTCAACCGGGCTGCGTGCCTTCGACGGCTACGAGTGGCAGGCCGAGGCGTCGGAGAACGCGTCGTGGAACAGCGCGTCGTGGAGCTCCGCCTCCTGGTCGAGCGCGTCCTGGAGCTCGGCTTCCTGGTCGAGCGCCTCCTGGTCGAGCGCGTCCTGGAGCTCGGCTTCCTGGTCGAGCGCCTCCTGGTCGAGCAGCACCGGCGCGCAAGCCTCATGGGCGAACAACGCAAACTCCGAAGAGCCTGAACCGACTCCCTAGCTCCTAGCCCGCGTCACTCCCACTCGATCGTCGCGGGGGGCTTCGACGAGACGTCGTAGACGACACGGTTGACACTGGGGATCTCGTTGATGATTCGGCTCGAGACCGCCTCGAGGAGCTCGTACGGCAGGCGAGCCCAGTCCGCGGTCATGGCGTCCTCGGAGGTCACCGCCCGAATCACGATCGGGTAGGCATACGTCCGCCCGTCGCCCTGGACACCGACCGAGCGAATCGCCGGGAGCACGGCGAAGCTCTGCCAGAGGTCGCGATAGAGATCCGCACGGCGCACCTCCTCGAGGAGAATCGCGTCGGCTCTCCGCAGGATCGCGAGGCGCTCCTCCGTGACGTCTCCGATGATGCGGATCGCGAGGCCCGGCCCGGGAAACGGCTGTCGCCAGACCATCCGCTCGGGCAGCCCCAGCTCCTCGCCCACCCTGCGCACCTCGTCCTTGAACAGCAGCCGCAGCGGCTCGACGAGCTCCATGCGCATATCTGCCGGTAACCCGCCCACGTTGTGGTGGGACTTGATCTTCGCGGCGACGCCGTCCTCCCCGCCCCCGGACTCGATGACATCCGAGTAGAGCGTGCCCTGGACCAGGAAGCGGACATTTCCGAGCTTCCGTGCTTCCTCCTCGAACACGCGGATGAACTCCTCGCCGACGATCTTGCGCTTCTCCTCTGGATCCGAGACACCCGCCAACCGGTCGAGAAACCGCCGCTGAGCCTGAACATGGACGAGCGGAACGCGGAAATGGCCCGAGAACGTCTCGACCACCTGCTCCGCCTCGTTCTCGCGCAGGAGCCCGTGGTCGACGAAGACGCACGTCAGCTGGTCGCCAACCGCCTTGTGCACGAGGAGCGCAGCGACGGCCGAGTCGACGCCCCCTGAGAGAGCGCACAGGACCCGCTCCGAACCGACGACTGCGCGAATCCGCTCGACCTGCTCCTCGATCACAGCGGCCGGGGTCCACGTCGGGGGCACCCCCGCGACCTCGTAGAGGAAGTTCTTGAGGATCTCCTGACCGTGCGGGGTGTGAACGACCTCCGGGTGGAACTGGACGCCGTACAGATGTCGCTCGCGGTCCTCGAATGCGGCAATCGGCGTGTTCGGCGACGAAGCCGTCACCGTCGCGCCGGCCGGAGGCGCCGTCACCGAGTCGCCGTGGCTCATCCAGACGGTCTGCTCCTGCGGGAGGTCGTGGAAGAGCTCCGACTCGGCCGCCTCGAGCTCCGTCTTGCCGAACTCCGAGGCGCCGGTGCGCGCGACCGAGCCGCCGAGGTCTCGAGCCATGAGCTGCATGCCGTAGCAGATCCCCAGAGTCGGGACGCCCAGGGTGAAGATCGCCTCGTCGATCTGCGGGGCGCCGTCGGCATAGACCGACGCAGGCCCGCCCGAGAGCACGAGTGCTGCCGGATTCCGAGCGGCGATCTCGGCGGCAGACAACCGGTGGCTCACGAGCTCCGAGTAGACACGCGCCTCGCGAACGCGCCGCGCGATCAACTGGCTGTACTGGCCCCCCAGATCGACGACGAGGACCGGGCGCTCCTCCGGAGTGGGATCCGAGACGGGGAGCGGAATCGCCTGTGCCGCTTTCGGCTGGGCCATCAGCTGCGCCGGTAGTTGGGCGCTTCCTTGGTGATGGTCACGCCGTGCGGATGGCTCTCCTGGAGACCTGCCGGCGTGATGCGAGTGAACCGGGTCCGGACCTTCATCTCCTCGATGGTCGCGGCGCCGCAGTAGCCCATGGACTGCCGGAGACCGCCGACGACCTGGTGGACGATCGGAGAGAGCGGACCCTTGTACGGGACGCGCCCTTCGATCCCCTCGGGAATGATCTTCTCGACGTCCTCGACATCGCCCTGGAAGTAGCGGTCCTTCGAGAACGACCGCGCCTTCATCGCGCCGAGGGAGCCCATGCCCCTGTATTCCTTGAAGCGCTCGCCCTGCGCCACCATGACCTCGCCGGGGGCCTCGTCGGTACCCGCGAGCATCGACCCGAGCATGACGACGTCGGCACCGGCTGCGATCGCCTTCGCGATGTCGCCCGAGTTGCGGACGCCGCCGTCCGCGATCACCGGAACGCCCTGGCCGGAAAGCGCCTGCGCCGCGTCGTAGACAGCAGTGACCTGCGGGGCTCCGACGCCCGCGACGATGCGGGTGGTGCAGATCGAGCCGGGTCCCTGACCCACCTTCACCGCGTCCGCTCCCGCGTCGACGAGCGCGAGCGCGCCCTCGCCCGTTGAGATGTTCCCAGCGACCAGCTCGACGTCGTGCTGGGACTTGAGGCGGCGGACGACGTCCAGCACGCCGTGGGAATGGCCATGAGCGGTATCCACCACGAGGACGTCCACCTCGGCCTCGACCAGGGCCGCCGCGCGCTCGAGCGCGTCGTTGCCCACGCCCACCGCCGCGCCGACCCGCAGGCGGCCCTGGTCGTCTTTCGTCGCGTCCGGGTACTTGATCCGCTTGGAGATGTCCTTGACCGTGATGAGCCCCTTGAGCCGCCCGTCGGCGTCCACGACGGGGAGCTTCTCGATCTTGTGGCGGTGAAGGATCGCCTCCGCTTCCTCGAGCGTCGTGCCGACCGGCGCCGTGACGAGATTCGGGCTCGTCATCAAGGCCGAGACGGGTTGCGACGTGTCGTTCTCGAAACGGAGGTCGCGATTCGTGAGGATCCCGACGAGCACGCCTTCGCGGTCAATGATCGGGACGCCCGAGATGCGATACCGCTCCATGAGCTCGAGCGCCTCCGCGACCGAGTTCTCGGACTGGAGCGTGACGGGCTCGACGATCATCCCCGACTCCGAGCGCTTCACCTTGTCGACCTCTGCGACCTGATCTGCGATCGAGAGGTTGCGGTGGACGATCCCCATGCCACCGGCGCGGGCGAGCGCGATCGCGAGCCGCGCCTCCGTGACGGTGTCCATGGCGGCCGAGATCAGCGGGATGTTCAGCGAGATGGCCGGCGTCAGGCGGGTGACCGTGGACACGTCGTTCGGAAGCACGTGCGACTCGGCCGGGACGAGGAGCACGTCGTCGAACGTGAGCCCCTCCTTGCCGAACTTCTGCTCGAAGGCGACGAGGCGCTCGATCTCCTGGGCGCGATACTCGGTCTCCATGGAGCGACGTTAGCAGCGTCCGACGACGGCGATCAGGCGACCGCGATGGAGAGCAAAGCGAGCCGCTCTCGAGCACGCGCCGCGCTCGTTGCGTTGCCATTTGCATCGAAGTGGGCCAGACCGGTCGCAGCTTCCCTGGACGCGTCGTCCACCCGGCCGGCGAGGACGCTGCAGAAGCGAGCCTCG
Source organism: uncultured Actinomycetes bacterium (assembly GCA_963716975.1). Lineage (GTDB taxonomy): Bacteria > Actinomycetota > Thermoleophilia > Gaiellales > Gaiellaceae > GMQP-bins7. The sequence goes on along the minus strand of CAVQVA010000006.1, from coordinate 41 downwards.
GCCGGGTTCTCGACCCCCCAGCTCGCGCAAACCGGCACGCG
>CAVQVA010000005.1:0-23263 GCA_963716975.1 uncultured Actinomycetes bacterium | reverse complement strand
CGCCGCTCTGTCCACTGAGCTACGGGCGCGTTCCCGGAGGGTACTGGCCGTCGAGGCCGTTCTCGTCCGGTCGGCGCTCCTCGTCTTCCAGGAAACGCACGAACCAGAACGCGAACACTGCGAAGAAGACGACGGCCTGCTCGACCGACATCAGAACACCTGCGATCTGCTGGTCTTCGAGCGGCGTGAGGCCCCACACCCGGTGATGCGCGTGGACGTAGAAGTCGTAGATCGCTCGCGGGACCAGCGCGAGGACGAGGCCGATGGGGCTCCCCAGGACGAACGCCGCGAAGACGTAGCCTGCGCGGGCGCCCGCGCCGAGGTGGTGCGGAGCATCCTGGACGACGCTCCACCACATGAGGACGCCGGTCACGAAATAGAGCGCGTGCTCCAGATGGAGAAGCGCGTTCGGGCTCTCGAGCGCCGCGTCGTAGACCCACGGCAGGTGCCAGACCATGTAGTTCGCGAGCCACAGCGGAAGCGCGAAGAACGGGTGCGTCAGAACACGCATCAGCGCCGGTCGGGTCACGGCCGCGGCGAGCGCGGGTGGGAGACCGAGGACGACGAGCAGCGGAGCCCACTCGGCAAGGACGACGTTCTGCAGCAGGTGAACCGTCAGGAGGTAGTGCATCCCGAGCGTGTGTATCGGCGTCGCGCTCACCGCCAGTACGAGCGCCATCGCCACGAGAAAGCAGGCAACGCGCCACCGCGGCACCGGGAAGCGTCGAAGAGCGACGACGTACGCGACCGTGAGGAGCGGGACGACGACGAGGGCCTCGGGATTCCACGACCACGCGTACGGGTCCACGGCGCTACGCTAACCGGACGCGGGCGTAGCTCAGCTGGTAGAGCGCCAGCCTTCCAAGCTGGATGTCGCCGGTTCGAACCCGGCCGCCCGCTTGAACGTCGAGGGTGCGAGCGCGTCTAGCGGCCGCTGGCGGAGAAGTGCTGGTAGTCCTTGTCCCCCGCCCACTCGCCGCCCCAGCCCCAACCCACCGCCTCGAATGCCCTGACGACGACGTTGCCGGGACATGCCATGCCTCTGCGGCACGGCACGCGGTCGACGTACGGGATGCTCGCGCGATGGGACGTGCGCCCTCCGCTCACATAGGGGTTCTCGATGGGGTTGAAGTCGATAGCACGGCCGTATGCGTGCTCCGACCAGCGGGTCGTACCCTCCACGCGTCGACAGTTGAACGCCGAGGTGTTGTCGGCTTCGATCGACCGAAAGTCGCTCGCCCCGTATGCGTCGATCGGGACCATGCGCCGGATCGGGAAGCGCGCAGCATAGAGCCGACGCAGGACGCTCGCCACGTCCGCGGCAATGTCGCGGTGGACGACGAGGCGCCCAGTGTGTACGCGGCCGTCGAATCCGACATGACGAGCCGTGACCACTCGCAGATCGCGGAGCGCCACGGGGCATCCAGGCCGCCAGGACACGCCTGTCATCACCGAGCGGAGAGCCGGCCCGATGGGCGCGATCGACGCGACGGGCGACGCGCTGCGTCCCGGTGCCGTCAGAACCAGCCCGACCGCCCACAGCGTGGCCATCAGCGCGGATACGGCTGCGAGCCGTGTCAGGGTGATCACCCTTCCTTGACGACCGCGTACCAGATGCGCTCGGCGACCTCGACCACGCCCTCGCCCATCCGTGCGACCCGCCGGTAGAGCTCCCTCCGTGCGGTCACCTCGCGCAAATCGTCGAGGTCGAGCAGCGCCGCCATCGCGTCCCGGTACACCTTCTCGATGTAGCGCTCGGCGTGCAGCGCGGCATTCGCCTTCGCCGTCGCCTCGTCCGACTTCGCCGCGAGGCCGTCGATCGCCTCGCCGAGCAGGTGGACGGAATCGGCAACCGCCCGGCACATCTCGGCGAGCGGCGCGTCGGGAGGGCACGCCATCACCTCGCTCTCGCGGACGAGGTCCTTCGAGAGATTGAGGATCCAGTCGATCCCGCGCGAAAGCGTGTAGATGTCCTCCGGCTCGAGCGGCGTCGTGAACGCGGTCGTCAGCGCCTTCTCGAGCTCACGCTTGTGCTCGTCGCCCTTGTGCTCGAGCGCCCGCACGACGTCCGCCTTGGACTCGTCGCCGTAGGCCCATGCAACGAGCGCGTCGACCCCCTCGCGGGTCACCGAAAACTGCTTTCGGAGCATCCCGACCATGTCCGGAGACTCGGGAAGGAACCAGCTCCTTGTCGTCACGAGATCACCTTCCAGATCGCGAGCGCGCCGGCCGCCCCGAGCGCGGTCACGGGAATCGTGGTGACCCAGGCTACCCCCATCTCCCGCACGATTGCCCAGCGGACTCGCCTCCACCTGCCTCGCCCGCCCCCGGTGCCGATCACGGACGAGGCGACGATGTGCGTCGTCGACACCGGGGCACCGGCGATCGAAGCTCCGAGAATGACGCCGGCCGCGCCCGCCTGGCTCGCGAGGCCGTCGAGAGGTCGAATGTCGTAGATCCTCCGTCCGATCGTCCGAGCGATCCGCCAGCCGCCGAGCGTCGTGCCGAGCGTCAGCGCAGCGGCGGCGCCGACAACCGCCCACCACGGAGCTGCCAACGACGACGTCTTACCCTCTGCCAAGAGCACCGCAGCGACGACTCCGGCCGTCTTCTGCGCGTCGTTCGCACCGTTGCTGAGCGCGAGCACGCCAGATGTGACCCACTGAGCCTCGAGCACCGGCCGCCTGAACCTCCTCGTCCCACGTCGTAGCGCAGCTCGCAGCAGCCGCAGCATGACGAACGCCGCCGCCGCGCCGAGAAACGGCGAGACCGCAAGCGCAATGAGAACACCGATCACCCCCTCGGGCCGCCAACCGTCGAGGCCGCCCCAGTTCACCGCCCCAAACCCGGCTTCCGCGATCGCCGCTCCGATGAAGCCGCCGATGAGCGCGTGGCTCGAGCTCGACGGGAGGCGGCGGTACCACGTGAGGGCGTTCCATCCAACCGCGGCGAGCAACGCCGCGATCGAGACCTCGACGGTATCGCCCGGATCGACGCTCGCGATTCCCGCGATGGTGTTCGCGACCGCGGACCCGATGAGGAGGGGGCCGATGAAGTTCCCTGCCGCGGCCAGCATCAGGGCGAAGACCGGTCTCGCCGCTCGGGTCGCGACCAGCGTCGCGATCGAGTTCGACGCGTCGTGGAAGCCGTTCGTGAACGCGAACGCAAACGCGAGCGCGACCGCAACGACGAGACCGACGTCCACGCAGGGAGCCTAGGCCGCGGGCGAGGAGACGGCCTTCTGACAACGAAACACTGCTTCGGCACACACGAAGGAGGACTGGGTAATGGATCAGCCACTCGGCGTCCGCCTGGGGGCGGAAGCAGTCGGAACGTTTCTCTTCTTCTTCCTCGGCTTCAGCGGGATCGCCGTGGCCACCGACTTGGGCATGGACACGATCGGGCCGCTCGGGATCGCGTTCGGCTTCGGTCTCGGACTCGCTCTCGCAATCACGGCGTTCGGCCATCTCTCGGGCGGCCACTTCAACCCGGCGGTCAGCGCCGGGCTCGCCGTCGCCGGGAAGTTCCCGAGCCGCGACGTGATCCCGTACTGGATCGCGCAGCTCGTCGGCGGCTTCGTGGCGGTGCTCGTGATGGCGCTCGTCTATACGAGCGAGACGACCGATGCTCTCGATACGACGCCGGGGGTCGGGATCGACGACTGGGCAGCGCTCGTGCTCGAGCTCATCGCCACAGCACTCTTCGTCATGGTGATCCTCACTGTCGCCACCGACGGGCGTGCTGCCTGGAAGGGCGTCATGGCGCCGCTCCTCATCGGCCTCTTCATCTTCACGGCAGCGACTACGGTCGGGCCTGCGTCGGGTGGCTCGTTCAACCCCGCGCGCTCGCTCGATCCCGTGCTCTACAACCAGGACTGGGGCGACGTCTGGATCTACATCATCGGCCCGCTCGCCGGTGGAGTGATCGGCGGGGCAGTCTGGGGATACCTCGTCGGACGCACCGAGAGAACCGCCGTCGCGTAGGACTCGCGATCGGCCGTCAGCGAGAAGCCCCGCGAACGCGGGGCTTCTCTCGTTATCGGGGCGGGCAGACTTGAACTGCCGGCCTCCCGCTCCCAAAGCGGGCGCTCTACCAGGCTGAGCTACGCCCCGGCGGCCACAGTGTAGGTGGATAGCCTGCGGGCGCATGGTCGACGCGCCCACCCTGCTGCCCGAGGAGAGCCCCGACGACCGCACGAAGCTCGGGTACGCGATGGTGGCGAGCGCTGCGACGCTCTTCGCCGTCAACGGCAGCGTCTCCAAGGTCGTTCTCGACTCCGGGCTCTCGTCACTCGAGCTCGCACAGATCCGCGCGACCTGCGCAGCGCTCGGCTTCCTCGCGTTCCTGCTCGTGTTCGCGCGCTCGCGCCTCCGCGTCGATCGGCGCGAGCTTCTCTTCCTCCTCGCGTTCGGGCTCATCGGCGTGGCGTTCGTCCAGTGGCTCTACTTCGTGGCTATCCACAACTTGCCGGTCGGCGTCGCCCTGCTCATCGAGTTCACCGCACCGCTCTTCGTCGCGCTCTTCGCGCGGTTCGTCTACAAGGAACGGATTCGGCGGCGGATCTGGGTGGCTGTCGCGCTGTGTCTCACCGGGCTCACCCTCGTCGTCGAGCTCTGGACCGGAATCGCCTTCAGCACGGTCGGCGTCACCGCGGCCTTCGGGGGCGCGATCGCGCTCACGGTCTATCTCCTCATGGCCGAGCGGGAGCGCCGGCACCGGGATCCAGCGTCGTTGTCGTTCTACGGCTTCCTCTTCGCCGCGCTCCTCTGGGCGGTCGTCCAGCCGCTCTGGCAGTTCCCGTGGAGCGTCCTCGGCGACAGCGTCTCGCTCCAGGGCAACCTCTCGGAGTACTCGGCTCCGGTCTGGGTCCTCGTCGCCTTCATCGTCATCGTCGGCACGATGATCACGTTCTCCCTTCTCACCGGCGCGCTCCGCCACATCAACGCGACGCGGGCATCGATCGTCGCGACCCTCGAGCCGGTCGTCGCGACCGTCATCGCGTGGCTCTGGCTCGGCGAGACCCTGGGGGCGATGCAGCTCGTCGGAGGTGCGATCGTGCTCGCGGGCATCTTCCTGGCCCAGTCGGCGCGCTAGCCTGTTCGACGTGGTGACGAAGGTCCTCCTCGCCTCGCCGCGCGGCTACTGCGCTGGGGTCGAGCGCGCGGTCGAGACGGTAGAGAAGGCGCTCGACCACTACGGCGCGCCGGTCTATGTGCGCAAGCAGATCGTCCACAACATCCACGTCGTCCGCGACCTCGAGGCACGCGGTGCGATCTTCGTCGAGGAGGAGACGGAGGTCCCGGCCGGCGCTACCGTCGTCTACTCGGCGCACGGAGTTGCTCCTTCCGTCTTCGAAAACTCGGCGCGTCTGGAGCACAACGTCATCGACGCCGTCTGCCCGCTGGTAACCAAGGTGCACGTCCAGGCCCGCCGCTACGCGGACGACGGCTACACCGTCGTCCTGATCGGCCACGAGGGACACGAGGAGGTCGTGGGGACGATGGGCGAAGCGCCCGAGGCAACGGTTCTCGTCCAGACGGTCGAGGAGGCATCGTCGCTCTCGCTCCCGGCGGACACGAAGCTCGCCTACGTGACGCAGACGACCCTCTCGGTGGACGAGACCGCCGAGATCATCACGACGTTACGCCGGCGATTCCCCGACATTCGCGCACCGCGCAAGGAGGACATCTGCTACGCGACCTCCAACCGGCAGTGGGCGGTGAAGGAGATGCTGCCGGAGATCGACGTGCTGCTCGTGATCGGCTCGGCGAACTCGTCGAACTCGAACCGGCTCGTCGAGACGGCGCGTGCCGCCGGTACCGCGGCGTACCTGATCGACGACGAGTCGGAGATCGACGAGACATGGCTCGAGGGGGCGCAGACAGTCGGGATCACCTCGGGAGCGTCGGCGCCCGAGAAGCTCGTAACCCGAGTCTGCGACTGGTTCCGCGCCCGCGGCGTGACCGACATCGAGCCGTACCGTCTGGTCGAGGAGGACGTGACGTTCCGCCTCCCGATCGAGCTCCGCCGAGAGCTCGAGCTCGCGCAGAGTGGCTAGCGGAAGAAACCGCCGCCGACCGCGGTCCTGAGGTCGGGAAGACGTACGTCCTGCGAAAGGAGGCACACGACATGGCATATGAAGAGCTGAAGGCGCGACAGAGCGTCGTCTGGGGCAACGGCCCGTACCAGCAGATCACCGAGACGATCATCGACATCCACGAACAGGTCGTCGAGCGCCTGGATCCCGAGCCGGGCAAGCGCTGGCTCGACCTTGCCACCGGCACCGGCGCCGTCGCCGAGCGAGCCGCAGACGCGGGCGCGAGCGTGACAGGGATCGATCTGGCGCCGGCCCTGATCGAGACCGCGAAGGAGCGGGCGAACGAGCGCGGTCTGGAGATCGAGTACTTCGTGGGTGACTGCGAGCGACTCGAGCTCGCGGACGGCAGCTTCGACGTCGTCTCGTCGACGTGCGGCGTCATGTTCGCGCCCGATCACGCGGCGGTCGCCGGCGAGCTCTCGCGGGTCACGGCTCCCGGTGGACGCATCGCACTCGCCAACTGGACGCCCACGAGCGGGCTCGCGGATCTCTTCCGGATCATGGGGAAGTACCAGCCCTCTCCGCCCCCGAGCAGCCCCTTCGACTGGGGCGACGAGGGACGAGTCCAGGAGCTTCTCGGCGAGAACTTCGACCTCGAGCTCGAGACGCACTACTCCACCCTGCGCGTCGACTCCGGCGAGGCGTACTGGGAGCTCTTCTCGACGTCCTACGGGCCGACGAAGACACTCGTGGAGGCGCTCGGAGAGCGGAGCGAGGAGCTCCATCGAGATTGGGTCGACCACTTCGAGGAGAACCACCGCACGGACGACGGCGTCGTCCACGAGCGCGAGTACCTGCTCGTGCTCGGAGTGCGTCGGTAACAGCTCTGCGTCAGCGGCGGACGAGCGCCCGGAGCTCGTCGAGGACGCTCGGCCGCCGCTCGGGGTGCGGCGTGACGAATGCCGCCAGTCGCGCTGCCTCGTCCTCGGTGAGCGACACAGCCGCGCGAGCAGTCCCGGTCTCGTCCCACACGCTGAAGCGAACCCGTTGCTCGGGGAGATAGCGAGAGATCCGGATCGCTCGACCGGCGTCCCCGTCCGCACCCATGAAGAACTCGACGAGCTTGCGCCTCTGCGGCGTCGCGCACCACGGGCAGTACCGGAACCGCTCCTCGGTCGCCGCTCCACAGGTCGAGCAGTGCGCCATGAACGGAGGATACGACCGGCTGAGGCGAATGGCGACCTACGCGTGGTCGAGGATGTCCATTCGCTCGATCAAGCCGTCGCGAATCGTGTAGGCGTGCAGCACTGCGCGGTTCGAGACGAGCTCACCACAGACGTTGTGGACGACCTGATGGACCCGGACGACGACCCGGCCCTCAGCATCATTCTCGAAGTCCTGCGGCTCCACGTGTGACGCGATGACCAGGAACTGCCGCTTCCAGTAGGCACGAACGGCGTCATGGCCGACTTCGCGCCCACCTTCCATGCCGTTCGGCCAGTCGACGTCCGGATGCATGAGCGCAAGGGCGCCGTCGATGTCGCGTGCGTTGAACGCGTCGTATGCGCTACGCAGAAGCGGTTCGTGCTCGTTCACTCTGCTCTCTCGATCGCGAGCTCCGAGCCGCGTGCCTCGACGGAGCCGGCGAGGGTGTCACGCGCGACCCAATCTGCGTGGACGAGAAGGTCGGCATCGTCCTCCGGAAGGGTTAGCAGGATGCGGTCCGTGAGCTCGAGCCCCGCTTGCTTCCGCATCGTGTTGACCGAGTGGATCAGCTCGTAGACGCGGCCTTCACGTTCCAGCTCCTCGTCGAGCGAGAGCTCGAGCGCAACGGTCACCCCGTCGGCCGCCGCCACGGCCCAGCCTTCCTTGCCCTGGCGCTCCACGAGCACCTCGTCCGGTTCGAGATCGTGACCGGCTGCACGGAAGCCGCCACCCGGAAGCTCTTCGAAGTCACCCGACTCGAGCGCGCGGCGCACGTCCTGGAGCGCCCGGCCGAGCTTCGGCCCGAGAACCGGCAGGTTCGGCTTGACGCGCAGCTCGCTCGCTTCCACGACATCGAACGAGACCTGCTTCACGCGGAGCTCCTCGGCGATCTCGCCGGTATGTGACCTGGCGAGGGGCGCGCCTTCGACGACGAGAGACCGGAGCGGCTGGCGGAGATTGATCCCCGTTCCCGAGCGGGCCTGGCGGCCGAGCTCCACGACCCGGCGAAGCTCGGCGACCTCGTCGAGAAGATCGGCATCGGGCGCCGCGGGCGCCGGCCAGCCGGCGAGGTGGATCGATGCGGGCGCGCCAGCACAGGGAGCCGTGAGCACACGCCACAGATGGTCGGTCAGAAACGGCATGAGCGGCGAGACGCCGCGAATCCCCTGGACGAGCGCGTACCAGAGCACGCCGAACGCGGTCGTGTCGCCCTCGTAGCCTCCGGCGCGCCCGTAGAAGCGTCGCCGGGACCGGCGGATGTACCAGTTGGAGACGTCCTCGACGAACGACTCGAAGGCACGGACGACGTTGACGGTGAGCCATTCCTCGTATCCGGCTGTCGCCTCCGCGACGAACGCGTTCGTACGGGCGACGAGCCACCGGTCGAGCGGCTGGAGATCTCCCTCCGGGCCGCTCTCGAGCTCGCTCCACGTCGGCGCCCAGCCCTCGATGTTGGCGTAGTCGACGAGAAAACGGACGGAGTTCCAGAGCGTGAGCAACCTCCGTCTGATCTCGTGCGCCGGGCCGAAGCCGAAGAGGAGGTTCTGATTCGGCGGCTGCGAGCAGTACTGCCAGCGCATGACGTCTGCACCCATGCGCGCGAAGGCGTCCGGCGCGTCGATGGTGTTCCCCCACGAGCTGTGCATCTCGCGGCCCTTCTCGTCGAGCATCTTCTCGTAGCCGAGCACGCGGCGATACGGCGCTCGGCCGGTCAGCGCAACGGACATGAAGTGCTGCGAGTAGAACCACAGCCGGATCTGCTCGCGCATCTCGGACACCCAGTCGGCCGGGAACCATGTCTCCCAGTAGGTGTGGTCGGGGAGGTCGGCCTTCGTGAGCCCCCTGGCCGCGCCCGTCGCGTACCCCTCGACGACGTACTCGTCGTTGTGCCACCCGAGCGTCGAGAACGGGACGATGCCGGCGTCGAGCCAGACGTCCCCGACCTCCGCGATCCGCTCGACCTCGTTGCCGCACGCCTCGCAGCGGATGCGGATCTCGTCGATCCACGGGCGTCGGAGCTCCTCGAGATCGTCGACCGGGCCGGTCGCGCGCTCCAAGAGTTCCGCCCTGCTGCCTATCACGTTGAGGTGCCCGCATGAGCACGGATAAAACGGCAGCGGGAGCCCGTAGTACCGGCGCCGCGAGATGTTCCAGTCGCCCATGTTGCGCAGCCAGTCGTCCATGCGCTTGCCCATGTACGCCGGCGTCCACTCGACCGTCGCGTTCGCATCGAGGAGGGTCTGCCGGAGATCGTCGACGGCGATGAGCCAGTCGTCGGTAACCCTCCAGATGAGCGGCGTGTCGCAACGCCAGCAGTGCGGGTAGCGGTGCTCGTACGTGCCAGCCTCGAGCAGGAACCCGGTTTCCGCGAGACGTCCGACGATCTGATCAGCGGCCTCTGTCGTCGAGAGCCCGTGCAGCCACCCGTACGAGTCGTAGAAACGACCCGCCTCGTCCACGGGGGACAGCACCGGGAGCTTGTGCAGAAGACCGAGCTCGAAGTCCTCCTGCCCGGCGCCCGGGGCGATGTGGACGATGCCGGTTCCCTCGTCGAGCGACACCTCGTCCCAGGGGATGACCCGGTGGTCGACTTCGCTCCCAGGGCCGAGATCATCGAAGGGACCCCGGTAGCGCAGGTCGACGAGCTCCCCGCCCTGGACGACCCGCACGAATGTCTCATCCGGGAATCGCGCAACCGCGACCCACTCGCCATTCTCCCGCCGTCCGTACTCGGCATCGGGCTTGACCGCCGCCGCGACGTTCGCCGGCAACGTCCAGGGCGTCGTTGTCCAGACGACGAGCGACTCGCCGGGATGGTCGAGCAGCGGAAAGCGTACGAACAGCGAGGGGTCGCTGCGGTCCTGATAGACGCCGCTCTGCGTCAGCTCGTGCTGCGAGAGCGAGGTACCACAGCGCGGGCACCACTCGGTGGAGCGGTGGCCCAGGTAGAGCCAGCCGCGCTCGTTCACGAGCTGCAAGAAGCGCCAGATGTACTCGATGTTGGTGTCGGAGAACGTGAAGTAGTCGTTCCCCCAGTCCATCCACTGGCCGAGCCTGATCGAACCATCCGTGAGCGCCTTTGAGGACCGGATGACGACTTCGCGGCAGCGGCGCGCAAACTCGGCAAGTCCATACTCTTCGATTTCGCGTTTCGAGTTGAGCCCGAGCTCGCGCTCGACACCCACCTCGATCCAGAGGCCCTGGCAGTCGAAGCCGTTCTGATAGCGCTGGTGGAACCCGCGCATGGCCTTGTAGCGCTGGAACACGTCCTTCAGCGTGCGGCCCCAGGCCGTGTGCACGCCGAGCACCATCCTGTTCGCGGTCACGGGACCGTCCACGAAGCTGAACCTCGGCCCGCCACGGTTCTGCTCGCGAAGCCGCTCGAACGTCCCCTCGCGCTCCCAGAGGGAGAGGATCTCGCGCTCGAGCGCATCGTGATCCGGCTTGTCCGGGAGCGGTGCGAAGATCGGCGGCACGATCGTCAGTCTAGGAACTGGGAACAACAGCGGGGTCGCGGTCGTTTAGTCTCATGCTGTCGAAGACGAAGGTGTGAAACGAGAAAGGAACGCATGGCAATCGACGTAACCGAGGCGACGTTCGAGCAGGAAGTCCTCACATCGGACAAGGCGGTGCTCGTGGACTTCTGGGCAGAGTGGTGCGGACCGTGCCACGCCGTCGCCCCAGTCCTCGAGAAGATCGTCGAGGAGCGCAAGGACGAGTTGAAGCTCGTGAAGGTGAACATCGACGACGAGCAAGCTCTTTCGGTCAAGTACGGGGTCATGTCGATCCCGACGATGATCCTCTTCAGGGACGGTTCGCCGGCGGCCGCGGCCGTAGGCGCCAAGCCGAAGTCGGCGCTCGAGCGCGATCTCGGGCTCGCCGAGATCGCCGCAGCCTGAGCCTCCTGGGCCTTCCGCCGCATCGCGTAACCTGGTAGGAAGGCTTTTGCAGGACGTTTGTTCGAGGCTTCCCCCTCCCCCTCCCCTAACTGATGGGCCGGGCAACCGGCCCATCAGTCCCCTTCGAGCCTCTCAGGGAGTCGGCTGCGCGTACCGCGCGAGAAACGGTGCCACCCAGCGGAAGGCGCACTCTTCGGGACGCGGCACCTCGTCGGCCGAGAACCAGCGAAGCTCCGACACGTCGTCTGCAGGCGCCAGCTCTCCGCTGACGATGTGCGCGCGCCAGGCGAGATTGAGGACGTAGGTCGCCGTCGGTCCGTCGCCGTACGTGTCGATGAACGTGCCCAGGAAGCCGTCCGGCTCGATCTCGACCCCCGTCTCCTCGAGAAGCTCGCGGCGCAGGCCTGCGAGCGGGTCCTCGCCTTCCTCGAGGAAGCCGCCGAGCACGTCCCAGAGGCCCGCGTCGGGCTCGTACGCCCGCCGGGCGAGGAGCACGCGGCCCTCATCGTCCACGACGAGTGCTGCGACGGCCGGCGCGGAGTTCGCGTAGTAGACGGACCCGCAGGCATTGCATTCCGCGCGCTGCGTGTCCGCGTCCAGCACTCCTGCACACCGTGGACATGAGCGCCACCCGGCGAGGAATCCCACGCGGGTACCGTACCCGGCGATGTCTCCACGACACGTTCCGGCGAGCGTGACCGAGCTCGGCCGTGTCGGGCTGCTGTCGACCCTGCCCGGAGAGACGCTCGGGAAGCTCGCCGACTGCATGCGGCGCGAGGAGGTCGCGGCGGGCACCGTGGTGGTGCGAGAGGGCGAGCCGGGGGACCGCTTCTTCGTCCTCCTCTCGGGAATCGCGGCGGTGTCGCAGTCCTCGCTCGGCCAGCGGGGAGTCCTTCGCGCCGGCGAGTACTTCGGGGAGGTCGCCCTCGCGATGGGCGTGCCCCGCACCGCAACGGTCACGACGATGACTCCATGCGTGGTCGCCAGCTGCGACGCGAAGGCGTTCGACGAGCTCATCCGCCCGCTCTTCGCGGACTAGGGGCGAAGCTCGCCGAGGACGGCGTCCGAGAGGACGGGCCACGCCGCCTTCGCCCAGTCGCCGAACTCGCGATTCGAGAGAGCAGCGCAGGTAACGCCCACCTCGGGATCGACCCAGAGGAAAGTTCCCGAGCCCCCGAAGTGACCGAATGCCCGTGACGAGGTCCGGCTGCCCATCCACGAGGGCGGAGCCGTGTTGAGCTGCACTCCGAGCCCCCAGTCGAGCGGTTCGAAGCGACCCCAGTCGGGCAAGACTCCCGCCAGCCCGGCGAACTGCACTGTGGTCATCTCGGCGAGCGTCTCCTCCGCGAGGATCGTCGGGGCGAGTAGCTCACGGCCGATCGCCAGGACGTCCGCGAGAGAGGCATGCATCCCTGATCCCGGGTCGCCGGACGGATCGAGCCCGATTCCGAGTGGCTCACAGACGGCGGCGCGAACATAGTCCGCGAACGGCATCTCGGCTCGCTCGGCGAGGTGCACGCCCAGGACGCGGAAGCCCTCGTTCGAGTAAACGCGTCGCCGTCCGGGAGGCGCAATCGGCGTCGTCCCCTCGAACGGCAGACCCGACGCGTGCGCCAGCAGGTGGCGAACGGTCGAGCCAGGTGGCCCGGCGGGCTCGTCGAGGTCCACCACCCCCTCTTCTGCCGCGACGAGCAGCGCCAGTGCCGCAACGGGCTTCGACACGGAGGCAAGGCGCAGGTGGCGGCTCGGGTCTCCGTGCGTCTCGATACGTCCCTCGCTCGTGAGAGCGCCCGCAACGGCGAACGGCACGGGCCAGCCGTCGATCTGGCGGAGGGCCTTCACGCGGCGCGATACTAGCCCTCTCATGGAGCGCCGCCTGATCTCCGGTCACTCGCCGTACGAGAAGGTCATGGGCTACTCGCGTGCCGTGGTCGCAGGCGACCGGGTGCACGTCGCCGGGACGGCGCCCATCCCTGCGGACGGCTCTCCTCCTCCCGACGACGCCTACGAGCAGGCGCGGCTCTGTCTCCGGATCGTCGAGGAGGCGCTGGGACGCGCCGGGTCGAGTTTGGAGCACGTCGTGCGCACGCGCGTCTACATCACGGATCCCGGGCACTTCGAGGGTGTGAGCCGCGCGCACGGCGAGGCCTTCGCCGACGTGCGGCCCGCGAACACGACCGTCGTCGCGTCGCTCCTCGACCCGGCCTGGATGCTCGAGATCGAAGTCGAGGCCATGCTCCCGTGACGCCCAGGCAGGCAATCCCCCCGACCATCACGGGCAAGGGCGCGGAGTACAAGGGCAGCGTGCTCGACCATGCGTTCGGGAAGAGCGATCCGTACACGCTCGGCGTCGAGGAGGAGTACCAGCTGCTCGACGGCCGAACGTTCGACCTCGTCCAGCACATCGACACGATGCTCGCAGCGATCAGCGGGCACGAGCTCGAGCCGCGGATCAACCCGGAGCTCATGCAGTCGGTCATCGAGATCGCGACACCCGTATGCCGCACCGCCGCGGATGTCCAGCGCGAGCTCGTCAAGCTGCGCAGCTACGTCACCGGGGTCGCGCACGAGCAGGGGATGCGCGTGGGCTCGGCGGGCACGCATCCGTTCAGCCTCTTCGAGCGCCAGCGGATCACGGCGAAGGACCGCTACCGGGCGCTGATCGACCAGCTGCAGTACGTCGCGCGCCGCGAGCTCATCTTCGGGATGCATGTCCACGTCGCCGTCGACGAGCCGGAGAAGGCGATCCAGGTGGTGAACGGGCTCCTGCCACAGCTCGCTCCACTTCTTGCGCTCTCGGCGAGCTCGCCGTTCTGGCGCGGCGAAGCCACGGGCCTCGCCTCGAGCCGGCAGATGGTGTTCTCGGCGTTTCCGCGCTCGGGACCCCCACCTCGCTTCCGCGACTACACGGACTACGCCGAGGTGGTCGGGCAGCTCGAGCGCTCGGGCTGCATTGCGGACTACACGCACATCTGGTGGGACATCAGGCTGCATCCCCGCCTGGGCACGGTCGAGATCCGCATCTGCGACGCGGTGACGCGCGTCGAGGACGCCGTCGCCATCGCCGCGTACTGCCAGGCGCTCGTGAAGCTCCTCTCCGAGCAGTTCGACGCCCATGAGGAGATCCCGTCCTACCACCGGATCCTCACGAGCGAGAACAAGTGGCTCGCCGCGCGCTACGGCCTGGAGGCGCCGGTGATGGATCTCGGCTCGGGTCGCCGGAACCGCGTTCCCGTCGCGCGCATCGTGAGGAGGACGTACGCCGAGATCGAGCCGCACGCCCGCGAGCTCGGCTCCGAGCGGGAGCTCGAAGGCATCCTGGAGATCCTCGCGCGCGGCTCGAGTGCGGCCCGCCAGCTCAAGGTCTACAACTCGAACCGAGACATCACCGAGGTCGCACGTGAGATCGCCGAAGCGACCGAGGCGCTGCCGACGACCGTCTGACCACCCCTTACACCAGTGGATCTTCGTAGATGCCACCGCGAAGCCGGGTCGGGAACGTGGCGGCGCAGTTCCGTTCGCGCTCTGCGCCACGGGTCGAGGGCTGGTGCTGCGAGCCGTGAGGGCCGGCTAGCCCGAGCACGTTCTGTCACGACGGAGACATCCGCAACGTCACGCGGATGACAGACAGGTCGCGCCTCGTGCTCTAGCGTGGCTCGAAGTACCGAAACGCACGAGGAGGAACCGAGATGAGGCAGGCCGTCGCAGCTCTCGTGGCCGCACGAGCGCTGGCTTCCACTGACCAGACGCCGAGCCCGGCACCGGGCGAGCCGGTCGAGCAACAGGCACTCAGGGTGTCACGCCGCCGCCGCACGCTGTGGTTGGGGTGGGTCTTGTCAGCCTGGAAGACCACGCACGCGGTCGGCTAGCGAAGCGGGCTCGAGCACGCGAACTCGGCCGCGTTCGAGGAGGACGGCACCCTGCTCCTGCTCCTCGCGTAACACGCGGTTCACGGTGCCGCGTGCCGTGCCCGCGAGCTCGGCCAGGGCCATCGCGGGGAACCGGCGAACGTTGTCGGGAGGCCCGCCCTCGAGGACGCGGAACTCCATCCGCCGAGGGTAGACGCTCGAGGCCTAGGCGTCAGCCACCGCGTGCCCTTCGCTCGGGCGCGCGCGGGCGTCGCGGCTCCCGGTTGCCCCGGCCGTCGCAGGGAGGGTGAGCACGCGCCAGGCGGTGAAGCCGCCGACGAGGCCGGCACACGACGTGTACAGCGCGAGTCCCCAGAGCGTGTCGCTATCGGTTCCGGCTGTGACGCCGTGGACGAACACGAGCAGCCAGACGACGAAGTTCAGGTAATGGGTGCGTCGCCAGAACGTGTACGAGAGCCGCCGCCGGAGAAGATTCGCGAGACCGAGCGCCGCGAGGAGCTCCAGCGCGATGACGCCGAGCGCGGTCGGCAGGGGCCGATACGGAGCGATGCCCGGGACGACGAGATCGCTGACGGAGAACGACAGGTAGTCGTCGGCGATCAGCGCGAGCGCGTGCACACCGACGAAGGACCAGGTCAAGAGGCCGAGATAGCGATGGACGTCCTCGACCGCGAAGCGTGGCCACCGGCGGAGGCTCATGCGGCTCGACATCGTCAAGCCGACGACGACCGTCGCGGTCAACAACACGAACGCGAGCATCCCGCCCGCTCTCGAGACATACCAGGCGACGTTCATGCCGCGGCTTCGAGCTCCGGACCGCGATCCGTGCGTCGCCAGGCAGCGTTGACGACGATGTCGTCGCCGTCGACGAAGCGGCCCGGTAGGCCCTGCTCGTCGAGCCAGTCGGGGCCGTCGTCCGACAGCAGGAAGGCCGCCTTCGCCGCGACGTCGGCGGCGAGACAGCTCGTGGCCGCAACGGTGACCTCGTCCCACCGGGAGTCGGCCGGCATGCCGGTACGCGGAGCGATCAGGTGGTGCTGAATGGAGCCACCCCGCCACCAGCGGCGCCAGGTCGTCCCGCTCGTCGCGAGTCCGCCGGCGAGCAGCCTGATCGAGCCGCCCCTGGGAAGCCCGGCCACGAGGTCGCCGCGCGTCGCGATGTCACCTCCTGCAGCGACGAATCCCGGTCCGCGTACGAGCGCGAGCGCCTCGTCGACGGCCAGGCTCTTGACGACGCCGTTCAGGTCGAACCGCAACCCCGGCGGGCGGAAGACCAGCACGCCCGACACGTCCACCCTGCGCCACCGCCCCGGCATCGTCGACTTCGTCGGGCGCGGGTCGGGGACGAGCAACGAGAAGTCGCGGTCGTACCCGGCGGCCTCGACCGCGACGCCGACCGTGGGATCGACGAGCCCGGCAGTCGCGCGTGCTGCACCAAGACCCACCCTCAGGACGCGGGCGAAGAGCTCCGACACGAGCACCGCGTCGGACCGGCAGGCGTTGACCCGGTTGAGCTCGCTGTCCGGGCGAAACCTGCTGAACGTCTGCTCCCAGTCGGCGAAAAGGCTCTTGACGGCCGCGTGCTCATCGTCGCTCGCCCCTTGCACGACGACGTCGGCGCCCATCGCATGGAACCGCCTAGGAGACACTGCTCTGAACCTGCGGGACGGCGCTTCCGGATGGGGCGATCGAGCCGGACCCGAAGTCGAAGTCGTCGTCGGAAACGGGAGCGGCGTCGTCGCTCTCGACGCCGACGGATGTCCCCGAGGACGACGCGGCGCCCGGGTGGCTTGCCCAGGCAAGGCCGACGGCCGCCAGAAAGCCCGC
Organism: uncultured Actinomycetes bacterium; assembly: GCA_963716975.1. Taxonomy (GTDB): domain Bacteria; phylum Actinomycetota; class Thermoleophilia; order Gaiellales; family Gaiellaceae; genus GMQP-bins7. The sequence goes on along the minus strand of CAVQVA010000005.1, from coordinate 6,425 downwards.
GAGAGCAGCGGCGCCGATCGACTTCTTCGCGGACGCCGTCCGCCGTCTAGCCTCCTCGATGCGCGACCCCGTCTTCTCGCTCACGAGAACAGGGCACCACCGTTGGATGAAGATCGTCTGAGAGGAGCCGGAGAGCTTTCTAAGAATCCAGCGCGGGGACCGCTACATGCCCATCGAGTGGTAGCCGCCGTCCACGTACAGCGTCGTGCCCGTGAGGTTTCGCGCCTCGTCGGAGAGGAGATATGCGGCGGCGGCACCGCAGTCTTCGGCCTCGATCTGGCGATGAAGCGGCGCGCGCTCCTCGAACATCGTCTCCATCGTCGTGAAGCCGGCGATCGAGCGGGCGGCAAGCGTTCGGACCGGGCCCGGCCGAGATCGCGTTCACCCGGATGTTCTTGAAGCCGAGGTCCCACGCGAGGTAGCGAACGGAGGAGTCGAGCGCCGACTTGGCGACGCCCATCACGTTGTAGTGCGGAACCGCGCGCTCGCCACCGAGGTAGGTCATGGTCACGATCGAGCCGCCACCGCGCCCTTCCATCAGGGGCTCCGCCGCCCGCGCGCAGGAGACGAGCGAGTAGGCGCTGATGTCGAGAGCCATCCAGAAGCGGTCGCGCGGCGTGTCCACGAAGCGCCCTTCCAGGTCCTCGGCGGCCGCGAAGGCGACAGAGTGGACGAGGATGTCGAGGCCGCCGCCGAAGGTCTCAGCTACCTCGGCGAAGACGCGCTGGACGTCGTCGTCCGACCGGACGTCGCACTCGGTGACGAGCGGGCTCGACACGGTCTCGGCGAGGTCGCGGACGCTCTTCTCGATCCGCTCGCCCTGGTACGTGAAGGCGACCTGTGCGCCCTCGGAGGCGAGGCGGTCGGCAATCGCCCAGGCAATCGAGCGCTTGTTGGCGACGCCCAGGACGAGCGCCTGCTTCCCCGCGAACCTGTGCCCTTCGTTCCCGGCGGCCATGCCGGGAGCCTAGTCGGTAGGGTGCCGCCGCGATGAGCAACGGGCGAGTAGCTGTCGTCACCGGGGCGTCCTCGGGAATCGGGGAGGCGACCGCACGAGAGCTCGCGCGCCGTGGCTGGCTCTGCGTCCTCCTCGCACGCCGGCAAGAGCGGCTCGAGCGGATCTCGGCGGAGATCGGGGCCGAATGGGAGGTGTGTGACGTTCGCGACCGCAATCAGGTCGACGACGTCGCCGCCCGCGTCCTCTCGCGTCACCCGGCGGTCACGCTGCTCGTCAACAACGCAGGCGTACCCGGCCGCGGCACCTTCGCCTCGACCTCGCCGGAGACCATCGAGAGGGTCACCGAGACCAACTACCTCGGTGGCGTCTGGTGCGCTCGCGCGTTCTTGCCTGGACTCCGTGCGGCCGCGACGAACGACAAGGCGCATGTCGTGAACGTCGTCTCGGTCGCCGGCACGATCGCCTTCGCACCGGCGGGCCCGTACGCAGCGGCGAAGCACGCGCAGCTCGCATTCTCTCGATCGCTGGCGGCAACGCTGCGCCCGGAGGGAATCCGTGTGCACACGCTTCTACCGGGCTTCGTCGAGACGGAGGGGTTCACGCCGCGCTCCAACCTCCGGAGCGGGATCATGCGGCGGTTCGTCATCGACGCCGACAAGGTCGCCGAGGCGATCGTGAAGGCTGTCGAGAAGGGCAAGCACGAGGTCACCATCCCGTGGTTCCCGTATCGCATTGTGTCCATCTTCCAGGCGCTCTTCCCAGGGGTGCTGGCCCGGCTCGTCGGGAGCTACGGGTACCGCCCGGGCACGCAAGACTAGGCCTCTACGGGCCGGACTTGCGGGCTACGTACCAGCCGACCTCGACGTCGTACTCGGCCCCGGGCGCAAGCCCACGGACACGAACCCGCTCCTCCTCCGGGACGCCGGCGAAGTCGAGCCGCTGCTCGAGGTCGACCCGCTCGCGAACGATCTCGGACGAGATGAGAACGAGGTCGTTCGCGTCGAGGAAGCCGCGGATGTCGGTGTCGGGCAGGAGTCGTTCGTGGCTCGAATCGCGAAGGCGCTCGAATCGGTCCTGCGCGAGGCCGATAATCGGGTCCACGGACCCGAGCTGATCACCGACGAGGACCCTGCCACCCGGCCGGGTCACCCGCGCAAGCTCGGAGACCGCGAGTTCCGGACGGTGCACGTGGTGGAGCATGCGCACGCATGCCGCGATGTCGAACGACGCGTAGTCGAACGGAAGCGCCATCGCGTCGCCCTCGACGAAGCTCACGTTCGCGGGCGCGCGCTCGCGGGCAGCCTCGAGGTATTCCAGGCGCATATCTGCGCCCACGACCTCGCCGACGTGGGGAGCGAGCGCGAATGCGATCGCTCCGGTGCCGCACCCGCTGTCGAGCGCACGCTCCGAGCCCGTGAACGGCGCCAGCAGCCGGCGGACGCGGTCGGCCGTCTCCGGCGCGCGCTGCTCCTGGAGCGCGATCCTGAGGTCGACGCTCACGACGCGTCCTCGCCTGCCGCGAGGCGGCGCGCGACGTCGAGCGCCTCCGCGCGCGTCGAGATCGTCCCCGCTGCCCGCTCTTCGTCGATGATCGCGAGGATACGCCCGATCTCCGGCCCGGGGGCGAGACCGAGCTCGTCACCGCGCACGAGCGGTGCGGCCGGCTCTTCGCGCCGTGCGGCCTCGACGAGCCCGGCGAGCTCCGACGCGTCGACGAAGGCGAGTGCGTCGAGCGCCCAGGGCTCGGTCCGGCGGCGGAATCGATGGATGCCACGCGCGCTCGCATCGGGCGGCTCTGCCCCGAGCAGCGCCCGCGCGTAGCGCGTGAGGTCACGCGAGATCGGCAGCTGTCGTAGCCGCTCGCCGAAGACGGCCACCACCCGGAACCAGGCGTCGTCCAGCGCGTCTACTGGCCCGGCGAGCGAGCCACCGAGCGGCTCGAGCAGCCCGAGCTCGTCGAGGCGCCGAAAGCCGGAGGCGGAGAGCCGGAGCAGCTCGCCCAGGATGCGCTCGCCGGCCGGCTCCGCAACGCGACCCGCAGCGGCGCGGACGAGCGACTCGGCTCGCGCATCCATCCGGATACCCAGCTCGTCCTCGAGGCGGACGGCACGGAGCAGCCTGAGCGGGTCCGCGTCGAACACGTCGTCCGACACGACTCGCAGCAGACCGGCCTCGAGATCGCTCCGGCCCCCGAAGGGGTCGTAGGCTTCGCCTCCCGGGACGGGGACGGCGATCGCGTTGAAGGTGAAGTCCCGGGTGGCGAGGTCGTCCTCGATGCTCCCGCGCAATGGCGTGAAGTCGACCGTCTCCTCCGAGCCGTCCGCGACGACACGCCATGCGCCGTGCCGCTCGGACAGCGGGAACGGCGATCCTCCGTAGCGGGCGGCGAAGCGCCTCGCCGCGGCCTGCGGATCCCGGCAGGCGACGTCGAGGTCGAGGACGGGCCGTCCGAGCAGCGCATCCCGCACAGCGCCTCCGACGATCCAGGCCTCCTCGCCTTCGAGCACCTCGAGCACTCGCTCGTCGTGGACGGTCACTCCAGCACCCCCCGCTGCGCACGTTCCGGGCGCGAGTCGAGCTCGGTGACGATCTCGTACCCGATCGTCCCCGCGATACGAGCGTGATCCTCGACGAGGATGCCGTCACCGATCAGCGTCACAGGCGTTCCGGCTGGAAGCGCTCCTGGGAGCTCGACCGCGAATGCGTCCATCGACACGGTCCCGACGACCTGGCGCCGCTCGCCGGCGACGAGGATCTCGGTACCCGTCAGATCACGCCGAAAGCCGTCCGCGTAGCCGACGGGAACGATTCCGATCCAGGTCGGGCGCTCGGCAAGGAACCTGCGTCCGTAGCCTGTGCTCTCCCCCGCGACGAGCTCCTTGACGAGCGCGAGCTGCGACTCCCACCGAAGCGCCGGAACGAGGCCGTCCACCGCCGGGTCCGTGCCGAAGGGGGAGATCCCGTAGAGCGCGATCCCGCAGCGGACCGCATCGAAGGTGGCCTCCGGGAAGCGCAGCGTGCCAGCGCTGTTCGCGAGGTGCCGCTGGAGGCCGCCGAGCGAGTCGGTTCCTTCGCGAAAGCGCTCGATCTGGAGTCGTGTGAACTCGGGATCCGTCTCGGCGGCGGCGAAGTGGCTCATCACACCCACGACGTTTCGGCCGGGGGAGGGCAGCTCGGACAGGCCCCAGCGCCCCATCCCGGTGTCGAGCTCGAGGTGGACCGGGATGTCTTCCGGGACGCGACCCGATGCGGCGACGAGCTCGAGCCGGGCGTTCCGTGCCTCCGCGACCTCGTCGTCGTCCACAGGGCCCATGACGAGGATGCGCGCATTCGGAAGCGCGACCCGGAGCTCGAGCGCCTCCGGAAGCGTCGCCACGCAGAGCGCGGCGGCGCCTGCCCCGAGCACAGCTCGCGAGATGTCGACAGCGCCGTGTCCGTACGCATCCGCCTTGACCACGGCCCACAGCTCCGCCGATCCGGCGGCGCTCCGCAGTCGTTCGGCGTTGCGCCGAACCGCCCCCAGGTCGATCGTGACACGCGATCGGTGCATCAGCCCTCGAGTGCGGCAGGGAGCGATGCGAACAGGTCGCTTGCGACCAGGCCGGCACGGTGCGGAGCGAGGAGTGCCGCTCGCGCGTGTGCGATCGCAGCTGCTGCTGCCGCGAGCTGCGGCTCGAGCCCCTTGGCGAGGAACGAGGCAACGATCCCGGTGAGAACGTCTCCGGTTCCGGCCGTCGCGAGAGCAGGAGGCCCGAGGTCGCAGACGATCGTTCCCGCGTCGGGCGTGGCGACGATGGTGTCGGCTCCCTTCAGCAGCACAACGGCCTGGAACCGTTTCGCCGCGGCGCGTGCCGCCTCCAGCCGATGTGCGGCGACCCAGTCGGAGTCGCGCTCGAGGAGGCGCGCCAGCTCTCCCGCGTGCGGCGTGAGCACGAGGGGATGGCTCCGCTCGACCGGCTCGAGGGCGAAGAGGGCGTCGGCGTCGACGACCACAGGCAACGCAACGCGTGCGAGAAGGGTGCGCACGAGCAAGGCTCGACCCTCCCCCCGTCCGAGCCCCGGGCCGAGCGCGAGGGCGCCTGCCCGTTCGGCAGCGTCCTCGATGACCTCGGCCGCGTCATCGGCCCGCCAGCCGATCTTGACCGGCTCGAGAGCCAGAGACTCGGCCGCGGGAAGCGCGTCTTCCGGAACCGCCAGCGTGACATAGCCCGCATCGGCCCGGAGGGCCGCCAGCGCGGTGAGACACGCGGCTCCGGTCATCCCGCGGGCGCCCCCGACGACGAGGACCGCTCCGGAGGTGTACTTCGTGTCCTTCGCCGAACGACGCGGGACGAGGTCGAGGAGAGCCGGGAGGGCACGCCGACACTCGGTTGGCCCGTCCTCGAGCCCGATGTCGGAGACGACGACCTCGCCGGCGTGAAATCGCCCGGGCGCGACGACGTGGCCGACCTTCAGAGCGTGGAACGTGACCGTCAGATCTGCTTCGACCGCAGCGCCCGCGATCTCGCCCGTCGACGCGTCCACGCCGGACGGAAGGTCCACGGACACCACGGGTACGGAGGCGGCGTTGATCCTCGCGATCAGCTCCGCCGCTTCGGCTCTGGGCTCGCCGTGGAAGCCCGTGCCGAACAGCCCGTCGACGATCACGTCGTAGCCCTCGACATCGTTGGTCTCGTCGGCGACGAACCCGGCCTCGCGCAACACGCGCGCCGCTACGCGTCCGTCGCCGCCGTTCGAGCCACCCCCGCAGACACAGGCAAAGCGTCGTGCGGCCGGATACGCGCGCATCGCCTCGTGTGCCACAGCACTGCCGGCTCGCTCCATGAGCTCGGGGATCGAGCCCGGGTAGCCGGGATACCGCTCCTCCGCGGCGCGCATCTCGGCTGCGGTGTAGAGCGGATCGAACACGTCTTGGCTACTCGCGCGGCTGCACGACGCAGACGGCCGCCGCGATCTCCTGTGAGTGGGTCATCGAGAGGTCGATCGGGCCGGCGTTGACCTTCTCAGCAAACGCCGCGGTGCGGCCGCTCAGGCGAACGTCGGGCTTCGGGCGACCGACGATTTCGACTTCCTTCCAGGTGAAGTTGACACCGCAGCCGAGCGCCTTCCCGACCGCCTCCTTGCCGGCAAAACGGGCTGCGTAGCTCTGCGCCGGATCGGCACGCGAGTCGCAGTACTCGCGCTCCGCGTCGGTGAAGCAGCGTTCGCGAAAGCGCTCACGCAGCAGTGCGCGCCGGATGCGCTCGATCTCGATGATGTCCACCCCGACCTTCATCCCCGGTAGCCCCCGGTGAGATCCTCCTCGAGCAGAGCCGGGAACTGCGCGAGCGACGACACGACGATGTCCGGCGAGACGCGTGACCCTTCGAGCGCCTCCGGGCGGAACTTGCCCGTGCGCACGAGCGCCGTTCGCATCCCGAAGAGCCGGGCTCCGGGCACGTCCTCCTCGACGTCGTCGGTCACGAGC
>CAVQVA010000004.1:0-68248 GCA_963716975.1 uncultured Actinomycetes bacterium | reverse complement strand
GGGGGTCGCCGGCGAGTTCTGGCCGATCATCTTCATCTCGGTGTTCCTGACGAGCGTCTACGGCGCGAAGAAGGAGGTGCTGCTCCTGATCGGGTTCGGCGTCCTCGTGGCCGGTGCGGCGCGCATCGCGCTCCAGGCGCGGCCCCCGCGGATCCTTCGGATCCTCCAGGACACCGTGCATACGACGGGCCAGGTCGGGGTGCGGGCCTCGATCTTTCTCCTGGCGCTACTCGTGTTCGTCGCTGCCCGCGCGGGCTTCGAGTTCGTCCTCGGGGCATTCGCGGCCGGGCTGATCGTCGGTCTCGTGCTCGACTCGCCCGAAGGGAGGGTCGTCCGCCTGCGGCTCGAGGGGATCGGCTTCGGCTTCCTGATCCCCGTCTACTTCGTGGTGACCGGCATGAACTTCGACCTCGACAGCCTCCTCACACCGCAGGGCCTCGCGCTGGCCGGGCTCTTCCTCGGCTTGCTTCTCGTCTCCCGCGGCGCCTCGGCGCTCCTCTGGCTCCGGGAGCTCGGCACGCGTGGCACGGCGAGCCTCGCACTCTTCGGCGCAACCGGGCTCCCGCTCATCGTCGCGATCGTCGGGATCGGGCAGGAGCGCGGCGCGATCTCGGGCTCGGTCGGCGCGTCGCTCATCGGCGCCGGGATGATCTCGGTGCTCGTCTATCCGTTGGTCGCGATGCGGTTCGCCGCGCCGTACGCAAGCGAGAGTGGGCCGGTCGAGCCGATCGACGAGACCGGGGAGTACTAGCCGGCGCGAACCGTGCCTTGCGAGAGGATGTCGACGTGGGGGGTGCCTTCGACCAGGTCGTCTTCCTCGTCGACGTCGACGACACGCTGCTCGACAACGACCGGATCCGCGCAGACATTCGGGAGCATCTCGCCTTGCACTACGGCCTCGACGGCTGCGACCGGTACTGGACGATCCAGGAACGACGCTTCGTCGAGCTCGGGTACCGCGACTACCTCGGGGCGGTGCAGGAGTGGTGGGAAAGCGAGAACCGGGACCCGCGCCTGCTCGACGCGTCCCGCTATCTCCTCGACTACCCGTTCGCCGATCGGCTCTACCCAGGTGCTCTCGGGGTGCTCGCCCACCTGCGCACCTTCGGGCCGACGGTCGCTCTGACCGACGGGGACGCCGTCTTCCAGCCGCACAAGGTCACTCGGGCCGGGATCGCGAGCGCCGTCGACGGGCACGTCCTCGTGTACGTCCACAAGGAGGCGGAGCTCGACGACGTCGAGCAGCGCTACCCCGCCGATCGGTACGTGCTCGTGGACGACAAGCTGAGGATCCTCACCGCTGCAAAGGCATATTGGGGCGATCGCGTCACGACCGTTCTGCCACGCCAGGGGCAGTTCGCGAACGATCCCGAGATCGCGGCCACGCACCCGGCCCCCGACCTCACCGTCGAGCGTATCGCGGACGTGCTCGAGCTCGACCTGTTCGCGCTCTAATGCGTGGCGCTCTCGGTCGACGAGAGGACGTCAACCCGTCGAATCGACCCACAGCCTGAAGCCACCGAGGAACGCGTCCTCGTTGTGGCCGACGCGGCAGTTCGGCGGCAACTCGCCGACATTTCGCGCGTTACCGCCTCCGAGCACGACGTAGTCGGGCAAGAAGGCAGCGACGTAGACGTCGATCACGTCGAGCAACGCCTTCCGCCAGCGTTTGAGGCCGAGCCGCTCGAGCCCTCTCTCACCGACGTAGTCCTCGTACGTTCCCTTGCGGAACGGCATGTGCTGCACCTCCATGCCGACGATGTACCCGTCGAGGATCATCGTCGTGCCGAGGCCGGTGCCGAGCCCGAGGAAGAGCATGCGCCCACCCTCGTAGCTGCCGAGCGCCTGCATGGCCGCGTCGTTGATCACCTTCGTCGGTCTGCCGAATGCGGCCTCGAAGTCGAAGCCAGCCCAGCCTTGGCCGAGATTCACGGGCTCACGTAAGACGCGTCCGTCCTTGACTGGAGCGGGCACGCCGACCGAGATACCGACGTAGTCCCAGTCCTCCGTCAGCTCCAGCACACCGGCAACCATCTGCTTCGCGGTGAGCTCCGGGCCCGAGACGAAGCGGCGTCGCTCGTCGACACCGTTCAGGAGTACCTTCACGTGTGAGCCTCCGACATCGACCGTGACGACCCTCGGCGCCCGCGGCTCGACCGGGTACTTGCGTGCCGATTCGGTCATGGCGCAGATCCTGCGGCTGCCGCGTCCGCGACGACGGATGCGTGCGCCGTCTCGATACGGCCGGCTGGGATCGACGGATCGCCTGCGCGCAGGCGGGCGAACGCGTCGAGCTTGTCGGAGCCGGTCACGAGCCACAGGATTCGGCGCGCTCGGTTGAGCACCGGGTACGTCAGCGTCATCCGCCGCCGGCCCTGGTACTCGCCGGTGAGAGCGACGTCGCGGCCGGTGACGTCGAGGACAGGATCGCCGGGAACGAGCGAGGCCGTGTGCCCGTCCGGGCCGAGCCCGAGGTGGACGAGATCGAAGACATCCGGGAGGCCGGCCGCGTAGTCGGCAGCGGCGGACTCGAGGTCGTGGAACCCGACCGGCATCGCGCGTACATCGGCCGCACCGCCAGCCGGAAGGCTACGGAGAAGCTGGGTGAGGTTTCGTTCCGGATCGCCGTCCGGCGCGATGCGCTCGTCGACCTGGTAGATCGTCACCTTTTCCCATGGCAATCGCCCGTAGAGCGCTGCGAACATCACCCACGGCGTACGACCGCCCGACACGGCGAGCGTGAAGCGGTCGCGTTCGGCCACAGCTTCCTCCGCAGAAGCGGCGACGATCTCGGCGCCACGCTCGGCGACCGCCTGTGCATCGGGGAGGATCTCGATCTCGAGCGCCATCAGGCCCTCTTCTCGTCGTGGCCCCCGAACTGCTTGCGCATCGCGGAGAGGAGTCGATTGCCGAAGTCGTCCATCCCGCGTGAGGCAAAGCGCGAGTAGAGCGCGGTCGTCAGGACCGGCGTTGGGATTCCCTCCTCGATCGCAGCGATCGACGTCCACCGGCCTTCGCCGGAGTCGGAGACGCGGCCCGCGAACTCGCCCAGCGTCGGCGACTCGTGGAGCGCCGCGGCGGTCAGGTCGAGGAGCCACGAGCCGACGACGCTGCCGCGGCGCCACACCTCGGCCACCTCGGTCGTGTCGATCTCGAACTGGTACAGCTTCGGTCGTTCGAGCGGCGCCGTCTCCGCGTCCATGTCGCGCCGCCGCTTGCCCATGTCCGCGTTCGCGATGACGTTGAGGCCCTCGGCGTAGGCGGCCATGATCCCGTACTCGATCCCGTTGTGCACCATCTTCACGAAGTGACCTGCGCCGTTCGGGCCGCAGTGGTAGTAGCCGTGCTCGGCCTGGCTCGGATCCCCGGTCCGGCCGGGAGTGCGTGCTGCCGCCTCGATCCCTGGAGCGATCGACGCGAAGATGGGGGAGAGGCGGGCGACCACCTTTTGCTCGCCGCCGATCATGAGGCAGAACCCGCGCTCGATTCCCCACACGCCGCCGCTCGTGCCGACGTCGATGTGGTGGATGCCCTTCTCGCGCAGCTCGTCGGCGTGGCGGATGTCCTCGACGTAGTGCGTGTTCCCTCCGTCGATGATCGTGTCCCCGGGCTCGAGCACGTCTGCGAGCGCCGTGATCGTCTGGTCGGTGATGTCGCCGGCCGGCACCATCACCCACGCCGCGCGTGGCTTCTCGAGCTTCTCCGCGAAGTCCGCGAGCGCGGACGCGCCCACGGCGCCGACGGCCGCGAGCGCCTGTACGGCATCGGGCGAGACGTCGTAGCCGACGCAGCGATGACCGTCCTTCATGAGCCGCCGGACGATCCCGGCGCCCATGCGGCCGAGCCCGACCATTCCGAGCTGCATTGGAGTAGCGGTGGGCATCTGTCTCAGCTCCTCTCTCGCAGAATGAAGCGCTCGACTGCGTGTGCAAATCCGTCCTCGTCGTTCGTCGTCGTCACGCGCCGAGCGGCGCGCTGCACCTCGGCGTCGGCGTTCCCCATCGCGATCGACAGTCCCGAGTGCGCGAACATGAGCACGTCGTTGGGCATGTCGCCGATCGTGGCGATCTCCTCGGCCGCGATCTCGTAGCGCTCGGAGAGGAACCGGACGACAGCTCCTTTGTTCGCCTCGGGATGGGTCACGTCCAGGTAGTAAGGCTGCGAGCGCCACGCCGAGACATGGTCGCCGAGCTCGTCCCGCGTGGTCGTTGCAGCTTCCGCGACGGCGTCGAGGTTGTCGCTCACACCGACGACCTTCGCAACGTGGCCAGCTCCGCCGAAGTCGTCGACGACCGTCGGCTCGAACTGCACCGTCCGGGCTTCGCGTTCGACATGCGGGCCATCGGGATCAAGCACGAGCCACTCTGCGCCGCGATAGACCCACACGGACAGCTCGAACCGCTCGAGCAGTGCGATGGCGCGGGGAACGACGTCTTCCGGAAGCGTCCGCTCCTCGAGCACGTCCATGTCCGGCTCGACGACGAGGCCGCCGTTGAACGCCGCGAGCGGCGTACGCAGCGAGAGCGGCTCGACGAGCATCTCCATGCCGCGCGGTGGCCTTCCGCTCGTCACGGCGAAGTGGACTCCGGCGTCGTGGAGCGCGCGTACCGCGTCAATCGAGCGTTGCGACAGCGACTTGTCGGACCGCACGAGCGTCCCGTCGACATCGGAAAGCACGAGGCGGATCACTTCTGAGAGCGGTAGCGGCGGATCAACGCGTTCGTCGAGGAGTCGTGGGCGAGCTCGGGCTCGGCCCCGCTCGTCAGCTCCGGAATGATTCGCTGCGCGAGCGCCTTCCCGAGCTCGACGCCCCACTGGTCGAACGAGTTGATGCTCCAGATCGTCCCCTGCGTGAAGACACTGTGCTCGTAGAGCGCGACGAACGCACCCAGCGTGAACGGCGTCAGCTGCTCGGCGAGGAGGACGTTCGACGGGCGGTTGCCCTCGAAGATCCGGTGCGGGACGACGGCCTCCGCGGTTCCCTCGGCGCGCACCTCGTCCTCGGTCTTCCCGAACGCGAGCGCCTCGGCCTGTGCAAAGACGTTCGACATGAGGATGTCGTGGTGATTGCCGAGCGGGTTCAGCGTCTTCGCGAAGCCGATCAGGTCGACGGGGATGAGCTTCGTCCCCTGGTGGATCAGCTGGTAGAAGCTGTGCTGCCCGTTCGTGCCGGGCTCGCCCCAGAAGACTGCGCCCGTCTCGTAGTCGACGCGGGTGCCGTCGAGCGTGACGCTCTTGCCGTTCGACTCCATCGTCAGCTGCTGGAGGTACGCAGGGAAGCGCTCGAGGTACTGGCTGTACGGCATGACGCCGACCGTCTGCGCGCCGAAGAAGTCGGCGTACCAGACGCTCAGGAGACCCATGAGCGCTGGGAGGTTCTGCTCGAGCGGTGTCGTGCGGAAGTGCTCATCCATCGCGTGGAAGCCTGCGAGCAGGTCGCGGAACCCGGCCGGCCCTATCGCGAGCATGGTCGAGAGGCCGATCGCCGAGTCCATCGAGTAGCGTCCGCCGACCCAGTCCCAGAAGCCGAACATGTTCTCCGGGTCGATGCCGAACGTGGCGACCTCGTCCGCGTTCGTCGACACCGCGACGAAGTGCTTCGCGACCGCCGACTCGTCCCCGAGAGCGGCGAGGGCCCAGGCACGCGCCGAGTGCGCGTTCGTCATCGTCTCGAGCGTCGTGAACGTCTTCGACGAGATGACGAAGAGCGTCTCGTCGGGCCTGAAATCGCGCGTTGCCTCCACGAAGTCGGTCGAGTCCACGTTCGAGACGAAACGGAACGTGAGATCGCGGCGCGTGTAGTGGCGCAATGCCTCGTATGCCATGACGGGTCCGAGGTCGGAGCCGCCGATGCCCACGTTCACGACGTTGCGGATCTGCTTGCCCGTGTGGCCTTTCCACTCACCCGAGCGGATCCGCTCCGCGAAGGCGGTCATGCGATCGAGCACCTCGTGCACCTGAGCGACGACATCGACGCCGTCCACGACGAGCGAGCGCCCGCGCGGCATGCGCAGCGCGACGTGGAGGACGGAGCGGTCTTCGGTCACGTTGATCCGGTCGCCGCGGAACATCGCCTCGGTGCGCTCGGCGAGGCCCGAGTCCTCGGCGAGTTGGATGAGGAGCCGCAGCGTCTCGTCGGTGACGCGGTTCTTCGAATAGTCGAGGTAGATGCCGGCGCCTTCTGCCACGAGCCGCTCGCCGCGGGTCGCGTCCTCCGCGAAGAGGTCGCGGAGATGCACATCGCGGATCTTCGCGTAGTGGCGCTCGAGCCTGCTCCAGGCCGGTCGTTCGCGGAGCGGTGTCATGGCGCCACGATCCCGAAGATCACGAGCACGTCTGCAAGCCGTGGCCCGCCATTCGCCTGCCGGTGCACGGCTCAGAGCATTTCAGCTTCTTCACGCACTCGACAAGCGATGTTGGGGACGGTGCTCTCGGTGGCAGGCTTTAGCGAGCTTGATCGTCTGCTGCGTCATGCTCGCTTAGATCGAGTGTCGTCGTTCGATCGAGGAGCTGCTCTCGCGTCGAGACCCCGAGCTTGCGGTAGATGCTGCGACGGTGCGTCTTCACGGTGTTGGGTGAGAGGTAGAGCTCGCGAGCGACATCACCGAGCGACGCACCCGAGGCGAGGCGGCGCACCACCTTGAGCTCCGCCTCACTCAGCTCGTCGCCGAGGAATCCCTCCCGGCGCGAACGGGACACGAGCCGGTCGTCTGTCTCACTCAGCAGGTCGGCGAGAACTCCCACATCCGGGAGCTCCTCCATCTCCGCACGCGCACGCGCGAGGGCGCTGCTCGCACCCTCCGCGTCTCCGAGCTGGTGGCGGCCGCCAGCGAGGTGCAGCAGCGCATGGACGTGCCAGTACGGCGAGTCCAGTGGCGCGCTCAGCTCCACCGCACGCTCGAGATGGTCGAGCGCCGCGTGGAGATCCGGACCTCGCATCAACACGCGTCCGAGCGCGAGATGCGGGTTCGCGGCGGTGATGTCATATGAATGGCCGTTCTCCACCGCGAGCTCGAGGGCATCTCGCGCGAGGCGTTCCGAGGAAGCGACGTCACCGGCCTCGAGCTCGATGAGCGCCAGATAGGCGATGCCGACCGAGGTCGAGGCAAGACGGCGCGCGCCGGGGAGCGCACGCGCCTCGGCGAGCGGGGCCCTCGCCTCCTCGTAGCGACCCTGGAGGAAGAGCGCCTGTCCGAGCGGCACGAGTCCTGCGTACCGGTACGGGCTCGCCTCGGGCTCGTGCTCGAGCACGTACCTGGCGCCGCGCTCGGCTTCTGCGATCCCCCGCGTCAGGAACAGCGACCTGATCATCGCGATCGCCGAGCGCAGCGACGTGATCCCGTTGGCGAGTGGGCCGGGGTCGTCCGACCCGGCGCCGGCGACCTCGAGCCAGCGCTCGATCTCGTCGCGCCCGCGCCCGCTCATCCCTGCAGCGAGCGCGCGTGTAATCGCGAGCTGCGGGTCGGCTTCGGCGGCCGGCCATGACAGCGCCTCGAGCCAGCGGTTCACCGTTTCACCGCGACCGACGGAGATCAGTGCGATGGCGGCACGGTTCGCGAGGGGCCCAGCCCGATCGACATCCCTGCTCTCGATCGCATGCCTGACCGCATGCTCGACGTCTCCCTGCTCCTCGTACCACTGTGATGCTCGTGCGTGAATCCGGGGGACGACGGCGGGGTCGGTCGCCTCGAGCTCTCGCCGGAGCACGGCCGCGAAGAGCTGGTGGTAGCGGTATGACGAGCCGGTTTCGCCGAGTCGGGTGAGGAAGAGATTCAGGCGGGAGATCTCCTCGAGCATCGCTGCCGACTCCGAGGTCTCGAGGACGGCGTCGCAGAGTGGCGCGGAGAGCGAGTCCAGCAGGGACGTTCGTAGGAGGAAGTCGCGGACGTCGGGCGCGGCGACCGCCAGCACGTCCTGCTGGAGGTACTCGAGTACCTGGCGGGTGTCGCCGGTGAAGCGCGCGACGAACTCATCCGGGTCGGCCGCGTCGCGGATCCCGAGCAGTGCGAGGTAGATGCCGGCGAGCCACCCTTCCGTCCTCTCCGTGATGCGCCGGGCGCCGTCCGGCGCGATGTCCACGCCCGCAGCCCGAAAGAGCTCGACCGCCTCCTCGGGAGAGACGCGGAGGTCGCGCGCGCGAATCTCGGCCAAGTCCCGGTGCGCCCGAAGCCGTCCTGTGGGCAGTCCCGGCTCGGACCGACTGGAGACCACGATCTGGATCTCAGCCGGCGAGCGCTCGACGAACTCGGCCAGCGTTTCGTCGCAGAGCGGGTTTCGAACCAGCTGCCAGTCGTCGAGGACGAGCACCAGCCGAGGTGCGCCGCTGAGCTCGTCGATGAGCTGCGGAAGCGCCGTCCCGGATATCGCCCCGCCGCCTGCGGCCAGCGAGGCGAAGCTCCTCTCGCCGACGCGGGGATGGACGCCCTGGAGCCCACCGATCACGTGCGTCCAGAGCCTGACCGGGTCGTCGTCATGGGAGTCGAGCGAGAGCCAGACGAACGGCGTGCGGTCGCGATCCGAGGCTTCCCATTGCGCGAGGAGCATCGATTTCCCGTATCCAGCAGGCGCGCAAACGAGTGTCAGCACGCGTTCGCGCCCGTTTCGAAGCCGGTCGATCAACCATGGCCTCTCGATGAGGGCGCCGTCAACGCGAGGGGGGTGGAGCTTCGTCGCGACGAGGGGCACGCTGTGAACGGACGCGTTCGCAGTGTCTGGGCTGGGCTCGGAGGCGGTCATCTGTCTCAGGGGCGCCGGGATAGCCGGCGAAGACACCGTGCAGAGCTCACGACGCACTGGCCGCAGGCGAACGGTGGGCGCTCGGATCTCCGCACAGTCCGTGGATCGTGCCACAGCGTGATTCGTCCTTGATTGGGCATCGCAAATCACCCGGATGATTGGGGCGTGGGCGTCCTTGGAGGCGGCTCCCGCAGTGCATGCTGGTCCCGTGCACACGCCGCAGCGGAACGACAGGAAGACGACGTATGAGATCGTCGTTCGCGGTGCTATTGCCGCGGACGTGGCCAAGGACCTCGCGGTGCGGTGCGCGGAGTCTTCCGAGGGGAAGACGATCATCGCCGTCGACGTCCTCGATCAATCGCATCTCCACGGCATCCTCGACCGTCTCGGCGACCTCAATATCGAGATCGAGAGCGTGAACCCGGTATGACCACCGTCACTTGGACGGACGCACGCTGTGGAAGAAGATCGACCCGACGCGCTCTCTGCCATGCGGGGACGGAAAGGTGGAACGATGAGTGACAAGACGATCGACCGCACGGTGCTGCCGATCCGGCGGCCGCCGTTCGCGGGTGAGGCGAAGAAGACCCTCGAAGGCTCGGCGCCCGACTGGAACCAGGCGATGCACGTCTCGCCACCCGAGGGCGCCCCGAACGTCCTGGTCGTGCTCATCGACGATGCAGGGTTCGGCAACCCGAGCACGTTCGGCGGACCGATCGACACGCCGAACTACACGCGCATGGCCGAGGAGGGGCTCCGCTACAACCGCTTCCACGTGACGGCCGTCTGCTCGCCGACGCGCGCAGCGATGTTGACGGGCCGCAACCAGCACCGTGTCGGGTTCGGTCTCGTGGCGGAGTTCTCCGGCCCGTTCCCCGGCTACAACGCCACCATCCCGCGCGACTGCGCGACGCTGCCGCGGATCCTGCAGGAGAACGGCTACATGACCGCCGCGATCGGGAAGTGGCACATGACCCCGGACAACCAGCAGGGCTCGAGTGGCCCGTTCAACCGCTGGCCCTCCGGGCTCGGGTTCGACTACTACTGGGGCTTCCTCGGCGGTGAGGCGGGCCAGTACGACCCCGTCATCACCGAGAACCAGAAGGTCCAGGGCGTCCCGGAGGGCAAGGACGGCAAGCCGTACTACTTCCCGGACGACATGGCCGAGAAGGCGATCGACTGGTTCCACCGCGTTCGCGCGGAGCGTCCGGAGGCTCCGTGGTTCATGTACTACGCGACCGGCTGCAGTCACGCGCCGCACCATGTGCCGCGCGAGTGGTCGGACAAATACAAGGGCAAGTTCGACCACGGCTGGGACGTGGAGCGCGAGGAAACACTGGCACGCCAGAAGGAGCTCGGCGTCGTCCCACCGGACACAGAGCTACCGACGAACGACGCGTTTCCGAAATGGGACTCGCTCAGCGAGACGGAGAAGCGGTTGTACGCCCGCCAGATGGAGACCTACGCGGGCTACTCGGAGAACGCTGACTGGAACGTCGGCCGCGTGCTCGCGGCGATCGAGGAGGCCGGGGAGCTCGACAACACCCTCGTGATCTGGATCTGGGGGGACAACGGCGCGAGCATGGAAGGCACCCTCTCCGGCACGTTCAACGAGCTGACGACGCTGAACGGGATCCCGCTCACCACCGAGCAGCAGATGGGCCTTCTGTTCAAGCACGGTGGGCTCGAAGCCTGGGGCGGCGATCTCGTGGCGCCGCACTACTCGTCGGCATGGGCGTGGGCGGGCAACTGCCCGTTCGACTGGGGTAAGCAGGTTGCCTCTCACCTCGGAGGTACACGCGATCCGCTCGTCATCCGCTACCCCAATGCGATCGCGGACCCGGGCGCCATGCGCAGCCACTTCACGCACGTGATCGACATCGCGCCGACCGTTCTCGAGATCGCCGGGATCCCGGCACCGACGCGCGTCGACGGGATCGAGCAGGAGCCGCTGCACGGTTTCACGTTCGCCGACTCCCTCTCCGACGCGAACGCGCCCGAGCGGCACACCCAGCAGTACTTCGAGGCCGTCGGCAACCGGGCGATGTACAAGGACGGTTGGTGGCTCGCAATGCGGCTGCCACGCATTCCGTGGCTGCTCGACCCCGAGGCGCTACGCCATTTCGGCCCCGGTTGGGACCCCGACGCGGACCCGGTAGAGCTCTATTACCTCCCGGATGACTTCTCGCAGGCGAAGAACATCGCCGATGAGAATCCGGAGAAGGTCGACGAGCTCCGCAAGCTCTTCTGGGAGGAGGCCGACCGCTACCAGGTGCTGCCGATCCTCGGCGGGCTCTCGTCGTTCTACGGGATCGTGCCGCCCATCCCCAAGGTGTCGAAGTTCACCTACCGCGGGCGGATCGAGAACGTCGCGGCGGGGATGATCCCGCGCATCTACAACCACTCGTACACGATCGGCGCCGACCTCGTCGTCCCGGAAGGTGGCGTCGAGGGCGTGATCGTGGCCGCGTTCGACCATCTGGGTGGCTTCGCGCTCTATGTCCAGGACGGAAAGCTGAAGCACCACTACTCGATGCTTGGCGTGCTCGAGTACACCCAGGAAGCGGAGTCGCAGCTCCCGAGTGGTGAGGTCAGCGTCGAGATGGTCTTCGCAGCCGATGAGCCGAAGCCGGCGACCGGCGGTGAGGTGACGCTGCTCGTGAACGGAGAGCCCGTTGCTACCGGTCGCATGGAGCACACCGTGCCGGCGCGTTTCTCCGGATATGCCGGGATGGACATCGGGTGCGACAATGGCCTCGTCGTCGACCGCAGCTACGCGGACAAGGCGCCCTTCCGGTTCACGGGCGAGATCAAGCAGGTCACCTTCGACATCGCTCCGCACATGAGCGAGGAAGACATGCAGGCGCTGCACGAGCACGCGGCGCAGACGCTGGCGGCCCATGCCGCGAGCGCTTAGCGAATTCACGTCCGAACGGGAGAGAGCATGAGCGACGAGACGCTGGACGTACTGATCGGGGTCTACCTGATCCCCGATCTCGCCAAGCAGGACTTCGACGCGTTCGTCGGGCTCGTCGAAGAGAAGACGATCACCGCAGACGGAGTCGTCCTCGTGACGAAGGATGCCGACGGGGAGGTCACGGTCGAGGAGACGGGTGACCACCTCGGAAAGAAGGGCGCCGTAGCCGGGGGCGGGGTGGGCCTTGTGCTAGGCCTCTTCGCGCCGCCGCTCCTTGCCGCGACCGCGGTCGGGGCCGGTGTCGGTGCGATCGCAGGGAAGCTCGCACGGAAGCGACTGGAGACGGGGATCGGGGAGAAGATGGACGACGCCCTGCCACCGGGCTCGGCGGGGATCATCGCGATCTACGAGCACGACGACGCCGAGGCGGTCGCCGCGGCACTGCACAACGCCATACGCTCGTCGATAGCGCAGATCGACAAGGCGTCTGCGAAGGAGCTCAAGGCAGGCCTCGAAGAGGCGTCCGCGGGGCTCGGAGGCTGAGATGAGCTCGACGACCGACCGCGGCTACGTCGTCGTGACGGGAACCTCCACCGGTATCGGCGCAGCAACGGCGCTTCATCTCGTCGAGGGCGGGTTCCACGTCTTCGCCGGCGTCCGGCAAGAAGCGGACGGAGAGGCGCTCCGCGCACATGCGCCCGACCATCTGACGCCGGTGATCGTCGATGTCACGAACGAGGCGGCGATCTCGGCTGTGGCGGAGACCGTGTCGGCAGCGGTCGGCGACCGCGGCCTCGCGGGTCTCGTCAACAACGCCGGCATCGGGGTGCCCGCGCCCATCGAGTTCCAGCCGATGGCCGACTTCCGGAGGCAGCTGGAGGTCAACCTGTTCGGACCGGTCGCGATGATCCAGGCGTTCATGCCCCTCATCCGCCGTGGCTCCGGTCGGATCGTCAACGTCGGGTCGATCGGCGGGATGATCGTCCTCCCGATCAACGGTGCCTACAGCGCATCGAAGTTCGGCATGCGAGCCATCAGCGACGCGCTGCGCCTCGAGCTGCGTCAGTGGAACATCCACGTGTCCCTGATCGAGGTCGCGCCCGTGAAGACCGCGATCTTCGGCAAGTCGTTCGCTGCGCTGGACGCGCTCGAGACCACCATCGGGGAGGAGGGCTACAAGCTCTACGAGCAGCAGATCGTCGCGATCCGGAAGGCCGTCGAGGACGCGGCGGCCAGTGCGGACCCGCCGCTCGTCATCGCGAAGGCGATCCTCCATGCGCTTACGGCGGACAAGCCCAAGACGAAGTATCTGGTCGGTCATGGTGGGAGGCAGACCGCCGTGGCGGCTGCGCTCCCCGACCGTGCGAGGGACATCGCGCTCTCCCGCGAGCTCAAGCTCCCGAAACCCGAGTAAAGCGTTGTCGGTTCGAACGAAGGAGAGAGCGTGAACGCTGAAGCGAAATCGAAGGTTCTAATCGTCTACTACTCGCTCACGAAGAACACCGGGCACGTCGTCGACGCGATGGAGAAGGCGCTCGCAGCGCGGGGCTGCAACGTGACGAAGGCGCTGCTCGAGTTCACCGACGAGCGCTACTTGCCGAAGCTCTCGCAGTTCCCGATGAAGCGGCCCATGTTCCAGATCCCGGTCATCCTGCCGGCTCAGTTCCGTCACAAGACCGGGGCGATCCGCATTCCGCCGGAGGCGGAGTCCGGCGACTACGACCTCGTGGTGATCGCGTCCCCGACCTGGTGGTTCCAGACGAGCATGCCGATCCGCTCCTACCTCGAATCTCCCGCCGCAAAGGCGGTGCTCGACGGGAAGCCGTTTGCCTGCGTGTCGGTCAGCCGTCGTTACCATCGCATGAACCTGAACCAGCAGAGGGAGATGGGCGAGAAGAGCGGCGGGCGGTTCATCGACAGGACCCACTTCGTCCAGGCCGGCAATCAGGTGACGTCGATGCTTTCGTGGCTCGGCTACATGAAGCACGGCGAGGCGCAGAAGCGTGTGTTCCTGCTGCCGATGCCTTCCCCGTTTCTCAAGCCCGATTACGAGGAGCAGGCGCGCACCTTCGTGGACGGCGTCGTGGACGAGGTCTTCGGTCAATCCACCGCGTAACGTCGGTCGCGGGGTCATACTCGGTGGCGGCATGCATGCCTGAGCGGTACGTCGCAGAACGCTCGCCGGGACCCGACGCTTTATTCACCCGGATGAAGCGCGGGCTTCACTCTTGTAAGTGCGAGACCAGCGCCGGAGAATTGCTTGACTACGCCGGAGGTGCTCGAGTTGGTTCTCGCTGCAAATGGATGGTGGCTCTGGACGATTCTCGCGGTCGCAATCTGGATCGCACTCGCCTTCTGGCCCGCACGCGTCGCCGGCCGCAAGGGCCACAGCTTCTTCGGCTACTTCATCTTCAGCTTGTTCTTCTTCCCGGCGGCGTTGATCGTCGCCTACGTCGTCTCCGACAAGACGGCAGCCGCGACCGGGACCTAAAGGAGGTTTCATGACGGACATCACGACTGAGCGCGTGGACCAGGACACGGACCTAGACTCACTGGGTCCCGTCGACTATGTCGTCGTCGAGTTTCCGGCCGGTGCGAGCAACTTCACGGGTGAGATGGCCGAAGAGCTCTTGCGGTTGGTCGACTCCGGGACCATCCGCGTGATCGATGTGCTGATCCTGAGCAAAGATGAGGACGGCACCGTCGATGCGATGGAGCTTTCGGATGTCCCCGAGCTCGGAGAGCTGAGGGCGCTCGAGGCTCAGCTGGCTGAGTTGCTGGCTGCAGAAGACGTCGAGCACCTTGCCGCTGCGATGGAGCCGGGCAGCACTGCCGGAGTGCTCATCTGGGAGAACCTGTGGGCTGCGCCATTCGCATCGGCCGCGCGGCGTTCGGGTGGCCAACTGATCGCCAACGGACGGATTCCGATTCAGGCAATCATCGCCTCCATCGAGGCCGATAACGCACAAGTGACCGAAGGAGACTGAAATGCCCGTGAGAGCAGCGCGTGTTGGAAGAGTCGGTGTCGTCGGCGCGCCGGTGGCAAAGACCGCGGTGGTGGCGAAGGCAGTCACACCCGGACCCTCGCCGGTTGCGAAGACCGCGGTCGTGGCCGCAGCCGTCACCCCTGGAAGGACGGGCCGCCGCCGCATCTAGCCCGTTGCGGAGTCATCACTGGCTCGAGACCTTGGGCGGGCATGGCGGGCCACCTGGGATCGAATCGGTCGCTCGGCTGTTCGTTCGTGGTAATGATGCAGCGGTAACGCACGCTGGACTCGTGGAGTCGACGTTGGGGGGTAGTCCAAGCGATGGTCGTTGTTGTGCCTAAGGTGGAGCGCGCCCGCTGCGCGCTGACGTCACGTCAGGTCCTCTCGGTCGGGGATGCCTGAGAACGCACAGGCTCGTCGCCCGCGAGTGGTCGTCCTCGGCGGTGGTTTCGCCGGCATCGGCGCGGCGCGTGCGCTGAAGGGCGCCGACGTCGACGTGACGCTCGTCGACCGCCACGACTACCACACGTTCCAGCCGCTGCTGTACCAGCTCGCCACGGGCCTGCTGGAGACGACGGCCGTGGGGCACTCACTCCGCGACCTCGTGAAGGATCAGGACAACGCCACGATCCACAAGGCCCCGATCACCGAGATCGACCTGGAGACCAAGGTGGTCCGGTTCGACGGTCTCGCACCCATCACCTACGAGTACCTCGTGCTCGCGCTGGGAGCGGAGGTGAACTTCTTCGGGACAGAAGGCGCCGCGGAGCACGCGTTTCCGATGTACACGCTTCCCCATGCGGTCAGGCTGAAGAACCACGTCCTCGAGCGCTGGGAGGCGGCCGACAAGGACGACGACCTCGTCGAGGACGGGGCTCTGACTGCCGTCGTGGTGGGAGGCGGGCCGACCGGTGTGGAGACGGCGGGAGCGCTCGCGGAGCTCTACCGCACGAACTTCGTCGGCGACTACCCGAATCTGCCTCAGGAGAAGGCGCGCGTCGTCCTCGTCGAGGCGGGTGACGAGATCTTCGCCATGTTCAAGCCGAACCTCCGCGAGTACGCGCGTGACGCGCTCGAGGAGCGGACGGTTGCGGTCATGACCGGAGCGCGGGTGCAGTCCGTGTCGTCGACCCGCGTCACGCTCGCTTCCGGGGAGGTGATCCCGGCGCATACCCTCGTCTGGGGCGCAGGTCTGCAGGGCAACGCCCTCGTCCAGTCCCTCGGCATCGAACTAGAACGGGGCTCGAGGATCGGCGTCGGCCCGGACCTCGAGCTGCCCGGGTACCCGGGCGTCTACGCCGTGGGCGACGTCGCCGCGATCACGGACTCGAAGACGCAGCAGGTGCTCCCACAGCTCGGCTCGGTTGGGCTCCAGTCTGGAGAGCACGCGGGCGAGACGATTGCCCGCCGCGTCGCAGGCAAGCCGGCCAAACCGTTCGCGTACCGCGACAAGGGCACGATGGCTGCGATCGGGCGCCACGCCGCGGTCGTGCAGATGCTCGGCGGGAAGACGATGAAGGGGCGAAAAGCGCAGTTCGCGTGGCGAGCCGTGCACCTCACCCTTCTTCCGACGAACGAGGACCGCGCGAAGGCGGTCGTCGATTGGGCGGGGAGCGAGCTGACGCACCAACGGGTTGGCCGGATCACCGTCGACACCGAGGAGGAGTAGTGATGGCAGATTCGACCGCGCAATTCTTCGACGAGCTCGGCCGGCGCGGGCACGAGCCGCTGCTCGAGAAGACGAGCGGCACCATACGCGTCGATCTCAAGGACGGGAAGAAGACCGAGCGCTGGCTCGTCGCGATCACGAAGGGCGATCTCGCCGTATCGCGCCAGAGCGCGGCAGCGGACTGCGTCATCTCGGCCGACAGAGCCCTCTTCGACGGCATCGCGAGCGGCAAGAAGAACGCCGTGGCCGCAATGCTTCGAGGCGCAATCGCTGTCGAGGGCGACGTCCCGCTGCTGGTCTCGTTCCAACGGCTCCTTCCCGGACCCCCGCGCGCACGGCGCCGCCGCTCGCGCACCACAGCAAGGAGTCACGCATGAGCGACGACCTCGTCAAGATCCTGGACGGCAACACGTTCGTCGTCAGCGACTCGAACGGCGACATCGAGGCCTCGATGACGGATCCGACTGGCCTGTTCTCGTTCGACACGCGCTTCCTGTCGAAATGGGTGCTGACCATCGACGGCCAGCGGCTCAACGCGCTCTCGGTCGACGATCTGCAGTACTTCGAGACCCGTTTCTTCCTCGTGCCGGGAACGGGCACGGTCTACATCGACGCCAAGCTCTCGGTGATCCGCCGCCGGGCCGTTGGGGACGGTTTCCACGAGGAGCTCACGATCATGAACCACGACGACAAGCGGGTCGACCTCACGGTGCGCATCGACGCGGGCTGCGACTTCGCAGACCTCTTCGAGGTGAAGGACGCCTTGGCGAAGAAGGGGCGGTACTCCGCTCGCGTCGAGCGCGGTCGTCTTCTGCTCGGCTACCAGCGCGAGACGTTCGGCCGCGAGACGATCATCTCGGCGACCGCCCGGGCGAAGGTCGATCAGGACGGCCTCACGTTCAGGGCGCGCATCGAACCGCACGGCAGCTGGACGACCGACCTCGACGTCGTCACTGCACACGGGGCAGGCGGGACCTACGTCCGGCCGAAGTACGCACGAGGGCCGAAGCGGGCCAAGCCGAGCATGGCGATGAGCCTCGAGCGCTGGCTCGAGGACGCTCCGCGCCTCGAGTGCGACCAGGACAGGCTGAAAGAGACCTACAAGCGAAGCCTCGTCGACCTCGCGGCCCTCCGTTTCTCGCCGCCCGTCGCCGGAGGGCACAGCCTGCCGGCCGCCGGCCTGCCGTGGTTCATGACCATGTTCGGCCGAGACAGCATCTTCACGAGCCTGCAGGCGCTGCCGTTCACGCCCGAGCTCGCGGCGACCACGTTGTACGTGCTCGGAGACTGGCAGGGCAGCCGCGTGGACGACTTCCGCGACGAGGATCCGGGTCGGATCCTGCACGAGATGCGCTACGGCGAGATGACCGCCTTCGAAGAGCGGCCCCACTCGCCCTACTACGGCTGTGCCGACGCCACGCCGTTGTACGTCGTGCTCCTGGACGAGTACGAGCGCTGGACCGGCGATCGGAAGCTCGTGCGGAATCTCGAGCACCAGGCCCGTGCGGCGCTCAAGTGGATCGACGAGTACGCGGACCTCATGGGCAACGGGTACGTCTGGTACCAGCGTCGAAACGAGAAGACCGGGCTCGAGAACCAGTGCTGGAAGGACTCCTGGGACTCGATCTCCTATCGTGACGGCAACCTCCCGGGATTCCCGCGGGCGACGTGCGAGCTCCAGGGGTACGCCTACGACGCGAAGGTGCGCGGTGCCCGCCTTGCTCGACTCGTCTGGAAGGACGTGGAGCTCGCGGAAGAGCTGGAGCATGAAGCCGCAGACCTCAAGCGCCGCTTCAACCGGGACTTCTGGGTCGAGGACGGTGAGTACTTTGCGCTCGCGCTCGACACGGAGGGCAAGCAGGTGGATGCGCTCGCATCGAACAACGGCCATCTGCTCTGGAGCGGCATCGTCGACAAGTCCAAGTCCAAGGCCGTCGCCGAGCACCTTCTCGGCCCGAGGCTCTTCTCCGGTTGGGGCGTCCGGACCCTCGCCGAGGGCGAGGGCCGATACAACCCGATCGGCTACCACGTCGGGACGGTCTGGCCGTTCGACAACTCGTTCGTCGCCTGGGGCCTCCGCCGCTACGGCTTCAAGGACGAGGCGGCGCAGATCGCCGACGGCATCCTCGACGCCGCCGAGTTCTTCGACGGGCGACTGCCGGAGGCGTTCGGCGGCTATCCGCGGAACCTCACGAAGTACCCGGTCCAGTACCCGACCGCGTGCAGCCCGCAGGCCTGGTCGACGGGGACGCCGCTCCTACTCCTGCGGACGATGCTCGGTCTCGAGCCGGTCGGCGATCACCTCGTCATCGACCCCGCTCTGCCGAGCGCCATCGGCCATCTCGAGCTCCTGGACATCCCGGGCCGGTGGGGCCGGATCGACGCGTTCGGCCGTGGGCGCGTCGACGTCGACAAGAGACCCGTCGGCCGGGCTCGCTCCTCTACGACCTCGAAACGGGGGGAGGGCACGTGAGCATCACAGAGGCTTCACGGGCGACGCGCGCAGGACAGGGAGGGGGCCGGACGCCCGCGGACGTTCTCGTCGTGTTCGGCATCACCGGCGACCTCGCGAAGGTCATGACCTTCCGTTCGCTCTATCGCCTCGAGCAACGTGGGCTGCTCGACTGCCCGATTGTCGGAGTCGCCTTCGACGACTGGACGCTGGACCAGCTCATCCAGCGTGCACGCGAGTCGATCGTCGGCACGGGCGAGGAGCTCAACGAGGGGGTGTTCACCCGGTTCGCGAAGCGGCTTTCCTACTACCACGGCGATTTCACAGATGACGCCACATACGCCCGGGTCGCCGGGGGGATCGGGGATGCGACGACCCCGGTCTTCTACCTGGAGGTTCCGCCATCGCTCTTCGGCACGGTCGTCGGCGGCCTGGCAAAGGCAGGCCTGACGGCGAACGCGAGGGTGGTCGTCGAGAAGCCGTTCGGCCACGACCAGGCGTCTGCGCAAGAGCTTGCCGACGAGCTGCATCAGTACATCGACGAGTCGCAGCTCTATCGCATCGACCACTACCTCGGGAAGATGGGGCTCGAGGAGATCATCTATCTGCGCTTCGCGAACACGATGCTGGAGCCGGTCTTGAATCGGAACCATGTCGAATCCATCCAGATCACCATGGCGGAGGACTTCGGCGTCGAGGACCGGGGACACTTCTATGACCCTGTGGGGGCACTCCGGGATGTCGTCGTCAACCACCTCATGCAGGTGATCGGCATGGCTGCCATGGAGCCGCCGGCAGGCGGTGACTCGAAGACGATCCAGGACGCGAAGATCGCGGTTTTCCGTGCGATGCCGGAAGCCGACCCGGCCCACTACGTTCGCGGCCAGTACGACGGCTACCTCAGCATCGACGGGGTCGCGGCCGGCTCGACCACGGAGACGTACACGGCCCTGCGACTCGAGATCGACAACTGGCGCTGGTCCGGAGTGCCCATCTTCATCCGGGCCGGGAAGCGCCTACCGGTCACCCAGACCGAGCTTCGTTATGTGTTCAAGCACCCGCCTCGGCTCGGCTTCCATGCCCTGGATCGCCGTCCGGACCCCAATCAGATCGTGTTTAGGCTCGATCCGTCGACCGGGATCCGGGTCATCCTCGACGCTCGCCGCGCCGACGCCATCGCAGCGGCGCCGATCGTGTTCGACGCCGAGTTCGCCACGATGGGCGGCGAGGGCGCGACTCCGTACGAGGTGCTGCTCCGCGCTGCGATGGTCGGCGACAGCATGCGGTTTACGCGCCAGGACGGTGTCGAGCAGACCTGGCGGATCATGCAGCCGCTCCTAGACGCGCCTCCGCCAGTTCACGTCTATGAACCGGGCTCATGGGGTCCCGAGGCCGCCGACGGTCTCATCACGGGGCACGGCCGCTGGCACGAGCCCTGGATCGAGGCGTGAGCAACAAGCCGTCGGCAGACAGCCGACGGCCGCAGAGTGCCGCCGCGCCGTCGCCGTTCCCGCCGATCGAGGACTACGCCTTCCTTTCCAACTGCCACACGGGAGCGCTCGTCGCTCCTGACGGGGCGATCGACTGGCTGTGCGTTCCGAGCTTCGACGCTCCCAGCGTCTTCGGGAGCCTGCTCGACCGCGAAGCGGGCTTCTTCCGATTCGGGCCCTTCGGGATCAACCACCCGACAGCACGTGCCTACGAACCGGGTACGAACGTCCTCGTCACGACGTGGAAGACCCCGACCGGCTGGATCGTGGTGCGCGACGCACTGACGATAGGCCCGACCGACCACGAGGACACCGTCACTCCGCACACGCGGCCGCCCGCGGACGACGACGCGGACCACATGCTCGTTCGCACCGTCGAATGCCTGGAAGGCGAGGTCGAGGTCGAGATCGTCTGCGAGCCCGCCTTCGACTACGGCCGCACGCCCGCCGAGTGGACGCTGGTCGACGACGGGCGCCACGCCGCCGATGCGAGTTGCGCAGGACCAGACGATCCGTCTCCGGTCGGACTTCCCACTCGGAATCGAAGGCACGCGCGTGCGTGCGCGGCACATGCTGAAGCCCGGCGAGCGGGCGTACTGCACGCTCTCGTGGGCCGAGAGCCTCCGCGCGCCGCAGGACGTCGACGAGGCCGAGACCCGGCATCGCGGCCACGACACGCTTCTGGCGTGCCTGGCTCGGGAGAGCGCGGATTCCGGACCATCGCTGGCGCGACGCGATCCAGCGCTCGGCGCTCGCCATCAAGGGACTCACCTACATGCCGACCGGCGCGACCGTCGCGGCTCTGACGACGTCTCTTCCCGAGACACCCGGGCGGGGAACGCAACTGGGACTACCGCTACACGTGGATGCGCGACGCGACCTTCACGCTGCAGGCGCTCCACTACCTGAACCTCGACTGGGAGGCCGACGAGTTCATGCAGTTCGTCGCCGACCTCGAGCGGAACGACGACGGCGGGCTACAGATCATGTACGGGATCGACGGCCGCCGCGATCTCACCGAGTCGACGAGAGACGACCTCTCCGGCTACGCAGGCGCACGCCCGGTTCGGATCGGCAACGGCGCCTTCGACCAGCGCCAGAACGACGTCTTCGGAGCAGTTCTCGACTCGATATACCTACACACGCGGCGCAGCCAGCGTCTCCCTCGCAGGCTCTGGCCGATCGTCCAGTCGCAGGCGGAGTGCGCGAGCCGTGTCTGGCGCGACCCGGACCAGGGCATCTGGGAGGCGCGGGGAGCGCCGCAGCACTACGTGTCCTCGAAGCTCATGTGCTGGGTCGCTCTCGACCGAGCCGCGAAGCTGGCCGAACTCCGCGGCGATCCCGATCTCCACGCCGGCTGGCAGGCGACCGCCGACGAGATCAAGGCTGACATCCTCGAGCACGGCGTCGACGCACGCGGTGTGCTTCGCCAGCACTACGAGACGGACGCGCTCGACGCATCGAGTCCTACTGGCTGCGATCTTCGGCTTCCTCATGCACGACGACGAGCGTCTCCGTGCGAGCGTGCTCGCGATCGCCGACGAGCTCACCGAGCACGGTTTCGTCCTCCGCTACCGGACGGACGAGACGGACGACGGGCTCTCGGGCAAGGAGGGAACGTTCCTGATCTGCTCGTTCTGGCTCGTCTCCGCGCTCTCCATCGTCGGCGAGGAGCAGCGAGCACGCGATCTGCTGGAGCGCCTGCTCCGCATCGCTTCGCCGTTCGGGCTGTATGCCGAGGAGTTCGAGACGGAGACCGCCCGGCACCTCGGCAACTTCCCGCAGGCGTTCTCCCATCTCGCCCTCATCGAGGCGGCCGCGCGGATCATCCTCGCCGAACGCGTCGACGAGATCGAATAGCAACCCTTCGAGGAGGACTCATGGACACGTATGACGTGATCATCATCGGGACCGGCGCGGGCGGCGGAACGCTTGCTCGTCACCTCGCCCCCTCGGGCAAGCGGATCCTCCTCCTCGAGCGGGGCGACTGGCTCCCGCGCGAGCTCGAGAACTGGCTGACGGAGGCCGTGTTCGTGGACAACCGCTACGTCTCGCAGGACACGTGGCACGACAAGGACGGCACCCCGTTCCAGCCGGGTGTCCACTACTTCGTCGGGGGCGCGACGAAGATGTACGGCGCCGCTCTGTACAGGCTCCGCAAGGCGGACTTCGGCGAGCTTCGCCATCACGACGGAATCTCGCCTGCATGGCCCATCTCCTATGACGAGCTCGAGCCGTACTACACGCTTGCGGAGCAGCTGTACCAGGTGCACGGCGCTCGCGGGGAGGATCCGACCGAGCCGCCCGCGAGCGCTCCGTACCCCCACCCGGCGGTCTCCCACGAGCCACGGATCCAGCAACTCGCGGACGATCTCGAAGCCGCCGGGCACCAGCCGTTCCATGCCCCGTGCGGGATCATGCTCGACGAGTCGAACATGCCGTTCTCGCGTTGTGTGCGTTGCGCCAACTGCGACGGATTCCCCTGTCTCGTCCACGCCAAGTCGGACGCGGAGGTGCTCGGCGTGCGGCCCGCGCTCGAGCATCCCAACGTCACGCTGCTGACGAACGCGAGGGTCGCCAGGCTCGAGACGAACGACGGAGGCACGGCGGTCACCGAGGTCGTCGTCGACCGGGAAGGAACCGAGAAGCGGTTCGTGGGTGACGTGGTCGTTGTCGCCTGCGGCGCGACCAACACCGCGAAACTGCTACTCGAGTCCGCGAGCGACACGCACCCCGGCGGGCTCGCGAACGGCTCCGACCAGGTCGGCCGAAACTACATGTTCCACGACTCGACGGCCGTGCTGGCGCTGTCGCGGGAGGAGAACCCGACCTCCTATCAGAAGACGCTCGGCCTCAACGACTTCTACTTCGGCAGCGACGACTTCGACTATCCGCTCGGCAACGTTCAGATGGTCGGCAAGTCCCAGGCCAAGATGTTCCGCGGCGAGCGTCCACGGGAGACGAAGCTCGCTCCCGAGTGGACGCTCGAGCGGATGGCCAGGCACGCGATCGACTTCTGGCTCTCGACCGAGGACCTTCCACGGCCGGACAACCGGGTGACCGTCGACCGAGACGGAAGGCTCACGCTCTCGTACACGGAGACGAACGCCGAGGCGAAGCAGCGACTGTACGCGAAGGTCAAGTCGCTCCTCGGGAAGCTGGACATGAACCCGGACCACCTCATCCACCGCTTCGCCTACATGAAGAACGACATCCCGATCGCCGGCTGCGCGCACCAGGCGGGTACATGCCGGTTCGGCACCGACCCGGATGCTTCTGCGCTCGACGTCAACTGCAAGGCACACGAGCTCGACAATCTCTACGTCGTCGACACGAGCGTGTTCCCGAGCATCGGCGCCGTCAACCCGGCGCTCACGGCGATGGCGAACTCGCTGCGCGTCGGAGACCACCTGCTCGAGCGGCTGAAGTAGCGTCGGGAGCGCGACGGTTCGGCTGATGGCGACGCAACCTACGCCGCAGGAGTGGTACCGAGATGTTCACCCGGGTGAACGCTTCCGCGCTCGGTCGGCGCCGTGCCATGATCCTCGTTCGTGGGGGCGACGTACGGATGTCCACTGATGGCTGACAGCGGAACGCGGCTTAGGGTCTCCGCGTGAGCCTCGCCGTCAGCACGGTAAACCTCGCGCGCACGCAGTTCGCGATGACGTCGCTGTACCACTTCCTCTTCGTTCCGCTGACGCTCGGTCTTGCGCCCCTGGTCGCCGTCATGCAGACGCTCTGGTACCGGTCTCGGGACGAAGCCTGGCTGCGGCTGACTCGGTTCTTCGGGACGCTCATGCTCATCAACTTCGCCATCGGAGTCGCGACCGGGCTCGTGCAGGAGTTCCAGTTCGGGATGAACTGGTCGGTCTACTCCGAGTTCGTCGGCGACGTCTTCGGCGCGCCCCTGGCGATAGAGGGGCTGGCGGCGTTCATGCTCGAGTCGACCTTCCTCGGGCTCTGGATCTTCGGCTGGGACCGGCTCTCGCCTCGCGTGCACCTCGCGACGGTCTGGCTCTTCGCCCTCGGGAGCTGGTTGTCTGCGTTGTTCATCATCGTGGCCAACTCGTGGATGCAGCGCCCGGTCGGCTCCGACGTTGTGAACGGACGCGCGGAGCTCACGAGCATCTGGGATCTCCTTACGAACAGGCTCGCACTCTGGGCCTACGGGCACATCCTGTTGGTCGGCATCACGACGGCCTCGGTCGTGATCTTCGGCGTCTCGTGCTGGCACATCGTCCGCGGCCGGAACCAGGATCTCTTCAGAAAGGCCGCGAAGCTGGCGCTTATCGTCGGCGTCCCGATCTCCGCGCTCAATCTCTGGTGGGGCAGCCACCTCGGCATCGTCATTACGGACTACCAGCCGATGAAGATTGCAGCCACCGAGGCGCTCTGGGAAACGGAACAGCCGGCCGCGTTCTCGATCTTCCAGATCGGCGGCTTCACGAAGGAGGACCAGACGCCGAGCTTCGAGATCGAGATACCAAAGCTCCTCTCGTTCCTCGCAACCGGTTCATTCAACGGCGAGGTGCAGGGCCTCAACCCGCTCCAGCAACAGGAGGAGCGCGACTTCGGGCGGGGCAACAACTACATGCCTCCCGTCGAGACGACGTACTGGTCGATGCGCGTCATGGCCTACCTCGGCAGCCTCGTCTTCCTCGTGTTCGGGGTCGGCGCCCTTCTCTGGTGGCGCAAGAAGTTCGAGACGAGCAGGTGGTTCTTGTGGATCGGCGTCTGCGCCGTTCCGCTCCCGTATCTGGCCGCGCTCGCCGGCTGGATGTTGACCGAGGTCGGCCGCCAGCCCTGGATCGTCTGGGGCCTGCTCCAGACGGCCGATGCGAACTCCCCGAGCGTGTCGAGCACGACGATCGCGCTGAGTCTCGGTGTCTTCGGCCTTCTCTATCTGACGCTGACCGTCCTCAACTTCGTCCTCCTGCGCCGCTACGCCCGCTTCGACCCACCCGAGATCGGCGGAGACGGCGACGAGTTCAGCGTCCCGGCGGTGAGCTACTGATGGATCTCGAGACCTTCTGGTTCGTCCTGATCGCCGTCCTCTGGGCCGGCTACTTCGCGCTCGAGGGGTTCGACTTCGGCGTCGGGATGCTCCTTCCGTGGGTTGGGCGTGACGACGACGAGCGCTCGCTGATGCTGAGGACGATCGGGCCGGTGTGGGACGGGAACGAGGTCTGGCTCGTCGTCGCCGGCGGCGCGACCTTCGCGGCGTTCCCCGCCTGGTACGCGACGATGTTCTCGGGCTTCTATATCGCGCTCCTGCTCGTCCTCTTCTTCCTGATCATCCGCGTCGTGTCGTTCGAGTGGCGGTCGAAGAGCGAGAGCGCAGGCTGGCGGGCCTTCTGGACCTGGTGCAACACGATCGGCAGTGCTGGAGCGGCACTCGTGTGGGGCATCGGCCTCTCAAACCTCGTGTACGGCGTCCCGATCGACTCCGATGGCAACTACGCCGGTGATCTCGCGGATCTCTTCAGCCCGTACACGGTCTTCGCCGGCATCGCCGTCGTGCTCCTGTTCGCGTTCCACGGTGCGACGTTCCTGACGCTTCGGACTCTCGGCGACGTGCACGATCGCGCTGGGCATGCGGCTCGGCGACTTGCGATACCGGCCGCGCTCGTCGCTGCCGTTTTCCTCGTATGGACGGTGGCCGTGGCCGTCGACCGAAACGACAAGGACGTCTTCCCGCCGGCGCTGCCGGCCGCCATCGGGATCGTGGCGATGCTGCTCGCGCTCGTCTTCTTGCGTGGCGGGCGCACCGGGCGGGCGTTCTCGATGACAGGACTGGCTGCGATCGCGGTCGTCGCGACGCTCTTCACGAGTCTCTACCCGCGCGTCATGGTGTCGGATCCCGACTTCGGCAACAGCCTCACCGTCGACGGGGCAGCGTCGTCCCACTACGCGCTCCAGGTGATGAGCGTCGTCGCGGTGATCTTCGTGCCGATCGTCCTCCTGTACCAGGGCTGGACGTACTACGTGTTCCGCCGTCGCCTCGGGGGCGAGACGCCAGAGCCCACATAGCTCACGGTGCGCGGCTGCGCGGAGCGCGTTGTCGGCGGGCCTGCGCCGCGACCTGATCAGGGCTACGCCGCTGCTCGCGTGTGAGCGGCGGACTCCGGGAGCAGGAGCACCGCGCCGACGAGGAAGCACAGGCCGCCGAAGGCTGTGAAGAGGTTGGCAGCGGCGAGGTCGACCACGGTACCTTCCGAGGGCACCCAGAACGCGGCGATTGCCGAGATGCCGAATGCGATGCAACCCAGCAGGTTGACGGCCGCGATCTTCCAGTCGAGCGCACGGTGCTTCGTCCAGAAGAGGCCGCCGCAGACCTCGACGTAGGCGAGGTATCCCGACACGAGAAAACACGCCGAGCCGATGAGATCCGGTGTCCATACGAGCCGGTCGTACTGCTGGGCGTCGAGACCGGTCTGCAGCGCATGGAACGTGTTCACGTTGAAGAGGATCGTCCCGATAAACTGGACGCCGCTCGACCACCAGTCGATCCGGTGTGGCTCGAAGCTCACGACGCGGAAGCCGTCGATCCGCGACTCGGGCCCGGGGTCGGCGTTGATCGTCTCGAGCCACTGGAGCGCCGCGGCCGAGGTGAAGAAGATCGACCCGACGAAGAACGTCATCCCGTCGACGCCGGAGCCCACCAGCTGTTCGTAGCCGGGGAACGGAGCGACGAGGAAGCACGTCGCGCCGATCGCGAACAGCACACCGATCCACCATGACGCTCTCCGCGGAGCCCACCAGACGCCGGACACGTCCGGTCGCGAGAGGCGAGATGCACGCTTTCGATGGGCTCTCGACGACCATTCGACGGTACAGCGGTCCGGCCGCCGCCAGGTCGCATGAGTTACGAATGGCCCGACCGACCGGCGCGCCGTCAGCTCCCAACCGGGAGGCGTCGCCGGGTGGTCGCCGCGGGTGGCGTGGGCCCGCTCCCCCGCAGGCGACATCTCCTACGACGGCGGTCGGGGCGCGAAGCGATGTAGCTCGTCCTGCCCTTCCTGGATCACTCCGTAGCTCGACTCGGGAACCTCGTTCCACGCGCCGGCGAGGTCGCCGAGCGGCTCCGAAACGACGAGCCGGGCCTCGTCTGACAGCTGGTGCAACACCGGGTTGTCCGGATACTGGGCACGGAGCGTGTCCACCCGAGTCGAGTAGAAGAGCGAGCGCGACTTGCCTTCGCTCGAGTAGCGGAACGCCCACACGCTGCGGCCGTCGCTCGTCGCCACGGTCATCTGGATCGCCTGGTCGACACCGTGGCTGCGTCCAACGTGCTCGATGAACCCGACCGCGCGCTCGACGGCGGCGGGTGGGTCGTCCTCGAGACCCATCGTCAGCGCGAGGAAGAAGAACAGCTCGGAGTCCGTGGAGCCTTCGATCGCCGGGTAGAGCGACGGGTCGACTGCGAGGGCGAGGTCGCGCTTGATGTCGTGGAACTCGCGGATCAGCCCGTTGTGCATCCAGAGCCACTTGCCGTAGCGGAAGGGGTGGCAGTTCGTCTGCTGGATAGGCGAGCCGGAGGAGGCGCGGATATGCGCGAACACGAGCCCGGACTCGAGGTGCGCCGCAAGGTCGTGCAGGTTCCGGTCGTTCCAGGCGGGTTCGACGCTGTGGAAGACACCCGGCGTCTCGCCGACGCCGTACCAGCCGATGCCGAACCCGTCGCCGTTCGTCGTCTCCGCGCCGAGTTGCGAGTGGAGGCTCTGGTCGATGAGCGAGTGCTGTGGTTTGTAGAGGAGCTCTTCGATCCGCACCCGGGAGCCGGAGTACGCGAGCCAGCGGCACATGGTCTTCCCCCTTCGTCGTCAGTGGGCGAACGCGGTTCCGGAGTCCTTGTCGTGGACGGGCTCGGGCTGGCGCTGGAGCCGCGGAAGCTGGCGCTCGATGTCCGAGACGAGCATGTCCGCCATGTCATGGGTGAATCCCCGCCTGACGACCACGCGAAGCGCCGCCAGGTCCGTGCGGTTCTCGGGGAAGGTGTACGCGGGCACCTGCCACCCTCGCTCGCGGAGCGCGTTCGAGACGTCGAACACGGTGTAGTTGTCGATGCCGTCCTTCAACGTGAAGGCGAACACGGGGAGCTCGTCGCCGCGGGTGAGGAGCTCGAACGGCCCGAGGTCCGCGATCTGTGCGGAGAGCCGGGTGGCGACGTCGCGTGCATACCCCTGGACACGTCGAAAACCCTCGAAGCCGAGGCGGAGAAAGTTGTAGTACTGGGCGACCACCTGCGCGCCCGGCCGTGAGAAGTTGAGGGCGAAGGTCGGCATGTTGTCACCGAGGTAGTTGACCCAGAAGATCAGGTCGTCCGGCAACGCGTCAGCGTCACGCCAGACGATCCAGCCGACCCCGGGATACACGAGGCCGTACTTGTGGCCGGAGGTGTTGATCGACGCGACACGAGGTAGCTGGAAGTCCCAGACGAGCTCGGGGTCGACGAACGGTGCGATCATCGCGCCCGACGCGCCGTCGACGTGGACGGGCACGTCGATGCCGCTCGTCTTCTCGAACGCGTCGAGCGCGTCGCAGATCTCCTGCACAGGCTCGTACGAGCCGTCGAACGTCGAGCCCAGGATCGCGACCACGCCGATCGTGTTCTCGTCGCAGAGCTTGACGGCCTCCTCTGCGGAGAGGTTGAAGCGATCGCCCTCCATCGGGACGAGGCGCATCTCGACGTCCCAGTAGTTGGCGAACTTCTCCCAGCAAATCTGGACGTTGATCCCCATCACGAGGTTCGGCTTGTCGGCCGGCTTGCCCTCCGCGGCTCGCCGCTTCTGCCAGCGTCGCTTGAGCGCGAGCCCGCCGAGCATCGCCGCCTCGCTCGAGCCCGTCGTCGAGCAGCCAGTCGTCTCCGCGGCATCCGGCGCGTGCCAGAGATTTCCGAGGATGTTGACGCAGCGCATCTCGATGTCCGCGGTCTGCGGGTACTCGTCCTTGTCGATCATGTTCTTGTCGAAGCACTCGGCCATGAGCTTCTCAGCCTGGGGCTCCATCCACGTGGAGACGAAGGTCGCGACGTTCAGGCGTGCGTTCCCGTCGAGCATGAGCTCGTCGTGGATGATCTGGTAGGCGACGTCCGGCGGCAGCTCGCCGTCTGGCAGCGAATGCCGCGGGATCGTCTGGCTCTCGAGGCTGAAGAGCGGTGCGACTGCGAGGTCGTCCGACCGACCACGCAGGATTCCCGGATGCTTGAGCGCCACGTTGTTCCCCTCCCGTCGCTTCGGACTCTCGTGAGTATCTCAGGCTCAATTCGGGAGGAGGTCGCCGTCACCCGGGTGAAATCACGCGACGACCCTCGTTCGAGCGGCGTTCGGAGTCCGAACGCGAAAGAGCGCTCGCCGTGAACTTCCGCTTCTTCGATCGCTTCAAGAAGCCTGACCCGCCACCGAAGGTCGTCGGAACCGCCGAGGCACCTGCTGTCGTCCAGATCGACGTGACCTCGCTCTCCCGCGTCTTCTCGGCGCCGATGTGGCTGCGCGATCTCGGGTTGCTCGCGTGGTTCCTCGTCGGGGTCGCCCTCCTCCTCGTCGGACTCACCTGGCTGCTCGCAATCACCTCGACGATCACGATTCCCGTCGCTGTGGGGGCGATCCTCGCCACGGTCGCCGGTCCGCTCGTCACGAAGATGCAGCGCCACCGGATCCCACGACCTGCGGGTGCCGCGATCGTCCTCCTGGGCATCGTGGCGATCACGATCCTCATCGCGCTCATGGTCTTCGGCGGGCTCTACGAGCAGTCGTCGGAGATCAAGGCAGCCGGTTCCGAGGCGGTCGACAAGATCCAGGGTTGGATCAATGACACCGGGGCGGGGGGGACGTCGAGTACCGCCGACGATGTACAGAGCTCGACCGCGCAGACGGGCAAGACGCTGCTGCAGGGAATCGTGAACGGAATCGCGGGGCTGACGTCGCTCGTGTTCTTCCTCACCTTCAGTGCCTTCGCGACGTTCTTCCTGCTGAAGGACGGCCCGACGGTGCGTCGCTTCATCGATCGCCACCTGGGAGTTCCCCAGGAGGTGGCGACCGTCATCACGGCCAACGTCGTACGGTCGCTGCGGCGCTACTTCCTCGGCGTCACGTACGTCGCGGCGTTCAACGCCATCGTCGTCGGGGCCGCGGCGCTCATACTCGGCGTTCCGCTTGCCGGGACGATCGCCGTTGTCGTGTTCGTCACTGCGTACATCCCCTTCATCGGGGCCTTCATATCGGGCGCGTTCGCAGTGATACTCACGCTCGCTTCCGAAGGCACGACGGACGCGATCATCATGCTCGTGGTCGTCATCCTCGCCAACGGGCTGCTCCAGAACATCGTGCAGCCGATCGCGTTCGGGGCGACGCTCGACCTGAACCCGCTCGTCGTCCTGATCGTCACGATCGGCTTCGGGAGCCTGTTCGGGATGCTCGGGATGGTCCTCGCCGCGCCGCTCACCTCGGCAGCGCTGCACATCAGCCGCGAGCTCGCGGCCGCGAAGGCCCTCGAAGCTGCGAACGAGGAGGGGCGCTCGCCTCCCCCCGAGCCCGAGAGCCTTCTGCCCGACCCGGCCTAGCTGTAGTTTCCAGACACGTTGTTGACGCCGTGAAGCGTCAGTGAGCCTCCTAGGGTGCGGCTTGTCAAAGAGTCGCGGCCCAAAGGAGGGCTCCTATGGATCTTCATGCAAATGCGGTCTTGACGGTCAGACAGCGTCAGCGTGTGTGCGACCTTGTAGGCGCCGGTCTGACGATCACCGCAGCGGCGCTCGTGGTCGGCTGTTCGCGGCAGACGGCATCCAGGTGGGTGGGTCAACCGTCGGCGCAGAGGCGAGTCGCTGCGTGATCGCTCGAGTCGGCCGCGGCGCTCGCCCACGCGCACCGCCGAGGCGCTCGAGCAGGCGATCCTGCACGCTCGCGAGGAGCTTCGCGAAGGACCGCACGTGATCGGCTGGGCACTCGGTGTCGCAGCCTCGACGGTGCATGCCGTGCTTCGCCGGCACGGACGCTCGCAGCTCGTCGTTCGCGTGCCTCGCGAGGAGGTCGTCCGCTACGAGCGTGCAGCGCCAGGTGAGCTCGTGCACGTCGACATCAAGAGGCTCGGCCGGATCGTGAGACCGGGACACCGAGTCACCGGTGATCGCTCGCGGCGCTCGCAGGGTGCCGGCTGGCAGTACCTGTACGTCGCGATCGACGACCACTCACGGCTCGGCTTCGCCTGCGTTCATCGCGACGAGACGGCCGAGAGCTCAACCGCCTTCCTCCACGAGCTCGTTCGCTTCTACGGCTCGCACGGCATTCACGTGGAGCGCGTGCTCACAGACAACGGCAGCTGCTTCAAGCGCCGCTGGGCCGAGGCGTGCGCGGCACACGGGATCGCCGTCAAGAAGACGCGTGCCTATCGCCCGCAGACCAACGGCAAGGCCGAGCGCTTCAATCCGCACTCTGCTCGAGCGCTGGGCGTACGCCTACTCCTACGACGACGAGTCCGATCGTCTCGCTGCCTTGCCTCCAGCGCTCGACTTCTACAATCGCTTCCGTCCGCACCGCGCTCTTCGAGGCCTCACGCCGCTGCAGCGCGTCAACAACCTCCCTGGGACATACACCTAGGCGCCCGGGCTTCGTCAACCTCTCCAGCTACGCGGACAAGTTGATCGGGTTCGTCGCGATCCAGATCGCGGTTCCCAGGAGCATCGCGTAGCCGACGCACAGGACGGCGATCCGCAAACGGCGGGCGTGCAGCTTGGTGCTGATCCCGGCGAAGAACAGAGAAGTCGCGAAGAGGACGACGGCGAGCATGTAGTCGTCCGCTCGCTGGATGTAGGTCTTCACGTCGATCGACGCAGCGGTCGCAGCCGCCTCGAAGCGATCGGCGTCTACGTTCGCCGCGAGCTTGTACTGCGGCATGGCGAACGGCGAGAGCGGTGCGTTCGGATTCTGGCGCGGTTTCGTCGCGACCCACGCCTCGAACGCGGGCACGAATTCGGCACGGAATCGGCGGCGGTAGAAGCCTGCGAGCT
Source organism: uncultured Actinomycetes bacterium (assembly GCA_963716975.1). Taxonomy (GTDB): domain Bacteria; phylum Actinomycetota; class Thermoleophilia; order Gaiellales; family Gaiellaceae; genus GMQP-bins7. The sequence goes on along the minus strand of CAVQVA010000004.1, from coordinate 35,996 downwards.
CGGTCTCGTCCCGCGCATATGCGTCCACCCACTGCGTGAAGAGGGCGACGTCGATCTGCGCCTGCCGATCGGCGACGTCCGCGGCCTTGGTGGACTCGACGCGCGCGGCGATGGATGCGCTTTGCGCCTCTGCCTGGCTCCCGTGCCACGTGGCCGCTTGGTACGTCGACCAGGCAGTTGCCACGGCCGCCAGAGTGAGGAGCACGGTCGCGAGCAGCTCCAGCCGACGGTCCGCTCGAGCGCCGGAATCGGCGGGGATTTGCTCCGTTGTCTCGGTCGGCGTCGCCTCTTCGTTCATAGAGCCGCATTCAACACGTGCCGCTTCTCACCCGGATGACGTGACCGAGTCGTTCGACGAGGACTCCGAGGATCTGATTGAGTAAGGCCGGAATCCGAACAGGGGGTATCAGTTGCTCGCAGCCGACTATCCATTTCTCGACGTCCTCTGGACGATGCTCATCTTCTTCTGCTGGATCATCTGGTTCTGGCTGCTCATCACGGTCTTCGCGGACGTCTTCCGTCGCCACGACATCGGCGGCGGGGCGAAGACGCTCTGGATCATCTTCGTGATCGTGCTGCCGTTCCTCGGGGTGTTCATCTACCTCATCTCACAGAACCAGGGCATGACGGAGAGGAACATCGAACGTGCGCAGACCCAGCAGGCGCAGATGGATCATTACGTGAAGTCCGTCGCTGGCAGCGGTGGGGCGGCCGGCGAGATCGAGAAGGCGAAGGGCCTGCTCGACTCGGGGGCGATCACCCAGGCGGAGTTCGACTCGATCAAGCAGAAGGCTCTCGCGGGGTAATAGGGCTGAGAGGAGGCAGGTATGGAAGACATCGGACCAGTTGACTACGCGATCATCGGCTTTCCCGGGAACAGGTTCAGGGGCGAGATCGCGCCCGCGATCGGGGACCTCGTGGATGCGGGAACGATTCGCATCATCGACATCGCGTTCGTGGGTAAGGACGAGAACGGCAACGCCGTGGCCATGGAGCTGCTCGAGCTCGACCCCGATGTGCAGGCGGCGCTCGAGAGGCTCGGCGTCGAGGTCAGCGGCCTGTTCACCGAAGACGATCTCATGGGCGTGGCGGAGGGGCTCGAGCCGAACTCCTCGGCGGCCCTCCTGATCTGGGAGAACGTGTGGGCGCGCAAGGTGGCCCAGGCGATGCGCGACGCAGGCGGCGAGCTGCTTGCGTTCGAGCGGATCCCGCACGACGTCGTCCAGGAGGCGCGCGCGTTGGCGCTCGAATACGCCAACGCGTAGGAACCGAGAGGAGATCCCGAATGATGCGACGCAGAGGTATGGGAGTGGTTGGCACGGCGGTCGTGGTGGGCGGTGCCGCTCATATGGGTGCGAAGAGCGCCAACAAGCAGGCCGCCGCACAGGACCAGGCTCAGCAGGACGCCTACGAGCAGGGGGTGGCCGCCGCTCAGCAGCAGGCGGCCGTTGCGCCCGCTCCAGCCGCACCGGCCGAGCCCGACGACGCTGCGGAGATCCAGAAGTATGCAGCGTTGCTGGGTCAGGGCCTGATCACCCAGGAGGAGTTCGAAGCGAAGAAGAAGCAGATCCTCGGAATCTGAGCCGAAGCGGTCTCCAGGACAGTAGAGAAAAGGCCCGCACGTGCGGGCCTTTTCTCGTCCGACGGCACGTTGCAATGGGTGACGCGGGCACGTTCGAACGCGAACTGTCGAGGCTCTCTCGGCGCCCTGCCCTACAGATCCTTGCGGTACCAGCGGGCCGTACTGCCGGTCGGACAACCCTCGATCACGCCGACGGTCTCGTAGCCGAGCCGCTCGTAGATGCCCGGTGCCAGCAGGTCGTACGCCCGGAACTGAACGAGCGTGCAGCCTCGCCGCCGGGCTTCTGCTTCCGCGCCGGCCATGAGGGCTCGTGCCAGTCCGCGACCGCGGAGCGGCTCGTCGACCCACATCGCCTGCAGCTCACAGCACCCACCCCACACGATGCCGGAGATCCCGGCGACGACCCGGCCCTCGTCGTCCCTGACGAAGATCCCGAACTCCTCGTCGTCGCCCAGTCCGGCGGCTGCGATAGCAGCCGCAGCGACCTGCTCCTCGAGCAGCGCCACGTCGGCCGGGGCCGGCGAGTCCTCGACGACGAGGCTGTAAGGGGCGTCCACCGGTCGAGCCCGGGGGAGAGTTCTTACGAGACGAGCATCTGCTCCAGCAGAGCCGCGTTGTCGAAGTAATTCCGGAACGCCGAGATCGCGTCTCCGTCGAACTCCGCCACGAACGCGGCTCCGATCAGAAGCTCGCGGCCGTTCGGCTCGATCACGGTCTCCTCGTCGATCACGAACGGGCCTGAGAACACCGCACTCACCCGGTACTCGGCGTAGCCCTTGTTTCCGATGACGTCGAGGGCGTCGATCTGCACGGACACGTTCGAGAGGCTTTCGTCGCGCTCCGCGACCCCTTCGGCCAGTTCGTCGCGCGAGGTGACCAGCATGTTGGGGGACCAGCCGCTCACATCGTCGGTGAACAGCTCCGGCAGGGCGTCGACCTCACCGTTGAGGCACGCCTCGAGGGCGCGCTCCAGCACTCCGGCACGACCACTCCGAGCCATAACTCCTCCTCACTACCGCGTTGGGATTAGATGCCGAGGAGCTTGGCCTTGGCGGCCGCGAACTCCTCGTCGGTCAGTGCGCCGGAAGCGTGCAGCTCGGCCAGGCGCTGGATCTCGTCGGCTTGGGTCTCTCCGGCGGTCGGCGCGGGAGGCGGCGGCGCCGGCGGGGGTGCCTGCTCGTACTCGTAGTCCTGCTGCTGCCCACCGCGGGTCGCTCTGCCAGCCGCATACGCTGCTCCACCGGCGACCAGCATCGTGCGGCGGCGTGTTCGTCGACGAACCATTCCCATCGCAGACCTCCAGTCTTCTTGCAATGACGGTCAAATCGCTGACACGGTGACCTCCGAGAGCGCCACCTTGCCCGATCGTACAAGCTGCGAGCCGGGGTAACCCGCTCACGCAATCTCGACGACCTCGCACGTGAGCCCGTCGGGTGCGCCATGTACGCGGCGCTTGTAGTGCACGCGCAGCGCAGTCTCTGCCCCGACCTGCACAGGGTCGGGGAGTACCCAGACCGACGTCGCCCAGCTCGAGGTCGGCCACCTCCAGGGGTCGAGGGTGTGCTCGACTCCCTTCCAGAGGTCAGCGCGGAACGTCACGGCGACGGCATTCACCGTGCCCAGCACGTCGACGACGAGATCGGCGCAGGCCTGCACCGAGGCATCCGCGAGCCTCGCCAGATCCAATGCAGCGAGCGCGACCGGCGGGCCTACGGGCAGCCACGTGGCGGCAACCTCCGCCTCCGTCGGCATGTTGACCGGACCGGGGAGGGCGGCCTCGAGCAGCGGTTGGAAGTCCATGTCGTACAGCCGCCGCCAGCGCTCGACTGCCGCCCGCCCGATCGCGCGCTGCCTGGCCTCGCCGTCCGGGAGGCGAAGCGGCCGAACCAGCAGCGTCAACGTGTGCGGGATCAGCCGCGCCTCGGGTTTCAGTAGACGGTGCCTGGCGTCGAGCGTGGTCTCGAGGATCTCCTCCTCGAGCGGCTCGTTGCCGATGATCTCCGCGACGAGCAGGTCGGCCGGCTCGGGAAGCTCGATCTCGCGCGACCAGCCGGGAACGAGCGTCACCGTGTCCGTCACACCGTTGGCGGCGAAGACCCGTCCGGCGACGTCCGCGATGTCGCTTGCTTCTACTGCATAGACGCGGCGTGCTCCTGCTCGGGCCGCGGCGACGGCGAGCACTCCGCTCCCGGTGCCGATGTCGAGCACGATGTCTCCGGGCCGCACCGCCGCGCTGATGGCGGCGAGGTAGTCGCGTGTCCTGCGGTCGTCGTGCAGCATCCGGGCGTGCTCGACCGGGTCGGCCCAGCCGCTCGTCGGCGACCCGACAGCGTCCGGCCGCACGAGTGCGCCTTCCTCCATCAGCATGTTGAGGACGTTCATCGTGGGCGCGAAGTCGGTGGAGGGCGCCTCGCGCTCGAGCCGGTCGATCGCCTGGCCGAGGGCGAGAGGCTGCGCGAACAGCGACAGGGTCGCGTAGCCGCGAGGCCCGAGGTCGATGACCGTCCCGTCCGGCGCATCGAGAAGGACGTGCCCCGTCGCATCGAAGCGTGTTCGCACTCCGGGGGCGAGCTGCAAGAGCGTTTCGGGTGACAGGTCTGCGTCGGGCACGTGCTTCGATCCTTCCACGCCGGGGCATGTCGTCGGCGTGGAAGACGTCCGGCGCCTGCACGGTGTCGTGTGAGCCGATCGGTACAGAGCGCCTGGTGCGGAATACGACTCGAGTGGGATTGACAGTGCCTTCATACCGCCGCCGTACAGTGCTCGGATGCGCTTCTTCGTAGCCGCGCTCGCATCGTCGGTGGCCGTCGCCAGTATGGGTGGGGCTGCCGCCGCCCCCGCGCAGCCGTCGGCGGATTCGGTCTTCGGTGGTCTCGGAACCTGGGTCGACATCTACGACGGCGGGGTGTTCGCGGCACCCGAGCGGACTGCTTCTCGCATGGCAGCGCGCCACGTGACGGCGGTGTGGGTCGAGACCGCGAACGATCGCGCTGCGGTCGACGTCGTGAGACCCGTGCAACTCGGCCGCCTCGTCGAAGCGCTCCACGCACAGGGGCTGAAGGTCGTGGCGTGGTACCTCCCCGGCCACGTCGATCCGGCGCTCGACCTTCGCCGTGCCCGCGCGATGCTCGGCTTCCGGACGCCCACCGGCCAACCGTTCGATGGAGTCGCCCTCGACATCGAGTCGACGAGGGTCAAGAACGTTCGGCTGCGTACGAAGCGGGCCGTCGGGCTCGCTCGTCGTCTGCGGGCAGAAGCGGGGGAGACGCCGATCGCCATCATCCCGTTCAACCCGCGAGGGCTCGAAAGGCACCCGAGCGCCTGGCCCGGGTTCCCGTGGGCACAACTCGCCGAGGTCGCAGACGCGTTCGCTCCGATGGTCTACACGGGAGGCTCGCTCCAGGGCTTCGACGCGACCTACGGCTACGTGACCCGGGCACTACGTCTCCTGCGGCTCCAGACCGGGAATCCGGACGTGGCGATCCACGTGGCCGGCGGGGTCGCGAACCGCCTCGGCCCGGAGGAGCTGGCGGGATTCGCCGCCGCCGTGTCCGACGACGGCGGAACGATCGGCGTCAGCCTCTACGACTGGGCGACGACGCCTCTGCGGGCCTGGACGGCCCTCGAGCCGCTGGCCGGGTGATCAAGAGCGAAGCGGGCCGCCCTGAGGCGGCCCGCTCGTGTCCTTGCTACGCGTGCTCGTGCACGCAAGTAAGGCGATTACCCGATTCCAGCACCCGCACTCGACGAGCTGTTCGCGCTGTCGAGATTCTGTGTGCAGGTGAGCTGGGAGTTGCCGTTCCGCCCGACCTTGTCATCCCACTGGGTCGTGCTGCCGAAGTCGAGCATGCCGCACGAGGCCCCGGTGTTGTCGTAGTTGAAGTGGATCAGGCTGGGTGCAGCCGCGCCGTCGGCGCTGCACTGCAGGACTGCCTTGTTCTGGTACTGGGTCAAGACCGAGTTGGTCGTGGAGATGAGGCTCCCATTACCGTCGTAGAGCCCACATGAGAACCCTTCGGCCACGACCTTCCCGCTTGTCGGGTTCGCCAAGACACTCCCGGCCACGGCCGCCGCGACGACGCACACCGTCGCGAGTGCTGCTACGAGCTTCTTCATGCTCCCCTCCCTGTCGAAATTCACGCGGCCTCGTGGCGCGCGCTTCGCCAGTCACTTTGGCACCTTCCTGATCATGAGCAAAGGGGTGCGCGGCCCCGGGCAGGTACGAAATTCGACTGAGTCGCGCCGGCAACGGAAGCGGGCCGCCCGAGGGCGGCCCGCTTCGTGTCGTTCGGTTGCGCGTGACCTACCGCGCGTTCAGCTGATTAGCCGAGTCCGGCGCCTCGTGCAGACGATGCGCTGTCAGCACTCAGGTCGAACGTGCACGTCAGCTGCGAGTTCCCGTTGCGGCCGACCTTGTCCGACCAGTCAGTGGTCGATCCATAGGCGCTGCCGCACGTGAGACCCGTGTTGCCGTAGTTGAAGTACGTCAGGCTCGCCGCTGCTGCGCCGTCGCCCGAGCACCGCAAGACGGCCTTGGACGCGTACAGGATCAGCTCCGAGTTCGACGCTGCGATGGCGCTTCCGTTCCCGTCGAGAATCGTGCACGGGAACCCTTCGTCCACGAGCTTTCCTCCGCCACCGGATCCGCTGGCCACACCAACGGCCACAGCTGAGGCCGCAAGCACGACCACCACTGCGGCTAGAAGCTTCTTCATTCTCCCCTCCCTGCCTTTTCGCGCGGCCTCATGGCTCGCGCTGCACGGCGAACTCTCGCACACTCTCGATTTCTGTCAACGCCCTCGGACGGCGTAGCGAGTACGAATTTCGGCCGAGGAGGAGCGGTACCCGATCTCGGCGGGAAGGCCGCAGATCTGTCTGGGCTACGTACGCGCTCAATCGCAGTGGCCGCGCATACAGAAAGCGGGCCGCCCTGAGGCGACCCGCTTTCACTTTCGTGCACGACGCGTGACGTACCGCGTTGCGCTGACTCGTTAGCCGGCGACGCCAGCCGCGCCGGAGGACGATGCCCTGTCGGCGTTCGTGGTGTCGACCGTGCACGTCAGCTGTGAGTTGCCGTTGCGTCCGACCTTGTCGGTCGTGTCGGTCGTCTGGCCGGCAGTCACCGTATTGCACAGGAACCCGCTGAAGACGGTCAGGCTCGCTGCCGGGGCGCCGTCACCCGAGCACCGGAGGACCACCTTGTTCGCGTACTTGATCTCCTGCGAGTTGTACGTGATGAAGATGTTCTGGTTGCCGTCGTAAAGGCCGCAAGCGAACCCTTCGGCAACCACGGAGCCGCCGCCGCCCGAACCGCTGGCGATACCCACGGCCACAGCTGAGGCCGCAAGCACGACTACCACTGCGGCTAGAAGCTTCTTCACATTCCCCTCCCTGCCTAGTCGGCGCGGCCTCATGGCTCGCGCTCCATGGCGCACTCTCGCACACTCCCGATGTCTGTCAACGCCCTCGGACGGCGTAGCGAGTACGAATTTCGGCTGACGTGGCGGTACCGACCGCGGCGTGAAAGATCGCGGACTTCGTCGGCGGCCTGACGCCCTCAATCGCTCAACGTGCGGCACGTGGCCGGGTAAGGAGAGCGGGCCGCCCGAAGGCGACCCGCTCTTCCACTCGTACGCGTGACCAACCGCGCGTTACAGCCGACTAGCCGATTCCGGAGGTTCCGGAGGCCTTCGTGATGCTGGCACTGTCCTGACCGTAGAACGTGTACGTGCACGTCAACTGCGAGTTGCCGTTGCGGCCGACCTTGTCGCTCCAGTCGGCGGTCAGATAGCTGCCCATGTACACGGAGCAGAGTGCGCCGGTGTTGCCGTTGTTGTAGTACGTCAGGCTCGACGCCGGTGCGCCGTCGTCCGAGCAGCGTAGGACGGCCTTCGCCGACTGCTGGTTCTGATACACCCAGAGCTCCGAATTGTCGGTTGTGAAGAGATTCCCGTTGCCGTCGAAGATGTTGCAGGCGAAGCCTGAGTCGTACAGGTATCCGCCGCCACCGGAGCCGCTCGCCACACCCACGGCGATGGCGGCCGAGGCCGCAAGCGCCACCACGGCCGAGATCACGAGCTTCTTCATACCCCCTCCTCAGTTCTGCCGCAGGCCCCGTTGCCCGCGTTCCGGCCGACTTTGACACACCTGCCGCGAGGAATCAACGGGGGATGCCTTCGGCCGAAAGTACCGATTTCGGATGAGTCCCGGGCCGGGCGAGATCGAGACGCCGGGTCGCATCGAAGCGTGGGAAGCGGACGATGGGACTCGAACCCACGACACCTGCCTTGGGAAGCCAAGCCGTAGTTTGCGACGTTAGCGTCGGATCGTTCGAGAAAGCTGTAGTTATGCGGGCTTGCGGGCCATCGGCCAATCAGGCTTCGCATAGCTGTGCGGTGCGGTTCCGAGACGTTTAGGCGTGGAAGTAGGCGTCAGCCCCAGCTCACGAAACCTCGTACGGGTGTATTCGCCGAGTGCCACATCGCCCGCCGCATGGCAGCACCACGCCTTGCTGCGACGAGCCGGAACTCGCGGGCTATCTGCGGATCGAGGAGCCGCGAGCTCGAGGCGGGCGGGGCGGAACTAGCTGCCGGACGACTGGGCGAACGCGACGTAGGGCGCAACCGTTCGGAAGCCCATGTTTGAGTACATCGAAAGCCCCATGACTGACGACTGAAGCACAATGGTGTCGCATCCCCAGGCTCTTCCGGCTTCGACTGCGGCCCACGTAAGCGCAATACCGACGCCGCGTCGTCGCGCGCTCGGAAGAGTGCCGACGTTGTAGACGCCAGAGGCGTCTCGACTGCGAATTGCGATCGAAGTGCCAACCGGCCTTCCATCGAGACTTCCGACGAACAGCCGAACCTCCTCGTCGGCCGCGAACGACGGCGAGATCAATCCGTGCGCCAGCTCAGCCGAAACCCCGCCTTCTTCCAGGACGTTGATGAACTCATCCAGGCTCGGCTCGAAGATCGGGACGACCGATACGCCCGCACGCAGGGCCGGTGCATCGGGTATTGGATGGAGAACCATGCCCGGGTAGAGCGAGGCATCAAGCTCGAGCCCGAAGCTCGCGGGAACCTCGCCAAGGTCCGCAGCGAGGCTCTCGGCGACCCACAGGCGAAAGGGCACGTCGCGTGCCTGCACCCACGCCAAGGACGCAGCTAGCTCTGTGGATGTCGCTTCCTGCGTTACGACACATCCGTTGAAGAGCGACAGCGGCAGACCCGTGGTGAACGAGAAGATCGATCCGACCTCCCGCATCTCGCCTTCCGGAGCATGCCCGGCCAGCTTCCGGAACGAGGCGATGAAGTTCTCGTCCGCGGCACGGACAAGATCTGAATCAGCCTTCATCAGGGCTGCGAGGCTAACAGGGCCGCGCCTGTATGAGAACATACGTTCGTGACTGCGGAGGGACACGCGCATGTTCGCTTCCGTCGCGCGATCGAGCGCCGTGCGCTCTGGGCAGCTGAGGACGCCGCCCGCGAGTTGCCGAACCTTCCACTTGAGGACGCGCTCCAGCGCGTTTATCTGTATGCCCACCTGCTCGTCTCGAGTGCCGAGAGCGCGCGAGCACGCATGGACGAGTTTCTAGCCGCCAGCGAGCAAGCTCGCGTTGACGATGCCGGGTCCTCGTGAGAAGGGTCGTCGGCGTAGAATTGGAAAAAAGTGACGACCCGAGACGACATCGGCAGTGTCGCGGCCCAGTTGGCCGAGCTCACCCGCACGGTCGAGGCGATGGCGAGAGATCTCAAGGCGATGACCGAGCGTGCTGATCGCCAACAAGCGCGCGCTGACAGCCAGCAAGAGCTCGTCGACACGCAGCAAGAGCGCGTGCAGATGCAGCAAGAGCGCATTGACCTAGCTGCGCGAGAGCTAACCGACGTCAGTGATCGTCTGCAAGCCGCGGCGAACGCACTCCGAGAATCAGTCTGAGCGCAGGGGTTTAGGCGTGCATTGGGCGTCACGGCCGCGGCGGTCACGACCCCCGAGAACGACGAAAGCCCGTTGTTTACGGGGCTTTCTCACGAAGCGGACGATGGGACTCGAACCCACGACACCTGGCTTGGGAAGCCAGTGCTCTACCAACTGAGCTACGTCCGCGAAGCGTGCATCCTAGCCGTGTTCGGCGTCTCGTCCCTTCCCTCTCATGCCCGACTCATGCCCGAAACGGCGTCCAGGCGCTCGAGCAGCGACTCGTGGGCCGTGTCGAGGAGAGCGCCGTAGTGTGCCTCGATCATCGCGACGGATGTCCCCATGATCCGCGCGAGCTCATACACGGTGATCCCCCCTGCGAGAGCGTTTGAGGCGAACGTCGAGCGCAGGTCGTACAGTCGCGCGGGCTTCGCGATCCCGGATGACTCGACGGCCGGATTCCACTCCCGACGGCAGAAGTTGTGGATGTCGAACGGCCCGCGTTTGGGCCCCGCGAACACGTAGGGCGAGTCGAGACGGGCGATCAGGGAGTCGAGCGCTCGGAGCGCGGTTCCGGTCAGCGGCACCTCACGGTGCGAGCGGTTCGTCTTCGTGCCGCGCACGGTGAGGATGCGACGGGGGCGGTCGATGTCGCGGCGCTCCACGTGGGCCCACTCGGACGGCCGTAGGCCGGTCGCAGCGGCGAACGTGTTAGCCGAGGCACCTCGACGATCGAACTCGGCGCAGAGCGCATCCAACTCGGCAGCCGTGAACACGCGCACGGAGCGGGGAGGAGGCGCAGGGTTCCTCCCGGCCAGCGTCGCCGGGTTCTGGGTCATGTAGCCGTACCTGACGCCAGCGGCGCAGGTCTGGCGGAAGGCGGACATCACCGAATATCGGAACCTGTCGGGGAGGGTTGCGGCGAAGCCCGCCACCTCGTCGGTCATGTGTTCGAGGTCGGCCAGGGAGATGTCACCGAACTCCTCGAGCGGTCGCTTCATGCGCCACCGCAGCGTGGTGATCGTCGCTGGCTTCGCGACGGTGCCGTGACGCTCGAGGTGGGTGTCTACAAGCTCGCGGAGCGTCAGGTTCCGACGAGCTACGGCACGGCCGTGGAAATCGGGCTCGATGACGTCTCGGTAGTGGTTTAGCGCTTCCGTCTTCGACGCGAATGCGCCACCGGAGCGAACCTCACCGGCGACGGTGTAGCGCAACTGCCATCGGCCGGACGGAAGCCTCCGGGCACGGGGTCTAGCTTCTGCTGGCATCTTCTTCGCCTCCTGTAGGCGCGGGTGACAGTTGGGATACTACGCCTCGGGTCGGGAGTGCGCTAGGCGCGGGTGACACTTCGCCTCGCGTGCCCGACCCTTCTCTCGTGCCGCGAAGGAATGCCTCGATCTCGCCCGGATGCCATCGCAGTGCGTTCGAGGAGATGCGGTACCCGCACAGCTTCCCCGACCGATCCCAGGTGAGGAGCGTCTCCGGGCGGATGTGGAGATACGCGGCCGCTTCACGGGTAGTCAGGAGGCGTTCGCTCACGGGCGACCTGCGATAGTGGTCTCGTGGACGAAACGACGACGTACAGGGTGTCGCTCGTCTCGTTGGATGCGTCGGAGGCAGCCGACCCCTTCTACCGATACGTCGGCTCGGAACTTCCAGAGGAGGGCTCCGTCATCAACGTTGTCCGTTTCCACCGTGGCCGGCCGGTTCGTGCTCGGGTAACCACCGTCGACGCCAACATCAGCCCGCCGATCGCAGCCACGCAGATCGACTAAGAACGCCTCGCTCCTCACCGAAGTGCCCGCCCCGCGCGGACATTCGCCGAATGACATGTCGAGCAGCACGCCGCCTTCCGCGTGCGTCCACCAATCCCCGGTACGCGCCACCAAGCAACCAGGTCGCCTGCTCGGATGGTCTCGCGACAGAGTTCGCAGTAGACCTCGTCGTAGCGCAGGCGCATGAGCTTTGGACTTCGTTTTCTCTTCTCGGGCATAAGTCCTCAATCTCTTTGGCCTTGGTCGTCTTGTGGACGAGGTGCCCTGGCCTGGGGTCGATGAGTAACCACGTGGGGCGAAGTGAACGATGCGCGCCGGTTCCAGCTTCCGGGGTCTCACTCCGCAGCCCGCGTCCTTGCGCCGCATGCACGTCGCCGTGCTGCCTGCTCGCGCTGACGGTCGGGGCAGCTCCACGACCTGGCCCAAACGTCGGCGGTGGACTCGGCGAACCGGAGGTGCGCACCTATGCAATCGCGCCGCTAAGCACCACCGCCCTCGAGCACTGAGCCGAGCGGGTTCTGGTGCTCTCCAAGCGCGCAGTCAACCTCGCTGTCCGGTCGCAGAGCCTTCTCGCCGGATGCGGTGCTACCCTCGGAGCGTCGAGATAGCTGGTGGTCGGGAGCGCCCTGCAGGGCGCTTTCGACGTTCATGGGGCGGGTTCTCGGTGTCGCTCGAGGTAACGCTCGATCTCGTCTAGCTCGAAGCGAAGCACCCGACCCAACCGAACCGGCCTGAGCTCGCCGCGGTCGACCAACCGATAGACGGTTCGGACGGAGCAGTCGAGCAGGCTTGCCGTCCTCGCCGTTGAGCGCAGCTCGTGTGAGATGCCGCCACGTTCCGACCTTTCCTGTACCTGACTCATGGAGACTGTTGTACGCTGGCGTCAGTGGCTGACTTGCGAAAATCGCAAACTCTGCATTACGCCGCCAGACGGCGTTGGTTCCTACGGACGACCCAGTCGATCAGCGACGTTGTCCGCAAGAGGGTGCAGGAGCGCCGACACGAGAGAGGGCTGACTCAAAGCGAACTGGCGCAGCTGATGACAGCCGCTGGCGTGCCCTTGACCGGCGACAAGGTCTCGAAGCTGGAGAGCGGGAAACGGTCGGTGGGCGTCGAGGAACTCTTCGCCCTCGCCTGGGTGCTCGACGTGCCGCTCGCTGACCTTGTGCGACCCCTTGACGGTGAGCCAGAGATCCGCCTCACGCAGGACGAGTCACGTGGGTGGAACGAGGTTGCCAACTGGATCGTCTGGGGCCGTGAGGAGACGCCGGACGCGCAGGAAGCCCAGGAGTTCATGAGGCTTCTCTACGAGTTGATCTTCTGGACTCAGGCGATCAAGGAAGCGCCGACGGCCGAGAAGGCGACGTATCGGAAGAAGGTCGCCGACGTTATTCTCGGCGCAGCCGAAGCCGCACAACTGCGTCCGGGCGTTATCGCTCGTCTCGAGTTGGAGCGCCAGCTTCGTGAACAGTCGCGTCTCGAGCGGGAGCAGGAACTCCTGGGACGTCAAGAAGCGGCCCGTAGAGCCGCGCTCGAACACTAGAACGCTTTCCAAGCCCGCTGTGCTGTCATACATCGAGCACCAGGCAGGAACTCGCCGTTACCAGCAGATCGCGTAAACGATCGAGGCTGTGAGTCCGATCAACAGGCCCGCATCGATGGCCGGGTAGAAGCTGTCCCGCAGGTATCGCTTCCACCACGGCGCCGCCGCGATTTCGGGACACCCTGCAACTCGTGCTTGTTGTTGAGGAGGCTGTCCACCAACGCTCGATACCAGCCCTGTTCACCCAAAGTCGGCTTGCGCCAGCCACCGCCAACTCCGTAGCCATGAAGCTCATGGCTAATCCTCGCGGCTGCGTGCTCCAGGACACGTCGTCGTTCGGGGGGAGTCTCAGGGTCGACAATCTCAGCGGCGTGCTGAACGTTCCACGCTGTCAGCTTCTCTGCGAGTTGGTTGAAGACTCCGATCTTCCACAGGGCGAAGTTCGCGACGGATACGGTGCGCTCGGTGATCAGTCCGGGGCTCGGGCTCGTGGAGGCGAGGCGTGCGAGTGGTTCCGTAGGAACTACGAACACCTGGTCGGGCACTCGCTCTCCAATCATTCGCCGTGTCTCGGCCTCCCGGAGGACTAGCAGTTCGCCCTCGTAGTCCTTGGCGAAGTAGTTGTTCCCCCAGCCAGGTACGAAGGCGAATCCCAAGCCACGAGGCTCCACCATCCCATGCCACACGGCGTTGAGCGTGCCAAGGGCCTCCGCGATGTCCCGCGCTCGCACCCTTTGACGTTCAAGGCGAAAGGCCAGCCAGGCGAGTGAGATCGCTGCGACCGTCAGTACGTTTGCCACCGGCAGAGAATGTCGGGGCGGGCGGACAGGAGCGCTAGAGATCACGACGAACCTTGCTGAGCGCGAGGCTGACGCGGGCGAGCGGAACTAGCGGCTTGTCTGGACGCCGTGGTACGGATCGTACTTCGTTCGCGGGCACGCACCCCACAGGCCGAGGTGCTTTGCGCGTGCTCGTTTCGGAAGTGCTTCGAGGCCGTTTTCGTACCGCCCTCTGCGCCCGTTGTAGAAGTAGGGCGCGGCCGCCATGAACGACCGTCCTCGGAATTTGCGCTGGTGTGGAGCGGGAGAGAAGATTCGCTGGCAGGCGACCGGGAGTGCGCAGATGTCGAGAGTGACTGTCAACGGGGCCGAGTTCTATTTCGAGGTCCGGGGCATGGGGCCACCGGTCCTGCTGATCATGGGAGCAACAGGCGACGGCGGCCACTTCGACGCATTCGCCGACCTACTCGCCGACGAGTTCACGGTCGTCAGCTATGACCGGCGCGGGAACGGTCGCAGTCCCGTTCCTGCCGGCTGGCAGACGACGTCGCCGGAGGAGCAGGCCGACGACGCGGCAGCGCTACTTGAGGCGCTCGAAACGGGTCCCGCAGCTGTGTTCGGGACGAGCAGCGGCGGGACCTTCGCGCTGTGTCTGCTGGTCCGTCACCCGGCATGGGTGCGCGGCGCGATCCTGCACGAGCCGGGGCTGTACGCGCTGGTTGATTTCGCCGCGGTGCGAGCCCCCCTGCGGGCGCTTGTCCAGGAGGCAATGGAGAGAGGCGGGCCGCCTGCCGCGGTTGAGCGCTTCTGGTGCTACGTGGCGGGAGACGACGGCTGGAACCGGCTGACGCCCGCGCTTCGCGAGCGGCTGCGCGCCACCGCCAGCACGTTGTTCGAGGTCGAGCTCGGGAGCTACGAGCTGTACCTGCCCGACGAGGAAACATTGGCCGCGCTCTCCGCACCAGTGAGCCTGCTCGTGAGCGAGGACGGCCTCCCATTCTCCCCCGAGATCACGGGCCGGCTCGGCAAGCGCTTGGGCGTGGAGGTCGCCACCACGCCGGGCACGCACGCCGCGTATCACGACCACCCGTACGAGCTTGCGGAGGCTGTCCGCCCATTCTTACGGGAGGTCACCGCATGAAAGGAGAAGATGTGGCACGGTGACCGGCGCGTCGATGAAAGACGCCCGGCCGGTGCACGTCTTCGATCTCATTCCAGTCGAGTCGCTTGCGCGCATCCTCGTGCTCGTTGAGGTCGCGCCGGTGCTTGAAGCTCGTCATAGCCGCACGCCGCGCGCTCACCCGGACGTGACCCTGCAGTCGATGGATTCGTCATGCTGACGGTCGGTTATTGCGGGATGCGTCCTATGAACGCGGCGGCTTCTGGCAGGTGATTGGCCGCGGCCAGTGGCAGGTGGCCGCGGATTGAGGAGCGGGAGCTCGAGGCGGGCGGGGTGAACTAGGGCAGCAGCTCAGTCGGAGTGAAGCGTGTACGGAGCGAGGCCGATTGCCTCGGCTCCGCGAGACGTGAGCACGTAGAACGTGTGCTCGTCCGCCGGAGTGTGGCGCGACTGCGACTTGACCGGGTTGGTCCGACGCGGCCGAGCTAGTTCGCCTCGAACGAGGCGCTCTAGGTCGAACGCTGGAAAGCGGTCGGAAACCTGCTCGGCCGTCTTGCCCTGATCGCCGATGAACTCGAGCACCTCACGATCAGCCTCTTCCATGAGGCCACGGTACTCGTAATCGCGGATGGAAGCGGATCGAGGAGCGCGAGCTCGAGGCGGGCGGGCGGAACTAAGCGACTGGCCTGGACGCCCTTCGTCGCGCCGACCGCGACAGGGGGAAGGACTTGGCGGGCTCCGGCAGGGAAGGGATCAGCCGCAGGGGGTGTGGAACACCGGCTGGCCGGAGCCCAGCTCAGCATAGGCGCTTTTCCTACGGGTCATTGGCTACCGGCCCCGAACTCCCGCTCCCCAGCTCCGGGCGGAGATCGCGACGAGCCTTGCGAAGCGCGTCGACAGAATCGAGTCGAGGTGTGCCGGAAACGGCGTAGTCATGCGGTGTCGCTCGGCGTGCCTCCGAACGGCTCACGGTGTCCGGCATGGCTTGGGAAGCCAGTGCTCTACCAACTGAGCTACGTCCGCGTCGGGCCGATTCTAGCCGTGTGCCGGCGCCGTTCATCGAACGAGAACGGGCCGCGTCGAGGCGGCCCGTTCTCCCGTTCGTGCGCGTACGACCTACCGCGTCTACCGATCGACTAGCCGGTTCCGGCAGCCGTCGACGCGCTCGTCGGCTCGTCTGTGACGTACGTGGTACACGTCAGTTGCGCGTTGTTCCCCCTCCTTGTGGGTTCCCGCGGGCTCGCCTTGCCTGCGGATTGACGGGGATCTTTCAACAGTGCGGAGGCGCGGTCAAGAAGCGGACGCGACGCCGAGACGTGCCGAAACGCGCATCGACGAGCCCGGAGCGGTGGTACTGGACAACGTCCGGGTTCTCGTGGATCATGAGCGCGCCGTTGCGACGAACCGAACACCTGGGGAAGGGGTCATTTTGATGCGAGAAACCCGCCGCCGACGCGGCAGCAACGATTCTGCTGCCGGTGTAACCCACACACGCGAATCCCTCCGAAGATTTGGTCCGGCGCTCGTCGCGTTCGTCGCGGTCCTCCTTCTCGTTCTCTTGGGTGCGGGGGCGGCCACCTCTGCGACGTCGGCGGCCGGTCCGCCTGCGGTCCCGGACCAGCTCATCGTCGGTTTCCGCGCGGGCGTTGCGCAGGCGCAGCAGGACGTCGCCCTGCACGAGGCGGGCGGCGGCGCCGCCACCATGAGGCGCTTCGGCCAGATCAACGCTTCGTTGGTCCAGACCGCACCCGGTGCCTCAGCGGGCGTGGCGAAGGTCCTCACGGACGACTCGCGCGTCCGCTACGTCGAGCCGAACTACATCGTCTCGGCGACGCTGACGCCGAACGATCCGTCGTACAGCCAGCTCTGGGGGATGAACAACACCGGCCAGACGGGGGGGACCCCGGACGCCGACATCGACGCCCCCGAGGCCTGGAGCATCGAGACCGGTAGCTCGAACGTCGTCGTCGACGTCACCGACACCGGTGTGGACTTCAGCCACCCCGACCTGGCAGCGCAGCAGTGGATCAACTCGGGCGAGAACTGCGGCTCGACAGATCCCACGATCGCGTGCGCTCAGCGCACTAACAACGTGGACGACGACGGGAACGGGTACGTCGACGACTATCGCGGCTGGGATTTCGTGAACCACGACAACAACCCGTTCGACGACAACAGCCACGGCACGCACGTCTCCGGGACGATCGGTGCGGTCGGCAACAACGGCGTCGGGGTCGTTGGCGTGAACTGGAACGTCAAGATCATGGCGCTCAAGTTCTTGAACGCCTCCGGCAACGGGTCGACCGCCGACGCGGTCAGCGCGACGATCTACGCCGCGAACATGGGCGCGTCGGTCTCGAATAACTCCTGGGGCGGCGGCGGTGCCGACCAGTCGCTCCTCGACGCGATCGAGTACGGAGCGAGTCACGGGCTGCTTTTCGTCGCGGCCGCGGGGAACAACGCATCGAACAACGACAGCATTCCCTTCTATCCGGCGTCATACAACTCTGACGTCATCGCGTCGATCGCGGCGACCGACCACAACGACGCCCGGTCGTCGTTCTCCAACTTCGGCGCGACGACGGTCGACCTCGGCGCGCCGGGGACGAGCATCCTCTCGACGATCCCGGGCAATAGCTACGCGCTGTTCTCGGGCACGTCGATGGCGACGCCGCACGTTTCCGGGGCCGCAGCGCTGCTCAAGGCGCACTTCCCGACCGCGACCGCGTACGGTCTCAAGGCGCTGCTCATGCGCTCCGTGGACCCGAAGCCGTCCATGCAGGGAATCACTGTCACGGGCGGGCGCCTCAACGTCTTCAACGCCGTCTCGTGCTCGAACGCACCGAAGACCGTCCTCCTGACCCCGCTGAACGGCTTCAGCGTGATGACGGGGCAGCCGGTCGCTATCCGCATGTTCGGCGCCAACTGCGCGTCGCCCGCAGGTCTCGGCAACGTCAGCGTCAACGTGAACGGCACGCCGGTCACGATGACCGCCGCGAACCCGGACAACGGCCGCTACAGCGGCACGTATACGCCGACCAGCGGCGGGCCGCTCGTCGTCACCGCCACGGTGACGATCAACGGGAGCTCGGACGTCGCGACGGCGACGGGTACCGCTTCCGGCGGCAACTCGGGGCCGTACACCTGCCAGGACGTGAGCGACGGCTTCATCGATGCCACGGGCGGGACGCTGCTCCCGCTGAGCGTCGACGACGGGTTCACGCCCGTCAACCTGCCCTTCTCGTTCCCGTACTTCTCGTCGACTCATACTCAGGCGTTCGTCTCGTCGAACGGCTTCCTCACGCTCGGCTCGAGCTCGGGGGCGAACATCCCGAACAACGTCACGATTCCGACCGCCGGCAATCCGAACGGCGTGGTCGCGCCGTTCTGGGACGATCTCAACCCGAAGCTCGGCGGGGGTGTCTATTCGCTGGTGACGGGGAGCGCTCCGAACCGGATCTACACGGTCGAGTGGTTCAACGTCCCGCACTTCAACAACGTCGGCGCCGGGACGTTCGAGGCGTCGCTCTACGAGACGAGCGGGTTGATCCGCTTCCGCTATCTCGACACGGACTTCGGGAACGCGACGTTCAACGCCGGTGCTTCCGCGACGGCCGGAGTCGAAAGCCAGAACGGCACGCTCGGAACGAAGTACTCGTTCAACCAGGCCGTCCTCACGAACGGCAAGGCGATCAGCTGCAGCCAGGGCTCGCAGCCTCCGCCGCCGGTCAACATCACGACCACGAGCCTGCCGAGTGGCACCGTCAACCAGGCCTACTCGCAGTCGGTGACGGCGACGGGCGGGACGACGCCATATAGCTGGGCCGTCGTCTCCGGCAGCCTGCCGCCCAACCTCAGCCTGAGCCCGACCGGCACGCCGAGCGCGACCATCTCGGGGACGCCGACGACCGCCGGGACCTACAACTTCACGGTCCAGGTCACCGACAACGCGGCGCAGACCGACACACAGGCGCTCTCGATCACCATTGCGCCGGCGGCCGCGCTGACCATCACGACGACGAGCCTGCCCGGTGGCACCGTCAACCAGGCCTACTCGCAGTCGGTGACGGCGACGGGCGGGACGACGCCATATAGCTGGGCCGTCGTCTCCGGCAGCCTGCCGCCCAACCTGAGCCTGAGCCCGACCGGCACGCCGAGCGCGACCATCTCGGGGACGCCGACGACCGCCGGGACCTACAACTTCACGGTCCAGGTCACCGACAACGCGGCGCAAACCGACACGCAGGACCTGTCGATCACGATCTCGAGCTCGCCGCCCCCAGGGGCACCGCAGTTCGGGTCGGCCGGAGCAGCCGCCGGAGCGCTCGGAACGTCGATCAACGTCCCCTACCCGTCCGGGATCAACGCGAACGACATCCTGATCCTGTCCGTTCTGACGAGAGACGGCAGCGACATCGCGACGCCTGCCGGGTTCACGCAGGGTGACGCGCGGGGCCAGAACTCGACCCTCAGGGCAGAGTGGTTCTGGAAGCGAGCGACGGGCTCCGAGTCGGGGACCGTCAACGTCACCAAGGCGTCCGGGTCGGCGCTTCTCTACGGGCGCATGTACCGCTACACCGGGGCTGCGACGAGCGGCAACCCGTTCGAGGGAGCCGCACAGGTGGGAGCCGGCGCCAACGCCACGATGACGCCCGCAGACATCACGACCGCGGGCGCGAACAGACGGGTCGTCGTGCTCGTCGCGGAGGCCGACAACCAGGCGCTCGGGGACTTCACCGGTGGCACGGCCACGCTGCCCGAGGAGACGGCCGAGGCGACGATCGCGACCGGAACGCGGGGCGCGCTCGGCGTCAACGGCCTCGTGCGGAGCTCGGCCGGTGCCTTCGACTGCGGCACGTACGTGCTCGGGGCCGCAGCAGGCCACATCGAGTTCACGTTCGCGTTACTGCCTGCCTGACGCCCCGAAGAGGGGCGTCAGGACCAGGCTCGGCGCAGCCGGTCCCGCGTCACCAGGAGGTGCTCCGGCTGCACCTTGACGTCCGCCAGCACGGGCATGAAGTTCGTGTCGCCCGACCACCGTGGGACGACATGGAGGTGGACGTGGTCGACGATCCCCGCACCGGCCACGCGACCGAGGTTCCAGCCGAGGTTGAACCCTTCGGGTTCGTAGATCGTGCTCAAGGCTGCGAGGGCCGTGACGGACAGACGATGGATCTCGGCGGCCTCGTCGGCGGTCAGCTCTCCGAGCGTCGCGACGTGGCGAGTAGGCGCCACGAGGAGGTGCCCCGAGGAGTACGGGAACTTGTTCGCGATCGTGAGCGCGAGGTCGCCGCGATGGACGAGCAGCGATTCGGCCTCCGGCAGCTCGCCTGCCGCCTCGGCGCAGAAGACGCACCCCGGCGTCTCGTCGGCCTGCTGGATGTACTCGAGCCGCCACGGAGCCCAGAGAGACTTCGTCACCGGCGGTTTCTACCACTGCGGCTCCCTGGGTTGCGTTCAGGGGAATGCACTCGTACACTCGTCCGCGGTGAGCTACGCACTCAAGCTGGCGGCTGCAGCGATCGTGTTCATGCTTGCCGGTGTGGCCGTGCTGTGGATCTTCGGGGGGATCTGGACCCGGGTCGGTTTCGGGGCAGCGCTTCTCATCGTGGTCGGTGGTTTCCTGTTCTTCGCCTGGCGAACGGACAAGAAAGCCCGCGAGTCGCGCGCCGGCCTCGACCGCATCTAACCGATCCCGCACGTAGCATCGCCGGTCGGACATGTCCCGGTCGGCCACCGTCGCGGTCATCACGCTCGTCGTGCTCGCCTGCGCGCTGCCGGCCGCTGTGCCCGCTCGTGATTCGGCCCGAACGGCCGCGACGGTCGAGCGGATCATCGACGGCGACACGCTCGTCGTTCGCAGCGGTCAACACGTGCGGCTCGTTCAGATCGACTCGCCCGAAGCGGGGGAGGAGTGTTATGCGGAATCGGCCACCCGTGAGCTGACGCGTCTCGCTCGTCCGGGACAGCGTGTCGTCCTGGAGCGAGACCCGGGTCTCGACGCGGTCGACCGCTACGGGCGTCTGCTTCGGTACATCTGGGTGGGCCGAACGAATGTGAACGTCGAGCTCGTCCGGCGTGGGGCCGCGACACCGTGGTTCTACGACGGCGACCGTGGACGCTACGCGCCGCGGCTTCTCGCCGCGGTTTCCTCCGCGCGTCGATCAGCGCGCGGGATGTGGGGTGCATGCCGTGTCCACTGGGATCCGGAGGGGCCTGTGGACACCTTCCCCCGCTAGCGGACGGGTGGTCTCGTCCCTCGCGCGAGGGACGTTCACGAGGGGAACCAGACCTTTGGCCCGTGCCGTCTGTACCTCAAGCGAGGCCCAGGACGCGCCGTTCGATGCAACGTGTAGCGCGACAGCGCCATCGACGAAAGGGGACCGGTGACTGCGGCCCAGTTCGAGACGATCGATGAGACCGAGGCAGAGATGATCCTTCGCTGGCGTTTCGACGAGCTCGCCCGCTCCGGGTACGACGTCGAGTCCGCGCTCGTCCTCGCCTCGCACGTGGAGGTCGACCTCCACGACGCGTCCGAGCTCGTGCGGCGCGGCTGCCCGCCCGAGACGGCAATCCGAATTCTCCTCTAACGGCGGAAACAGGGTCGGGGCCCCGGTGCGGCGGGGGCCCCGACCTGTTTCATCGCCCCTCTGCGAATCGACGTCCGGCCAGGCAGGCCCGGCTATGCAGGCGCCGGCGGCGACACCATTACGAGGAGCGCGAGGACGACGAGCGCGGCGACCGCCAGGCCCAGAAACGCCATGCGAAGTCCGCTCGACAAGGCCCCACCTCCTTGGAGACGTATGGACATGCCTGCAGAGGGAGTCAATCGCGTCTGCCCGGAGAGGGCGATGCCCCGAACGGGGACTCCGTGTCGCTCGATCGGTCGCTCCGCCACCGTCCGCATCCGGTTTCTACACTCACAGCGCTCGCTTTCAGGGCTTGCTCCGTCACACGCATCTGTCCATGATCGGCTTCGCCGTGCGGCTTCTCGGCATGATCGCGCTCCTCGGAATGACAGCGCTTGTCGCGGGCTGCACGGGTGGGGATGATCGAGCGGTTTCGACGACCACGACAGAGGTGACCACTCTTTCCGTTCCTGAAGTTGTGGTTCTGGTCCGGACGAGGGCGAAGGAGGTGAGGCCGGTCCAGAGGGTGCTCTGCCATGCGTTCTCAGACGACCTCACCCTCTGTGCTGTCACGTTCCGTGGCCCGTCGTGCGAGCTCTGGGAAGTCGACAACGGGAAGGCATTTGGTCTGGGGGTGATCGTCGAAGGTGCCTCGGGCTCGAGATCAGCCAGGGGCGTGCGCTGCGGTTAGGCAATGCATCACGAGCTGCTACGTCTCAGCGAACCGCTGACCATCCCGTGGTCATCGAGATCGCGAGAGTGCTGCCATCCTTCGTCGACCCTGAAGCGCCGCTCGACATCCGCGGAGTAACGCTCATCGGGATCGCGGCTGGTCGAATTGTTTCGGGACGGCTCTACATGGAGGAAGTCGAAGAGGCGGGCGGGGACATCGACGAAACCGTCCGTCGCATCTCAGAAGGAACTCGGCTGGAAGACTGGACCGATCCGCAGCGTCAGGCCGTCGTGGTGTTCGGCTCGCTACGCGGAACTATCGAACTCACGCTGGCAGTCAACCAACACGGCATCCTTTGGTCCCTACGCAGCACTCCGGGCAGAGAAGAGGTTCTCAGACGGCGTACACGACGAGCGTGGCGGTTGTCGCCAGGATCATCGCGGCGACGAACGCGATCTCACTTGGTTCGCCAAGTTCGCCGTGATCTCCGCGAAGCGCCGGAGCCTCGGCGAGCTCTCAGTCAGGTAGCGCTCGAGCCAGCGCATTGCGGCGCGCTCGTACTTCGGCGAGCCACGCTCCGCGTGAAGGTGGACGAGCCTGTAGGGCGTCCTCGAGCGAGAGATTCGGGAACTCACACGCGGCGCCGAGGCTTGAGCAAATCTTGAGGCGGTGCGACGATCGTTCCGCCTGTGTTCAAGGCCAGCCAATTTCGTGTCGCCCTCGCTATTGGAGCCGCGCTGCTGTTCGCGTGCGCCCGAGGCGCTTCTGGCGCGCCCTCTGATGCGAAGATCGCGTTCTCGGAAGGAGATATCAACCTCCCCGCGATCTGGACCGTCAGGTTCACTGGGGCCGACCTTGACCAGATAACGCATCCTCCGAGACGAGCGCGGGACATGGAGCCGGCGTGGTCACCGGATAGGAGCCGCATCGTCTTTGTGCGAGAGGTCGTCGTCGGCGAGGATTTTCGCGGCGACTACATCTACCGGGCGGACCTCACAGTGATGAACGCGAACGGCAGTGGGGTTCAGCGAATCGCTGTTCGCGGCACTGATCCAGTGTGGTCGCCTGACGGCGGGCGGATTGCCTTCGTCAGCGGCATCGACAACGGCGAGATCTGGACCATTGGGCCGGACGGACGTGGCGCGCGCCGTCTCGGGATGGGGAGTGACCCGGCGTGGTCGCCGGACGGAGGGATGATCGCGTTCGAGCGCTGGACCGGCGATCAGACGGAGCTGTTCCTGATGGATGCGAACGGACGTGCAAAGCGGAAGCTGGTTCCGGGCTTCACAAAGGGCGAGTACAGCGCTCCCGCATGGTCACCGAACGGCCAGCAGATCGCCTTCCTGCGCTGCGTTTGCGAGATCGGTGACATACGCACCTCTCTGTACACCGTGAATCGCAGTGGACGCGGCCTTCGAAGGCTCGTGGGCGGCGTCTCGACGAAAGACATCAGCGCGCCGAAGTGGTCGCCGGACGGGTCGATGCTGCTATTCGAACGAGGGCCGGGCGCAGGCCCCGACTCTACGTTCGTCATCAACGCCCGAGGGGACGGCCTACGGCGGATTGCCACGAACACCGACTATCCCGACTGGTCGCCGGACGGGCGAAGCATCGCATTCGCCACAGGACACCCTGGTCGGGTAGCGGACGAACTGCGTGTAGCGAGCGCGGCTGGCGGTCCGTCCAGGCGCATCGCTAAGCGAGAGGACGTGCGAGACGTCGATTGGTGACGGAGCTCTGTGGCAAAGGCTCAGCGCGGCTTCGCATCAACCCGAGCCCCCACGGAGCCCAGAAACCTAGAGCCAGCGCTTCCAGCGGAAGAAGCCGAGAGCGGCCGCGGCCATCGCGACCATCCCCACGAGGATCACCCAGAACGCCGCGTGCGTGTGCTCGCCGGGGAAGAGCACGTTCATGCCGAAGATGCCGGTGATCAGCGTCAGCGGGAGGATCGTCACGCTGATGACGGTCAGCAGCCGGAGGACGTCGTTCTGGCGGTGTGAGATCACCGACTCGTTGGTCGACTCGAGCGCCTCGACGACCTCCTTGAAGTTGTCCAGGAGGTCCCAGATCCGCTCGGCGGAGTCGACGATGTCGTCGAAGTAGAGCTCGAGCTCCTCGGGGAGGAAGCTCTCGACGCGTCGCTCGAGGACGCGCAGAGTCGAACGCTCCGGCTTGATGATCTTCCGGTACGAGATGATCTCCTGCTTGACGTTCGAGATGTCGCGGACGACCTCGTGCGACTGGCCCTCGAACATCTGGTCCTCGATGACGTCGAGCTTGTGCGCGATCTTGTCAAGGATCGGGAAGCAGTAGTCGAAGAGGTCGTCGAGGATCTCGTAGAGCAATCGGCCGGAACCCCGAGCGAAGAGCTGGTTCCGCAGCGTCTCGTCCTCCTCGCAGCGCGTGAACAGGCGCGTGACCGGATGCAACGCACGGTTCGGGATCGTGACCACGTAGTCGTGCCCGATGAAGATGTCGAGCTCGGCGGCGTTGAGCCGCTGGACGTCCTTGTCGTAGAAGGGGAAGTGCAGGACGGCGAAGAGATACCCCTCGTCCTCGTAGTCGTCGACCTTCGGGCGCTGTCGCTTGGAGACGATGTCCTCGACGTCGAGCGGATGCCAGCCGAACCGCGACGCGAGCTCCTGGGCCGTCGCGGTGTCGGGCGAGACGACGTTGATCCAGGTGAGGTCGCTAGCGGTGAGCTCGTGGACGACCGGAGCCGGGCGTACGACAGCGATCCCCGCGCCGCGGGAACGGGAACGCCGGATGCGGGGCAGGCTCGGCATAGGTACTGAGGGGGTCGTCCACTGTTCGGATCATGACTTCGTGATTGTAGCCCCGTAGCCTCCTGAGGTCGCCCACGCACCGTGAGACACTTGCCGCCGCATGCAGCCGGGATTTCTCCTCGATCCGGACGTCGCATATCTGAATCACGGCAGCTTCGGGGCGTGCTCTCAGGCGGTGTTCGACAAGTACCAGCGCATCCAGCGGGAGCTCGAGCGAGAGCCGACGGACTTCTTCATACGACAGGGTGGCGCGGACGGGGTGCGACTCGACGACGCGAGGAGCGCGCTTGCTGCGTTCGTCGGTGGCGAGGCCAAAGATCTCGTGTTCTTCCCGAACGCGACGTCGGGGCTCAACGCGGTGATCCGCTCGCTCGCGCTCGACGCCCAAGACGACGTGCTGACGACGGCGCACGAGTACGGAGCGATCACGCGCACCTGGAACTTCGTCGAGGCCAACACGATCGTGTGCGAGCCCGACGAGATCGCCGACCGGATCGGCCCTCGCACCCGCGCGGTCTGTGCCTCGCACATCACCTCTCCGACCTCGCTCGTCTTCCCGGTCGGGGAGATATGCGCTGCTGCGCGCGCGGCGGGCGTTCTCTCGATCGTGGACGGCGCGCACGTTCCCGGGCACTTCGCCCTCGACCTGGGCTCGCTCGGCGCCGACATCTACGCGGGGAACTGCCACAAGTGGCTCTGCGCCCCCAAGGGATCCGGGTTCCTCTGGGCCTGGCCGGAGCACCATCGCTGGATCGAGCCGCTCGTCGTCAGCTGGGGTTACGGGGAAAACTCGGACTTCGGAGAGCGCCACGGCTGGCAGGGGACGCGAGACCCCGCGGCATACCTTGCCGTCCCGGCTGCCATCGACGTGCACGCGACGTTCGACCTCGAGCGCTGCCGGATGCTCGCGGATCTCGCCGAGAGCCGCCTCGGCGGGCGCGACTTCGTCCGAATCCCCGGGACTGCGGCGCCGTTCATGCGCTCGATCGAACTGCCAGCGGGGGACCCTACCGAGTTGCGCGAACGGCTGTACCGCGAGTTCCGGGTGGAGGTGCCTGTATTCGAGTGGGAGGGACGGCGCGTGCTGCGGGTCTCAATCGGACCGTACAACGACGAGGACGACGTCGAGCGGCTCGTCGCAGCGCTCGACCGGCTTCTCTGATGCGAGCCCGAGAGCCGTTCGCCTGGAAATACGTCGTGCCCGTCGCGATCGCGGAGCTCGTGGTCCAGGTGGCGTTCGCGAACGGGTACGGCTATCACCGGGACGAGCTGTACTTCCGAACGGCTGCGCGCCACCCCGCGTTCGGCTACGACGACCAGGGTCCGCTGACGCCCCTGCTCGGGCGTCTGGACGAAGCGCTCTTCGGCGAGTCGCCGCGCGGTCTGCGGGTGGCGTCGGCTGTGGCAGTCGCGTTGGTCGTCGTGGTGATCGCGCTGCTCGCACGCGAGGTCGGTGCAGGCGCCAACGGCCAGCTCGTCGCGGCTGGTTGTACTGCCGTGTCGACGTTCGTGGTCGTCCTGGGCCACCTCCTGACCACGGAGACCTTCGATGCGCTCGCCTGGACCGCGCTCGTGCTCGTGATCGCGCGCATCCTCGGCGGTGGCGGCGACCCGCGGCTGTGGCTCGCGGCCGGGGCGATCGCGGGGATCGGTCTCCAGAACAAGCAGCTACCGCTCCTGCTCGTGCTCGCGCTCGTCTTCGGGCTGGCCCTCGACCGCCGGCTCCTCGAGGTGCTCCGCTCGGGGTGGCTCTGGCTCGGCGTCGTGGTGGCCTGCGCGATCTGGTTTCCGAACCTCCTCTGGCAGGCGACTCATGGATGGCCGCAGCTCGAGCTCGCTGCCGACATACGGCATGACGACGGAGGGGAGAGCAGAGTGACCCTGATCCCGTTTCAGCTCCTCGTCATCGGACCGTTGCTCGCTCCGGTGTGGATCGCCGGCCTTCTGGCGCTCGTCCGCGACCGGAGCCTCAAACCTTGGCGCTGGCTCGGGCTCGCGTACCTGAGCTTGCTCGTTCTCCTCTTCGTGCTCGCCGGCAAGCCGTACTACGCTGGGCCACTCGTCCTCTGCCTGCTCGCTCCCGGCGCGGTCGTTGCGGAGCGCTGGCTGCGCTCGACCCTGCGTTCGGCTCTGCTCGTCGCGGCCGTCATCGTGACGGCGGCCGTGTCGATGACGCTCGCGTTGCCCGTCGTCCCCGTCGACTCGCTCCACGACACACCGGTTGCCGACATCAGCGACGACGTCGTCGAGACGGTAGGCTGGCCGGCGTTCGTGCGCACGGTCGCGAACGTGTACGCGAGCCTTCCCGCCCGGGAGCGCGGGACGGCGGTCATCTTCACCGGAAACTACGGCGAAGCCGGAGCGATCGATCGCTCCGGAAGCGTCTACGGGCTGCCGCGCGCGTACTCGGGGCACAATGCCTTCGCGCGCTTCGGCGTTCCGCCTGATGGAGCCGGCCCGGTGATCCTCGTGGGGTACGCGGCACCCATCACGGACTTCGACGACTGCCGCGCAGCCGCGGTCGTCGACAACGGCGTCGACCTCGAGAACGAGGAGCAGGGTGGCACGGTTTTCGTCTGCGCCCGCCCGCGGCAGCCGTGGGGCGAGATCTGGCCTTCGCTCCGCCACCTCGACGCGTAATCGGCCGACCGGCAAGGATGAGCGCCAGCGGATCGAGTCGCCGGCATCCAAGCCATCAGGTCCGGGGGGAGATTTTCAGACCCAAGAAGTGAGGCGTCTAGCGACTCTCGGTATTTTCGGCTTGACAACGCGCCAGACTCCTCGTAGCGTGGTCGCTCTGCGGTTTGTGGCACGGACGCGGCGACAGGAGTCCTCGAGTGCACGAACAGCAGGCACGGCGGATCCTTCGAAGGCTGACGTCGCTCGACCTCGCGACGCGCCTCGGCTTGCTGCTCGCACTTGTGATCGCGCTCGCGTCTCTGCTCGCTCCCGGAGCGACCCCGGCCGCCCGGCCGAAGTTCACGCTCGTCGTCAAGCCCCACGCGGTGAAGGTCGTCCGCGGGTCGAGCTACGCGATCTCCGTGACGGTCCGACGGCGCCGAGGGTTCAGGGGTCCTGTGACGGTTTCCTTGCGCAACCTGCCCGCCGGCACCCGGGCGACTAGCGTCGTCCTGCGCGCGGGCCGGCCGGCCGCGGCCATTCGCGTGTTCGCACGGGAGCCTGCCGTCTTGGACCGGCCAACCTCGATCGTCGCCTTCGCCCGAGCCCGAATCGCGTCGGCCAGACAGCTCCTAAAGCTCACGGTCGTGCCCACGTTCACGTACGCAATCGATCCCTCCCTGCGCCCCGCGCACCCGATTGTCAGCGACGGGCACGGGAACACGCACACGCTCGGGGTCTCGAAGGACGAGCTGGGCGTTCGGAGCACCTTCTACAGCGACGCCGTGATCCTCCGCCCGGACTCGCCTGTGGAGCTCCAGGCCTTCCTCGAGCGCTACGACGGGCGGGTGATCGGGACGGACGCCGTCCCGGCGCCGCCTCCCGGGCTTGGGCGAACCGTCGCTCCCGCCGCGAGGCGACCGACCGAGTACCTCGTGAGGGTAGACGCGTCGCAGATGCCTCTCGCAGGCTTCGCCGAGGACGCAGCACAGACTCACCTCGGCACCCATGCCACGTTTTCGGACACACTCGGAGAGAAGCTGATGGCGCTCAGTGCGCGCGAGCAGGCGAATGGCGTCTCGGCGTCGCTGAGCTACGTCTTCACCTCAGATGCGGTTCGTCTGCAGACGCGGGAGCGGCCGAGCGGCGGCGTCAACCTCGACGCGTACAACGCGAGTCAGTTCCCGCGCTTCCAGTCGGGGGGAAGCCGCGCGAGCGTCACCGCGGCGTGGACCTGGGTCGCGGCTCACGGGATTGCCCGTCGCGTGCGCGTTGCGATCATCGACGGAGGGTTCTGGCTGGACGGGAACGGAGCTCCACTGACCGGTCCCGGAGACGGATCCGACCTTCCAGCGAACCCGATCGAGTACGACTTCGTGGGGGACGACCGCGTGGCGGCAGGCGTGAATCCGGCTGCCTGTTCAGGCGGATCCCCGTGTCAATGGCACGGAAATGGGTCCGCCGGGGTTGCGGTCGGAGCGGCCGACAATCGGTTCGGAGCTGCCGGGACGGGCGGATTCGTCGGCGACCCGATGTTGTTCCAGACCGACATCCGCAACCGCGTGCAACGGGATCGCGCCGTCCGCACAGCGGTTGCTTGGGGGGCCGATGTCATCTCGATGAGCTTCGGCGGCCCCTGCAACTACGCCTGCCGCCAGGACGAGCGAAGCAACCACACAAACCGGGGCTACGAGCAGGCGCGCGCGGCGGGGATCGTGCTCGTCGCGTCCGCAGGAAACGGCGTCCTTACGAACGGCACTCTCGTGGGTACGGACGCGGGAGCCGAGGACGCTTGGGTGCACCCCTGTATCACGGACGGCGTGATCTGCGTCGGTGCTCTCAACGATGGGCTCAACACCGCGCAGTCCTACTCCAATTTCGGCGCCCCGCTCGATATCTGGGCGCCCACGAACGTCTGGGTCATGCCTGACGGGGGCACGATGAACGGACTGCTCTGGCACACGGGGACGAGCGCGTCCGCGCCGTTCGTCGCAGGAATCGCGGCGATGATGAAAGCGATCGATCCCGGCCTCACGAGCGACCGTGTCCGCGACATCCTCGTGAACACGGCCTGGAAGGACTCGACGGATCCGAAGGTGGGTGCGTACGTGAACGCGCTGGCTGCGGTGAAAGCCGCCTCTGCGGAAGTCCTGCCGAGTGATCGCTTCGAGCCGAACGACGGCGAGCCGAGCGCGACGACACTGGCCCCGCGCCGCCACGACGACCTCACGTTGCACGACCGCCGCCAGCGAGACTTCTACCGGGTCGTCGTCCCGAGCCGGTCGAGCGTCGCCTTCAACTTCACCACGTCGGACGATCTCGGCTCTGTGAATCTCGGCTACGGGCTCGTCGCGGAGCAATCGTGCGGCTTCCTCGACGGCGAGCTCGACGTGAAACGCGCCCACGGCCGCGACCTGACCGTCGCCACCGTGCCTCGAGGGCGCTACCTGCTGGCCGTCGGCGGCGGCACGCCGATGCCCTACGACCTGGTCGTGGGGCTCTCTCCGGTCGCGCTTCCGTTCGACCCGCTCGAGCGCAACGCGATTGGCCAGGACAACAACGTGCTTGCACGTGCTCGAAGCGTTTCGCCGGGGAACTACAACGCGACGATCGGCACCGGTGAGGACGTCGACTTCTACACGTTCACGAGCACCGGGTCGTTTTTTGACCCGCGTCTCGGCGGGACCTCCAGCCGTTTCGTGCTCATGTCCTCCGACGTTCCCCTGCGGCTCACGCTGTTCGACAGCGCAGGGAGCGTCGTTCGCACCGCACAGACGTCGAACGACTGCGAGACGCAGGCGGCGTTCGAGAACCTCCCCGTGGGCGTCTTCGTCGTGAAGGTCGAGAGCCCATCGAACGCTCCGGGCGCCTACAACTTCGTGGTCGGCCGCCGTTTTCTCCAGGGTACGGGCTTCATGGTCGAGAGACCGTGGTACATCGATCCGCTCGGCCCGATCGAGTGGGTGCTGATCCTGAAGGAGCTCGACTTCGGGTTCCGTCTGAACACTGTAGAGACGATCGCTAAGAC
Source organism: uncultured Actinomycetes bacterium (assembly GCA_963716975.1). Taxonomy (GTDB): domain Bacteria; phylum Actinomycetota; class Thermoleophilia; order Gaiellales; family Gaiellaceae; genus GMQP-bins7. The sequence goes on along the minus strand of CAVQVA010000004.1, from coordinate 5,548 downwards.
GCTTGTGCTTACCGGGCGCGGAGTACACGTCACCGTGCTGAACCCGAGTGGGAGGGTTCTCCTGAGTGGGCGTCCAACCCTCAAGGGATCGAGACAGATCGGGGAGACGTTATCCCTCCGGGCGCTCGCTCCGAACCTCGGCTACTACCTCAAGGTCGCGCGCGCCGTCGACCGCCCGCTCCGCAACGAGCCGCAGGGGAACCTCGCCGGGATTCCGATTCGGCTTACCTTCAGCCCGTAGATCGCTTCAGGACAGTCCGTGGCGACGGCCCTCCCTTTCCGGTGAGTTGACGACCTCATTCGGCGCGCATGGCGACGCTCTGCCGTGCATCAGTGCCCGCCCACTTTCCGCGAAAAACACCGGCTGACCCCTGCCCCCCGGGTGGGTCTGCCTCGCGAAACGAGGATCGTCCGAGGCGCGAGCCTTCGAGCCGCTTGACATTCGCAACATTACGCACGAGGATCGCGCGGCCTGACTTGAACTGCGGTGACATCCCGTACCGAAACTTCGTCGTGAGGCCACCCGACCCCCACCACTTCGACAGCGACAAAGACGGCATCGGCTGCGAGTCCTAAGCTTCTCAGGGCGATGTGGCACGCCGCGAACACGCCCGAGCGGGTGTCGCTGATCTCGTGGGGGTAGGCCGATCCCGAGGTACCTACCGGGGTACCTACCGCATGCGCACTTCTGGCATTGGTGGCACACCCGTCTCGCGTAACCATGCGGCTTTCGCTCAAACGGTGCGGCCGGAAATGCGCCCGGCAGGAATCGAACCTGCGACCTCGCGCTCCGGAGGCGCGCGCTCTATCCCCTGAGCTACGGACGCTCGACGGGTCAGTCTACCGCCCTGCGCGGAGCGTCTAGGCTCCGGGCGTGGAGGTCGACGCTCGGATCGTCCGCCTGGAGCTGGCGGAGACCTTCGTCATCGCACGCGAAGCCACGGACTACGCCGACGTCGTGCATGTGGCGATCCGGCACGAGGGCGTGACGGGCTACGGAGAGGCGGCGCCGGTCGAGCGCTACGACGAGTCCGTCTCCTCTGCGAAACGATTCGTCGACGACCACGGCGAGCTTCTCGGCGACGATCCGTTCGCGTTCGAGGAGATCGGCGAGCGACTCGCGGCCGTCCCGGGGGAGCAGGCGGCGAAGGCCGCGCTCGATGCAGCGCTCCACGACCTCCAGGGGAAGCTCCTCGGGGTGCCGGCCGCGCGACTGCTCGGTCTCCCGAGATCCGGGCCGCCGACGTCGTGGACCGTCTGGCTCGGAGATCCCGACGACATGGCACGGCGGGCGGAGACCGCCGCCGAGGTCTACCGAAGGCTCAAGTTGAAGCTCGGCGGCCGGGACGGGCTCGACGTCGAGCGCGTGCGCGCAGTGCGCGGTGTCACGGATCTTCCGCTCCAGGTGGACGTCAACGAGGCGTGGTCATTCGAGGAGGCGCTCGAAGCTCTCCCGCAGCTCGAGCAGCTCGGGGTCGCCTACTGCGAGCAACCCCTGCGGGCCGGTGACGAGGCCGGGCCCACGCTGCGCGAGCGCTCGTCGGTCCCGATCTTCGTCGACGAGGACTGCCACACGCTCGCAGACGTCGCCCGCTGCGCCGAGATCGCGCACGGGATCAACATCAAGCTCGCCAAGTCGGGCGGAATCCGGGAGGCGATCCGCATGGTGCACGCCGCGCGCGCCCTTCGGCTCGGAGTGATGCTCGGCTGCATGCTCGAATCGGGACTCGGGATCGCGGCCGGATGTTGCGTCGCGCCGCTGTGCGACCACGTCGACCTCGACGGCAACCTCCTGCTGCGCGAGGATCCCTGCCCCGGCGTCGAGCTTCACGACGGCGTCCAGGTCCCTTCGCTCGAGCCCGGGCTCGGCGTCTCCGTTCGTGCGTAACGCACTCGTCACGCAGCTCTCGCGGGAGTACGACGTGCATCCGTACACGAAGTGGGCGGGCGCGTTCTGGCGACTGCTGTCGCTCGCGGATCTCGGAGTGCCGTCGGGCCATCCAGGTGCGGTGCGTGCCGCCGAGCAGACGCTCGACTGGGTCGCGAGCCCGCGGCGTCTTGGCGAGATCCACAGGCGACGGATCGACGGCCGGGTCCGGCGCTGCGCGTCGCAGGAGGGCCGCACCCTCCAGGCATGCATCGACGTCGGCCTGCGTGGCGACCGTCGCCTCGATGTCCTCGCCGAGTCCCTCGTCGATACCCAGTGGCCGGACGGCGGCTGGAACTGCGACCGCAAGCCCGAGGTGACCCACTCGTCGTTCAACGAAACGTGGGGACCGATCCTGGGGCTGTCCCGCTACGGAGCCGACGAGGCGGCTGCTCGCGGGGCCGAGTTCCTCCTCGAGCACCACGTGGCGTACTCTCATCGCACCGGCAAACCAGCGCACCCGGCCGTGCTGCGGCTCCGCTATCCGCCGTACTGGCACTACGACCTGCTCGCCGGGTTGCGGACGGTCGCTGCCGCGGTCGGGCTGAGGGACTCGAGGCTCGACAAGCCCCTCGACGCACTCGAGGAGAAGCGGCAGGCGGACGGACGCTGGCGCTCCGAGGGCAAATGGTGGAAGCGGCCGGGATCGAAAGGCAGCAACGTCGAGGTGGTCGACTGGGGGGATGTTGCGAACGAGATCCTGACCGAGCAGGCCGAGAACGTCCTTCGGATCGCCGGACGCGAATAGATTTTCGACATGGCGCAGCGGCGGATCCTCATCCTCGGCGAGGGCTTCTCGCACGACGCGCACTACGGGAAGACGATGCGCGGAATCATCCGCTACGGCCGCGATCCGGTCGTGGCGATCGTCGATTCGGCGCGCGCAGGCGAGCTCCATGAAGGGATCCCGATCGTGGCGAGCGTCAACGACGCGCTCCAGTTCGACCCCACGGTGGCGATCGTCGGCGTGGCGACTCAGGGCGGCCGTTTTCCGCCGGCCTGGCGGGAGCTGCTGAAGAGCTGCATCGTGCAGGGCCTCGACGTCGAGAGTGGGCTCCACGAGTTCATCTCCGACGATCCCGAGCTCGTCGAGCTCGCGCGCGCCAACGGCGTCGAGCTCCGGGACCTGCGGAAGCCGCCCGAGGGCCTGAACGTGCCGACCGGGGCCAATCTGGAGCTCGATGCGCACATCGTCCTGACCGTCGGCTCGGACTGCGCGATCGGGAAGAAGACCGTCGCGGTCGAGCTCGATCTGGAAGCGCGTCGGCGCGGGCTTCCGTCGATCTTCGTCCCCACCGGTCAGACGGGGATCGCGATCGCGGGCTGGGGAATCGCGGTCGACGCCGTCGTGGCCGACTTCCTCGCCGGCGCCGCCGAGCGGCTCGTCGTCGAGGGCGCCGAGCGTGGCGGCAAGCTGCTCTTCGTGGAGGGACAGGGCTCGCTCGTGCACCCGCTGTACTCGGGCGTCACGCTCGGGCTCATGCACGGCTCCACGCCACACCAGTTCGTGCTTTGCCACGTGCCTGGCTCGTCAGAGATCGAGGGCTGCCCGGGGCACCCGATACCGCCGCTCGCGGAGCTCATCGAGCTGCATGAGCGCATCGCGCTCCCCCGGCGACCGGCCAAGGTGGCGGCGATTGCGCTGAACACCGGCAGCCTTGACGAAAGCGCTGCAAAGCACGCAATTGCTCGTGCAGAAGCCGAAACCGGCCTTCGGGCTGACGACCCCGTCCGCTTCGGGAGCGGGCGGGTGCTTGACTCGATTCTCGGACAGCTCTAGGCTTCCGAGCCGCTGGCGGGCTTAGGGGAGCCCCCGGACGGGTGGACATGCGAAAGGTTGTTGTTGCAACGGTGCTCGCCGCGGCGCTCCTTGCCAGCGCCTCGTCCGCGCCTGCCGCCGAGATCGGTGCGAACGACGACACCGGAAAGTACGAGCCCGACGCGGGAACGTCGTTCTACGCGGACATGGTGAGCCTCGGACTCCGGCAGATCGTCCTCACGACCCGCTACGAGCCGAGCGACCCGCTCACGATTCAGGACAAGGAGTACCTCGACCGGACGATCCCGGCGGCTGTTGCGGCGGGACTCCGCGTCGTGCTCGACGTGTATCCGTATCCGCCGCGGGAGGTCGAAGCGGGACTCGCCTCACCTGCCGCTTTCGGAGCGTACGTCGCAGCCGTCGCGACCGCGTTTCCGGATGCCACGCAGTTCGTCGTCGGCAACGAGCCGAACCAGCCGGCCTTCTGGCGTCCGCAGTTCGCCGCTGACGGCTCGAACGCCTCTGCGCCTGCGTTCGGTCCGTACCTCGCCGCGGCGTACGATGCGCTGAAGGTCGTCGATCCCGCGATCAGCGTGATCGGCATCGGGCTGTCGCCGCGCGGGAACGATCGTCCCGACGCGAAGAACAACATCTCCACATCGCCCGTGCGCTTCATCCGCGCACTCGGTGCGTGGTACCGGGCGAGCGGCCGGACGGTGCCGCTGATGGACGGATTCAGCTTCCATCCGTATCCCAACAAGGCGACCGACCCCCTCGACCGGGGCTATCCCTGGCCGAACGCGGGATTCGTCAACCTCGATCGGATCAAGCAGGCGCTGTGGGACGCCTTCCGAGGGACGGCGCAGCCGACGACGATGGACGGGCTGAAGCTTCATCTCGATGAGGTCGGCTGGCAGGTCAGCACGTCCGGACTGACCGGGTACGAGGGGCTCGAGAACGTCGTGGTGACGGACGAGGTCACGCAGGCCTCCGTCTATGCGGAGCTCGTGCGCGGCGCGGCGTGTGATCCGGACATCGCGGATGTGAGCTTCTTCGGCTTCCGCGACGACGGGGCGCGTACGGGCTTCCAGTCCGCTCTCCAGCGCGTGGACGGCACCCCACGGCCAGCCGCCGAGGCAGTGCGCGCGGCGATCGCCGACGTAGCCGCCGCCGGATGCAAGGGCGTCGCGTGGGTCCAGTGGCGGCCGTCGGCCACCGTGTCCGACCCGAGCGCCGTCGTTCGCGGCGCGGTGGGCTGGTCGCAGGCGGTCCGGGTTCGGGCCGGCGAGGATGCGCGGGCGAACGTCTGCTTCGGTGCGACGCGACCGGTGGCTGTCTCGGAGAGGCTCCCGGGCGTTCGATGCCGGATGATCGCCTTGATAGGTGCACGCCCTCGCGACGTGCCGCTCGTCATGCCGGGTGGAACGGCTGTCGACGTCACTGTCGAGTTCGCGGCACTGGCGAACACGGCGCGGCGAACGACCGTGGTCATCCGCGGCGTGAGAGGGCTCGGCCGCAGGCCCTGACCTGCCGATCTTGACATACGAACACATGTTCGTCATAGTACGAACACGTGTTCGCCAGGGTCGTCATCGTCGTGATCGTCGCAGCCGTGGTCTGGGCGGTCTTCGCACGTGACACCGGAGCAGGCGGGCCGGAGCGGCGGTACGAGGTTCGGCAGGGCGACACGCTGTGGTCGATCGCCGAATCCACGTTCGCGGGAGATCCGCGGGAGGGCGTCTGGGAGCTCCGGCGCCGGAACGGGCTCGATGGCACGACGATCGTGCCTGGCCAACGGCTCGTTCTGCCCGGGTAGTCAAGGGGGGCTCTGCTGGTCAAGGGGGCTCTGCTGGTCAAGGGGG
>CAVQVA010000003.1:0-51639 GCA_963716975.1 uncultured Actinomycetes bacterium | reverse complement strand
GGAAACCTCGGGTTTCCCCCCTTCAGGATCCCCCCTTCCACCCAGGCGACTTGCCTTCGGCGTCACCCGTGAGCCCGGGGCGTCGCGTAGGGTGCGCTCCGTGGCGAGTGAGCGCATTCTCGAGCTCCTGCGGCGGCCGGTGGACTCGGACGAGTACACCGAGATCCGCGAGCTGTGGAAGACCCACTCGATCGCCGAGGACAACCGCGACCTGCCCGGGCTGATCTCGACGCTGACCGAGGACTGCGTCTACGAGGTCGTCGGGACCGGAGTCCGGTGGGAGGGCCACGAGGGCGCCGCTCGCTTCTACACCGAGCTCCTGGCGGCGTTCCCGGACATCCATTTCGACCTCGACTACATCGTGATCGGGCCGCAGGGAGTCTGCGAGGAGGCCACGGTCACCGCGACCCATGAAGGTCGCTGGCTCGACACCGATCCGACCGGTGAACGACTCGAGTGGCGAAACGCGATCTTCTTCCCGTGGGATCCGGCGGCGCGGAAGTTCAAGGGCGAGATGGTGTACACGGACCTCGCTCTCGGACGGCCGCCGGCCGTTCGCTGACCCTGGGCGTCAGCTCGCCGCAACCGTTGCCGCGGGCGCCTGCGGCGGTAGCACCTCCGCAGTTCGCCGCTTCGCGACTTCCGTGAATGCATCCACGACGGCGGGATTGAATTGCTTCCCACGACCGGAGCGGATCTGCAGCAGCGCGTCGTTGAGCGACAGTGCGGCGGCGTAGGGCCGGTCGGTCGTCATCGCGTCCCACGCATCGGCAAGCCCGATGACGGTCGCCTCGAGCGGGATCTCGTCGCCGCTCAAGCCGTCGGGGTAGCCGAGACCGTCCCAGCGCTCGTGATGGTGACGTACGGCCGGCACCGACTCCTGGAACGACGAAACCTTCGAGATGATCTCCGCACCGCGAGTGACGTGCTCACGCATGATCGCGGCTTCCGCCGGCTCGAGCGGGCCGGGCTTCGTGAGGATCGAGTCGGGGATGCCGATCTTTCCGACGTCGTGGAAGAGCGCGGCGGTTCCGAGAGCGCCGAGCTGCTTTGTCGAGAGACCCAGGTCGCGGCCGATGGCGAGAGCGACCCGGCGGACACGCTGGGAGTGGCCCGCGGTGTACGGGTCGCGCGCCTCGACTGCGGCGTTCAGCGTCTCGACGGTCTCGAGGAGGCTCTCCTCGAGACGCTGCGTCGACTCGAGCAGGTCATGAGATCGACTCTGGAACGCGTCGTTCTGCCGTGCCAGGCGGGCCGATGCGCCTCGAACGAGAAGGACGAGGGCAAGCCAGACCAGCGCGAAGACGATCGCGACGGTGACCCAGACCGCCCGCGACGATGCGGTGACGCTTGCATCGAGCGCCTCGGGATCGACGGTCATCTCCACGACCCCGGTGGTGCGACCCTTATGCGAGAGCAGTGGTGCGAGCACGACGATCTGGCGCCTCGTGACCTGGGAGCCACCCGGCTTCGTGGGAATCTCGTCGATGGAGGCACGTGGTCGGCCCGTCTCGAGAACGGCGCGCACGTCGGCGTCGGCAATTGCGGACCTTCGCCGTCGGTACGTCGAGGCGAGGAGCTTGCCGCTCCGCGACCAGACGGACGCACCGGTCACGTCGTTCCTCGTCCGCACCGTCGCGCGAAGCCGTCGTCGGGAGGCGGGTGTGACGGTCGCGCGGTTGCCGTGGACGAGGACCGGCGTCAGGAAGGTGCTCGTATACAGGGAGATGTGACGCGCGTCGTCGTCGAGTGCCTGCTCCCTGAGGTTCGTCGAGACCACCGTCGAGAGGACGAAGGCACCGACGGCGAGGATTGCAGCGGTCGCCAGCAGGAAGGTCCAGAGCAGGGCGAGCGACCTGGAGAGTCCAGCCGAGCGGAAGGCGCGGGGCGCCATGCGGCGTGTATCGGCACGGTGCACCTCGACTTTGAGCGTCATCGCACAGACCTGTCGGCAACCCATTGAGCCGTGCGGCTCCGCACGGCTCTAGAATCGCCTGCAGTGGACCTCGACGTCGTCTTCCTCGGGACGTCCGGGGCCACGCCCACCGCCCAGCGAGCCCCTGCTGCGACGCTCGTGCGGCGTGGGGGAGAGCGCTTCCTGATCGACTGTGCCGAGGGCACACAGCGACAGCTCCTTCGCTCCGACGTCGGTCTCCTCGAGCTGCGCGACGTGTTCCTGACGCACTACCACGCCGACCACTATCTCGGGCTCCCGGGGATGCTCAAGACGTACTCGCTGCGCGGACGCGAGCTCCCGCTGACGATCTACGGCCCGCGCGGCCTGGGCGAGCTCCTCTCGACGCTCCGTCGTGTGTTCGGGCGGCTCGCCTACCGCCTCGAGACCGTCGAGCTCGAGCCCGGAGAGGCTCTCGACCGCGACGGCTATCGGCTCGAGGCGTTCGCCGTGAATCACGGCGTACCGGCTGTCGGGTACGCACTGGTCGAGGAATCCCGGCCTGGCCGGTTCGACGTCGCGACCGCGGACCTGCTCGGGGTACCAGACGGCCCGGAGCGCGGGCGGCTCCAGCAGGGAGCGCCGATCACCCTCGCCGACGGTGCGGTCGTCGCGCCCGAGCAGGTGCTCGGACCGCCGCGAGCTGGACGCAAGCTCGTGCTGACGGGAGACACTGCCGCGACGGCGTCCGTCGTCGAGGCTGCCGTTGGAGCCGACGTCCTCGTCCACGAGGCGACCTTTCTCGCGGACGAGCGCTCGCGTGCGCACGAGACGCTTCACTCCACAGCTGGTGAAGCAGCGCTCGCGGCGCGCGAGGCCGGAGTCGGGATGCTCGCGCTGACGCACCTGTCGACGCGGTACTTCGGACACGAAGTCGTGGACGAGGCAAGAGAGCTCTTCCCGAACACAGTGGTGCCACGGGACTTCGACGTCATCGACATTCCATTCCCCGAGCGAGGCGCGCCGGAGCTACGCCGCTCGGGGGCGCGGGCCGCGAGGGCTGCGATAGTGTCCGACGAGACGTGACTCGCCTCGTCCAGGTAACCGTCGCAGGCGACGTCGCCGAGGCGGAGCTTCTCCAGGAGCTTCTGTCAGCGGCCGGCATCGAATCCCAGCTCGAGGTGGCCACGGAGCACGACTCCGAGGTCACGGACGATCCTCCGCTCAAGGTGCTCGTCCCGGAATCGAGAGTCGAGGACGCGCGAGATGCCATCGAGAGGCTCGCCGAGGCGGACGAGGACGAGGACGCCGACGCGGGCTAGGCCCCGCTGGGCGGGCGGCTCGTCGCGACCGCACGCTAGACTGCCGCGACCCTTTAACCCGGTCCAGAGAGGCCGGAAAGGAGCACGATGTCGACTCGCATTCCCGGGCCCAAGCCCGGATCGGAGCGAACCAGCGCTGCCCTCGACTCGATCGGGGCCAAGACGCTCCTCGATGCCGATGCGATCGCGAGGGCACTGACGCGGATCGCCCACGAGCTGATCGAGCGCAACGCTCAAGCCGCTGACGAAGCCGCCGAGTCCGGTCTCCACGGAGTCGCGCTCGTCGGGATCCAGACTCGCGGAGTCCCGCTTGCGTCACGTCTGCGCCGGCTGGTGGCCGAGCAAAGCGGCTGCGAGCTCGAGCTCGGAGCGCTCGACATCACCTTCCATCGCGACGACGTGCAGGTGCGCGACGGGCGCCGACCCCCGGACCGGCAGCCGGTCGTCAGGGCGACGAGCGTCCCGTTCTCGCTCGAGGGCAAGACCGTCGTTCTGGTCGACGACGTCCTCTATACCGGACGCACGATTCGAGCCGGCATCGACGCGCTGCTCGGGTTCGGACGCCCGGCGCGCGTCCAGCTCGCCGTCCTCGTCGATCGTGGCCATCGCGAGCTCCCGATACGTCCAGACTACGTCGGCAAGAACCTGCCGACCGCTCGGGGGGAGCGGATCCAGGTCGAGCTCGTGGAGATCGACGAGGTCGATCGCGTGCTGTTGGTGCCGGAGCCCGAGGACGACAGCCGTGTCTGAGCTGCGCCTGCCCACCGAGCCGCGCCGGCATCTGCTCGCGATCCGCGATCTTTCGAGCGAGGACATCGGCCGGATCCTCGAAACCGCACGGGGGATGGCCTCTTCGCTCGACCGCGAGATGAAGAAGCTTCCGACTCTGCAGGGACGCACAGTCGTGCATCTCTTCTACGAGTCGTCGACCCGCACGCTCGCGAGCTTCGAGCTCGCGGCGAAGCGCCTGTCCGCGGACACCATGACGCTCCGCTCCTCGGGCTCGTCGGTGGACAAGGGCGAGTCGTTGAAGGACACGGCCGCGACGCTCTCCGCGTACGACCCGGACGTGATCGTCATCAGGCATCCGTCCATCGGTGCGCCGGACCTCGTCGCACGCGTCACCGACGCCCACGTGGTGAACGCCGGCGACGGAAAGCATCAGCACCCCACGCAGGCGCTCCTGGACCTCTATGCCATGCAGGAGGCAATCGGCCACCTCGAGGGCGTGCACGTCGCGATCGTCGGCGATGTCCTCCACTCGAGAGTGGCGCGCTCGTTGATCCAGGCGCTCGAGCTCGTCGGTGCGCGTGCGACCGTCATCGGGCCGCCGACGCTTTTGCCGCGCGGGATCGACGCGCTCGGGTGCGATGTCTCGACCGACGTCCGCGACGCTGCACAGGCGGACGTGATCTACGTCCTGCGTATGCAGCGCGAGCGCATGGACGAGGGAGCGGCCTTCGTCCCTTCGCTGCGCGAGTTCAGCGCGCTCTACGGGATCACGCCGGAGCGAGTCCGCCCCGGCCAGCTGGTCATGCACCCCGGGCCGATGAACCGCGGAGTCGAGATCGACCCTCGCGTTGCGGACTCGAAGGCGGCGCTCGTCGTCGACCAGGTTCGAGCCGGTCTCGTCGATTCGCATGGCCGTCCTCTTCGACCTGCTGACCGTCTCGGCGACTCCGGCTCGCATCCGCGTCAGCGGCGGTTGCCGCGGCGGTGGAGGTCGCCTGATGCTCGTATGCGCGAACGGACGGTCGGACTCGCTCACCCTCGAAGGGCGCGTCGTCGCTCCCACGCAGGGCATCGACGAGTGCCTGCGGATCAGCATCGTGGACGGTGTCATCGCCGGGTCTCGAGCCGGCGGCGGCGAGCCCGCTCGTGATCGCTCCCGCATTCGTCGATCCGCACGTTCACCTGCGGACGCCTGGCCGCGAGGACGAGGAGACCATCCGGTCGGGCACGGAAGCGGCCGCTGCCGGCGGGTATTGCGCGATCCTCGCGATGCCGAACACCGACCCGGTTGTCGACTCGGCGACGGTGCTGAGCGCCCTGCTCGAGCAGGCCCGGCAAGAAGCCGTGATCCCGACGGGGTTCATGGCGGCGATCAGCAAGGGCCAGCGTGGGGGAGAGCTCACCGAGATGGTCGAGCTTGCAGCGGCAGGTGCGTCCGGTTTCACCGACGACGGTCGCCCGGTGGTGTCGGCCGGGCTCATGCGGAGGGCGCTCCAGTACAGCGCCCTGGCCGGTCGCCCCCTCGCCTTGCACTGTGAGGATCCGGCGCTCTCCGCCGGTGGGCATGCGCACGAAGGGGCTGTCGCCGCGGAGCTCGGTCTCGGCGGCTACCCGTCGGTCGCGGAGAGCGTCATGGTCGAACGCGATGTCTCGCTCGCGGCATACGAGCAGCGACCCCTCCATGTCATGCATGTGTCGGCCCACGAGTCCGTCGACGCGTTGCGTGCCGCCCAGGCCGCGGGCGTCGCCGCAACCGGGGAGGTCACGCCGCATCACCTCTGCCTGACGGACGAAGCCGTGCGCGCGCTCGACCCGAACACGAAGATGAACCCTCCCCTTCGAGCGGAGGAAGACCGGCTGGCCCTCGTCGACGCACTCCGGGAGGGCACGATCGGCGCGGTCGCTACCGATCACGCGCCTCACGCGCGCCACGAGAAGGAGGTTCCGTTCGAGGAGGCGCCGTTCGGCGTCACCGGCCTCGAGACCGCGTTCTCGGTTCTCTACACCCGGCTCGTGCTGCCGGGCGTGCTCGCGCTCGAGACGCTCCTCGAGCGCATGTCCGCCGGTCCCGCGCGCGCACTCGGGCTGCCCGAGCCACGGATCGAGGTCGGTGCGCGGGCGAATCTCGTCACGCTCGACCTCGACGCGACGTGGACCGTGGCGGAAGACGGCTTTCGCTCGCGGTCGCAGAACTCGTGGCTGATCGGCGAGACCCTGCAGGGCACGATCAGGCGGACGATCGCCGACGGGCGAGAGGTGTACGCAGCGTGAGCGCGGGATACGTCCTGCTCGAGGACGGCACGATGTTTCGCGGCCGTTCCGTCGGCGCCCGCAGCGCCGCGTTCGGCGAGGCCGTGTTCACGACCGCGATGACCGGTTACCAGGAGACGGTGACCGATCCGAGCTATGCGGAGCAGCTCGTCTGTTTCACGGCGCCGATGATCGGCAACTACGGGGTCTCGGACGAGCGCGACGAATCCGCCGGTCCGCATGCGAAGGCGGTGATCATGCGCCGGCTCGGAGGCGAGGAGTGGGCGGACTGGCTCCGCTCGCACGACCTCCTCGCCCTCGAGGAGGTCGACACACGCGCGCTCGTGCTGCGCTTGCGAGACGGCGGCGCGATGCGAGCAGTGGTCGCGGACGAGGAGTTCCTACCGGCTGATGCAGCGCTCGAGCAGGTGCGCGAACACCCGCTGATGGAAGGACAGGCGCTCGTCGCGCAGGTCTCGGCAAGAGAGCCGTACGTCTTCCACGAGTCGGACGGGCCGAGCGTCGCAGTCGTCGACTACGGCACGAAGCGTTCAATCCTGCGCCGGCTCGCGCGTGCAGGTGCCGGCGTGACGGTCTTCCCGCACACGGCGGCTTCCGACGAGCTTGCGGCGTTCGACGGAGTCGTGCTCTCGAACGGCCCCGGAGATCCCGAGCCGCTCGAACGCGAGGTCGAGACGGTCCGCGACCTCCTCGGCAGGACGCCCGTGCTCGGCATCTGTCTCGGACACCAGCTGCTCGGGCTCGCGACGGGGCACCGGACGTTCAAGCTCCCATTCGGGCACCGCGGCGCGAACCACCCGGTCCTCGAGCGCCGTACCGGCCGTGTACTCGTGACGAGCCAGAACCACGGGTTCGCGGTCGAGCCCGCCGACGGCGTCGAGGCGACCCACGTCTCCCTCTACGACGGGACCGTCGAGGGCCTCGACTTCCCGGACCTCCGCGCCCGCTCGGTGCAGTTTCACCCCGAGGCGGGACCCGGACCCCACGACGCCTGGTCGATTCTCGCGTCCTGGGTCGAGGAGCTTCGAAGCTGATGCCGGCGCGGCGCGACCTCGAGAGCATCTGCGTGATCGGCTCCGGCCCCATCGTCATCGGCCAGGCGTGCGAGTTCGACTACGCCGGCTGCCAGGCGCTCAAGGTGCTTCGAGAGGACGGCTACCGGACGGTGGTCGTCAACTCGAATCCGGCGACGATCATGACCGACCCTGGGTTCGCGGACCGGACCTACATCGAGCCGCTCGACTTCGAGAGCGTCGCCTCGGTCCTCGAGCGCGAACGCCCGGACGCGCTGCTACCGACTCTCGGAGGGCAGACCGCCCTGAACCTCGCTGTCGGGCTCGCCGAAGCTGGGGTCCTCGACGACCTCGGAGTCGAGCTCATCGGCGCTCCGGTCGACGTCATCCGGCGGGCGGAGGACCGCGAGGAGTTCAAGTCGGCCGTCTCGAGCTGCGGGCTGCTGGTTCCCGCGTCCCGAATCGTCACCTCGCCGGACGACCTCCGGGATCTGCCTCTGCCGGCGGTGGTCAGGCCGGCATTCACACTCGGCGGGCACGGCGGTGGCTTTGCGGACGATGTCGACGCGCTTCGCGCCCAGGTCGAGCGCGGCCTCTCCGAGTCCCCGATAGGCCAGGTGCTCGTCGAGGAGTCGGTTCGCGGATGGGACGAGTTCGAGCTCGAGGTGATCAGGGATCGGGCTGACAACGTCGTCGTCGTGTGCTCGATCGAGAACCTCGATCCGATGGGCGTGCACACGGGCGATTCCGTGACGGTCGCACCTCAGATGACGCTCTCGGACGAGGCGTACCAGGAACTGCGCGACGCGGCCGCAGCCGTCATCCGCGCGGTCGGCGTGGAGACGGGCGGCTCGAACATCCAGTTCGCCCGCGAGCGCACGAGCGGCGAGCTTCGGGTCATCGAGATGAACCCCCGCGTGTCGCGCTCGTCGGCGCTCGCCTCGAAGGCCACCGGGTATCCGATTGCGAAGGTCGCCGCCAAGCTCGCGGTGGGCTACACGCTCGACGAAATTCCGAACGACCTCACGAAGACGACTCCCGCGAGCTTCGAGCCGACGCTCGACTACGTCGTCGTGAAGTTCCCGCGCTTCGCGTTCGAGAAGTTCCCCGGCGCGGACAGGACGCTCGGCACGCAGATGAAGTCCGTCGGCGAGGCGATGGGAATCGGACGGACGTTCACGGAGGCGTTTCTCAAGGCGTACGGATCCCGCGAGCTCGAAGACGGAGCTCCGACGCCATGGCCGAGCCTCGAGGACGCGGAGCTTCCGGAGGGTCTGCACCCGTGGTTCCGCGACCAGATCGCGGCGGCGCGAGAAGAGCTCGAATCGGGCGATCTCCTTCGTGCCAAGCGGGCGGGTTGGGGGGACGACTCGATCGGACGCGTGCTCGGCCTCAGGGGCGACGAGGTGCGCAGACTGCGCCACGAGCAGGGAGTTCGTCCCGTCTTCAGGCGCGTGGACTCGTGCGGCGGCGAAGTGGAGGCCGCATCGAACTACTTCTACTCGACCTGGGACGAGGCGGAGGAGGCACCCCCGGCCGGCGACAAGGAGCGTGTCGTCATCCTCGGCTCCGGGCCCAACCGCATCGGCCAGGGGATCGAGTTCGACTACTGCTGCGTGCACGCGGCGCAGACGTTCAGGGCTCTCGGCTACGAGTCCGTGATGGTCAACTGCAACCCCGAGACGGTCTCCACCGACTACGACACGTCGGACCGCCTCTACTTCGAGCCGCTCTCCCCGGAAGAGGTCCTCGCCGTCTGCGACCGCGAGCAGCCACTCGGCGTCGTCACGCAGTTCGGGGGCCAGACGCCCCTTCGGCTCGCCGGGCACATCGAGGAGGCCGGTTACCGGATTCTCGGGACGCCGCATGCCGCCATCGACCTCGCCGAGGACCGAGAGCGCTTCGGGTCGCTGGCGCGAGAGCTCGGAATCCGCTGCCCTCCCTGGGCCACCGTCGCCGGAGCGGACGAGGCACGGGCTGCGGCGCTCGACATCGGCTACCCCGTGCTCGTTCGCCCTTCCTACGTCCTGGGCGGCAGGGCCATGCGGATCTGCTACGACGACGCGCAGCTCGAAGCCGCGATGGCTGCCGTCCATGGGCCCGTTCTGGTCGATCGATTCGTGGAGCACGCCATCGAGCTCGACGTCGACGCGCTCTGCGACGGCGAGGAGGTCTTCATCGGTGCCGTCATGCAGCACGTCGAGGAGGCCGGGGTGCACTCGGGCGACTCGGCCTGCGTGCTGCCCGCCCCGTCGCTGACGCTCGCGGCGGCGCTCGAGGTCGAGCACGTCGTCAAGCGCCTCGGTCCGGCGCTCGGGGTCGTCGGGCTTCTCAACGTCCAGCTCGCGATCGCGGACAACGCCGTGTACGTGCTGGAAGCGAACCCCAGGGCATCGCGAACGGTCCCGTTCGCCAGCAAGGCGATCGGCATCAACCTCGTAGACGCCGCCTGCAGGCTCGCCGCCGGGAGCACTCTGCGCGACCTCGAGCTGCCGACACCACGGCCGTCGCAGGTGAGCGTGAAGGCGGCGGTCCTCCCGTTCGCGCGCTTCCCGGGAGCCGATCCCGTGCTCGGTCCCGAGATGCGCTCGACCGGTGAGGTGATGGCCAGTGCCGCCGACCTCCCGACCGCTCTCGCGAAGGCGGAGCGGGCCGCCGGCCGCCCGCTTCCCACGTCGGGGACGGCGTTCCTGTCCGTACGAGACGAGGACAAGCCCGCCGCCGTGGCGGTGGCGGCGGCCCTCGCGGGGCTCGGCTTCGAGCTCGTGGCCACCGAGGGAACGTCGCGCACGCTCCGCGCAGCGGGTCTCGAGGTGGAGGAGATCGCGAAGGTGGCCGATGCGGCGACCGACGAGGCGACGGTCGTCGATCTCGTCCGGCGAGGGCGCTGCGACCTGATCGTCAACACGCCGCAGGGAAGCGGCGCACGCGCGGACGGGTACCTCATCCGAGAGGCGGCTCTCGTCGCACGCGTTCCGTGCGTGACGACGATCTCCGGCGCCGCGGCCGCGGTGCACGCCATCGCGAACGCGCGAGCGGAGTCGGCGCTATCGCTCCAGGAGCGAATCGGGATCGAAGCGTGAGCCTCGCCGCATCCCGGCCTGCGGAGGCGCCCAGCTTGCCGTCCAGAGAGCTCCTGGGCGTCGTCGGGCGTGACGAGATCGGGCCCTACACGCTGCTCCGGCTCGCGCGTGGCTCCGTCAATCCGGGTACTCCTGGGCAGTTCTTCATGCTCGAGGCCCCCGGCAGGCTTCTGCCGAGGCCGATGAGCCTGTGCCTCGCGCCTCCGGGCGAGCTCGCCTTCCTCATCGACCCGATCGGGCCTGGAACACACGCTCTTTGCGCGCTCGAGCCGGGCGCCGCCATCCATGTCCTCGGGCCGCTCGGGAACGGCTTCGACCTCGACGTCCCTCGACCGCTGCTCGTCGGCGGAGGGATCGGGATGGCGCCGCTGCCATACCTCGCCGACGCGCTCGGGGATCCACCGGTCGTTCTCGGGTTTCGGTCTGCCGAGCACGCGCAAGCCGCAGCGCTCGTGCCGCACGCAGAGGTCGTGATCGAGCCACGCCTCGTCACCGAGTTGCTGCCCGACGATCCGGGGGACGTCCTCGCGTGCGGTCCCGAGGCGATGCTCGACGCGATCGGCGCTCGCGTCCCGGGCGCGCAGCTCGCGCGGGAGGCGCCGATGGCCTGCGGCTACGGGGCGTGCTACGGCTGCGTCGTCGAAGTCGGAGGGCACTACGAGCGACTCTGCGTGTCGGGACCGGTGCTGAGATCGTCATGACGATTCCCGTGCTGAACGCCAGCGGCTGCCTCGACGCTCTCACCGCGCCTGAGGTCGCAAGATCGCTCGACGCGTTCGTTACCAAGACCGTGACGCCGCTTCCGCGAGAAGGGAACGAGCCGCCGAGGTTCGCCGAGACGGACCGGGGGATGCTGAACTCGATCGGGCTCCAGAACCCTGGCATCGACGCGTTCACGGCCGACGTCATCCCGCGCCTGCGAGAGCTCGGAGTCCAGATCTGGGTCTCGGTGGGCGGGTTCTCCGCCCGCGACTATGCCTCCGTCTGCGAGCGCCTCGACTCCTGCGACCCGGTCGAGGTCATCGAGCTGAATCTCTCCTGCCCGAACGTCGAAGAAGCGCCCGAGACGGCCGCCGATCTCGTCCACAGAGCTCGAGCGGCGACGTCGAAGCCCCTCTACGCGAAGCTCTCGCCGGCGACGCCGGACATCGCAGAGACCGCTCGCGCCGTCGTCTCGGCCGGAGCAGACGGGCTCTCGCTCGTGAACACGATCCGCGGTCTAGCGCTCGACAGGCACACGCTCGCGCCCGCACTGGGCCGCGGCGCGGGCGGCTACTCCGGGCCTGCCCTCGGACCGGTCGCGTTGGCCTGCGTCTTCGCCTGTGCCCAAGCGGTCGACGTGCCGATCGTCGGGATGGGCGGCGTGTCGAGCGGCAGTGACGCAGTGGCGCTCGTCGCGGCCGGCGCGAGTGCAATCGCACTCGGAACGATCCTGTTCTCGGACCCGGCTGCACCGGGCAGAGTCCGAGAGGAGATGGCCGCTGAGGCGGCCGCACGGGGTCACGGGTCGGCGGCCGACATTCGGGGTGCAGCGCACGATATCGGGGCAGCCGTCGCATCGTAAGCTGACTTGACAACGTAAAAATCCCTGCAAATGGGCCAAAACGTTCCCGCTTGACCCAGGGTGCGATCTTGCTAGACTCGTCCGGCTCATGGTCACGTCGAAGATGCACGCCCAGGCGCCCGCCCGCTCCCTCGACCAGAGGATGGAGGCGCTCCAGAGGGCAAACGACGTGAGAGTGCGACGCGCTCAGCTGAAACGGGATCTCAAGGCAGGGCATGTTCACATCGAGGAGATCCTCCTCACGCCGCCAGAGTTCGTGTCCACCGCGAAGGTGTTCGACATGCTCATGGCCGTGCCGAAGTTCGGGCGAGTGAAGGCAGCGCGCCTGCTGAACCACTGCCGCATCAGCCAGTCCAAGACGGTCGGCGGCCTTTCGGAGCGCCAGCGCACCGAGCTCGTCGAGCTCTTCAACCACCGCGCCTAGCCGGAAAAGTGCCTCCGCGTGCCCACGGGCGGCCCGTCTTCGTCGTCACGGGGCCGTCGGGTGCGGGCAAAGGCACGCTGATCAAGGGACTCGTAGACCGAGTGCCGGTCCTCGAGGTCGCCGTCTCGGCCACCACACGTGCGCAGCGCCCGGGAGAGGTCGACGGGCGCGAATACTGGTTCCTGAGCGACGAGGAGTTCGAGCGCCGCGTGCAAGCGGGGGAGTTCCTGGAGCACGTCCCGTACGTGTCTGGGCGCCGTTACGGGACGCTTCGCCAGGAGATGGACCGCATCGCCGGAGACGGAAAGGTCTGCGTGCTCGAGCTGGAGCTCGAGGGTGCGCTTGCTGTACAGGAGGAGGTCGCGGGAAGCGTGACCGTGTTCATCGCTGCCGACGTCCCCGAGCTCGAGCGTCGATTGAGGGAGCGAGCGACGGAGAGCACGGGCGAGATCGGTGAGCGGATCACGCTCGCCCGCGAGCAGCTGGAGCAGGCGCACCGCTTCCGGTACATGGTGCGAAACGACGACGTCGAGCGCGCAACTGCAGTGCTTCAGGCGATCGTCGAGTGCGAGCTCGCGCTCGCAGGTACCATGTCGCGGCCATGATCCATCCCCGCTTAGACGACCTGCTGGAAAAGGTCGAATCCCGGTATGCCCTCGTCATCGTCGCAGCCAAGCGCGCGCGCCAGATCAACAACTATCACCACCAGCTCGGCGAAGGGATCGGCTTCGAGGAAGCCCCTCCGCCCCTGATCGAGTCCCGCTCGAAGAACTACCTCACGCTGTCCATGGAGGAGATCGCGAGCGGCAAGATCACATACCGGTATCCGCCCACCTAGGGGCGCAGGCCGATGGCGAGGATCCTGGTCGGCGTCACCGGCGGGATCGCGGCCTACAAGGCGTGCGTGCTCGTACGTCTGCTCGTCAAGACGGGTCACGACGTCTATCCGGTCCTGACGGAGGGAGCGGAACGCTTCGTCTCGGCCCAGACCTTCTTCGCGCTCGCGCGTAAGCAGCAGAGCGCGGATCCGTACCCGCATCTCGCGGACGCAGACCTGCTCGTCGTCGCACCACTGACTGCGAACACGCTTGCCCGACTAGCGCACGGGCTCGGCGACGATCTCCTCACCGAGACGGCCCTTGCCCATACAGGGCCGGTCCTCGTCGCGCCGGCGATGAACACCCGCATGTGGGAGCACCCGGCGACGCGCGCGAACGTCGCGATCCTGCGCTCCCGCGGCGTCGAGATCGTCGGACCGGTTGAGGGAGAGCTCGCCGAAGGCGAGGTCGGTATCGGGCGAATGGCCGAGCCCGAGGAGATCGCCGACGTTGTCGAGCGGATTCTCGAGGACGTTCACGCTGCGTCCTCGCTGAACGGGCGGCGTGTCGTGATCTCGGCCGGCGGGACGCGGGAGCCGCTCGATGCAGTGCGATTCGTCGGGAACCGCTCGTCAGGCCGCATGGGTGTCGCCCTCGCGGAAGAGGCGCGTCGCCGCGGTGCCGAGGTCACGCTCCTGGCCGCGAACCTGAATGTCCCGGCGCCGGCAGGGGTGACGGTCGTGGAGACGCCCACGGCGTCCGATCTCGAGCGCGAGGCGCTCGCGCGCGGGGACGCCGACGTCATCGTGATGGCCGCTGCGGTTGCCGACTACCGGCCGGCCGCGCCCGAGCAGAGCAAGCGCCCGAAAGACGGCGAGCCGTGGACCGTCGACCTGGCCCCGACCGTAGACGTCCTGGCCGCCCTCGGCGCGGCCCGGCGTCCCGGGCAGGTCCTCGTGGGCTTCGCCGCAGACGCGTCGGGCCATGGGCTCGAGCGAGCCCGCGAGAAGCTCCGAGCAAAGGGCTCCGACCTCGTCGTGTTCAACGACGTGTCTCGGGCTGACATCGGCTTCGACACCGACGAGAACGAGGTCACCCTGCTCACGAACGGCAGCGAGCAGCACGTCCCGAAGAGCGGCAAAGAGCTCGATCGCGGCGGCCATCCTCGACGCCGTCGAGCACCTCGTTGCCAACGACGTTGAGGGCGCATGAGCGACGCCGCGCAGGTACGCGACGCAGCGCGCCAGACCGGTGACGGTGTGGTCGCGCGGGTCGTGGCCAACCTCGAGCTGGCAGTGCACGCGCCGCACGAGACCCTCGAGCTCTGCGTCTTCTGTCTCCTGGCCGAGGGGCACCTGATCATCGAGGACTTTCCGGGGGTGGGGAAGACCGTCCTCGCGAAGTCGCTGGCCCGGTCGCTCGATCTGTCGTTCTCCCGCCTGCAGTTCACGCCAGACCTCCTGCCGACGGATGTCACCGGCGTCAACGTCTTCAACCAGAAGTCGAACGAGTTCGAGTTCAGACGCGGCCCGGTGTTCGCCAATGTCCTGCTCGTCGACGAGATCAACCGTGCGTCTCCGAAGACGCAATCGGCACTGCTCGAGGCGATGCAGGAGTGCCAGGTGACGATCGACGGCGTCACCTACGCACTGGAGCCGCCGTTTCTCGTCGTGGCGACCCAGAACCCGATCGATTACGAGGGCACGTATCCGCTGCCCGAGGCGCAGCTCGACCGGTTCACGGCGATGCTCTCACTGGGCTACCCGGGTGCCACGGAGGAGGCGCGGATGCTCGGTGAGCAGACCACTGCTCCTCCGCTCGACGACCTCCGCCCCGTCGCCGGTCATGGGGAAGTGTTGGCGGCGGTGCGGGCTGCGCGCGACGTCTTCGTCGAGGAGAGCGTCGGTGCCTACGTCGTCGCCCTTCTACGTCACACCCGTGCGAACCAGCAACTCGCCCTCGGGGCGAGCCCGCGCTCCGGGATCGCGCTGCTACGGATGGCGAAGGCGCGTGCCGTCGCTCGTGGCCGCGACTACGTCTTGCCGGAGGACGTGCAGGCCGTCACGAGACCCGTGCTCTCCCACCGGCTGATCGTCGCACCCGAGGCGCGAGGCGCCGGAACAGGGCCGGAGGAGGCGGTTCAGAGAGCACTCGACGAAACGCCGGTACCGGTCTGATGCGCCGCGGAGGAGCACTCGTCTTCGGCGGCGTTGTGCTCGGTGTGGCGATCGTGTTCGCATCGCGTCCGCTCGGCGTCGTCGGGCTCGGGCTTCTCGTCGCGGGACTCGTCTCGCGCGCCTGGTCGGCGCTCGCGGCCGGGCCAGTCGACGTTCAGGCGCGGGTCGAACCTGATCCCGCCACGGAGGGTGACGAGGTCGTCCTCAGCTTTGCCGCCCGGCGCAGGTTCGGGATCGCCGGCGGGACGGCCGTCGTCGCGGGGACCTTCGATCGCCTCGGTGACTACGAGTGCCGCCTGTCCGGCCGCGGCCGATCGCTGACCGGCGAGGTCGCACTGGGCATTCTCCCACGGGGGCAGTTTCTCTCCGCGAACGCAGAGCTGGAGGTGCGCGAGCCGCTCGGCCTCGAGACGAGATCGCACCCGCTCGACGTGGTCGTCGGAGTCCTCGTGTACCCGAGGCTCGTCGAGCTCGGGTCGCTGTGGAGCGACAGGGGACGACGCCTGGACGACGGCCGTCGACTCCTCCTCCGACGTACTGCGGGCTTCGATCTCCACTCGGTGCGCGAGTACGAGCAGGGAGAGTCGCTTCGTCGAGTCCACTGGCCCTCGAGCGCAAAGCGAGGGCGTCTCATGGTCAAGGAGCTCGAGGATGCGCCCCGGGAGTCGGTCGTCGTGGTTCTCGACTGCGACCCGGCGGGCAAGGCCGGCGAAGCCCCGAGCTCGAGCTTCGACGCAGCGGTCCGCGCCGCGGGATCGATCGTGCGAGCCCACGTCGCACGCGGCCGTCGTGCAGTGCTTGCGACGACGGGCGCCGATGCTGCCATCACGCCGGCGTCATCGCTGGAAGGGGACTTCCAGGCGATGCTCGCGACCCTCGCCGCTGCGAACGCGGATGCCCGGCACGAGCTCGCGCGGTTCCTCGATCGCCCGCCACCGACGGTGACGGGAGCGGCCGAGCTCGTCGTCGTCACTGCCACGCTCGGGCCGTCGGCAGTCAGACGCCTGCTCGGTGCCGCCGGGCGCCGCCGGGTGTCCGTCGTCTGGGTGGACGCACCGAGCTACGTGGGACGGCCGACGAGGGGCGCGACGGGCGTGCTGCACCTCTCCTCGGCAGGGATTCCGGTTGCGGTGCTCCGCGCCGGCGACGATCTCGCCTCGGCGCTCGAGCTCCCGTCGAGAGAAGCGCGAGCCCGTGCGTAGGACGCTGGGCACACGAGGGAGGACGCTCGCGGCAGTGGCCTTGCCCGCTGTCGCCGTCACCTTGTCCTGGATCCGGCTCGAGGAGCCTCGTACGGCACGTGACCTTGCGATCGTCGTCCTGCTGGCCGTGGCCCCCGCGCTCGCGAAGCCCGGCGCCATGCGGTTTGTCGCCTTCGCGCTCTCGGCAGCGGCCATGGCCTGGATCGCGCTCGGCGCGCAGGTATGGGAACTTGCCCCGTTCCGCGACGAGCGCGTCGTCTCGCCGGTCTCGGACAAGGTCTGGCTCGGGATCGGGGAGTACTACGACGTCCTCTTGCCGTTCAACCCTGCACTCCATCCGGCGATGCACGAGCTCGTCCTCGTCGCGGTGTTCGGGTTCGTCGCCGCGATCGCCTGGCTCGTCGCCGCAAGGCGGCCCCTTGCCGCGGCGGGAGTGACGATCGCCGGAGTGGGATGGCCCGCCACGCTGCTCGCCGACGGAGCCGTCTTCATCGGCGCCCTCGCCCTTGCGGCGGCGCTCTCGATCACCGTCGTCCTTCGTGCGAGATCGCTGTACGCCCTCGCTGCGGGCGGCGCGATCGCCGCGCTCGTGGTCGCAGGTGCAGCGTGGGCTTCCTCGGCCACGTCGTTCACACGCCAGGCGGTGCTCGACTGGCAGAACTGGGATCTCGGAAGCCCGGCGCAGTCGGGTCTCAACGTTCGGTTCATCTGGGACGCCCAGTACGAGGGCATCGCGTTTCGACCTTCGGCGACGACGGTCTTGAGGATCTCTGGCCCCGACCGCGCGCAGTACTGGCGCGTGTCCACGCTCGACGCGTTCATCGCCGATCGTTGGTTCGAGGATCTCTCGTTCGTCGTCACGAGCGGACCGGCGGACGGGCCGCTTCGGCTCGGGGCTCTGGCGCCGCGGGCGGCGCACAACCGGAAGCAGTGGGTCGAGCAGAAGGTGGAGGTCAAGGCCCTCGCCGAGGATCGGCTCGTCGCGGCAGGGACGCCGGTTGCGGTCGACGCGCCTTCGCTCGGAACCGTGTTCGCTTTCGCAGGTGGCGTCGTGCGCGCTCAGGGCGTGATCTCGCTCGGTACCCGGTATCGCGTGTGGAGCTACGTGCCCGATCCCGCACCCGCGGCACTTGCGGCCGCACCCGCGGGCTATCCGGCGGCCGCCGCGCCCTATCTCAGCCTCTGGGGGCGATCCTTCCCGGGCTACGGGGCGCCACATCGAGACGCACGTGTCGACGCTCTTCTCGACGATCCGTCCTATGCGGATCTCGGTGCCTACAAGCCTCTGTACGAGGACGCGAAGCGGATTACCCGAGGGGCGAGCTCCCCTTACGCGGCCGTGCTCGCACTGGAGTCGTGGTTCCGGCAACGTGGGGGATTCCGCTACACGGAGCGGCCGCCCCATACCCAGGGCCGGCCGTTGGTCGACTTCGTGGAGTCGACGCGCGCCGGCTACTGCCAGCACTTCGCCGGAGCGATGACGCTCATGGCGCGGCTCCTCGGGATTCCAGCTCGCGTTGCCGTCGGCTTCACGAGCGGACGGTTCGAGAAGGGCGGCTGGACGGTGACCGACCACGATGCGCATGCCTGGGTCGAGGTCTGGTTCCCGGGCTACGGCTGGATCCCGTTCGACCCGACACCCGGCCGCGGGACGTTCTCGACGCAGTACTCGTTCGCATCCAACTCGAGCGCCACGGTCGCCGCGCTTCGGCGCGGGGCGCACGACACCGTCGCAGCCGATCGGAATCCAGGCGATCTCGAGGGCTTCAGCTCGGACGCGACCGGCTCCGGAGGCGATCGCCCCTCCATCCTCGCGATCGCGGTCGCTCTCGTCGCGCTCGGTGCAGCCGCGATCGGTGTCGTCAAGTGGATTCGGCGCCGGCTGGGGTACTTGACGAGCGATCCACGCCGTGCGGCAGCAGCGACGCGAGCCGAGCTCGAGGCGTTCCTTCGCGACCAGGGAGTCGCGGTTCCGCGGAGCGCGACGCTCGACGACCTCAGGGCAGCCGTCGCCGACGAGCTCGGGTCCGACGCGAGGGCGTACGTCGCCGCCGCGGGGCGCGCGAGGTTCGGCGCCCCGCAGGACGCGTCGCATGCGGCGCGTACAGCGCGTGTCGAGTTGGCGGCGCTGCTGCGAGCCGTTCGCGAACGGCTCTCTCTGCGCGCCCGCCTGCGCGGTTTCGTCTCGCTGCGGTCGCTGCGAGGGTGGCAGGGATGACGGAGACCTACGACCTCTTCCAGCAGGGTCGGGCCCACCTGCGTTCAGGAAGGCCGGCGCAGGCGACGGTCGCTCTCGAGAAGGCGAAGCGCCGCGAACCGCGCTCGCGGTCGATCCGGGAAGCGTTGGCGATCGCCTACTTCAGGCTCGGCCGCTTCGAGGAGGCCGAGGCGGAGTTCCGAACGCTCGTAGACCTCGCACCGGCGGACGACTTCGCCCACTACGGGCTGGCTCGTTCGCTTCTCAACCTCGGGCGCCGCAACGAAGCGCGACCGCACATCAAGCTGGCGCGCTCGCTCCGGCCGCGGAAACTTCCGCTCGACGCGGAGTCGGAGGCTTCCTAGCTCGTACCGACGACGCGCTCGACCTCGGACAATGTCGTTATCCCTTCGAGGCAGAGCCGATTGCCGTCGTCGCGAAGCGCTCGCATCCCGCCGGCGACGGCGGCGCGGTGGATGTCCAGCGTCGGCGCACTGCCTGCGACGAGATCTCGAATCTCGTCGGTGAACTGGAGCACCTCGAAGAGCGCGACCCGGCCGCGGTAGCCGGTACCACCGCAGGCGGGGCAACCCCGCCCTTGCGCCAGGAACCTCCTCCCGGGCCTTTCGGTCGGCCGGCCGAGCGCCACGAGCTCGGCCTTGGTGGCCTTGACCATCTCGCGACAGTCCGGGCACACGCGACGCGTGAGACGCTGTGCGACGAGGCAGGTCAGCGTCGCCGCGAGGAGGCCGGGCTCGACGCCCATGTCCGTGAAGCGCCGGATGGCGGAGGCCGCCGTCTGCGAGTGGATCGTCGAGCACACGAGATGGCCCGTCATGGCCGCGCGGACCGCGATCTGTGCGGTCTCCTCGTCGCGAATCTCGCCGACGAGGATCACGTCCGGATCCGAGCGAAGGATGGTCCGTAGCCCGCGGGCGAACGTGAGTCCCGCCCGGGTGTTGACCTCGATCTGGTCGATTCCCGGTGTGAGGTACTCGACCGGGTCCTCGATCGTCATCAGCGTTCGGTCCGGCGTGTTCAGCTCGTTGAGCGCTGCGTACATCGTGGTCGTCTTCCCGCTTCCCGTCGGGCCACACGTGATGACCGCGCCGAACGGCTGGTGAATCGCCGACCGAACGGTGGATTCGGCCTCAGGAGACAGCTCGAGATCGGAGAGCGAGTGGGGCGCGGACGCCTGGTTGAGGACGCGGAGCGTGACCTTCTCCCCGAACTTCGTAGGGAGGACGGCGATGCGGAGATCGACGGTGTGGCCCCCGGAGCGCACTGCGACCCGCCCGTCCTGCGGCGCCCTGCGCTCGGCGATGTCGAGCTTGCCGATGACCTTGAGTCGGCTCGTGACCGCTGCCTGCTGCGAGGTCGGTATCGAGCCGATCTTCCGCACGACGCCGTCGACCCTGGCGCGGATCTCGAGCGCACGCAGCTGCGGCGTGAAGTGGATGTCCGATGCACCCAGCGTGAGAGCTCGCTGGATCGTCTTGTTGACGACCGTGACGGCGGGCGTGTCGACGTCTGCGTCGTGCACGTCGACGATGCCGTGCTCCTCGTGTGGGTCTGCTCTCCTCGTCGTCGACGACGTCGAGCGTCTCCTGGTGGACGAACGCGATCGCCGCGTCGATGGCGTCCGGCGCCGCCACCCCGAAGCGAATCGGGACGCCGAGAGCGAGTCGCAGCTCGTCCCAGTGGAGCACGTTGGTCGGGTCTGCGACGGCCACGAGCAGCGACTTGTCAGGAAGGAAGCCGACGGGTACGGCCGAGTATCGCCGCGCGAGGTCCTCGGGCAGCAGCAAGGCCGCTCCGGAGTCCACGTCGGACTCCTCGAGCTCGACGAGCGGCATCTCGACCTGCTCCGCGAGCAGGCGCGCAACCTGTGTCTTCGTCACGCTTCCACGCTCGACGAGGATCTCGCCCAGCCGCTTGCCCGAGTCACGCTGCGATTCGAGCGCGTCGTGGAGCTCTTCTTCTGTCAGGAGGCCGTCGCGGACGAGCAACGACCCCAGCGTAGGCCATGGCTGATGAGCGGCTTCCATCCCGTCGAGATATCGGCTTGCCACGCTTGTGACGTGAGTCGCAGCTAAGAATCTCGTCGTGCGAGCCGTGGTGCAGCGCGTGAGGGCGGCGACCGTGACCGTCGGCGGCGACGTCGTCGCTTCGTGCGGTGAGGGACTCGCCGTTCTCGTGGGAATCGCCACCGAGGATCGAGAAGCGGATGCCGATCGTCTGGCTCAGCGGATCGCGAGGCTCCGCGTGTTCGAGAACGACGAAGGGCGCTTCGACCGCTCGCTTCGCGACACGGGTGGCGAAGCGCTCGTCGTGAGCCAGTTCACGCTCATCGCGGAGACGCGGAAGGGCAATCGGCCGAGCTTCAGCGAAGCCGCGGCCCTGGAGCAAGCAGAGCCGCTCTACGACCGGCTCTGCCGAACGCTCGAGGGCGAAGGTGTGCCGGTCTCGCGAGGCGTCTTCGGCGCCCGGATGGTCGTGGAACTCGAGAACGACGGTCCCGTGACGATCGTGCTCGAGACCTGACGAATTTCCTCGCTCGAAACGGTCGTCCACGGGTGCATTTCAGCGTCGCCGCCTGATCGGCGGGCCCGGCAGACGGTGCTATCCTTGGCCAACCACATTTCACCGGCTTGGAGAAATGGGCGCATCGCGCCCGTTTTTTTTGAGAGGGGATCACGACCGAGATGGCCACTGCGTATGCACGAGAACAAACGCTCTCCGAGGAGATCGCGCCCTCGGTGGAGCGCGCCGTTCCCGGCGTAGAGGTTCTCGCCGTGGAGCTCGTCTCACCGAGCCGCCTCCGCGTCTACGTCGACCATCCGGAAGGGGTCGACCACCAGCTTTGTGCGAGCGTGACGGACACCTTGCGGTCGTATCTCGATCGCTACTCGATCGAGGTCTCGTCACCCGGGCCTGACCGGCCCCTGCGCACCCAGACGCACTTCGCAGCGGTGTTGGGCGAGCGCGCGGCAGTCCGCACGAAGGACGACGTGCGCGGCCGGAACCGATTTCGGGGGGAAGTCGTCGCAGCCGACGAGGACGCCGTCACGCTCGCCGTGAACGGATCCGAGCCGTTGCGCATCTCGTACGACGCGATCGTGCGGGCCAACCTAATCGGCAGTACCTGATCCACGAGGGGTAGACAACATGAGCCAAGAGATCATCGAAGGAATCCAGGCGATCGAGAAGGAGAAAGGAATCGAGGAAGGTGTCCTCGTCTCAGCGCTCGAGGATGCGCTTCTCGCCGCCTACAAGAAGACCCCCGGCGCAGTCCGGCATGCGGAGGTGCGGCTGGGCACCGACGGCGACTTCCGCGTCGACGGCATCGAGATCCCGGAGGACGTCGAGGTGCGCCTCCTCGACGACGCCCGGGAGGCCCGCATCGCCGAGCTCGAGCGGATCGAGGAGGAGACCGGGGAGAGGCAGCACACGCTCGTGGCCGACGAGGACCTCGACCTCGACTGGTCCCAGGTGTCGCCGGACAAGATCGTGCGTACGGACGTCACTCCGGACAACTTCGGCCGCATCGCCGCTCAGACGGCGAAGCAGGTCATTCAGCAGCGGATCCGGGAAGCGGAGCGGGCGATCATGTACGAGGAGTACGTCGATCGCCAGGGCGAGGTCGTTACCGGGATCGTGCAGCAGGCCGGAGACCGGAACAACGTGCTCGTCGACCTCGGCCGCGTCGAGGCGCTCCTGCCGCGCTCGGAGCAGGTGGACGGCGAGCGCTACGAGCAGGGGTCGAGGATCAAGGCGGTCATCGCCGAGGTCCGGTCGGGCACGAAGGGGCCGCAGGTCATCCTCTCGCGCCGCGACCCGGAGCTGATCCGCGCGCTCTTCGAGCTCGAGGTCCCGGAGATCGCGGACGGTCTCGTCGAGATTCGGGGTGTCGCGCGCGAGCCCGGGTACCGCTCGAAGATCGCGGTCGAGTCGCACATGCAGGGAGTCGATCCCGTTGGAGCATGTGTCGGACCGCGGGGATCGCGCGTGCGCATGGTCGTCTCGGAGCTGCGCGGGGAGAAGATCGACATCATCCCCTGGAACACCGAGCCCGCCCGGTTCGTGGCGAAGGCACTCTCGCCTGCTCGTGTTCGCGAGGTCTACATCGACGACGAGACCCGTGAGGCGACCGTGATCGTCCCTGACGACCAGCTCGCGCTCGCGATCGGCAAGGAAGGGCTCAACGCCCGCCTCGCCACGCGGCTCACGGGCTGGAAGATCGACATCCAGAGCGAGTCCGAGTTCGCTCGTGCCGAGGCCGCGGCAGCGTTCGCGGGCGCGGACGACAACGAGGAGTACTCCGGCCGCTGCGCCGCCGTCCTGTCGAACGGAAAGCGCTGCCCAAACGCGGCCCTGCCGGGCTCGCGGTACTGCGGCGTACCGGCACATCAGGAGCTTGCATCGGCCGAGCCGCCGCCCGCGGCGGAAGCTGAGGCCGAGGTGGCCGCCGATGGAGAGGTCGACGCAGACGGAGACGACCAGGAGTCGCTCGAGGACGCTGCTGTCGCGCTCGTCCAGGACGCCGAGAGCTCGGCGGACGAGGAGTAAGCTGACCCGCGATGGCTGAGGGCCGCAAAGGACCGAATCGCCCGATCCGCCCCCGCACGGGACCAGGCGGCCGGAAGCGCCGCGTCGTCATCGAGGGCGGTGGCGCCCGCGGACGTGACGGCAGGCAGGCTCGTGACCGAAGCGGAACTCCGGGGCCGCCGCGGACGCAGCAACCCGCAGCCCCTCCGACGGGGCCGGTGACAGTCGAGTCGGGCGTCAACGTCAAGGACCTCTCGCAGGCGCTCGGCGTGCCGATGCCCGAGCTGATCAAGATCCTGATGGGGCTCGGCCAGATGCGCACAGCGACACAGTCGCTCTCCGACGAGGAGGTCGAGGTGATCGGCGCCGAGCTCAAGCGCGAGATCACGATCAAGCACGCTGCCGAGGAAGAGCTCGAGCCGGAGGTGTTCGACGACTCGGAGGAGGATCTGCAGGCCCGGCCGCCGGTAGTCACGATCATGGGCCACGTCGATCACGGCAAGACGACCCTGCTCGACGCGATCCGCGAGACGTCCGTCGTGGACACGGAGGCGGGCGGCATCACGCAGCACATCGGCGCCTACCAGGTCGACGTCGACGGCCGGAAGATCACGTTCCTCGACACTCCTGGCCACGAGGCCTTCACCGCGATGCGCGCGCGCGGCGCGAAAGTGACCGACATCGCGGTCCTCGTCGTCGCGGCAGACGACGGCGTCATGCCGCAGACGAAGGAGTCGATCTCGCACGCCCGCGCCGCCGAGGTGCCGATCGTCGTCGCCATCAACAAGACCGACATCCCGGACGCGAACGCGGACCGGGTCAAGAGCGAGCTCGCTGCAGAGGGCCTGCAGCCCGAGGACTGGGGCGGCTCGACGCAGTTCTCCGAGGTCTCCGCGAAGCAGAAGACGAACCTCGACGACCTCCTCGAGCGCATCCTGCTCGTCGCGGACGCCGAGCTCGATCTGCGCGCGAACCCTGGAGCGGACGCCTCCGGCTTCGTCATCGAGTCACGACTGGACGTCGGTCGCGGCCCGGTCGCGACGGTGCTCGTACTACGCGGAACGATGCGGGTCGGAGATGCGGTCGTTGCGGGCGACGCGTCCGGCAAGGTCCGGGCGCTCCAGGACTACCACGGCAACCGCGTTCGCGAGGCAGGTCCCGGCGACCCGGTCGAGATCCTCGGCTTCGATCGCCCACCGCCCGCGGGCGAGTTCTGTCGCGTGGTCGAGCACGAACGCCAGGCGAAGCACCTCGCAAACCTGCGCGCGGAGCGGCTGCGGCGCGAGCAGCTCGCGCAGCGCCCGCGGCGCCACGTGTCCCTCGAGAACCTGTTCGACGAGATGCAGGCAGGCGAGGTGCAGGAGCTGAGCCTCGTACTAAAGGGCGACGTCCAGGGCTCGGTGGAGGCGCTCATGGGCGAGCTCGGGAAGATCCAGCACCCCGAAGTCCGGGTGAACGTCATCCACACCGGAGTGGGGGGCATCACCGAGAACGACATCAATCTTGCGTCCGCGTCCAACGCGCTCGTCGTCGGCTTCAACGTGCGGCCGAGCGCCGAGGCCAGGCAGCTCGCCGAGCGTGAGGGCGTCGACATCCGCACGTACCGCGTCATCTACCAGCTCACCGACGACATCGAGCAGGCGCTCGTCGGGATGCTCTCCCCGGTCGAGACCGAGGAGACCCTCGGCGAGGCGGAGGTGCGCGCCCTCTTCAAGGTCTCACGCCTGGGAACGATCGCGGGGTGCATGGTCACGACCGGCGTCGTCAGGCGCGGTGCCAAGGTCCGCGTGGTCCGCGACGGCACGGTCGTCCAGGACAGCTCCATCGCGCAGCTCCGGCGCTTCAAGGACGACGTCCGCGAAGTCAGCGAGGGTTTCGAGTGCGGCATCCTCCTCGACGGCTTCAACGACGTGAAAGAGGGCGACGTGCTCGAGGCATACGAGACGCGCGAGATCGAGCGCACCGATCTCGCCGAGGCACCCTCGGCCGCGGCCGCCGTCCAGAGCGACGCCTCGTAGCGCGGCCGCCGTGGCCGCCGGCTACGTCGGGATCCTCTCGGTCGAGCTCCACTTCCCGGAGGCGGGCTCGCTCAAGGGCAAGCGGAAGCACGTCCAGTCCGCGAAAGCGACCTTGCGGCAGCGCTTCGGCGTGTCGGTGGCCGAGGTCGACCATCACGATCTCTGGCAGCGCTCTCGCCTGACCGTGGCCTGCGCGGCCGAGGGACACCGGCCGCTGCAGGAGCTCCTCGACGCAGTCGAGCGCTATCTCGCGGCCCAGGACTTCGAGCTCGTGCGGATCGATCGGGAGGTGGTCGTCCCTGAGCTCTGAGCGCAAGCGACGGGTCAACGAGGGCATTCGCCAGGTGCTGTCGGACGTGATCCCCACGCTCAAGGACCCCCGAATCGGCTTCGTCACCGTGACGGGAGTCGACGCCAGCAAGGACTTCGCATACGCGAAGGTGTTCGTGAGCGTGCTGGGGAGCGAGAAGGAGCAGGAGCGAACGCTCGACGGCCTGAGGGCGGCGCATGGTGTGCTGCAAGCGCAGCTTGCGCGCGAGCTGCGCCTCCGACGGACTCCGGTCCTGACGTTCGAATACGATCCGACGGTCGAGCGCGGCGTGCGCCTTACACACATGATCGACGAGCTCGCACCCCCGGAGCCGGCCACGTTGGATCCTGATGACGGAGCAGACGACTGACACGGCGGCCGTCGTGGCCGCACTCCGCGAGAACGAGCGCTTTCTCGTCGCCTCGCACGAGAACCCGGACGGCGACGCTCTCGGCTCGCTGCTCGCGATGCACCTTGCGCTGACGCAGCTCGGGAAGGACAGCGTCATGTTCCTTTCAGGCCCGGAGCGCCCGCTGCCGGCGGAGTACCGCTTCCTCGCGCTCGACGGGATCCTCCGCGAGCCGCCCGCCGACCACGCAGAACGTGTCCTCGTGGCCGTCGACTGCGCGAAGGCGGAACGGATCGGGCCGGATCCGTCAGTGCTCGAGCGTGCGCCCTTGACGCTCGATATCGACCACCACCACGACAACACCCGCTTCGGGAACGTCAATCTGATCGTGCCGGAAGCGTCGTCTACCGGCGAGATCCTGGCCGATCTCTTCGCAGAGCTCGGCGTGACGATCACCCCGGAGATCGCGGAGCCCCTGTACACCGCCGTTGTGACGGATACCGGGCGCTTCCAGTACGCGAACACGAGCCCGAAGGCGCTCCGGCTGGCGGCGGACCTGATCGAAGCAGGCGCGGACTGGCACAAGGTCTTCCAGACGGTGTACGAGACCGTCCAGTTCGCGAAGCTGAAGCTCCTGGCGCGCGCGCTCGAGCGGGCGGAGGTGCACTCGGGCGGGCATCTCGTCATCTCGTGCCTGCTCAAGGAGGACTTCGTGGACGCCGGTGCGACCGAGCCGTACGCCGAGGGCATCATCGACTACCTGCGCGCAGTCGAGGGAGCGGTGATGGCCGCGTTCATCCGTGAGCCGCCCACCGGAAGTGGCCCGACGTACCGCGTCTCGTTGCGCTCTTCGGTCGACGAGATCGACGTCTCGGTCATCGCGCGGAAGAGCGGTGGGGGCGGCCACCAGCAGGCGGCCGGGTTTTCGAGCGAGCTCGCGCTCGACGATCTCAAGAAGTTCATCGTCGAGGAGTTCGAGCATGCCGTCGCGCGGCGGTAGGGCGCTCACGCCGAGCGGGATCATCCTCGTCGACAAGCCGGCGGGACCGACCTCCTTTGCGATCGTCGCGGCCGTACGCCGCGGCACCGGGGCGCGCACGGGACACGCGGGCACGCTCGACCCGTTCGCGACCGGGCTCTTGCTCCTCCTCTCGGGGGCGTCGACGAAGCTGCAGCCCCGGTTCGTCGGACTCGACAAGCGCTACCTCACGGAGATCGACCTCGGAGCGCGAACGACGACCGGCGACCCGGAAGGCGAGATCGTCGACCGGCACGAGCCGCCATCTCCGGACGAGCTCGAGGAGGACGTCGCCCGCCTCCAAGGCGTCGTCGGATTGCCCATCCCAGCCGCATCCGCGGTGAAGATCGACGGAGAGCGTGCATACCGCCTGCATCGCCGCGGGGTGGTCGTGGAGATGCCGATCCGGCAGATGACGATCCACGAGCTCGAGCTCGCGGGCTACGAGGACGGGGTCGCGAGCCTCGAGCTGCACGTCTCGTCGGGAACGTACGTCCGGTCGATCGCGGAGGCGCTCGGCGGACACTGTCGATCGCTCAGGCGCACCGAGATCGGCCCGTTCTCGGTGGACGAGGCCGACCCGAACACGATCGTTCCCGCCGACGAGGCGCTCGCCAGGCTCGGGTGAACGTCGCACGCACCCCAGCAGAAGTCGAGCGGAAGCCGCGCGCGGTGGCGATCGGCGCCTTCGACGGCGTGCACCGGGGTCACCGGGCCGTCCTCGACACCGTCGTCGCGACGGGGCTCGCACCGACCGTGATCACCTTCGACCCGCATCCGCGTATCGCGCTCGGCAACCGGGTCGAGCTGCTGACGACCCTCGAGCGGCGCCTGGAGCTCCTGGACGACGCGGGCATCGAGACGACCCTCGTGGCCGCGTTCGTTCCGGAGCTCCAGCGGCTCGTACCGGAGGAGTTCGCGGAGCTCTATCTCGCGGGAATCGGAGCCGAGGCCGTCGTCGCCGGAGAGGACTTCCGCTTCGGCGTCCGACGTTCGGGCGACCTCGAGCTGCTCCGGCGCCTCGGCTTCGAGACCGTCGTCGCGCCGGGGGTGGACGGGATCTCGTCCACCGCCATTCGGTCAGCCTTGATCGATGGCGACGTCGCGACCGCCGCAACGATGCTCGGCCGCCCGTTCGAGCTCGACGGAAAAGTCGTCGCGGGCGACCAGCGGGGCGGGACGCTCGGTTTCCCGACCGCGAACCTGGCCGTCGATCCACAGCTGCAGGTGCCTCACCTCGGCATCTACGCGGGATCGGCACTCGATCATCTCGCGGCCGTCTCCATCGGGACGAACCCGCACTACGGCGGCACCGAGCTGCGTATCGAGCCGTATCTCCTCGACTTCGACGGCGACCTGTACGGCCGTCGTCTTCTGGTCGAGTTGTGGGAGCGCCTGCGCGACGAGGCGGTCTTCGAGTCGGAGGAGGAGCTCGTCGCCCAGATCGCGCGCGACGTCGACGAAACGCGTCGGGCACGACGCCCCGGGCCTTAGGGTCGTTCATCTAGCTTTCAGGAGTCGTGGGGGAGCAGAACGGTCAGCCGTTGATCCGTGCCCGCGGGCTCGTCAAGCGCTTCGGCGAGTCGGTCGCCGTCGACGGGATCGACTTCGACCTGCAGCGTGGCGAGGCATTCGGCTTCCTCGGGCCGAACGGTGCAGGGAAGACCTCGACGATGCGCATGATCGGCTGCGTCTCGCCCGTGACGGAGGGGACGCTCGAGGTGTTCGGGCTCGACCCCGGGCGCGACGGAGTGCAGATCCGCGGACGGCTCGGTGTCGTGCCTCAGCTCGACACGCTCGACATGGAGCTGACGGTTCGCGAGAACATCATGATCTACGGCCGTTACTTCGGGCTCTCGCGGAAGGAGCTCGGCCCGAGAGCCGACGAGCTCCTCGAGTTCGTTGAGCTGACGGAGAGGGCTGGCGACAAGGTCGAGCCGCTCTCGGGAGGGATGAAGCGACGCCTGACGATCGCGCGCTCGCTGATCAACGAGCCCGAGGTTCTGCTCCTGGACGAGCCGACGACGGGCCTCGATCCGCAGGCCCGCCATGTGGTCTGGGACCGTCTCTACCGGCTGAAACGCCAGGGAGTCACGCTCCTCCTGACGACGCACTACATGGATGAGGCGGAGCAACTCTGCGACCGCCTCGTGGTCATGGACAAGGGCAAGATCGTCGCGCAGGGCTCCCCGCGTGAGCTCATCGAGCGCTACTCGACCCGCGAGGTCGTCGAGTTGCGCTTCGACGACTCGCAACCGGACGACCTGAGCTACTGGACCGACGGGCTCGTGAGCCGGGTCGAGAGCCTGCCGGACCGCGTCCTCCTGTATACGGACGACGGGGATGAGGCGTCCCACGGGATTCACGAACGCGGGCTCGTCCCGGAGAGCGTCCTCGTTCGCCGGAGCACGCTCGAGGACGTCTTCCTGCACCTGACCGGCCGGAGCCTCATCGAATGACCAACGCTCACCTACGGCTCGCGTTCATGGGGGAAACCATGTTTCCCCCTGCTCGTTCGCGACCAGAGCTCGCTCGTGCGAGCTCTGGTCTTGCGAGAGCTGAGGCTACCCCCTTCTTCCTAAGAGCGTGGGGAACCTCCCGGTTCCCCACGCCCCTCCACGGTCACTGGCCGGAGACCGGCCAGTGACCTCTCTGACGCTCGCCGCTCGACCGTTCGAGTTCTTCTTCGCCCAGTACCGGCGCGTCTGGCGCGCGACGCTCTTCTCGAGCGTCGTCACGCCGATCGTCTACTTGCTCGCGCTCGGCGTCGGGATGGGCGCGTTCCTCGGAGACATCACCTTCCGCGGGACGACGTACGACTACTTCGAGTTCGTCGCGCCAGGGCTCCTCGCCGCCACCGCCATGCAGCTCGCGTCCTTCGAGGCGAGCTGGCCCGTGCTGTCAGCGATCAAATGGACCCGCCAGTACCACGCGATGCTCGCCACGCCGCTCCGCGTTCGCGACGTCGCGTTCGCACACCAGGCCTTCATCGGCTCGCGGATGCTCATGACCTCGGTCGTGTACTTCGTCGTCATCGTCGCGTTCGGCGCGGTGAAGTCGCCGCTCGGCGTCCTCGCGATCCCGGTAGCAGTGCTCGTCGGGCTCTCGTATTCGACGTTCATCGCGGCGTGGGGTGCGCACACCGAGAACGAGGCCTCGTTCGTGGCGATCTTCCGGTTCATCATCCTTCCGATGTTCCTCTTCTCGGGGACCTTCTTCCCGATCGACCGCCTGCCCGCGCCGCTCGAGCTCATCGCATACCTGACCCCGCTCTGGCACGGCGTCGATCTCTGCCGGATGCTCGTGCTGGGTGACGTCGTGCCATGGCTCGCGATCGTGCACGTTCTGTACCTCTGCGCCTTCGTCGCGGTCGGGTTCGCGCTCGCGCTCTACAGCTATCGACGGAGGCTCGTCATATGACCGAGCTCGTCGCCCGCGCCAGGCTCACGACTCCGTCGCGCCCGACCATCGGTGGGCTGCTCATCGTGGAACGGAACGCGATGGTCTACCGGCGGACCTGGATGATCCTCTTCTCCGGGTTCTTCGAGCCGCTCTTCTACCTCTTCTTCTTCGTGTACCCGCTCCAGGAGGTACGCGACGTCGGGGTGACGGTGGGTGGGCAGTCGCTCGACTATGCCGCGTTCGTGGCGCCCGCGCTGCTCGCCTCGTCGGCGATGAACGGAGCGTTCTACGACGCGACGAACGTCTTCTGGAAGCTGCGCTACGGCAAGGTCTACGAGTCGATCCTCGCGACTCCGGTCGGCCCGAAGGACGTCGCATCCGGGGAGACGATGTGGGCCGTCTGCCGCGCGCTCATGTATTCGACCGCGTACTTCCTCGTCATCACTGCTCTCGGGCTCGTCGGGTCCTGGTGGGCGATCCTCACGCTCCCGGCGTGCTTCGTGATCGGATTCGGGTTCGCCGGCGCCGGGATCGCGGCCGTGACGTGGATGCGAGGCTGGCAGGACTTCGATCTCGTCCAGCTGGTCATGCTCCCGATGTTCCTCTTCTCCGCGACGTTCTACCCGATCTCCGTCTATCCAGAAGTCCTCCAGTGGATCGTCCGCTGCCTGCCGCTGTACCACGGGATCGAGCTCGTCCGCTCGCTGACGACGGGCACGGTGAGCGCGTTCCAGCTCGTGAACGTTGCGTACCTCCTCACCATGGGGCTCGTCGGGCTCTACATCGCCTCCCGCCGGATCGACAAGCTGCTTCTGACCTAGCGTCAGAGAAGAAGCGCGGTTCCGCTCCGGCGCGGATCTCCGGCGGCGCCCGTCCGGCCGACGCAGCTCACCCCTCCGAAGTAGTGGTGGAGGCGATCCCACCGCCGCACGTTGCGCCCGCGCAACTCGAGCGTCTCGAGCGCTCGTTCGTCGACACCGGGTTCGGCGTCGATCGCCGTTGGCGTGGGGTGGACGCGCGGCCGAGCGACCGCGCTCTCGGGGTCGAGGCCCTCGTCGAGGATCGCAGCCAGGACGCCCACGAGCGCGGTCCGGAGCCTCGTCGCTCCCGCTGCGCCGATCGCGAGCACGAGCCCTTCGTCGTCGAAGACGAGCGTTGGAGCCATACGGCTCTCGAGATGCTCTCCGGGCCCGGGCTCGCCGTGGGCGATGTCGCTCTCTCCCAGCAGGTTGTTGAGCTGCGTGTCGAAGCCCGGCAGCCAGACGCCGGCGCCCACGCCCAGGCTGTGCGTGAGGACACACGCTCGCCCGTCGCCGTCGACGGCAACCATGTTCGTCGTGTGCTCGCCACCCACGTCTGCGGTCTCGAGGGCAGCGACGAGCGCCAGGACGCGCGCGGTCTCGTCGAGGTGACCGAAGCGCGGCAGCCGCACGAGCAGCTCGGGAACTCCCGACAGCCCGCGTCGCGTGGCCACGTGGTAGCCGTTCCAGGAGACGGTCGCCGGCTCGCGCCAGCGTGGCTCGTACGACTCGAGGTCGCCGCGTGTGACGACGACTCCCTCCATTGCGAGCAGGCGCTGGGCCAGCGTCCCCGTGTACACGCTGACGGCACCCTCGCTCGCGATCCCCTCGAGCGCGTCGACGAGCCCCGGCTGGTACAGGACGTCGCCGGCCTCGAGCGTCCGCTCGTTCCGGACGAAGAGCTCCCCGCCGCGTTCGAGGGAGTAGAGCGCTCCGAGCATCTCGAGCGAGCGAGCGTGCATCCGCGGGAGCGGCACGCCAGCCCGTGCAAGCGCCAACGCTGGCTCGACGAGACGTGCCCACGGAAGCCGCCCGAGCGAGCGCCACAACTCGTGGAGTGCCGCCGGGAGCCCGGGTACGGCGCACGAGGCAGGCCCGATCGCGTACGTGACGACCTCCTCGCCGAATGCGACCGGGAGCTCGACGAGATCCGCGCTCGTCGCGGGCACCGCTGCGAACCCGTCCAGGTGCATCGTCCTCGAGCCATCGAAGACCAGCGCGTGACACCCGGCGAGCAGCCCGCTCATGACGGTCTCTCCGACGCACGACGCCAGAGCCATCGCGACGACGGCATCGGAGGCCGTCCCCCCGTCGGAGAGGATCTCGGCACCGACGTCCGTCGTCGCCGGATGGCCGGCGGCGACTCCCGATCTCATGGGGGGATCTTGCCAAGTGACAAACTGGCACAAGCGCGAATCGGTGGCTGCTACCCTTCCGCGAGACCGCACTCGCGGCCCCAGCGTGTTACTTCCTTCACGTGGGGCGGGGACTGCGGAGTCGCCTATCAGGAGGAGTGCATGAGCCTCACCAAGGAAGCGAAGCTCGAGGTAATCGAGAAGCACGGCCGGTCGCCCGCCGATACGGGGTCGGCAGAGGTGCAGATCGCGATGCTGACGCGCCGCATCAACGATCTGACCGAGCACCTGCGCACGCATCCAAAGGACCACTACTCGAGGCGCGGCCTCCTGCGGCTCGTCGGCCGCCGGCGTCGCTTCCTCGACTACCTCCAGCGAAAGGACATCGAGGGCTATCGAGCCCTCATCAAGGAGCTCGGACTGCGAAGGTAGAACGAGTACTCCTCAATGGCGGGAGGTGGAAGTTTGAGCGAGCTCCCCGGCACGGATCGAGCGCCTGGAGCTGACTCAAACCTCCACCTTCCACAAAACCAGCGTCTTGCTGGGGAAAGGTGAAGGGATACCTCACATGAGTACAACTCAAACCGGGCAAGGAGCCGCGGTTTCCGTCGATGTGGGCGGTCAGGAGATCGTCTTCGAGACGGGCAAGCTCGCCAAGCAGGCCGACGGCGCCGTCGTCGTCCGCTCGGGCGAGACGATGATCCTCGCGACCGCCGTCGGGCGCCCCGACGCGCGTCCGGATGCCGACTTCTTCCCGCTCACGATCGACGTCGAGGAGAAGATGTACGCCGCCGGGAAGATCCCCGGTGGCTTCTTCAAGCGGGAAGGCCGTGCAACCGAGCGGGCCACGCTCACCGCACGGATGACAGATCGCCCGATCCGGCCGCTCTGGCCGAAAGGGTTCAAGAACGAGGTGCAGGTCATCTGCACCGTCCTCTCGGCCGACCTCGTGACGCCACACGACATCCTCTGCATCAACGGCGCCTCGGCGGCGCTCATGATCTCGCCGCTGCCGTTCATGGGCCCGATCGGTGCCGTGCGGATCGGGCGGATCGACGGTGAGCTCGTCCTGAACCCGTCGCTCGAGCTCCTCGACGAGTCCTCGCTCGACCTGATCGTCGTGGGGACGCGCGATGCGCTCACGATGGTCGAAGCCGGGGCGGACGAGGTGCCCGAGGACACGATTCTCGAGGCGCTCGAGCTGGCACACGCCGAGATCCGCAAGATCTGTGACGCCATCGAGGACCTTCGGGCGCAGGTCGGCAAGCCGAAGTGGGTGGACCTCGAGCTCACCACCGAGCTCGACGAGAAGCACGGCGCCGCGATTCGCGCCGCGATCGCCGAGGCCGGTCTCCGCGAAGCCGCTCACGTGGTCGAGGAGCTCGTCGAGGCCGAGGTTCCGGCCATCACGATGGCGTCGACAGAAGAGGACATCGTCCGGCGCACACAGGTCAAGGCCGGGTTCGCGATGCTCTTCGACAAGGCCAAGGCGGCCGCGGTCGAGGGCCCGCTCCGTGAGCAGTTCGAGGCGGACCTCCGCGAGCTGACCGATGCCGAGCAAGACTCGAAGGAGCTCAAGTCGGCGAAGCGAGACCTGCTGTACGAGCGGATCACCGAGGAGATCGAGCTTCCGTTCCCGATGGGCCAGGCTCCGGCCGAGGGCGAGCCGCCGGTAAAGGACTCGGTGACGCGTTCGTCCATTCGCCGCGCCTGCGAGGCGATCTACAAGGACCTCGTCCGGAAGAAGATCGCCATCGAGAAGCGTCGACCCGACGGCCGGTCGGCGGAGGAGATCCGGCCGATCTGGTGCGAGGTCACGGTGAGCCCGCGCACGCACGGCTCCGCGATCTTCACCCGCGGCCAGACGCAGATCATGAGCCTGCTGACGCTCGGCACGGTCAAGGAGGGGCAGAAGATCGACGACCTCTCACGCGAGCAGCAGCGGCGCTTCATGCACCACTACAACTTCCCGCCCTTCTCGGTCGGGGAGACCGGCTTCATGCGAGGCCCGAAGCGCAGGGACATCGGCCACGGAGCGCTTGCGCAGCGGGCTCTCGAGGCGGCGATCCCGTCGGTCGAGGACTTCCCGTACACGGTTCGCATCGTGTCCGAGACGCTCGAGTCGAACGGTTCGTCGTCCATGGGCTCGGTCTGCGCCTCGACCCTCGCGCTCATGGACGCCGGGGTGCCGATCAAGGCTCCCGTGTCCGGGATCGCGATGGGTCTCGTCAAGGAGGGTGACGACTACGTGATCCTCACCGACATCCAGGGCGCGGAGGACCATCTCGGGGACATGGACTTCAAGGTCGCCGGTACCCGGGACGGCATCACCGCCCTCCAGATGGACATCAAGATCACCGGTGTCACACAGGAGATCATGCGGTCGGCGCTCCACCAGGCACAGGAGGCCAGAGCAGCGATTCTCGAAGCGATGCTCGCAGTCATGCCCGAGCCGCGCGAGGCGCTCGCGGGGCACGCGCCGCGGATCTCGACGATCAAGATCGACCCGGAGCAGATCGGCCTCGTCATCGGCAAGGGCGGCGAGACCATCCGCGCGCTCGAGGCCGACTTCGAGGTGCAGATCGACATCGAGGAGGACGGGACGATCCTCGTCTACTCGACCGAGGGCACGAAGGCCGAGGCCGCGATCTCCGCGATCCACGCACTCACGAAGTCGCCGGAGGTCGGAGACGCGTACACCGGCAAGGTCGTCAAGACGACGCAGTTCGGCGCGTTCGTCGAGCTCAAGAGAGGCACGGACGGTCTGCTCCACGTCTCCAACGTGGGTCCGGGCCGAGTTGCTCACATCGAGGACGTGATGAGCCGCGGTGACGTCGTCGACGTGGTCGTCCAGGAGGTCGACAAGGACCGCGGTCGCATCGGGCTCAAGCTCGTCGCCAAGCACGAGGACGGCGGGCTCGTCATGCCCGAGGAGCTCATCGAGCGGGCGAAGAATGCCCCGCCGCGGGAGGAGCGCGAGGAGCGCCCGCGCGGTGACCGTCGTGGCGGTCGCGATCGCGGCCGCCCGCGCGAGCGCGAGCGCCAGTAGAGCCGGCGCGTAGGGGCGGCTCAGGCCGCCCCTACGCCTACTTCAGCGTCTTCAGGTAGGCGACGAGGTCGTCAAGGTTCTCCTCGGAGAGGATCCCGCCCCAGTGCGGCATGCTCGTGATCGGCGGCTTGCCGATGACGCTGCCGGAGCGGATCATCTCCTTGATCTTCTCGTCGGTGTTGAACTCCTCGCGGAAGTCCTGTCCCGAGAGCGGCGGAATTGCTTCGTCCTCGGACTGCGGGTTGGGGACACCGCCGAGTCCACTCGGGCCGTGGCAGTTGATGCAGCCATTCCGCACGTAGAGGGCAGCGCCGGCGACCGCGGCGCCCTGGTCGCTCGGGATCGCTACCGGGGTTGCGTCGTTCACCTTCGGAAGCCCGGCCTGGATGTATTCGACGAGATCGTTCACCTGACTGGAAGAGATCACCGGCCCCCAGACGGGCATGTACGGCTTCTCCGGATTCGCCGACTCCCCGAGGCCGTGGTTGATGATGTCCGTGAGCTGAGTGACACTCAGCTGGTCTCCGATGTCCGTCAGCGCCGGGACGTCGGTCGACACGTCGCCCTTCCCCTGCTCACCGTGACACGCCGAGCAGGCGAACTGAACGAAGAGATGTGCTCCCATGGCAACGTGGGGGTCGCTCGGGTTGGTGCCCCCGCTCCCGCCGCAGCTCGTCAGTGCCAGAGCCGCGGCTCCGACCGCAAGCGAGGCAATCGCGGAGCTGACCTGGCGCACCGCTCCATTTTGGCGCGTGCGGCCCAGGGAATCAACCAGACCACGCGGATCTGAGCCGTGCGACACGAATAGGGGGCAGGATCAGGGCCGATACGATCCGCGCGTGGCAAAGCACGAACTGACCAAGCTCTCTGGTGGGGAACGCGTCATCAGCGAACGCGTGCCCGGCGTGCGCTCGATCGCGTTCGGCTTCTGGATCGGGGCCGGATCCCGCGACGAGCCCGAATCGAAGGCGGGCGTCTCGCACTTCATCGAGCACATGCTCTTCAAGGGCTCGTCGCGCTACACGGCGCTCCAGATCGCCGAGCTCTTCGACGAGCTCGGAGGGGAGTTCAACGCCGCGACGTCCCGCGAGTCGACTGTCGTCTACGCGCGCGTGCCGGATACACGGCTCGAACACGCCCTGGATGCGATGGCCGACATGGTCTTCCGACCGGAGTTTGCCGACGTCGACTCGGAGCGCGAGGTCGTGCTCGAGGAGATCGCAATGGTGGAGGACACGCCCCACGACCTCGTCCACGATCTCGCGTCCACTGCCGTATTCGGCTCCCATCCGCTGGGACGGCCCGTGATCGGACGCGCCGACGTCATCGCGACCGTGTCCCCTCGTGCGCTCCGCTCGTATCACCGGCGGGCTTATAGGGGATCGAACGTGGTGCTCGCCGCCGCCGGGAACGTCAGGCACGATCGACTCGTCTCCCTCCTCGAGGAACGCAGAAACGGCTCGTCCGAGGTCGACCCCCTGCTGCGGAAGCCCGCCCGCCGCAGCCCACGGCCGGGGCTCGCATTCCAGCAGAAGGAGACCGAGCAGTACCACGTCTGTCTCAGCGGGACCGGCATCTCGCTCTCCGACGAGCGAAGACATGCCGCGGCGGTACTGGATGCAATCGTCGGCGGCTCCGCGTCGTCGCGGCTCTTCCAGGAGATCCGCGAGAAGCGCGGCATGGCGTATTCGGTCTACAGCTACTCGTCGCAGTTCGCCGAGACCGGGCAGGTCGGCCTCTACGTCGGTACGCGCGAGGAGAACCTTCCGGCGTGCCTGGA
The DNA here is from genome assembly GCA_963716975.1 of uncultured Actinomycetes bacterium. Taxonomy (GTDB): domain Bacteria; phylum Actinomycetota; class Thermoleophilia; order Gaiellales; family Gaiellaceae; genus GMQP-bins7. The sequence goes on along the minus strand of CAVQVA010000003.1, from coordinate 14,313 downwards.
GATCGCGGTATCCGAGCTCGCGGACATCGCCGGGGGCAACGTGCGCCCGGACGAGCTCCACCGTGCGAAGGAGAATCTCAAGGGCCGCCTGCTCCTTTCGCTCGAGTCGACGTCGAACCGGACGGTGCGTCTCGGTCGAGCGACGGTGAGCGGGACTCCGCTGCTGCCGATCGAAGAGGTGCTCGCACGGTTCGACTCCGTCAGCGCCGGCGACGTCGCGTCGCTCGCCCGCGAGCTCTTCGACGCGCGGCGGCTTTCCGCCGCGGGAATCGGGCCGAACGAGGACCGGTTCCGGGCCGCAGTCGACCTCGTCAACCCGGGCTTGCGGACGAAAGTGGCACGAGCAGCTTGAGAGTCGCCTTCTTCGGCGTGGGAGGGAAGGTCGGTTCAGTGCTCGTTCCCGCGCTTGCTGCGGCGGGGCACGAGGTCGTCGATGCGAGTGGAGTGCCGCTCGAGGGATTCGATGCTGCGATCGACTTCACACGACCCGATGCGGTCTCGGCAAACGTGGACCGGTGTCTCGGAGCAGGAGTCCCTGTCGTGATCGGGACGACCGGATTCGACCACGAGGCCGTGGACGCTCGAGCGCGAGAGGCGGGTGTCGCGTGCTTTCACGCGCCGAACTTCGCGACGGGAGCGACCCTGATGATGCGCTTCGCCGAAGAGGCGTCGCGAGTCTTCGCGCGCGCCGAGATCGTCGAGCTCCATCACGAGTCGAAGCGGGACGCCCCTTCCGGAACCGCGAAGGCGACCGCCGCACGCATGGGCACCGACCCTCCGATCCACTCCGTGCGCCTCCCGGGCCTCGTCGCCCACCAGGAGGTCGTCTTCGGCGGGATGGGGGAGACCCTGACGATCCGCCACGACACGACCTCGCGCGAGGCATTCGTCCCCGGAGTGCTGCTCGCGCTCGAGAAGCTGCCCGAGCTCCCGCCCGGGCTCACGGTCGGGCTCGACGCCCTCCTGTGACGTCGATTCGATTCGACCAGCAGGTGAGCGTTCGCCGCAGCGGGCGGGTCAGAGAGGAGAGCCATGAGAGGCGACTTCAGCCGAGTCACGTTCCCTGACAAGCGCTACACGAGCGTCCGGATGCAGCAGGGCCGCGCGATCCTCGACTCCGACTGGAACGAGCAGGCCGAGATCCGTGAGCGCCTCGAGCGGATTCGGTTCCGTGACGTCGTCGGCACGGTCGGGGCGCCACATGACGGCGAGTTCGCGCTTCACGTCGGTCAGGACGGCACGCTCGCGTTGTCTCCCGGCCGGCTGTATGTGGGCGGGGTCTCCTGCGAGCTCTTCGCAGCTACGCCGCTCCGCGAGCTCGCGAGAGATGGCCTCGTCCCGACCCCGGGCGCGACGGATCTCGTCTACGTGAACGTCTGGGAGCGCGACATCACCGCGGTCGAGGACCCGGACCTCCTCGACCCGGCACTCGGCGGTCCAGACACGTCGATACGGCTTCAGGTCGCGTGGACCATCGAAGTTCTCCGCGGAGTGGGTGAGGTGTCGTGCTCCGACGCCACCGATCTCTTGTCGGGAAGCCAAGCCGGAGCCATGTGCAGTGCCGCCCCGGGCGGCTACAGCGGGCTCGAGAACCACCTGTACAGACTCGAGATCCACGACGGTGGCACCGTCGGCTCGGCGTCGTTCAAGTGGTCTCGAGACAACGGTTCCCTCGTGGTCGGCATCGACGAGTTCGTGGAGTCGGCGACTGTCCGAATCTCGCCGGCCTGGCGCCGCAGAGCAGAGGCGCTCGGCGTCGGTGACTGGGTCGAGGTGAGCGGACGCTCGAGCGACAGCGCCGGGAATGTCGGGACGCTCGCGCGCATCGAGGACCGCGACTCGGACGACGTGGTGAGGCTCGACCGCGCGGTCTCGAAGCATCGCGACGAAGGGCATCCGCACATGCGGCGCTGGGATCAAAGCGACGGCCCAACGCTGCCCACGGCCACGGACCGCTTCGAGCTCGAGTCCGGAATCGAGATCCAGTTCGCCGACGGGCTGTTCCACCCAGGCGACTATTGGACCGTCGCGGCACGTCCCGGAGGGCCGCCGGTTCCGTTGTCCGAGCCTGCGCCGCCCGAGGGCGTCGACCGGCGACTCGCGCCACTGGGCCTGGTCAGGTGGGAGCGATCGGGTCCTGTCATCCACGACTGCCGTCGCGTCTTTCGGCCGCTGACGGACGTCGAGGCCGAGCTCGCGCGGCTGCGGTGCGAGGTCGCCGAGCTACGCCGCCTGCTCAGCGCAACGTGATCACCTTCGTGGTCGGGGATCTGACGACGCAGAAGGTCGACGCGATCGTGAACGCGGCGAACGAAGCGCTCGCGCCGGGCGGCGGCGTCTGTGGCGCGATCCGGCGTGCCGGCGGCGACGAGATCTTCGCCGAGGCGGCGCTCCTCGGCGGCTGTGCGACGGGCGATGCGAAGGCGACGACAGCGGGGATGCTGCCGGCGCGCTACGTCATCCACGCGGTCGGCCCCGTCTGGCGTGGAGGAGGAGCCGGCGAGGAGGGTGAACTCGCCTCGGCGTACCGACGCGCTCTCGAGGTCGCCGAGGAGCTCGGGTGCCGGACCATCGCGTTTCCGGCGCTCTCGACCGGCATCTACGGTTACCCGGCGGAAGAGGCGGCACCGATAGCCCTCGCCGCGGTTCGGCCGTTCACGGAGCGCATGGACGAGATCCGCTTCGTGTTCCTCGACGACGAGCTGCGCGACGTCTTCGAGGGCGCGGCAGAAGCCCTCGGCTAGCCTCGCCGGGCCAGGATGGCGATGCGGCCGGAGTATGATCGGGGCCGTGCTGGGCGAGATCCTGACGGCGATCGTCACTCCCTTCAAGGACGACGGATCGGTCGATCTCGAGCGGTTTCGCGCGCTGGCCGCACATCTGGTCGACAACGGATCCGGCGGGCTCGTCGTGACCGGGACGACCGGCGAGTCTCCGACCCTCTCCGACGACGAGCGCTTTCAGCTCTACGAAGCCGCGGTGGACGAGGTCGGCGGCCGTGCCACGATCGTGGCCGGCACCGGGACGTATTCGACCGCGCACTCGGTACACCTCACGGCCCGGGCGCACGAGCTCGGCGTGCACGCCTTCCTGGTCGTGACGCCCTACTACAACAAGCCTCCCGCGCGAGGAATCGTCGAGCACTTCAAGGCGATCGCCGCCGTCTCGGACCGGCCCATCGTCGCGTACAACATCCCCGGTCGCGTGGTCGTGAATCTCGAGACCGACGTGATCGCGCGGCTTGCCGAGATCGCCACGGTGTCCGCGGTCAAGCAGGCGAACCCGGATCTCGAGCAGGCCCGCCGCATCGTGGAGCTCGGCCTCGACCTGTACGCGGGCGACGACGACCTCGTGTTGCCCTTCCTCGAGCTCGGAGGGAAAGGTGGCATCTGCGTGCACACGCACGTCGTCGGGCCACAGGTGAAAGAGATGGTGACGCTGTATCGCTCTGGAGACGTCGCCGGAGCGCGTGCGCTCGACGAGGAGCTCCGGCCGTCCATCGACCTGTTGCGCGTCGTGATCAACCCCATCGCGATCAAGTGCGCCCTCAACCTCCTCGGACACGAGGTCGGCGGTCTCCGACTCCCGCTGGTGGAGGCGACGGACGACGAGCGAGCCTCGATCCGAGACTGTCTCGAGCGCCTCGGCCTGCTCCAGCCGGCTGCCGTCTAGCCGCAAGACGTTTCTCACACGCCCCGTACACTCAGTTGCACGATGAGTGACGCGCTCCGGATCATCCCGCTCGGCGGTCTCGGCGAGGTGGGGAAGAACATGACCGTGTACGAGACGGCCGGCGAGATCGTCGTCGTCGATGCGGGTCTCGCATTTCCGCGCGACGAGCACCTCGGTGTCGACCTGCTCCTGCCGGACGTCGGCTACCTGCAGGGGAAGCGCGTGCGGGCGGTCGTGCTCACGCACGGGCACGAAGATCACGTGGGCGGGCTCCCGTACCTGCTCCGTGAGATCGAGGTCGAGAAGGTGATCGCGACACGGCTGACACTCGGCCTCGTGAAGTCGAAGCTCGACGAGCACGGGCTCGGTCAGGCAGCCGAGCTCATCGATGCGGAGCCGGGCGACGAGCCTCTGGAGCTCGGCCCGTTCCGGATCGAGCTCGTCCGCGTCGCGCACTCCATCCCGGATTCCGTCGCACTCGTCATCGAGACGGGTGCGGGACGGGTGGTCCATACGGGCGACTGGAAGCTCGATCACACGCCCGTGGACGGCCTCAAGACCGACGTCGGGAAGCTCGCGGAAATCGGCAACCGCGGCGTCGACCTTCTGCTCGGCGACTCGACGAACGCCGAGCGCCCGGGGAACACCGGCTCGGAGCGACTGGTCGGCGAGGCATTTCGCACGCTCTTCCCACTTCGCAAGGGGCGCATTCTCGTCGCCTCGTTCGCCTCGAACATCCATCGCATGCAGCAGGCCGCCGACGTCGCGATCGAGTGCAATCGCAAGGTCGTCGTCGTGGGCCGGTCGATGCGCAAGAACCTGAACATCGCGCGCAACCTCGGCTACGTCGAGCTGCCCGAGGAGGAGCTCGTGAATCCCAACGAGGCCGCGCTCCTGCCGCCCGACCGCGTCCTCGCTCTCTGCACCGGAAGCCAGGGGGAACCGCTGTCGGCACTCACGCGCGTGGCGTACGGCGACCACCCGAGTCTCTCCATCGAACCGGGCGACACCGTGATCATCTCGGCAAAGCCCGTCCCGGGCAACGAGCTGCGCGTCCACGACTCCATCAACCAGCTCGCACGCGCGGGTGCGGAAGTGCTGCACGAGGAGATCGCACCCGTCCACGTGTCCGGGCACGCGTGCCAGGAGGAGCTGCGCACGATGCTGTCGCTGCTCCGCCCACGCCACGTCATGCCGATTCACGGCGAGTACCGAATGCTCGCGGCGCACGCAAAGCTCGCGCGCGAGGCCGGTGTCCCCGAGGACAGGATCCTGCTCGCGGACAACGGCTCAGTCGTGGAGCTGGTGCGTGGAGGCGCACGCCTCGTGGGCCAGGTGGAGTCTGGAGTGACGTTCGTCGACGGGCTGCGGGTCGGTGACGTCCAGGACGTCGCTCTGCGCGACCGCAGACGCCTCGCCGACGACGGCGTGCTCATCGTCGTCACCACCGTTGGCTCGTCGGATGGAGGCGAGATCGCGCCGCCCGAGCTGATCGCGCGCGGCTTTGTCGAGGACGACGCGCTCCTCGACGAGCTTCGCGGCGAGGCCGACCGCGTCGTGCGCGCGCTCGCAGCGGAGCACACGACCGAGATCAAGCTCCTCCAGGAGCACATTCACGACGCCGTCGGGCAGATCGTCTACGACAGAACGCGGCGCCGGCCGATGATCTTGCCTGTGGTGATCGAGGTATGACGACGACGGGCTGGGATTCGGTCATCGAGTCGAACGCCGCGAGCGAGCTCACGGCGAGGAGGCTCGTCGACCAGCTACAGGCGTGCCAGGTGTCGGCGCTCGCGTTCTGCAGGCTCCTCGAGCGCTGGGGGAGGGGGGACGCCGTGCCGGCGACCGCAGGCAAGAGACAGGCCGCGTTGCGGCGGGCGGCCGACCGCGTCGAGACGGCGCTCGCCGGCCTCGAGCGACCGCTGTCCCGATATCTCCTCGAGCTCGAGCCCGAGCGTGCGGAAGGCCGCTCGTGGTACATGGGCCCGGGCGCGGCTGAGCTCGTCGAGTGGCGGCCGGTGCTCGACCGCGCGGGAGTTCGCGCGTGCCCGAACCGAGTCGCTGCGGTCTACCTGGAGCTCGCCGTCCTCGTTCGCGCGCTCGAAGGTTTGGCGACCGCGGCGCGTATCGGGGCGATGCCGGACCGGTCAACGCTCTGGGCCGGCCTCTTCGATCTGCAGGACACGCTTCTGGGCGCGACCGTGGAAGACCTGCGCGCGCTCGCGGCTTGACTCCACGGATTTCGGTCGTCGGCTCGGTCAACCTCGACCTCGTCGCGCGGGCGGAACGCCTGCCGCGGCCGGGCGAGACCGTGAGCGGCGCGACGTTCGCTCGCGTTCCGGGAGGAAAGGGGGCGAACCAGGCGGTCGCATGCGCGCGGCTCGGGGCGGACGTGACGTTCGTCGGCGCCGTCGGAGGCGACGCGTTCGCCGAGGACGCGACCGCAGGACTTCGCGAGGAGAAGGTGACACTCCATCTGCAGACCTCGGCGGAGCCGACGGGCGTGGCCCTGATCCTGGTCGACGCAGAAGGCGAGACGGAGATCGTCGTCGCGCCCGGCGCAAACGGTGCGCTCGCCGAGGTCGAGCTCCCGGATCACGACGCCGTGCTCTGCCAGCTCGAGATCCCGGATGCCGCCGTTCTCTCGGCCTGGGAGCAGTGCACCGGCGTCTTCTGCCTCAACGCAGCTCCCGCTCGTCCGATCTCCGTCGATCCCGATCTCTGTGTAGTGAACCGCTACGAGCTCGAGTCGCTCTCACGCCGCGACGGTCTCGTCGCCGTGACGCTCGGCGCCGAAGGCGCGATCCTGCTCGAGGACGGTGAGGAGGTGGCGCGCGCGACGCCACCCCGCGTCGACGTCGTCGACGGGACCGCAGCGGGCGACGCCTTCACGGCGTGCCTTCTGGTCTCGTTCCTCGAGGGTCGTGACCCACCAGAGGCGCTCACGCGAGCGTGTGCTGCCGGCGCTCTCGCAGCGTCGCGGTTTGGGGCTCAGCCCTCGCTGCCCACCGCAGACGAGATCGAGGAGATCATCGCGAGCTAGACGCGTCGTCGAGCGCCGCGACGAGGCGTTTGGGCGCGACGATGCGATAGCTCTCCTCGACCCAGTCCCGCAGGAGCGCGAGGTCGACTCCCGGCGCCCGGAGCGGGACGGTGACCCAGCCTGCATTTCCCAGCCCGTAGCCGGTCGGCTCGGCCCCATCGATCGCAAGGGCGTGGGCATGCGACTCCTCGAGCTTGACCGTCATCCGGCGGCTCTTCGACGTGCTCGACCCGAGGAACACGAAGATCTTTCCTCCGACCTTCGCGACGTCCTCGCCCCACGGATGGTCCTCCGAGGCCTCCGGGAGCCCCAGTGCGAAGTCGCGGATCCGGTCACGCACTCCCGCCACGCCGCGCACCACGATACTGCGCCCGTGGCCGAGCCGACACCGACGATCCTCGACTGCGACCCCGGCCACGACGATGCGATCGCGCTCCTGCTGCTGCTCGCGAGTCCCGAGATCGAGCTCCTCGGCGTGACGACGACGTACGGCAACCAGACGCTCGAGAAGACGACTGCGAACGCACTGCGGGTGCTCGAGCTCGTCGGCCGAGAGGACGTGCCGGTCGCGGCAGGCGCCGAGCGCCCGCTCGAGCGCGAGCTTGTGGTCGCTGCCCACGTGCACGGGGAGAGCGGTCTCGACGGGCCGTCGCTTCCGGCTGCGGCAGGCGCCGCGGTCTCCGACGACGTGGTCGCGTTCATCGCCGAGCTCGTCCGGGCAGCGCAACGCCCGGTCACCCTCGTCCCGACCGGGCCGCTGACGAACATCGCTCGCTACCTCGCCGCCCATGGAGGCGACGGCATCGAGCGCGTCGTGCTGATGGGCGGTGCGATCGGCGAGGGAAACATCACCCCGGCGGCCGAGTTCAACATCTGGGCGGATCCCGAGGCTGCGCAGCAGGTCTTTCGAAGCGGGCTCGACGTAACCATGGTCGGGCTCGACGTCACGCACCAGGCGATCCTCGGACCAGAGGTCGCGCGGCGTCTGCGCACAGCAGGGCGCATCGGGTCATTCGTCGCCGAGCTCAACGAGTTCTTCAGCAGGTACCACCGCCAGACGTACGGCTGGGACGGGGCTCCGATCCACGACGCGGTTGCCGCAGCCCACGTGATCCGGCGAGGGCTCGTCGAGACGCGGCTCTGCAACGTCGAGGTGGAGCTCGAGTCCGACCTCTGCCGCGGGCGGACGGTGGTCGACCGCTGGAAGCGAACCGATCGCGCTCCGAATGTCCACGTCGGGGTGGATCTCGACGTCGACGCCTTCTTCGAGCTGCTCGTCGAGCGCATCTCGAGCCTCGGCTGAGACCCTGAGGTGCTGGCAGGGCGGTCGCCCGACGCTATAGTTCGACGGCTCCAGCGCGATGAGGCTCGCGCCCAACCGCCGATCCACGAGTGGCTCGGCTGATGGCCTCTACCCCGTCGTTTCGGATTCCGGAGGTAGAGGGAATGGGCAATCTCGCACTCGCGACGATCCTCGTAGGAGCCGCGCTCGCGGCGAGCATGATCTCCATTGAGCTCGGTATCTCTGCGGCGCTGATCGAGCTCGGCCTCGGCGTCGTCGTCGGCAACGTCTTCGACGTCACGACACCGGACTGGCTCGTCTTCCTCGCCGGCTTCGCGGGGGTCCTCCTGACCTTCCTCGCCGGCGCGGAGGTGGACGTCGACCAGCTGAGGAGGGAGTGGAAGGCATCGACTGCGATCGGGGTCGTCTCGTTCGCGGCGCCCTTCGTCGCGGCGACGGCATTCGCGTACTGGGGGCTCGGCTGGACGACGGACGCAGCGAAGATCTGCGGGCTCGCGCTCTCGACGACGAGCCTTGCCGTCGTCTATTCGGTCCTGGTCGAGACGGGCCTCAACCGAACCGTCATAGGGAAGCGGGTCATGGCTGCGACCTTCGTCACGGACCTCGGGACGGTCACAGCGCTCTCGATCCTCTTCATCACGCCCAATGCGTGGTTCGTCGCGTTCGTGGCCGTCTCGGTCGCGCTCATCGTGGGGCTGCCGAAGATCGCACCGGCGTTCTTCCGCCGGTACGGAGACCGGGTCATCGAGCCCGAGATCAAGCTCGCGTTCTTCGGCCTCCTCCTGCTCATGTGGCTTGGTGGCAAGGCCGAGTCCCAGGCGGTCCTGCCCGCGTTCCTCCTCGGTCTCTCCCTGTCGAAGCACTACGCGCGCCACAGACAGGAGCAGGAGCGGCTCCGCGTGGTCGCGTTCGCATTCCTGACTCCGCTGTTCTTCCTGCGAGGGGGGATGAGCGTGGCCGTCTCCGCCCTGTGGGCGAATCTCGGCGTTCTCGCTCTCCTGTTCTTTGTCAAGATGATCCCGAAGTTCGCGGGGATCTACCCGCTGGCACGGCGGTACTGTGCGCCGCACGCAGCCTTCACCACCCTGCTCATGTCCACGGGACTGACGTTCGGGACGATCAGCTCGCTCTACGGCTTGAACGCAGGAATCATCGACGAGACCCAGTTCTCGCTCCTGGTCGCCGTCGTGGTCCTCTCGGCGATCATCCCCACGGTCGTCGCCCAGCGCTTCTTCCAGCCCGATGCGCTCGAGGAGCGAGGTCGCGAGCTCGCACCGCGCACGAGCGAGCCAGCTTTCGAAGGGGACGTGAGCTGAGGTGCTGTTCGCCCGGATCCTGGTTGCCGTCGACGGCTCGGAGCCGTCGAATCGCGCTCTCGACAAGGCGCTCGAGCTCGCACGGCTCACGGGTGCCGAGGTCGCGGCACTGGCCGTCGAGGGGCCGCTTCCTGCCTATGCGGCGACCGTCGGCGAGGTGGACGAGGTGAAGCGCGAGAAGGACGTGTTCTTCGATCGCCTCGCGAGCGACGTGCGCTCGCGCGCCGACCGCGCGGGTGTCACGATCGACGTCGTGATCCGGGCAGGGCATGCGTCTGAGCTCATCCCGCGTCTCGCGAGGGAGAGCGGGGCCGACCTGATAGTCCTCGGGCACCGTGGCCACTTCCTGCGGGACCACCTGCTCGGCTCGACAGCCGATCGTGTCGCCGAGCACGCCGAGTGCCCCGTCATGATCGTTAAATGACGATCGTCGTCGAGATCCCGGGCGAGTCGACGCTCGAGCTCGAGCACCTCGTCCTCGACGTCAACGGGACGCTGACCGATCGCGGTGCGCTCATCGAGGGTGTTCGCGAGCGGCTCGCCGCCGTCGGGGCGAAGCTCGTGCCGCACCTGCTCTCCGCGGACACCTTCGGCACACTGGCGTCCGCTGCCGCGCAGCTCGGCGTACAGCCGCAGACGATCGCGTCGGGCGAGGACAAGGCCCGTTACGTAGCGGAGCTCGGCCCCGAGCGTTGCGCCGCGATCGGGAACGGCGCCAACGACGCCCGCATGCTGGACGTCGCAGCGCTCGGCATCGCGGTCATCGGTGCGGAAGGCGCTGCGGCGACGGCGCTCGCGTCCGCCGACGTCGTGTGCGCCTCGATCGTCGACGCGCTCGAGCTCCTGCTCGACGAGCGGACGCTCGTCGCGACGCTCCGGCCGTAGCCGGGGCCGACCGTGAGCAGACTTACGATTCGCTCGTGACGGACGAAGATCTTCGATCGCAGCTCGGGAAGCTCGTCCGGCAGCTCACGCGCGAGACGGACGACGTCGTCTTCCCGATCACGACCCTCCTCCGCGAGCATCTGGAGACGGCGAGCGGGAACCTCCCGATCGTCGTCGAGGAGCTCCAGACCTGGGACCTCCCCAACCTCCAGATCGCGCTCGACGCAGCGCTCTCGCGCCCCGGGTGGGAGTCGCGGACGGTCGGCCTCGTCGGCCAGGCAACGCACTACGGACTCGGGCTCGGCGACCTCCTCTCCGGCTCGGGCTGGCTGCCTGGGATCGGGTCGGCGCGCTACGTCAACGCACCGGTCGGGCCCGGGAAGTCGATGCCCTGCCTCGCATTCGGAGTGCTGCTCGTCTCCTCGCCTGACGCACGGCTCGCTCTCTTCGTCCGCCGCGGGGAGAGCCAGGGCATGGCCCCTCCGACCCTCGCGGTCGAGGCCGCCTCGCCCGAGGACGGTGCGGCCGCGGGCTTCCTGGCCGACCTGCGTCGGCTCATGGACGAACACGACGTCTACCGCGGGCAGGTCCTGACCGTGAAGTCCGATCCACACGGCGGAGCGGAGATCGTGTTCCTCGAGCGCCCGTCCGTCGCCGCCGCGGACGTGATCCTGCCCGAGGGCACCCTGGATCGCATCGAGCTCCACGTCCTCGGCCCGAGCCGCCATCGGGAGGCGCTCGTCGCAGGTGGTCGCCATCTCTCCCGCGGCCTCCTGCTGTGGGGCCCGCCGGGGACGGGCAAGACGCATACGGTCCGCTACCTCGCCGGCGTCGCCGTCGACGCGACCGTCGTGCTCCTGAGCGGCGGCGCCCTCGGGATGGTCGGTGCGTTCGCCGCCCTCGCCCGCCGTCTCGCGCCGGCGCTCGTCGTCCTCGAGGACGTCGATCTCGTGGCACAGGAGCGGACGTACGGGCCGTTCGGCTCGAGCCCCGTGCTGTTCGAGCTCATGAACCAGATGGACGGCCTCGACGACGACACGGACATCGCCTTCGTCCTGACGACGAACCGGCCGGATGCCCTCGAGCCGGCGCTCGCCGCGCGCCCGGGTCGCGTCGACCTCGCCGTCGAGCTCCCGTTGCCCGACGACGAGGGGCGTAGGCGTCTGTTCGCGCTCTACGGGCGCGGGCTCGACCTCGAGCTCTCCGACCCCGAGGCGGTCGTGCGGAGGACCGCCGGGACGACTGCCTCGTTCGTCAAGGAGCTCCTGCGACGTGCCGCGCTCGCGGCGGCCGGTGCGGGTCGAACGAGTGTCGAAGACGGTGACGTGCAGGCCGCGCTCGACGAGCTCCTCGCCGAAACGTCCGCGCTCACGCGCGTGCTGCTCGGCGGAGCGAGCACGGGCGATGCCGCTTCCCCCCAGCCGCACGAGTGGCTCGAAGGCTGGCCCCAGTCCGGCCGTGTCCAGCTCGACGACGAGTAACGGCCGCCCCGTCTGCGCAGGAGCGGGCGTCCTGGCGGCGAATCGACCGGCATGGCGCGCAGGAAGAAGAGGCGGCCGCTTCGGCCACGCGTCCCGTCGCGCGTGAAGAAGCGTACGAAGCGCACACGCTCGCATCACGAGAACGAGCTCGTCGGCCTCGCCCTCGTTGCGCTCGGGCTCGTGCTCTCGGCGATTCTCTATCTCGGATTCGACGGTGGCGCCGTGGGCTCGTGGCTCGCGGACGCTCTGGCTCAGGTGCTGGGAGCGGCCGCCTACGTCCTTCCGCTGGCGCTCCTCGCAATCGGCGGGCTCATGCTCGCGCGGAGCGACCTCCTCGAGGTGCGACCGTTCCGGCTCGGTGTCGGTGTCGGATTCCTCGGCCTCATGACCTTGCTCGGGAAGGACAGCGGCGGCTGGATCGGCCTGGCGCTCGGAGGGACGCTCGCCGGCCTGATCGGCGACACGGGCGCGGCGATCATCGGCGGTGCGCTGCTGATCGCCGGCGCATTGCTCGTGAGCGGCGCATCCACCGGGGCGATCCTTCGCCGGACCGGCCATGTCGTTCGAAACGCCGGATCCGGTGCGCGACGCGCGCTCGACTGGGCTTCGAGCGAGTCGCAGACAGACGAGACGGTCATCCTGCCCCCCGAGCCGGAGGAGCCTCCGAGGCGCCTGCTCGACGGTGCGGAGGCGTACCCGGACGTGGTCGGCGGCCTCGCATCCGCGGAGCATCACCGGCTGGTACCCGAGACCCCCGATGTGGCTCCCTTCGACGCGCCGAGCGTCGAGAGCGTCTTCGAGACGACGGCCGAGAACCCGGAGTACCGCCTCCCGGACCGCAGCATCCTGCGCGCCTCGCCTGCGACGCCGGCTGCGAGCGGCGATTCCGGGAAGCAGGTCGCCGATCTCCTCGTTCGCACCCTGGCCGAGTTCGGAGTCGATGCGACGGTCGTCGGCCAGATCTCGGGGCCGCGCGTCACGCGCTACGAGCTCCAGCTTGCTCCCGGGACCAAGGTGTCGAAGGTCGCAGCGCTGAGGGACGACCTGTCGTACGCGCTGGCGACCACGGAGATCCGCATCCTCGCGCCCATTCCCGGAAAGCAGGCCGTCGGAGTCGAGGTTCCGAATCTCTCCCCGCGTCTGGTGACGCTCGGGGACATCTACGACGACCTCCCGGCGAATGCCAGCCCGCTCTCCGTCTGGCTGGGCAAGGACATCTCCGGCAACTCCGTCTGGACTGACCTCGCGCGCATGCCCCACCTCCTCATCGCCGGCACCACCGGCTCGGGGAAGTCGGGCTGCATCAACACGATCCTCACCTCGACGCTTCTGCGCGCCACGCCGGACGACGTGCGGATGATCCTCATCGACCCGAAGCGGATCGAGCTCGGCTACTACGAGTCGATCCCGCACCTCCTGACGTCCGTCGTCTCGAGCCCGAAGGAGGCTGCGACGGTGCTCATGAACGTCGTCACGGAGATGGAGCGGCGCTACGAGCGCCTCTCGTTCGTCCGCGCACGCAGCCTGCCGGAGGCGAACCGCGCCCTGAAAGCCCGTGGCGAGGCCCCGCTTCCGTACCTCCTCGTCGTCATCGACGAGCTCGCCGACCTGATGATGGTGTCACCGCAGGCGGTCGAGGATTGCGTGATCAGGCTCGCCCAGAAGTCACGGGCAGTCGGGCATCCATCTCGTTCTCGCCACGCAGCGCCCCTCCGTCGACGTCATCACCGGGATGATCAAGGCCAACGTGCCGTCGCGGATCGCCTTCGCAGTCTCGAGTCAGACCGACTCGCGTGTGATCCTCGATACCGCGGGGGCGGAGAGCCTGCTGGGGCAGGGCGACATGCTCTTCAAGCCGCTCGGGACCTCACGTCTCCAGCGCGTGCAGGGCGCATACGTGAGCGAGGAGGAGATCGCCCTCGTCGTCGAGCAGTGCCGCTCGCAGCGCGGCCAGGACCTCGACGAGTCGCTGCTCGAAGCTCCCGAGGCGGCCTACGAGGAAGGGGAGGAGGACGCCGAGTTCGACCCGGACGAGGATCCACTGCTCGACCGCGCGATCGAGATCGTCGTCCAGACCCAGACCGCCTCGGTCTCCCTGCTCCAGCGCCGGCTTCGGGTGGGGTATACGCGTGCCGGGCGATTGATCGACATGCTCGAACGGCGAGGGATCATCTCCGGCTACGAGGGATCGAAGCCGAGGCGCGTCCTCGTTTCCGAGGCGGATCTCCACACGGTCTGAACGCACGTACGAGATAGGCTCCGCACGTATCCAAGAGGGGGCCGTTACGGACTTGTGAAGCGACCCAACTTGCGGTTAGATCAACCGTCCAATCAGGGCGGCAGGCTTATTTGTAAGGAGGGCACGTGAGGAAGAGATCCATCAGGGCCGGCGTGGTGCTCGCTGTCGCGATCACGGCACTGGCCGCACTCGCCGCCGGCTCGGTCGGTTCGGCGGCAACCCAGCAGGGGTCGTTCCAGGCTGCGTTCAACACCGATACGGCGGGTCTGAACGACAAGAGCTTCAACCACCTCGGCAACCTTGGGCGCCTGAAGGCACAGAAGGAGCTCGGCATCCAGACGAAGGTCTATGTCTCCGCGACCGAGGCCGACTAT
>CAVQVA010000002.1:0-29020 GCA_963716975.1 uncultured Actinomycetes bacterium | reverse complement strand
CACGGAAGCGGATTCGTGCCGCTTACCCGTTTCGGCTCTTGCCGTCAAGTCTTGCGCGGGCCTGCCCGACCTTGCGACCATTCCGGCATGAGCGATGTGGCTCCGGTCACCACGGCGCCGGCGGAGATCCCGCTGCGGCCTCAGGACGAGCTCGAGTGCCGTCGCTGCGAGGTGCACTGCGACCGTGTCGTCTACCCCGGCGCCTGCATCGCGCGCGGCTGCCCGTTCGTCTACGCGTACGAGGCGTGGGGGCACACCTACATGGGGTGCATGCAGAAGGTGTTCGACGTCGAGATCGACGTCGACCTGCTCGGCGAGCTCGAGGGCAGGCGCGAGGGGTTCGGCGCCGTGAAGGCCCGACGGACGCCGCTGCCGATGTGCCAGTCCGACATCTCGTCCTGTTACGAGCATCGCGTGGACGAGGTCGGCTGCCGGAACCCGGAGTTCTTCGAGCTCCCGCTCGAGCGGCCGAGCTTCCGGGTCTTCGCCACGGTCGAGTGACTCGCGCTGTCCGGCTGCGCCGGAAAGCGCCTCTGACCTGAGGCACGGTCTGTGAAGCCGGATGTGCCTAGCGCCAGCGCTTCGGGCGTCGCCTGCGGCCTCTCCGGTGCAGCTCGCGGAGGAGGACCAGCTCGCCGGCGTAGCTCCCATCCGGGCCTGCGGTCTCCAGGATCGCCGGGAGATCCTGGAACGCGGGGTGGGCGAGGAACGTCGCGAGGCCGTCTCCGATGGTGCCGAGCCCGAGCGAGGTGTGCCGGTCGCGGTTCGTGCCGAGCCCGACCTCGGCGTCGTTGACGTGGAGGCAGCGGAGGCGGTCGACCCCGATGCGCTCGTCGAGCTCGCCGAGCGCGGCGTCCAGCGCGCCGGGGTCGGTCACGTCGACGCCCGACACCCACCAGTGGCAGGAGTCGAGGCAGATACCGAGGCGGCGATGACCGTCCAGCCGGTCGAAGATGGTCGCGAGCTCGTCGACCGAGCGGCCGATCGTTCCGCCCGCGCCGGCCGAGTTCTCGAGCACGAGCCACAGACGGTCGTCCGTCAGCTCGAGGAGCTCGGCGAGCGCCGGGACGACCCGGGCGAGGCCCGCGTCGAGCCCCTCTCCGAGATGAGAGCCGACGTGGAAGACCACGCCGTCGGCGCCGATCGCCGAGGCGGTCTCGAGCGAGGCCCGCATCGCCGTGACCGACTTGGCGTGGATCTCGGGATCGGGGCTCGCGAGGTTGACGAGGTAGAGCGCGTGACACACGACCGACCGGATCCCGGCCTCGTCGCGGCGTGAGCGAAAGCGCTCGACCTGCTCGTGCGTGTGCGCAGTCGGCTTCCACATCCGCGGGCTCTGCGTGAACACCTGGACGGCATCGCAGCCGAGCTCCTCGGCCCGGTCGATCGCGGTGGAGATGCCTCCCGCGGAGGAGACGTGAGCGCCGAAGAGCACGGCGCAACGCTACCCGTGCCCTTCCGACGCGTGACTAGGCTCAACGGTCGTGGCGATCCCGCTCCACGACCGCCTCGGCGCCCTCCGGGAGCGCGACTTCCGGCTGCTCTTCACCGGGACGATGATCACCGCGGTCGGTGACCGTATCGCCGGGATCGCGCTCGCCTTCGCCGTGCTCGACATCGGCTCGGCCACCGCACTCGGCATCGTCTTTGCCGTTCGTCAGGGAGTCCAGGCGCTCGTCGTGGTCGGCGGCGGTGTCCTCTCCGACCGCCTGCCGCGGAACCTGGTGCTCGTCGGCGCCTGCGTCGTCCAGGGCACGGCGCAGGCGGCGACCGCCGCGTGCGTGCTCGGAGGGTTCGGCGGCGTCGGCGCGATCGTCGCGCTCCAGGCCGTCTACGGCATCGGCCTCGGGCTGGTGCTCCCGGCCGAGGTCGGCCTCGTCCCCCAGACGGTCAGCGCGGACCGCCTCCAGCAGGCCAACGCGCTCCAGGGCCTGACGAGGAACGTCGTCGGCGTGCTCGGCCCGGCGGTCGGGGGCGCGATCGTCGTCGCCGGGAGCCCGGGGATCGCCCTGGCCGCCGACGCAGCGAGCTTCTTCGTCTGCGCAGACCTCCTGCGCCGGATCCGCGTCACCGCGCGCGGCACGACCGGCGCGCCCGGGTTCCTCGTCGAGCTGCGGGAAGGCTGGCAGGAGTTCACGGCCCGGACGTGGCTGTGGGCATCGGTCGTGTTCTTCGGAATCGGCAACCTCGCCTTCGCGGGATGGAACGTCCTCGGGCCGGCGATCGCCGACGAGCGCCTCGGCGGCGCCGGCGCCTGGGCGGTGATCCTCGCGGCGGCGGGCGTCGGCGCGATCCTCGGGAGCGTCGTCGCGATGCGCGTGCGCCCAAGCCGGCCGCTCGTTGCATGCGTGCTGTTTGCGGCGCTGCTCTCGCTGCAGACGCTCGCGCTTGCCCTCGGCGCGCCCACGTGGGCCATCGCGACGGCAGCGTTCGTCGCCGGAATCGGGATCTCCGTGCACCTCACCCTCTGGTTCACCGTGTTCCAGCAGCAGATTCCCGAGCGCGCGCAGTCCCGGGTCGCGTCGTACGACACGCTCGGCTCGTTCATCCTGATGCCGCTGGGGATGGCGCTGGTCGGGCCTCTGTCCGATGCGATCGGGATCACCGAGACGCTCTGGATCGCCGTGGCCGTCATGTGGGCCTCGTGGGCGGCGATCCTGGCGCTGCCGTCCGTGTGGGCGATACGCGCCGAGCGCGTCGTCCCGGCCGCCTCCACGGCCTGACTACCATCCCGCCTCGATGAGCATCCGCGTTCGTATGGCTCCGTCCCCGACCGGGTTCCTCCACATCGGCGGAGTGCACACGTTCCTCTTCAACTGGCTCTACGCGCGCGGCCGTGGCGGTGCGTGCCTGCTGCGGATCGAGAACACCGACACGAGCCGCGAGGTGCGAGAGGCAACGGAGCAGATCCAGCGCTCGCTCACCTGGCTCGGCATCGACTGGGACGGGCCGGTGACGTTCCAGCTCGATGCGATGGACCGGTGCCGCGAGCTGGCCGCCGGACTCGTCGAGGAGGGGAAGGCCTATGAGGACGAAGGCGCGATCCGGTTCCGAATGCCCGATGACGGCGTCACCGGTTGGCAGGACGCGGTCCGTGGACGCATCGAGTTCCCGAACGAGCAGCTCGAAGACGTCGTCATCGTCCGCTCCGATGGCCGGCCGACGTACAACTTCGCCTCGCCCGTGGAGGACATGGACGACTCGATCACGCACGTGATCCGCGGCGACGATCACATCTCGAACACCCCGAAGCAGATCCAGATCCTCCGCGCACTCGGTCACGAGCCACCCGTGTACGCGCACGTCGCCAGCATCCTCGGCACCGACGGCAAGAAGCTGTCGAAGCGCCACGGCGCGGTCTCCGTGGACGAGTTCCGGGCCGCGGGGTACCTGCCCGACGCACTCGTGAACTTCCTGGCCCTGATCGGCTGGGCGCCTGACGGCGAGACCACGATCATGTCCCGCGACGAGATCGTCGACCGCTTCTCGCTCGAGGCGGTGAGCGCCAGCCCGGGAACGTTCGACCATGCGAAGCTCGACTGGATGAACGGCGTCTACCTGCGCGCGCTCGACTCGGATGCCTACGCGGACGAGGTCGTCGGCTACCTGCGCGAGCAGGGGGTCGACTGGCCCGAGGATCGCGTCCGGGTGATGGCGCCGCTCGTCCAGGAGAAGGTCGGCAGGCTCGGCGAGATCCCCGCCTTCACGGGGTTCCTCTTCGGCGACGTCGAGCCCGATGCCGAGCTTCTCGACGAGCGCATTCTCCGCGCGGCGGAGAATGCGCTGGACCGTGTCGACGGCTGGTCGGCTGACGAGATCGAGACCGCGTTGAAGGCGCTGTGCGAGGAGCTCGGCGAGAAGCCGCGCACGGTCTTCGGGCCGATCCGCGTCGCGGTCACAGGCTCCCGCGTGTCGCCGGGCCTCTACGAGTCCCTCGAGCTGCTCGGGCGGGACACGTCGCTCGAGCGGCTCCGCCGTGGAGCGGAGCTGGCCGCGTGAGGAGCGTGTGTTGAATCAACACGAAGCGGAACCCACGGTCGACGCCTTCGAGCAGCGGCTCGACGCGTACCTCCAGGAGCGCTCCGAGGAGGCACGGGCCGTGCGCGTGGGGGAGAAGGAGACGTCCGAGCAGGCGGCGATCGTCGCGCGCTACGCCGACCTGTTCACACGCGACCAGCTCGCCGTGCTCCAGGAGGCGGAGGCCGGCGCCGACGGGGCCGAGGGCGAGTCGATCGCCCGGCTGCGCCTCACGTGCCAGGAGGGGATCGTCACCGCCGAGCTCGCCGAGCGGGAGGACGCGCTGGAGAACGCGCTGCTCGCTGCCCGCGTCGCGTGGGACGGGGAGGAGCTGCCCCTCCGCTCGGCACAGGCGCGGCTCGCCGTCGAGCCGATCTATGCCCGGCGCGACGCGCTCGGAGACGCCGTGCTGGCCGTGTCGGCCGGCTTCAACGACGAGCGCCGCGCCCTCCTGGCCGATCGCCACGAGCTCGAGACTGCGGTGACGGGGATCTCCGAGCCGGTCGCGCGCAACGAGGAGGAGAAGGGCATTCCGCTCCGCCCGATCCTGGGCGCCGTCGACCGTGCCCGGGTCGAGAGCACGCCGGCATTCACCCCGCAGCGGGAGCGCTGGCTCGACCGCCTGCTGGGGCCGGAGCGCGCGGAGACGCCCGCGAGCGCGCACATGGCATGGATCAGGCGTCTCTCGCCGCTCGAGTCGACCTACACGAAGGAGCGGAGCGTGCCGGTCTGCCTCGAGACGCTGCGTGCGCTCGGGTTCGACCTGGACGCCGAGAAGGGGATCCGACCCGACCTCGAGGACCGCCCCCTGAAGTCCCCGCGCGCCTGCGTGATCGCGTCCGACCCGCCGCGGGTCGTCCATCTGATCACCCGCGCGCAGGGCGGACTGCACGACTACGAGGCGTTCCTGCACGAGGCGGGCCACGCGCTCCACTACGCGGGCTGCGACGCGTCCCTGCCGCTCGCGTTCCGCCGCCTCTCGCGCGACCACGCCCTCACCGAGATCTACTCGTTCCTCCTCGACTCGATCTCGCAGGAGCCGGGCTGGCACGCCGAGCACTTCGACCTCCCGGACGAGGAGGCGCTCGCCAACGCCGACGCGGCACGGTTCTCGAACATCCTGCTCTTCCGTCGCTACTCGGCGAAGCTCGGGTACGAGATCGACTTCTGGACGCGCTTCCCCACCGACGGAGGCACGCCCGACGGATACGAGGAGCGGCTGACGGCGGCGACGGGCATCCGCTACCCGGCGGCCAACCACCTCGCCGACATGGACTCCGGCTTCTACTCGGCCGACTACCTCCGGGCATGGATCCGCTCCGCCCAGGTGCGCGCATACCTGCGCCGCGAGGTGGCGGAGGACTGGTGGCGGCAACCGGAGACCGGAGCGCTCCTGCGCGACCTCTTCCGCGAGGGCACGCGGCCGACGACGGAGGAGGTCGCGGAGAGGATCGGCTTCGACCCGCTCGACACCGCACCGCTCGTCGCCGAGCTGAGCGCGGGTTGACGCGGCTCAGATGCCCGAGAAGAGCCGCCCGCCGTTGACGAACAGCGTCTGGCCGGTGACGAACTCCGAGCCGGGGCCGACGAGGTAGCACAGCGTGCCGACGAGGTCGGCGGGGGTCATGTCCCGCTGGAAGCACCGTTGCCGCGCGAGCGCTGCTGCCATCTCCGGCTGCTGCGCCGTGTACTCCGGATCGTGGGGCACGTAGTCCGGCGCGATCGCGTTGACGCAGATGCCGAACTCGCCGAGCTCCCGGGCCAGGGCCCGCGTGAGGCCGACGATCGCCGCCTTCGACGAGACGTAGTGGAGGAACAGCGGGATGCCGCCCGGAACGGTCATCGACGAGACGTTGACGATCCTGCCGTTGCGGGCCGCCTTCATCGCGGGCGCGACGGCCTTGCAGCAGAGCCAGGTGCCGCGGACGTTGACCTCGAACATCCGGTCCCACTCGGCGACGGTGAGCTCGTCCCACGGCTTCTTCACGATGCTCGCGAAGATCGCTGCGTTGTTGACGAGGGCGTCGATTCGCCCGAAGCGCTCGAGCGTCGCCGCCGCCAGCGCCTCGGTCGACGCTTCGTCGGACACGTCGACCTCGACGCCCATCGCGGTCCCTCCGCTCGACACGATCTCGGCGGCTACAGGCCCGGGGTCGAGCACGTCGCCGACCACGACCGACCAGCCGTCGGCAGCCAGGGCGAGCGCGTAGGCCCGTCCGATGCCTTTGGCAGCGCCCGTGACGATCGCGACCCCGGACATCGGCGCACTATAGGTCGCCGTCCTGCGGCATCGCGCTGCCGTGCCGAGCACAGGGCATGATCCTTCGAGTGGCGGCGGTCGACTTCGATCCGCTCTCGCCCGCGCAGCGCGAGAGCCCGTACCGGATCTATGCCGAGGCCCGCGCGCGGGCGCCGGTCTTCTTCGCCGAGCGGTTCGGCTTCTGGGTGGTCACCCGCCACGAGGACGTCCTCCGGGTGCTGAAGGACGGCCGGACGTTCAGCAGCCGTGACGCGCTGACCTCGTCGCACGTCGACCTGCCCGCCGAGGTCCAGGCCGTCCTCGACGAGGGGTGGCCGGAGATGCCGGTGATCATCGACACCGACGCACCGCTGCACACGGCGATCCGCGGGCTCGTCACGAAGGCGTTCACGCCGCGGCGCGTCGCCGAGATGGCGCCGAGGATCGAGGAGCTCGCGACCGAGCTCCTGGACGAGCTCGCGCCCGAAGGCGGGGCGGACATCGTGCGGCGCTTTGCGTGGCCGCTGCCCCTCGCAGTCGTCGGCGAGATGCTCGGGGTCCCACGGGCGGACCTCCCCCGGCTCCACGAGTGGAGCGTCCACTGGCTCCGTCTCAAGCAGCCCGGCGCCACGATCGACCAGCAGCTCGAGTGGGCGCAGAGCACGGTCGAGCTGCAGCGCTACTTCATGGAGCTCCTGGACGAGCGCGAGCGCCACCCGACCGACGACCTCACGTCTGCGCTCCTCGCTGCCTCGCGCGGGATCGATCCGCCGCTCTCGCGGGCGGCCGTCATGGGCGTGCCGCTCGACCTCGTGGTCGCGGGGCACGTGACGGTGACCCGCGCGATCGGGAACGCTCTCGTCCTGATCCTGGCAGAGCCGGGCCGAGCGGACGACCTGCGGGCCGACCCCTCGCTCGTCCCGCCGGCGGTCGACGAGATCCTGCGGCTCGAGTCGCCCGCCCAGGGGCTCTTCCGGACGACGACGAGGGAGGTGACGATCGGCGGTGTCACCCTTCCCGCCGGCGCGCGGGTGATGGTCCACTACGGCTCCGCCAACCGTGACGAGCGCGTCTTCGCGTGCCCGGCGGCGTACGACCCGCGACGCGAGGGCCTCGGTCGCCACCTCGCATTCGGGAAGGGCGTCCACTTCTGCATCGGGGCCCCGCTCGCCCGGCTCGAGCTCACGATCGCCCTCCCGTTGCTCCTGGAGCGGCTCCCGGGCCTTCGCCTGGTCGAGGGGCCGCTCGCCTGGGAGCCGATCTTCTTCGCCCGGGGGCTCGAGCGCCTCGACGTCGCCTGGGACGTCCCGCGGTGACCTCGCGGCGGTCGGCCGACGCGCCGCGTCCGGTAGCCGCACGCCCGATCGCAGCGGCCCTTCCGCGACGCGCTCTTCGCGACCCGTGGACTCCGAAGCCCCCGGCGAGGCCCGCGTGGTACCGCCAACCGTCGCGCGGCTCTCGCCGTCTCACCTCTCGGTGCGGTGCCGCGGCCCAGATGTAAAGACGGGCCTGGGCCGCTTGCCTCGATCGATTCGAGGCGCTACAAGGCACCGATCGTCAGCGCGCTCGGGCTCCCGCTCGAGCGGGCTGCATACCTCGACGACACCGGCCACATCAGTGGAGTCGACCCGCTGCTGGCGCTCGACCGGGCCGTGCGCGCGGGCGATGTCTCCGACGGAGATCTCGTCCTGCTCCTCGCCGCCGGTACCGGCTACACGTGGGCTGCGAGCACCGTACGCTGGGGCCCCGGCTGACGCCGTGGCCCACCGACCAAGGAGACCGGGGACGAATGAGCGAGTTCGCTGAGCTGATCGGCAAGGAGCTCGGGCCGACCGAGTGGCTCGAGGTCGACCAGGAGCGGATCGACGGGTTCGCGAAGGCGACCGACGACCCGCAGTGGATCCACACCGACCCCGTGCGCGCAGCTGAGGGGCCGTTCGGGACGACCATCGCGCACGGCTTCCTGACGCTGTCGCTGTGCGTCCCTCTGATGACCGAGGCGCTCGGGCTCACCGGGTACCGCATGGGGATCAACTACGGCGTCAACAAGGTTCGCTTTCCGGCCGCGGTCCCGTCGGGCTCGCGTGTCCGGGCGCGCTTCACCGTCCAGTCGGTCGAGGAGGTCGCCGGCGGTGAGCAGGGAGTCGTGCTCGCGACCGTCGAGCGCGAGGGGGGCGAGAAGCCCGTCTGCGTCGCGGAGCTCGTGGTCCGGATGCTTCGATGAGGCGCTTCGAGGGCCAGATCGCGCTCGTCACCGGCGGGGCGAAGGGAATCGGCGCGGCGACCGCGGAGCGGCTCGCCTCCGAGGGCGCAGACGTCGTCGTCGCGGACTTCGACGAGCGAGCCGCGAACGAGACCGCGGAGCGGATCGGCGGACGGGCCGTGCGCTGCGACGTCACCTCGCGCGCCGACGTCGAGGCGGCCGTCGCAGCGGCGGCGGCGAGCGGGCGGCTCGACGTGCTCGTCACGTGCGCCGGGATCATCCGCGACAACCTGATCCACAAGCTCACCGACGACGACTGGGAGTCGGTGATGGCGACGCACCTCCGCGGCACGTTCCTCGCCGCGCAGGCGGCGCAGTCGCACATGGCGCAGCAGAAGGGCGGCTCGATGGTCCTCATCTCCTCGACCTCCGCGCTCGGCAACCGCGGCCAGGCGAACTACTCGGCCGCGAAGGCGGGGATCCAGGGTCTCGCGAAGACGCTCGCGATCGAGCTCGGGCGGTTCGACATCCGCGTCAACTGCGTCGCGCCGGGCTTCATCGCGACCGCGATGACCCAGCAGACCGCCGACCGCCTCGGCGTCTCGTTCGAGGACTTCCAGACGGCCGTCGCCGAGCAGACGCCGCTCCGGAGGGTCGGTCAGCCGGAGGACGTCGCGGGCGTGATCGCCTTCCTCTGCTCGGACGACGCGGCGTACGTCACCGGCCAGGTGATCTACGTCCGCGGCGGCCCCTGAGCAGGTCTGCCGCCCCAACGCTCGGGTGGCCGGGCCGTCAGTCCTCGCAGAGGTCGGCCGTCTGCGCTTGCGCGATCCGGAGCAGGTCCTCTGTTCGGACGCGGACGGAGTCGTCGTGCGTGCCGGCCTCGAACACGAGCCATTCGTGCTCGGCGAGCCGACGGTCGACGATCACCGGGTCGCTCCGCGTCCCGCCGAGGGGTGGCACCGCACCGAGCGAGAACTCCGGGTAGTCCTGCGCCATCTCCGCCTCGGTCGCCAGCTGGACGTCGTCCTTCGACCCCCCGACGGCCTCGCGCAGCTTCCGGATGTCGATGCGCTCGGACGCCGGGACGAGCGCGCGCAGGTGCCCCTCCGGCGTGCGTGCGATCAGCGTCTTGGCGACCTCGGCCGCGTCGAGCCCGAGCGCCTCGGCCTCCTCGACCGCGCGCTCCGTGTACCCGTGGTGCAGGACTTCGTACTCGGCGCCGGCATCGTCCAGCACCTTCGTCAGGTCGGCAATGGACATCTCCTCGCCTCCTTCGTCTCGACGTGATGATCGCAGAGGAACGGGGATCGACCAATTTTCGAAGCCCCTACCCCGGGGGCTGCGCTCCGTTTTACGCAGCCCACACGGAATCCTCACAACGCGGTGGTTCGATCCGGCCGGTCCACGCTGCTCCGGAGGTGCTCCGATGAACGCTCGTGTGCTCGCCGTTGCCTCGCTTCTGCCGCTGGCCGCCGTGCTCGTGGTCTCGACCGCCTTCGCCGGCTCGGGCGAGCGCGTCTCGATGGCGCAGCTCCGCGGCGTCAACTTCG
Organism: uncultured Actinomycetes bacterium; assembly: GCA_963716975.1. Classification (GTDB taxonomy): domain Bacteria; phylum Actinomycetota; class Thermoleophilia; order Gaiellales; family Gaiellaceae; genus GMQP-bins7. The sequence goes on along the minus strand of CAVQVA010000002.1, from coordinate 19,008 downwards.
TCAGCTCGTGCACGTTCAGCCACCGCGCGGCAGACGACCCGATCGTCTTCTTCGGCAAGCCCGGCGCGTCCCACGACCACTCGTTCGTCGGGAACACCGGGACGAACGCGTCGTCGACGCTCGACGCGCTGCTCGCGAGCGGCACGACCTGCCAGCGGCCGGCGGACACGGCCGCCTACTGGATGCCGACGCTCTACGTGGACGGGCAGCCGGTGACGCCGAATCACGCCCAGATCTACTACCGGCGCAGCACGAGGCGGCACGTCGAGGCATTCCCACCCAGCTTCCGCATGATCGCCGGCGACGCGAAGGCGACCAGCCCGCAGCCTCTGCGCCTCACGTTCTGGAACTGCGGTGTCGCCGGTGGCATCGCTCGATCGAGCACCGTCCCGACGTGCCCGGACGCGAAGGCGCGCGGGCTGCGGCTGCACGTGACGTTCCCGAGCTGCTGGGACGGCAAGAACCTCGACAGCGCGAGCCACGCCGCTCACGTCGCCTACCCCGTCGCCGGGCGCTGTCCCGCGAAGTTCGCCCACGCGCTGCCCCAGATCTCGCTCATCTACCGCTATCCGGTGACCGGCGCGGGGACGGTGACCCTCGCCTCGGGAGGCCAGCTCTCCGCGCACGCCGACTTCTTCAACGCCTGGCGGCAGAGCGACCTGCAGTCGCTCGTCGACGGTTGCCTGAACGCGCTGCGTCACTGTCAGCGCGGGAGCTAGGCGCCGGCGGAAACGTTGGGTCGAGGGTGGGACCGGCTGAAGCCGGCCCCACCCTCCGTGCCGTCGGTCGAGGTAGGACCGGCACGCCAGCCTGACGCATGTCGGCGCGTCGGTGCAACCGCCCTTTCGTGGGTGCGGACGGCGCGTGTCGCGTCGTGCCGCTTCGACGAGCGAGTCGGTCGGTTGCCGCTCGACGGTCGTGCCGCCTCGCCGCTCGACGACGTCGGATCAGGCCCTCGCGGCCGTAGCTCGAGCTCGGCGAGTCGAGTACGTATCGCGTCGGTCGCGTGCGTTGGCCCGGATTCTCTTCACGTCAGCCCGAGGTCGCGATGATTGCGCCACTGCCGGTGATGCTCTTCGTCACCTCCCGCGGATTGCCGCTGTACATGATCGCGCCTGAGCCCGGCACTGACGCGTCAAGGCTCTTCGTCGCCGTGAGCACGATCCGGCCCGAGCCGCTCACCACTGCACGCACGTCGCCGGCAATGAGCTGCTCGAGTTGTGCGTCGCCGGAGCCGTCAAGGGTGACATCGAGCTTCGTCGCGGCTCCGCTCGCGCGGAGGACGCCGCTGCCGGGCAGCCTCACCGTCAGGCTCGAGGCCTCGATACCGGTAACCGCGATGACCCCGCTGCCGGTGAGAGTCAACGCATCCAGCGATGGCACGCTGACCGTGACGCTCATCGGGCTCTTGGCTGTGTAGCTACCGGGGGTGTCTCCGATCACCAGGCTGCCGTCCTGCACCGCGGTCGTGACGCGATTGACGAGGTTGTTGTCGGCGTGGACGACAACGGATTGCTCCTCCCCGACGCGGATCGTCACGGTGTTGCTCCCGGCAAGCTCGACGGAGCTGAACGGCGGCAGGTCACGCGCCTCCGTTGCGGCGACGCCTGATCCTTGGACGGCGGTCGAGCTCGAGGAGTCCTCGAACACGCTCGAGCCGACCAGGAGCCCGACGGTGCCCCCGACGACAAGACCGACCACGAGTGCCGCGAGCGCCCACAGGTAGTTGTGGGGCATCCGACGTGTGTGGAGCGGTGTAGGGGCGATGGTCATGGCCCCTCCCTTCTCGTGTGCGAGCGGAGAGCCGCGACCTGAATCTGCGAAACGCGCGGCCGCATGCGAAGCGACCGGGGGATCCGGCCACAGATCAAAATCGGTCTCCCCGCTACGGGATACCGATAGCGTCGTAGGCAGGGTGGCAGCGGCCATCGGGGCGCTCACTGCCGTCGGGTACGGGAAAAGCCGCACCATGTCCGGGGTGACCGTGCCCCGAATCGAGCTGCGGTCAGACGCTTTGTCTGCACGCCCGTCGCCGAGCCAATCGTCGATGGGTTGATCGACCTGGTCTGAGCCGGTAGGTCCCGAGCGCAAGAACCGAAGCGTGGGCGTCGCCGAATAACAACGTGCGCCCCGGGTGCTGCCACTGTGGGGGGCACGACGGCTAGACGGATCCCGGGGCGCAGCTCTCCCTTCCTGACGACGCTCGCCCCGGCGACACGTCGGCCCTCATCGGCGCGGCGGTGCCGGCCGGCGCATAGCGCTGCGAGGCCTTGGGTCTCGGCCAAAAGCCGATTAACCCTGCTGATGATCTGCCGTACGACTACCTCAAGGCGGGCAACCCCGAGCGCACCACCGAGCAGGACAGGCCCATGTCGCGTATGCCCTTCCGCCACTCACCCGAGAGGAGCGAGCGGCGCACGCCCAGCACCTCATTGACACGGAGTTCACCGACAAGCAGCGGGCGTTCCTCGACTTCGTGCTGCTGCACTACGTCACCGTTGGGGTCGAGGAACTCGACCAGGAGAAGCTTGCCCCACTGCTCAAGCTGCGTTATCACGACTCGATCGCCGACGCCATCGCTGACCTGGGCAAGGCCGCGGAAATCAGGAAGATCTTCTCTGGGTTCCAGAGATTCCTATACCAGGAGCAGGTGGCAGCGTGAGCGCAGTCAGCGGCAGCTTGCGCTGGGTCTGATGGTGGCAGCCCGTCAAGGGCCAAATTGCAGTAGAGCTACTCGTGCCGGAACAGACGTGCGAGCAGCCCCGGCCCGCGCGGCTGGGTCGCGCGCCACTCATCCCGATTCGGCAGTCGGTTCGCCGCCCGAGCGGCGAGCACGCATCCAGTGTGCGCGTGGCGTCGCCCGGCGGGGTCGCCCTCCGGGAGGATCAGCATGTGCTCGCTCAATGCGGGCAGATGGTTCCCGCAGAGCGGGCAGCGGTACGTGGCGGGCTTCAGGTTTTGAGCCGGGCGCACAGCCCACCAGCGCGGGTTCGTCTCGCTCTTGTCGCTCACGCCTACATTCGATCACCTCCGCCTTGCTCTCGAATCGGTATGCATCGCCAGGCGGGGCTGCCGAAGATCCCGTCGGAGCGCTCGCGCGGGCGGCTGAGGAAACGGGATCAGGGGGAGCGTCCTTCGTCTCGGCCTTTGCCGTCACGGCTAGGCCTGCAAGAGTGCCTCAACGAGTGAAAACGGCCTTCCGGATCTCAGGACGAGAGGCGTCGGCACAACGAGTGGCACCCGTCAGATTTGGAGGGGGGCGACCGTCTGGTCGCCCCCCTCCGGGTATGCGCCGCCTGCTACTTGGGTTGCGCGCCGATCTGCTTGAGAAGCGTCATCGAGTCGAAGTAGTGGCGACTGTCCTTGATCCTCTTGCCGTCGAAGGTGAAGAAGAAGGCGGCGGGTGTCGCCTGACGCTTGCCCGAGGCCGGGATCGTTCCTTCCGCGGTCGCGAGCGGGCCGGTGTGCGTGCCCTTCCAGGTCACTTCCAGGGCCGCTTCGTCACCGCCGGCGACGGCGCTCGTGACCGTTCCGAGTGCATCCGGAAACGCCTGCTTCCAACCCTTGAACAGCTCGACGATCTTCTCCGAGCCCTCGACCTTCCGCCCAGTTCCAAACTCGTCGTAGCGACAATCGGGGGCCAGCCCGGCCCGCACCCGCTCCCAGTCGCTCTCGTTGAAGGCCGCCACCTGCTCGCGGGCGATCTTGACCATCGCGTCCGCCGTCAGGGTCTCGGTAAGAACTGCGGTCATTGCTGACTCCTCTCATCGATCATGGGCACGAGCGGCAGCCTTACGAAGGCTTGCCTTCGACCGGACTGTCTCCGCTCGGCTGAGACGTGGTCGCAACGAGGAAGAAGAAGCTGGCGACTCGACGGGCACAAGCTGGACCGTCAGCGCGACTGGCTCGGTGTTTCCAAACTGCACTCTACTCCGTCTCAACCCTGCCGTTTTCCAGGGCGCACTCGTCCCTGCGTCCTGCGACTCGTCCGTTTCGGTCACTGGTGGGGCGGGGCGCGGCGTGTCAGGCTTCGAGGCGGGCCGGGCGACCATTTGGTACGCGCAACGGCGTTCAGGCAGCCCGCCCGGCCCATCGTTGCTAGATCAACGAGTACACGGTCAGGGCGACCAATACCCAGAAAGCGACGCAGGCAGCCAGGGCGGCAAGCAGTCCGAAATTGAAGTCGGCCGACTCGTGCCGACTGGCAGGGACGAAGGTGCCCCAATCGGGCCGACCAACGGGGACGGCCGTGCGCGACATCACGTCACGCAGCCTTCGCCGTGCGAGGCAGAACGACGGATTCGAAACCCTCGCCTCGTCGCTCCCACCATCGCGCAAACTTCTTCGCCGCCGCCCGGTCGTGGAACACCTTGTAGTGCATTCGGTTACCGCCGCTGACGGTGTACCGAACCGTCCATGTGATGGTGCCGTTCGACACGTTGCTGCTTCTGTCACACGGAGGCCGCGCCGTGACGATCCTTCCACAGGCGGGCGCAGAAACACTCCGCAAGGTGCGGAGAACACCGGTCAGCTGTCCACAGGCTCCACAGGGCACCTCGCGCGGCTGGGGATGATCTGCGGTCAAACCGCGGCGGGTCTACCACGCTGTTAACGGGCCGGGTGCCAATGGTGAGAGCCACACACACACTGACGACGTTCAGCTAGCCGTCCGGCCCCATTTCCTGCGAGTCCACCGTTGGTGAGCCAGGCGGGCCCGCCTGGCTCACCACCAACCATCGTCCAATCGGTCAGGCGGGCGTACATCCGTGTTTCCCCGCGGCCGTGGTAGGGCGTGCCCGCGGATCCCCCGCCGTGTCCTACTTGGGCCATGAATGGGCCACGAATTAGGTATTGCGCGCAACGGCCGCTCGCAAGGGATCAGGCCATCCGGCCCGTCGAGCCGCGCGCGGTGGCCGATGATCCAGGGAGCTTCTGAACAGGCTGGCGTTCTGCCCTGAGTGCGCCAGCAGGAGCTTCAGGGGCGACCGCCCAAGCTCGGCTGTCTCGTTGAACCCCGCCCTCGGCTACCTGAGCCGAGCAATGGGATCGTCTACTTCGGCTCGATCAAGATCGCGTGGATGGCACCTGCAACGTGGTCGGTTGCATGTTCCGTGGCTTCCATCCAGACCGTTTCGCCTGCGGCCGTTTCGAGCTCGACGACCTCGCCCGAAGGATCCGTGAAGTTCACTTTGCCGCCGGAGAGAATGTAGATGAGAGTGTCGGGATGCGAGTGCATCTCCGTCCCACTTCCCTCGTCCATCTCCACCTCGAGCACGCGAACCTTCTCGTTCTCGAACAACACCTTGTAGACGTCCGGTGCGACCTTTACTGAGTCCTCGGCCATCTCTGGCCTCCCTCCGGTCGATAACAAGTGCGCTCTAATACAAGACTCCGGTAAGGCTGTCAATGCTCGGGCCGAGCTGGTGGCAACCTGCAGGTCTTGCTCTTATGCCCTAACTAAGGAGGGCGGACTGGACGGCGGCCGCTCAGTCGGGATAGTGAACTTCGCAAATAGCGAAAACAACGGTTGGCTGGGGGACCACCAGGGGGTACAACGTTTCTGTACGGCCCGCGGCGCCGTCCCGCGGGGGAACCACGCCTTGTGGTGCCGCGCAGGTTGTCGGTCTGAGGGGGACGGCGTCGCACATGAAGCCTGACAGGGCGCAACGCCGCGGGCAGGGCGGCTGGATCAAGGTGAAGAACCCCGGCCACTGGCGGCGCGACCAGGAGATCGAGTCGCTGCGGCGTTCGCTGGAGCGCCGGTCGGTGGGTCGCGTAGCGAGAAGAGCCTTGCCCGAGCGAGGCGCTCACTGAAATTCGGCCCGTTCTGCGCTACGCCAACCGTTCGCTCACGCGCCAGCGCGGATCCTGCAGAAGGATCGCGCGAAGTTCCTCGAGCACTGGCGGCGAGTTTTCGAGGGGCTTTGAGGATCGCCTCCCGTTCGGCAACCGTGAGCCCCAGCACTTTCGCGCGGTAGAGAAGGGCTGTGTCCAGCCTTTGCGCGAGGTTTCGGTCGACAACCCGGGTGAGTTCCCGAAGCAGCCGCTCGTCGATCGGGACGCCTCCCACCAACATCCTCGGTTCCTCTCGGCCGCAGTAACGAGAGTCTATGCCTCGTCCAACGGCGAATTGTTCCCCGGAGGCCGAGAGCTGCGCGGTCAGGAAGCGGGCTCCGGGCAACGCCGCGGTTCCTCGCCTTCTGCCGCGCCTGCCGAGGAGGCGAAGGCGATGTGCGCACGGCCCGTCGGGCGGCTCCTGCGGGTTCGGGACTGACGCTTCGCTCGAGGCGGCGTCGTGGTGATCAAGACGGGGCGACCCGCGCTAGCCTTCGGTTGACGAGATCGAATCGCAGGAGGGCCGAACCCATGGACACGGGCGTGGAAGACAGGATCGTCGTCGAGTCGGAGCGGGCTGCTCAGTCAGGTCGGGCGAGCGTCATCGAAGAAGTTCTGGCCCAGGATCCGCCGCGCTTCCGCGTCCGATGGAACGACGGGCGCACGAGCATCTTCGCTCCCTCGGCAGGCGTCGCGAGGATCGAAAAGCGCAAGAGAGAGCGCGTGAAGGCCTGACCGACGGGAGGCCGCGCAGCGCTACCACCAGCGCACCGGCAACGGCGCCCGCTCTTCGTCAGCCGCAGTCCCCGCTGCGTGCTACTTCCCGCGCGACCGCTTCTTCTGCTTTTTCACCTTCAAGCTGGGCATCGGCGCCTTCGCCTCGGTTCCGAGCGAAATGGGGTTGGGCACACGATGCTTCTTCGACTTCCCTGCCACGCCGATCCTCCTCGATCGAGGGCGAGTCGCAACGGACGATCCCACGTTACAGGCCGTGGGCGGATGCGCGGTCCTCTGCGCTGGCCGTGCCTCTCGCCAAACGCTCGCGAGTCCAGGAGGAGCAGGATTGTTTGAACTGGCCCTACGGCCGGAATCCCGGCCGAATCCCCGAAGGCCGTCAATGTTGACTCGAGCTTGTGACTCTGGTTACGTTCTCTGCTCAGCGGGTCGAGTCGCGCAAATCGCCCCAAGGGCAGCTCGGTTACCGTGGCCTCTGCGACGCCAAGCCCCCTTTCCCCGCTGATCTATCACCGGAGAGCGAACGTTCGGCTCTCCGGGAGTCAGTGAGGAGAACACGTGAGACGCGCGATCCAGGATGAATCAGACGGGTCGACAAATACGAACGCGGCCGACGTCGGTGAGACGGCAACAGGTCGCACGACAGGTCGCATGCGCGCGCGACGTCGAAGCGTCATCATCGCCGTCGTGCTTGGCGCGCTCGTCCTTGGTGGCGCCTACCTCGTGAGCAAGCCGGGCTCGGACACGCCCGCTGCCAACGGAACGGGCGCTGGCCCGAAGTATGCGGAGATAGAGAGTTTCGTGCAGGGTGAGATGGCGGCTCAGCGGGTTCCGGGACTCGCGCTCGGCATTGTCGAAGATGGCCGTATCGCCTACGTCCGTGGTTTCGGAAAGGCGGACGACTCCGGGCGGGCCGTTACGCCGCAGACGCCGTTCATCATCGGATCGGTGGCGAAATCGTTCACCGCTCTGGCGGTAATGCAGCTCGTCGAGGCGAACAAGATCGAGCTCGACGCACCCGTGCAGCGCTACCTGCCTTGGTTCCGCGTGGCCGACGAAAAGGCGTCAGCCGAGATCACCGTGAGGCACCTGCTCAACCACACGAGCGGCATCTCCACCAAGACCGGCCGGACGTATCAGGGTGACGGCGATACGAGCGACACCGCCTTGGAGCAGGCAGTTCGCAAGTTGAAGAATGCCGAGCTGACCGCACCGGTTGGCTCGAAGCACCAGTACAGCACCATCAACTACTCGGTTCTGGGCCTGATCGTGCAGACGGTCGCGGGACAGTCGTACGAGAGCTACGTCCAGACGAGGGTTTTCGACCCGCTCCAGATGCGCAACTCGTTTACGTCCGAGGCTGCCGCGCAACCAGCCGGCCTCGCGACCGGTTACAACTACTGGTTCGGCCGACCACGGTCAGCCAACCTGCCGTACAACCGGGGCCTCGTACCTGCGGGCTACCTCATCGCCAGCGCCGAGGACATGACCCACTACGTGGTTGCACAGCTCGACGGCGGTCGGTATCGGGGTACGTCCGTTCTCTCGTCCGGCGCGATCAGCGAACTCCACCGCCCGGCCGTGCAGACGCCGAAGGAGGGCACGTCCTACGGCATGGGCTGGTTCGTCGGCCCTCTCAACGACATCCCGGTGATCCACCATCAAGGCGAGACGTTCAACTTCCACGCGAACGTCGTGCTGATCCCGCAGAGCCGAAGGGGAGTCGTCGTCCTGATGAATGCGGAGAACTCCCTCGATCTTTTCACCAGCGGTCGTATGGGAACCATCGCCGCCGGCGTCACTAGTCTCCTCGAAGGGCAAGAGCCACCGTCGCCGCCGTCGAGGCATCGCAATCTTCATCGTCTACGGGGCACTGTTTTCGCTGCTCGTCCTGCAAACCCGCGGCATCGTCAGGTCGGTCGCCGCGCTGCGACGCGGGCGCATCCGACGCGGCCGGATCGGCCCGTGGTGGCGCATCACCTTCTCGCTAGTCCTGAGCCTGGTCTGGGCGCTGTTCGTCTTCGTGCTCGTGCCGAAGCAACTGGGCTTGCCGCTTTCGATCCTTGCCAGTGGCTTCCCCGACCTCGTGTACCTGCTGATTGCGAGCGCGTCGGTGGCGCTCGTCTGGGCCGTGGTCAAAGCGGTCTGGACGTACGCCATCCTTCGCGGAGAGCACCGCGACGAGCTGACCGGACAGGCAGCGGCGGCTTAAGGTGTCCGGCATCCGTGATGAGTGAGCTTCCTGGTCGCACGGAGGTGCTGGTGGTGGGTGCGGGGCCGGTGGGGTTGGCGGTCGCCGCCTCGTTGGCCGGACATGGCCATGACGTCACGGTGGTTGATCGGCAGGCGACGGGGGCGAATACCTCGCGCGCCGCCGTCGTCCACGCCCGGACGCTCGAGATGCTCGAGCAGATCGGCGTCTCGAAGCGACTGGCGGGGCTCGGTATCCAGGCTCCGCAGTTCAGTATCCGCGATGGCGATCGCGAGCTCGTGCCGGTCCGGTTCGACAAGCTCCCGACCGAGTATCCGTACACGCTGATGGTCCCGCAGAACATCACCGAGCAGGTCCTGCTCGACCGCCTCGAGGAACTCGGCGGCAGAGTCCACCGCCCATACGCCGCCACCGGGGTGAGCCAGACCGCCGACGCTGCCGAGGTAACGCTGGACAGCGGCGACGTGATCGAGGCCCAGTACGTCGTCGCGGCCGACGGCATGAACAGCAAGATCCGCGACCTAGCCGGACTCGGGTACCACGGCAACGGTGCGCTGGCCCTGTCCTTTACGCTGGCTGACGTCCGGGTGGAGGGCGGCCTGCCGGCAGACCAGGTCCTGCTGTTCTTCTCCACACCCGGCATGTTGGTCGTGGCGCCGCTCCCGGACGGGTCGTTCCGGCTCGTGGCCGAAGTCGACGATGCGCCTGAGCAGCCGGACGTCGCCTACGCACAGCGACTGCTCGACACCCGGGGGCCGCGTCGCACGACGGTGAGGGTGACTGACGTGATCTGGGGATCCAGGTTTCGGATCCACGAGCGCGTGGCGGACCAGTACCGGGCCGGGCGGGTACTGCTCGCCGGCGACGCCGCACATACGCACAGCCCGGCAGGTGGGCAAGGCATGAACCTCGGCCTGCGTGATGCAGTGACTCTCGGGGATGCGCTGTCGATCGCGCTGAAGGAAGGTCGCGAGGAGAAGCTCGACGAGTACGCGGCCGCCAGTCGTGCCGAGGCCATGCACGTGGTCGCGCTTGCCCACCGGCTCACCCGACTGGCCACCGCCCCGCGGGCGGTTCGCCCGCTACGCAATGTCGCGCTACGCGTCCTCGCACTCGTGCCGGCCTTCCGCCGCCGCCTGGCCGAGCAACTCTCCGCCATCGGCCACCGCTAAGGCAAACGGCGGAACAATCGTTCTGGGCAATGACTCGTCTTGGCACTCCTCCTTGAGAGCGGACCCGGCCGGATGGGGGCTCTGGAAGCGACTGGAACGCCTCCCGACCGTCCTACACGCACCTCGGGGACCGCTACGTGCGCCTCGTGCCGGCGGAAGTAGAGGCGTGGCTCGAGGGGTGTACGCAGCCGGGCCGGCCGGTCAGCCCACAGTTGGCGCGCTTTGGCTAACGAGCCCTTCAGCCAGTCGCCATTCCTGTTCGAGGAGCAGGACGCCTCGAAGCTCCGAAAGCCCGTACGGGCAGTAGCCCAGCGCCCGCAGGATCGCTTCCCGGTCGGAGATCGTGAGCGCGACGATGCCGCGCTCATCGTCGTAGGCGTCTTCGAGGATTTCGGCTGTGTCGTTTAGCCCTTCCGTGCGGAGGCACTGGGCCAGCTCGAGCACGAGACGGTCAGGGACCGGGAGGCCAGCGAGGAGCATGGGCTCGATTCTTCCACGTTCGGGGCCAGGGCGTGAGCGAGCGGCTCCTCACGGCCCGGAAGGTGGGCGCGCCTGCTCGGCGCGCTCGTGCGGGCGGCTGAGGAAACGGGGATAAGGCGGAGCTTTCTTCGTCTCGGCCTTTGCCGTCACGGCTGGGCCGTAAGAAGGCCTGGTCAGCGAGGCAGAACGAAGGACTCAAAACCCTCGCCTCGTCGCTCCCACCATCGCGCGAAATTCTCCGCCGCGGCTTGGTCGTGGAACACCTTGTAGTGCACTTGGTGACCGCCGCTCACGGTGTACCGCACTGTCCATGTGGTGGTGCCGTTCGACACCTGCCGCATCCCTCTCGGTCAAGGGCTTACTGGTTCTGGATCACGTCCCGCGCTCGTCTGCGCCTCGCCGCGAAAGATTTCACATCCCGAAATCCGTTCTGCCTCTCCTAGGCGCCGAATGGCCGCTCGCAGCGTCCCCTCCCCTTGACGTTGCGAGCGGCCTGTCACGTCCGTTGGGGGGGCGGATCCCAGACGCAGACGTGGTTCTCGGCGGTGTCGCGCCCGCCCATAATCGAACCGAGCTACGGCACAGCGTGGGGGGTACGCCCCGATCCACGACCGGTCATCGGTGTCGTCGGGATCACCGCGAACGAACGAGACCCAGCCGATGCCAAGCCCGCCCGAGCAGCCGCATTGCTCGCAGTGCAGCAGTACCACCCCTCCTCCCGCCCGGAATCTATGCAGATGCAGGCGAAAAGTTCAAGGGGAGGCGCCAGAGCTCGCCGACCTCGCCACGAAATACATTCCGCCGTTGGAGGCGCGCGCGGCTCACTCCGTGCGGGTGCCGCGTACCACAACCGTCCTGTCACGGCGTCTGACTTCGGCCACCGCGCTGAAGGGGAGGACACGCTGCCGCCGCGCGAGGAGACGGCGACTGCTGACGATGATCTCGTCGGGGTGGTCGGCGTGGCGTTCGTAGCGGACGTGATCGAGCCAGCCGAGGTGTGTGCCGTCGCTCGCAAGCACGCGGTAGCCCGCCGCGGCTGTGAGCAGCCGGCCTAGTTCCGCGTGTGTCCTATCGCCCCGCTCGCCCCCGCGATCCTCCTGCACGGAAGAGAAGGGTAGTGACGGCTCCGGCAGGCTCTCCTCTCAGGCAAGTGCACCAGGGAGCGGTCGGTAGTTCCGGGTGGCCGGATCAGCAGCCTGCCGGTTGGCCGCGCCGCCCGGTCCGTACTTCTCCAGGATCGCGATCATCGTCTCCAGATCCTCCAGCGAGTACATCGATAAGTCCAGCGACGGCTGCGGCGCAACATCAACCTCAACGGCCTGAAGCGCCTTCCCAAACCCCCTGTCCGCCAGCCACTTCGCCGCCTCCAATCGATCCGCCGTCCGCGCCGAATCGTCACCCAACACCTCGACCATGAACTCGAGGATCAGCTCGCCGTTATCGCCGACCAACTCGCGCACACGGCGGGCCAAACCCTTCGGGCGCCCACCAGGGTTGCCGCTGACTCCCGGTCGGAAGCCTGCGCCGGTGATGCCGCCCGCCCGCGTTGCTCGCCCGTTGTTCTCTACGACGCCCCACCTCACGCAGTATCGCGCGAGAGGCGGTCATGCCCGCGGGCCGCCTGCGCTGGAGACCCGACTTCTACCGCCAGCGGTAGAACCTCTTTGGCCCGACGGTCGAGATCACCATCCGCCCCAATCCCAGAATGAAAAATCACAACACACCACGGGCGGGTGCGCGCCGAGTTGGTGGGGGAGGGGGCGATCGGTGGGCGGCGTGTGTATCACCGGTGTATCACGGGGTGCTCAAACCCGGTCATCGTCGACACGTCTGCACAACGACCGCAACCGGGGGAAATGCCGTAAGAAAGCCGAAACCCCGCATGTTGACGGGGTTTGCGGCACTTCCAGTTTGAGGCGGGCGAAGGCCCATACGGGATTCGAACCCGTGCCGCCGCCGTGAGAGGGCGGTGTCCTAGGCCACTAGACGAATGGGCCGTGGCGACTGGCAAGTGTAGCGGAGTGCCTGCCGCGTGCCCGCCTAGCGAAGCGGGTAGCCGGGCCGTCCTTTCGTAAGCCAGTCGCGGATCGTCTCGCGGGTCGAGACGTCCCGCCCGACCGACGAGGCGAGCATGTACCGGTGGTGGAGCACGTCGCAGTAGGCCTGGATCGGGTCGGCCAGGTCGTCGAGCGCCGAGAGCTCGGCGAGGAGCGGCTCGAACTCCTCGACGCGCCAGCGGATCGCGGCGGTCGTCTTGTCGTGACCCGCGCCCTGCTCCTGGCGGGCGGCGTAGTAGTGGACGTCGGAGAGGATCGCGCGCGCCTGGTTCTCGCGTGCCTCCACACCGGTGAGCGCCTTCAGGCGACTCGCGTGGAAGGTGCGGCCACCGACCCGCACCTTGATCGCGAGCTCGTTCGTGTCGTCTCCGGCCGGGACGAGGTCGACCTCCTCGACGTCGAAGCCGAGGCGGTTGACCCGCTCGATCCGCTCCGTGATCCGGTAGCGCTCGTCCACCGCGATCGTCTCGGTGCGGGCGAGCTCGGCCCAGAGGTTGCGGTAGCGCTCGGCGATGTCGAGTCCGAGCTCGAGGTCCGCCGCGTCGACGTCGGCGCCCGCCGCGGCGGCGATGTCGGCCATGCCGCCGGCGACGTTCTCCACCATGATCTCGAGGTCCTCGAGTCGCCTGCCGCCAGTGAGGCCGCCCGGGAAGACCTCGGCGGTCTCGGCGTCGACCATGACCGTCTCGATCGCCTCCGCGTCGAAGCGGTAGAGGACGTTCGAGAGGTTGCAGTCGCCCCAGAAGCACTGGACAAGGTGGAGCTGGACGAGGAGGTTGGCGAACGCGTCGAGCATCTGGTTGCGCCGGGCGCCGAAGCCCGGGCCGATGAGGAGCTCGCGGTACGAGAACGAGAAGTGCTCGTACGCCGTGACGAGCGCCGCGGAGCGCTCCTCGCCCGGATCGTCCGACCGGTCCTCGACGAGCCCGACCGCGCGCACGGCCGGAGCCCCGGCCGTCTCGAGCACGCGGAGCACCGTGTAGTCGTTGCGGGCCGGTCTCCGTGGCAGCTCCTTCACGGCGTAGATCCCGTCCGGGTACGAGAGGAAGCGCACCTCGTGGCGGCTGATGCCCTTCGGCAGGTCGATCAGGTGGGGGACACGCCACTCGACGAGCGAGCGCTCCCAGGGGAGGTCGAGGAAGTCCGGGTGCCCGGGGCGGATCGTGAGAGCCGGCGCCACGGCGGGTCAGCGCCGGGCAGGCCGGTCGTCGGTCAGGCCGTCGCGGGAGGTGTCGTCGCCAGGGGAGCGTCCGGCTCGCGCGCGTCGATCCGCTCCTCGAAGCGCCGCCTGATCTCCTCGCCCGTCGCGAGCAGGTCGTAGCGCGCGCGGCGCGGCGGGAGCTTGACCACGCGCACCGACTCGTCGCGGTCACCATGGCAGCGCGCATACGCGGCCGCCTCGTCCAGAGGCCTCAGGCGGTCAGGCTTCCGCCAGAAGGACACGGTCGATCTACTACCAGCGATCGGGCTCAGTGGGAACCCGACCCGGCTGCCGGGGCCCGCACTTTGCGCACGAATCCTGTCGAAGGCTCAGTACCACGGCTTGCACGACCAGGGGCTCCAGTCACGGCCCGAGCGCACAAAGTACCGGTACGCGGCCTGTGCCTGCTCGATCGCGCTCTCGCCGTGACCGAAGAGCCGGCGTGCGCTCGAGCCCATCTGGAACAACCCGAGGTACTGGCCGTTCTGTGCCGTCGTCTGGACGCCCGACTCGCAGCGTGCGACCTGCAGTGCCTGCTGGCAGAAGGAGCCGAACACGTGGCAGATCGCCTTCTCGGGCGAGCGCTCGAAAGCGGCCAGGACGCGTCTGCGCTCGGCGTCGGCCTCGCGCCGCGCGAGCCGGGCGCGGGCAAGGTCGGCCTTGGCCTGCGTTGCCGCGAGCGTGCGGTGGGCGATCCGGAGCCGAAGCGACGCCTCTTCCTGGAACCGCGGATCGCCGAGGAGCCAGCGGTGCTTCTCGAAGAAGCGGATCACGGAGCTCGACTTCTGCATCGATGCGACGTGCTTCGCGAGCTGGGCGCCGAGGTCGGCCGACGAGCCGGCCTGGGCCGCCGCCGGTGTGGCGCAGAGCACGAGGGCGCACAGGCCCGTGACTAGGGCTTTCAGGACATGACCTCCCCCTGGGGGACAAGAACACGGCGCGCGCCGCAGTCGGGCTCTCCAGTCGGAGGCCCGGCGCTGCCGTTCGTGTCAGAAGTTCATGCGAGGCTACCGGGGGGCGCACAAAGTCGGCGCCAGTGCTTACGAAACGCTCACATGAACTGTCACAAGCGTTTTCGCTCCGCGCAACGCGAAACGCCCCTCGCGGGGCGTTTCGGAGGCTGCGGGACAGGGACTCGAACCCCAACTTCCGGACTCACCCGCACGTGTGCCGACCGTCCCCGCCGGTGCCCCGATGCCGCAGCGATGCTCGGTTCTGCCTGCGGCGGGTTCCCGTGTGTTCCCGTCCGTACTTGCGACAAACTTGCGACACGCGCAATCGTCGCCGAGATTCGAACTCGGGACCTCTAGACGGTTCAGACGGTTGGCGGCGGTTGGAGCGATGTGGTCCGAAGTGGCTTGAGCACAGGCGTTACGCGGTGGTCGGGCGCTCGAGCCGCATCGCTCCGTCCCCCACCTCGCGGGCGTTTGCGGACTGATTGCGGACTTGCGCCTCGTCCCACCGCAAGGGCCGGAGGCGGCCATCCCAAGGATGCTTCGGGCCTCGCTTGGGAACTCGAGACTCGAGGCCGATAGCTTCCCTGTGGTGACGAGACCACCTCTAGATCCGGCGCGAGGTGCGGAAGTGGCCAGGAAGCTCAGAGCCTTGGGCGTCAAGGGCACCCTCATCAAAGCCGCAGAGCTTGGCTACCTCACCGAGCTGACATGCGGAATGCCCAAGTGCTTCTGTCCCGAGGAATGGGGCGGAGCAGGTTACTTCGAGCGGCGGCCCACTCGCTCCTGGAGTGACTGGGAGCCAACCCACAAGCACTTCCCAATCCCAAAGAGAGACGGAGGGAAAGCGACTCCCGACAACACGGTTCTTGCCCACCGCCTCTGCAACAGGCTCGACTACTCCCTCTCCCACGGACGTTCCATCGAGAAGGATCTCGCGAGAGTCCAGGCAGCTCGCGAGTCGGCCGCCGCGGCGAACCTGCCCCACCCCGCTCCGGCGGCCGAGGCTGTCGCCGAGGTCGCTGCGCGCGAGCCCCCGTCGCCAAGATCGCCCCGCAAACGAAAGCCGGAGTCGCCTGGAGCCGAGGCGGAGGAGCTCGCCGCGCCGAAGCGCGGGTACTTCCTGCTGAACACGGACGGGGGCAACCTGCGGCGAAGACCCGGGGAGCCCTTGACCCACGCAGCGATCGGCGTCCTCCTTCGGACGCGCCGCCTTGCCCCTGTGGCCCAGATCTCCGAGGCGATCGGCCCCGCCACTCACAACGTGGCGGAGTACCGGGCGCTGATCGCAGGTTTGACGCTCGCACGCCGCCACGGGGTCCGGCAGATTCGCGCCTACACAGACTCCGAGCTCGTTGTCGACCAGGTGAACGGCGTCTCTGCTGTCAGGCAGGAACACCTCAGGGAGCTGCACGCCGCCGCGACCGGACTTATCGCTCATTTCCAGAGCGTGCGGGTCAGCTGGTTGCCCCGCGAGATGAACGCCGAGGCAGACCAACTGGTGAGAGACGCTCTCGCGGGCCTCGACTAGCGGGACGAACGGGACCTCGAACGCGGCCTGCTCGGCGACGATGAGGTGCCCGGCGGCGAGCGCGCGCTGGAGTCGTGCGCCGGGATGGCCCTCCGAGGTCACGAACACACGTTCTCACATGTGCAGCGCGGAGACCATCAGACATGTCTGCCGCGGCCCATCTGGGCACCGGCGCCTTGCCGTGGCAGGGTTCCGGGTGGGGCCGGGTACCGCGGTAAGAGTCACTGACTGACGGCGTTCAGCTAGCCGCCCGGCCCACGTCACGGGGGTACTGGCGCACACTCGCGCATGGCTCCGGTCTCCCGCCGACGCCGGTACCGAGAGCTATCGCCGTATCGCGCGCGTGATGTAGAGGCCGGTGAGCGCCGCAAGAGTGGTCACGAGCACGACCTTGACGATCACGGAAGCACGCTCGTGCGACTGCTCATGCATCAGGGGGCGCGCCCACTGCCCATTCGCCTCGGACTCCGGACTCTGCCGCTCGGCGAGCCCGCCTCGCGCGGCACACACGTGGCGCTTCTTGCTGACGGGGTCGCACGCATACCAGGAGCGGCCGTTGAAGCGCCACGTCGCGTCGGCGCAGAAAGGGCACGCCGGAGTCACCGGCTTTGGAGGTGCCTGAGGTGCCCTGGAGACGTCGGTGCGCGCACGGGTCACTGCACCACTCACTATCGGACGCAACCCGGCCTTCTATGAGTATCAGATCGCGGCAGATGGGCTGTTCGAGTACTGCACGTTTGGGGTGCCTGGCGTGAAACCCCCCAAGTGGTGTTTGAAACGTGACGCGTTCGTGCGATTCAAGAGGTACCCGATCCCACCGCCGGACATCTGAGGGCCGCCGAAGCGTGCTCATCCAGGAAGTAGAAGTGACAACCGACAGCGCCGAATGGCTCCGGCTCAACGTCCCTGAGCCAGCCGCCACAAGGCTGCGCCACGCGCTCGACTACGACTTGGTCCGACTTCGCTTCCCACACGAAGAGGCTGACCAGGTGCTCGTCGCGCTCGTCGACCCACCGCCAGGGCTCGAAGGACTCCGCGTCGCGTTGCTCCACGAGCGCGAACATCGGTCGATCTAGTCGCGTCGCGCGGCTCGATCGGCACGACGCTCTCACGGGACCTCGCGTGGCATCTCCACGACGCGTGCTGCGGGGACCAGCCCTACAGACCTGAAGCCCTGGCCCTGCGTCTAGCCCGTGCCGCAGGGCAGGGCGTCAGCATTCCCACCCTGCGGCGTCTTTGGGGCGAGGGAGACGAGCGGTGGGGGCCGCGGTCCCCTCGCCCGACGCCGTTCGGGGACGGGCGGGCGTGTGGAGGAGGACCGGGGCCGAGTGTCATTGGTGGGAGCCACAAGCTGACGGCGTTCAGCTAGCCGCCCGGCCCCTTTCGTGGCATCGTCTAGGTCAGCTTGGCGACGACGAAGGAGAGCGCGATGAGTTCGATCAGAGAGACGGCCGAGCAGTTCTTCGATGCCTGCGAAACCGGCAAGGGGTGGGAGGGGTGCCGGGCCTACTGCCACGAGGGCGCGAGGTTTTCGGCCCAGGCTGGGGCGCTGGAAGGGGTCGAGACAGTCGAGGGCTACACGGACTGGATGAAGGGCATCTTCACTCCCCTGCCAGACGCCAGCTACGAGGTTCGCTCGTTCGCGGTCGACGACGCGCGGCAGAACGTGGCGGCGTACGGCGTGTTCCGTGGAACGCACACTGGCGAGGGCGGGCCAGTGCCGCCAACAGGCCAGAAGGTGGAGACCGACTACGTCTACGTCATGGATTTCGACGGCGATCGAATCCGTCACCTGACGAAGATCTGGAACGACGGGATCGGCCTGCAGCAACTGGGTTGGGTCTAACGAACGTTGCGTGTCCACGGTCGTGGGCGCAGCCTTTGCCCGTGGGGAGCCACACACTGACGGCGTTCAGCTAGCCGCCCGGCCCACAGCGCGGTGGCCGGGTCATACCCACCACGGCGAGGGAAGCTGGGCCCGTCGTTGAACCTCAGGTCTATGACCGGGGACGACCCTACGCCGCCGCCGAACGGGCCTTCGTTCATCGAGCGCCGCGCTCTGCGGATCGCCGACGCGCGATCTGTGGTCATCGGCCTCGCCCTTACGTTCGTCGGACTGGCGTTCGTCGGAGCGATCGTGATCCGCGTCGTCGATCCCGACAACTTCCCGTCACTGGGCTTGGCGGTCTGGTGGGCGCTGCAAACGGTCACGACGGTCGGTTACGGAGATGTCGTGCCCACGTCCGCCGTGGGGCGAGTCATCGGGGGCATCGAAATGGTGCTCGGCATCTCCTTCATCACATTCCTCACGGCAGGGGTGACCAGCATCGTGATCCAGCGTGGCAGTGCAAAGGCGCAAGCGGTCGAACGTGCGCACGATGAGCGGGATGCCAGGACAATCCTCGATGCGCTGGTCGAGACACGACAGGCGATCACCGCGTTGGACGCGCGTCTTGACCGCATCGAGTCGAAGATCACCACGAGCGGGTAGCTGAGCCGCTGGCGACGTCTAACGCGACACGCCGTCGTTCAGCCTCGTGCTCGTTCACCGAGCCGGATGCGAAGCTCTCCGACCGTCTGCTCGGCCGTGATCCACTTGTTGCGCTGGAGCACGGCGAGCGCCGACCGGACGCGGACGAACCCGGAGCCGTCCTCGATCGGCGACCCGGCGATCCGGCCGTGCATCCGCAGGTCGGCGCCGACGCCACCGGGGACAACGAGAGCACGATCGGTGCCCTCCCCGTCGAACGCGCCGCCCACGACACGCGCCTGACGCGATTGCCCCCCAAATGATGAAACCCCCGCGATTGCGGGGGTTTCACACGTCTCAGG
>CAVQVA010000001.1:0-33947 GCA_963716975.1 uncultured Actinomycetes bacterium | reverse complement strand
AGCGTCTCGGCACCAAGTCGCGTCATACCGGCGCTCGCCCGCACGAGCATGAACCCGAGGCGGTCGGTTAGTGCGGCCGGCGGCGCGGCCTGCGGTGCGGCATGGTCTTCGGTGATCGAGGACAGTGTAGGCTCGCCAACAGTTGGAACTACCACAGATTGAGAGCGATTGCGCGGCCCGAGCCTAACGCCGCCGCCGAGGCGACGGCGAGAAGGGAGTGAACGCACTGTTCGACCAGCACTGGGGCCGCGCTCGGGACGCCCACCTTCTCGATCAACCTCGTTCGTTGAGTGCGAGCGGCTCGAAGGGGATCGGCGAAGCACGGTCACGCATCGAGGTGGTAGGCGCGCTACCGGTATCGGGTGTTACTGGTTCGATCAGTGGCACCGTGGGAGGCTGATCGCTGTGCTCACTCACGGGCGTGAGGACGGCGGTTCGCCGGCCGGTGGGGGTCCAGCGTTGCTCGAGGTCTCAGACGTGGCCGTCGGCTTCGGGGGCGTCCTCGCGCTAGACGGTGTGTCGTTCGCAGTGGAGCCCGGCCAGATATGCGGGCTGATCGGCCCGAACGGGGCTGGCAAGACGACGCTCTTCAACTGTGTCACGCGTATCTACCGGCCGCAGAGCGGCAAGATCCATCTCGGAGCGACGGATTTGCTGCGTGTCCGGCGATCGCGTATCGCCGACCTAGGTATCGGTCGCACGTTTCAGAATCTCGGCCTGATCTCGGCGCTCTCGGTGCTCGAGAACGTCGTGGTCGGCGCGCACACGCATACGCGAGCCGGCTTCTTCACCGCATCACTCTGGCTTCCGCGCGTCCTGCGTGAAGAGCGCCGGCTTCGTAGTGAGGCGTTGGGAGTGCTCGAGCGGCTCGGCCTCGGCGGTCTCGCAGACGAGCGGCCCGACTCGCTCCCCTATGCCACCCGAAAGCGCGTTGAACTCGCACGCGCCCTGATGATGCGACCCCGACTCTTGCTCCTCGACGAACCGGCTTGCGGGCTCAACCACGTCGAGGTTGCGGAGCTTGCGGGACTGATCGTCGAGCTACGTGACGAGAACGACCTCACGGTGCTGCTCGTCGAGCACCACATGGCCATGGTGATGGGGATCTCCGATCGGGTCGTCGTTCTCGACCTCGGTCGAAAGATCGCCGACGGCACGGTGAGCGAGGTAAGGGCGAACCCCGACGTCGTCACCGCCTACCTCGGTGCGGCCGCGTGAACCTCCTCGCTGTCGAGGATCTTCACGCGCGTTACGGACCGATGCGTGTCCTCTTCGGCATAGATCTCGAGGTTGCGGCCGGAGGAATCGCGGTCATTCTGGGGGCAAACGGCGCTGGCAAGACGACGACGCTCCGCGCCATCTCCGGCATGGTCACGGCGACGGGACGCATCGTCTTCGATGGTACCGACGTCCTCGGGACCCGAACCGACAGACTGGCGGCGCTCGGCATCGCGCACGTCCCTCAGGGACGCGGCACGTTCGCCGACTTCACCGTCGATGAGAATCTCGCGCTCGGGGCGTTCACACGACGCGATAAGCGTGAGGTCCTGCGCGAGATCGAGAGCTGGTACCTCTTCTTTCCGCGTCTCGGCGAGCGGCGCCGCGAGCGAGCCGGAAACCTGAGCGGAGGCGAGCAACAGATGCTCGCGGTCGCCCGCGCCCTGATGCTCAAGCCGCGCCTGCTCCTGCTCGACGAGCCCTCTCTGGGTCTCGCCCCCGTCGTCCGCTCCGACCTATTCGGAGCGCTTCGCGAGATCAACGAGGAAACGGGCACGACGATGCTGATCGTCGAGCAGGACGCACAGCTCGCCCTCGACATCGCAACCAGCGCTTACGTCCTCGAGGCCGGCCGCATCGTCTCGTCGCACGACGCCGGGTCGGTGGTTGCCGACGAGACCCTTCGACTCGCCTATCTCGGGTACTGACGTGCAGCTCTTCGTCCAGCAGATCGTCGAAGGCTTGGGGAATGGCGCCATCTACGCGTCGCTCGCACTCGCGCTCGTCATCATCTACCGCTCAACGGGCGTGATGAACTTCGCCCAGGGCGAGATGGCCCTGTTCGGCACCTACGTCGCCTGGCAGCTCACCGAGTGGGGCCTCGGCGTGTGGGGCGCGATCCTGGTGGCGCTGTTTGCCTCCTTCGTGGGCGGTGCAGTGATCGAGCGGACCGTGATCCGGCCGGTGGAGGGCAGCGACCCACTAACGATCATCATCGTGACGCTCGGCCTCTTCCTCGCCTTCAACGGGCTAACGATCTGGATCTGGTCGGCGATCGCAAAGCCCTTCCCGAGCCCCCTTCCGACCGGCGCGCTCGAGGTCGCCGGCACGCGCCTGACCAAGGACTCGCTGTTTCTCGTCGCGATCCTCCTCGGCGAGGTCGTTGCGATCTGGCTGATCTTTCGCTTCACGAAGCTCGGTCTCGGAATGCGCGCCGCGGCCCTCGAACCGGAGTGGAGCCGTCTCGTGGGCATCCGCGTCGAGCGGATGCTGATGATCGGATGGGGGATCGCCGCGGTCATCGGAACGCTCGCAGGGGTGCTGGTCGCCCACGAGTTCTTCCTCACGCCGACACTGATGGTCAATCTGCTCGTGTACGCGTTCGCTGCGGCGACGCTCGGGGGGTTCATGAGCCCAGGTGGGGCGGTCGTGGGCGGTCTCCTCGTCGGCGTCATCGAGTCGCTCACGATCACGTATGTCGACGCGGTCGGCAATCAGCTCAGGCTCAGCGTCGCGCTCTTCATCATCGTCGCCGCGCTTCTCGTTCGACCCGAAGGTCTCTTCGGGAAGGCGTCGGTGCAGCGTGTCTGAGGTGTCACCTGACTTCGGCATCGACCGCAGCTCGATGTTCTGGCGGATGCTTCCAGCGCTTGCTCTCGCTTCTCTGGCTCTCGTGGCGGTCGCCCTTCCGTTCATGCTCGAGTCGTACCGCGTCCTCCAGTTCACGATCGCCATCAGCTACGCGATCGCGGTTCTCGGCCTCAACATCGTGACCGGCTACTCGGGTCAGATCTCGCTTGCGCAGGGCGCGTTCTTCGGCATCGGCGCGTACACCACCGCCGTACTCATCACGCAGCACGGCTGGCACTACCTCGAAGCTATCCCGGCCTCTGCGGCGCTCACTTTCGTGTTCGGCGTCCTCTTCGGCATACCCGCGCTCCGCATCCGCGGCCTCAATCTCGCGATCGTGACGGTCGCGCTTGCCGTGAGCCTTCGACCTTTCCTCGAGAAGTGGGAGGGGCTCACAGGCGGCAAGAACGGCATCATCTTCGACTCGCCGACGGCTCCTGACTGGACCCGGCTGGACGACCGAACGTATCTGTACTTCCTGTCGCTCGTCATCGCGGTCGCTCTCTTCGTCGGTGCTCGCGGGCTCCTCCGCGGCCGAATCGGCCGGGCCATGATCACGATGCGCGACAACGAAACTGTCGCAGAGACGATGGGGATCGATGCAGCGCGGCTGAAGATCCTCTCGTTCGGTTTCGCCGCGCTCTACGCGGGGATCGCGGGCTCGCTGTTTGCCCTCGTGTCGGGGGTCGTCACGTCCGATTCCTTCCCGCTTCTGCTTTCGGTCGCGTTTCTCGCCGCCGTCGTCGTCGGCGGGGTTGCGACGGTGACCGGGGCCATCTTCGGCGCGCTGTTCGTCGAGTTCATGCCCGACTACGCGTCAAGAGTCAACCCGGGCCTGAGCCCGGTCATCTACGGAGTCGCGCTGATCCTCTGCATGCTCCTCATGCCGGCCGGGGTCGTCGGGACCGGCAGCGCAGCGCTGAGACGGCTGCGCGTTGGCCGCAGATCGAGCGGATCTTCTGGCGCCGCACGCCACGCCGCCGGAGACGACCGCCGCGTGCAGCCCCCAGCCCGGGCGGGATCCGAGTCGCCGGACGACGACAAAGTGCCACCTCCCACCCAGACGGGCTTCACGGGTGGGAGCGCGGTGAAGGCCGTTCCCCTACCTCTGAAGGAGGGATAGACAGATGCATCGCATGACACGGGTATCGCTGGTCGTCGCGCTCGTCGCGGCACTGGCCCTGCTCGTCGCGGTCTCGGCCGGGGTGGGCGGCACAGCCGCGACCCCAGGCGTGACGGACAAGCAGATCACGATCGGCTCGAGCTTCGCTCTCTCCGGCCCGGCCACTGCCTACGCCGGCATCAATAAGGGCGCAGTGGCGTACTTCAAATACGTGAACGACAAGTTCGGCGGCGTTACCATGGCCGACGGGAAGCGTCGGAAGATCAGGTTCGTCGTGCTCGACGACGGTTTCCAGGCGGACCGCGCGCAGGCGAACGCGGTAAAGCTCAACGAGAGCACGAAGGTGTTCGCCATCGCCGCCGGGCTTGGCACGACTCCGAACGTGGGCATGCTCAAGTACGTCAACGAGCAGAAGGTGCCTGACGTGTTCATCCAGGACGGCACGTCTGCGTTCGGTCAGATCCAGAAGTACCCATGGACGATCGGTTGGCAGCCGACATACAGCCTCGAGAGCTACTTCTTCGCGCAGTACCTGAAGAAGAACAAGCCGAACGCCAAGGTGGCGATCCTCGCGGTCGAGGGTGCGTCCGCGACGGACTACATCGACGGGTTCAAGCAGAGCATCGCGGGAAGCAACATCAAGATCGTGAAGGAGTCGGTGCATTCATTCAACGACCCGACGATGAACCCCTACATCGACCAGTTCGCGCAGACCGATGCCGACGTCGTCTATCTCGCGACGCTGCCTGGCTATGTCGCGCAGTCCCTGACGCGAATGAAGGAGATCGGCCTCAAAGCGTTACCGCTTGTCGTCAACCCTGGGAACTCGTATGAACAGGGCATCAAGCAGGCAGGGGACGCGGCCGAGGGCCTGATCACGCTCAACTACGTCAAGGATCCGGCGGCAGCCGAGTGGGCCAATGATCCCGAGATCAAGCAGTACAAGAGGATCCTGGCCAAGTACGGCAAGGGGCTGAAGGCGAACGACTACTTCAACGTGCAGGGCTTCGCGTGGGCGCAAACGCTCCAGCGGGCTCTCGAGCGATCCAAGCCCACCCGGGCGTCCTTCATGGCGGCGGTTCGCAGCATGAAGAACACCCGAATCCAGTGGCTCGTCCCGGGCGCGGTGGTGAACACGTCGCCGAAGGACGGGTTCCCGATCGAATGCTTCGTCTACGAGAAGTACTCGGGCGGCCAGTACCGGGTTGAGGGCAAGACTGTCTGCGCCAACGGCAAGACACCACTCATCACTGGCGCGATCAAGGACTAGCCGCTGCAGCGATGGTGCCACGACTGGCGCAGGCCGCAACGCGCTTGCGCCAGTCCGGCGCCGAGGCGACAGAACCAGGACAGCCGATACAACCGTGAAGATCGACAACTGCCTGCTCAGCGACCGACTCGAGGAGATCCCCGAGCGATCGCTCGCGTCCGAGGCGGTGGGCTTCGACGGCCTCTGGACGCTCGAGAACGCGCACGACGTCTTCCTCCGCTTCGCGCTTGCTGCGGAGCACACCCAGCGCGTCGAGCTCGTGACGGCGATCGCGGTTGCGTTCGCCCGCAACCCGATGACCGTGGCGATCCAGGCGTGGGACCTGCAGGAGCTCTCTCGTGGCCGCTTCGTCCTTGGCCTGGGCGCGCAGGTGAAGGCTCACATCGAGCGGCGCTACAGCATGCCGTGGAGTACGCCTGCTCCGCGGATGCGCGAGTTCGTCGGTGCTGTACGCGCGATCTGGGCGTGCTGGCGTGACGGGACACCGCTCGACTTCAGAAGCGAGCACTACAACCACACTCTCATGACGCCGGTGTTCGACCCCGGTCCGAATCCCTTCGGCGACGCGAGGATCTTCCTCGCGGGCGTCGGTCCCGTAATGACGGCCGTGGCAGGTGAGGTCGGCGACGGCTGGATCTCGCATCCGTACAACACGGAGCGCTACCTGAAGACCGTTTCCGTGCCCGCCGTCGAGAAGGGACTTGCACGGGCAGGGCGAAACCGCGGCGACTTCGAGATCAGCTGTCCCGTGATGGTGGTGACCGGACGGGACGAGGACGAAATGTCCGAGATGCGCGCGCGTGTGTGTGAGGACATCGCGTTCCACGCCTCGACCTACGCCTACCGCCCGGTGCTCGAGCTCTACGGTTGGGAAGAGCTCCAGACGGAGCTTCATCGACTGGTGAAGCAGGGCTCCTGGAGCGAAATGGCGCAACTCGTCGACGACGAGGTCTTGCGCACGTTCGCAGTCGTCGGCGAGCCGCATGAGATACCCGCGCTCGTCCGGAGCCGGTTCGAAGGCATCGCCGACCGAGTCAGCTTCTACCCTCCCGAGTTCAACGACCCCTCGTTGTGGGAGCCGATGCTCGCCGAGTTGCGGGAGATCCCCACGGGCAAGGAGGCAGCTTCGCGTGCCTGACTCGGGCACCGGGGACGTCCTTGCCACCGAGGCGCTCGCTGCTGCGGCGAAGCGCGGTGACGTCGAGCGCGTGCGCGAGGTCCTCGAGGAAGGTGTCTCTCCCGATGCGAAGGACGGGGGCGGCTACACCCCGCTGATCCATGCCGCTGCACGGGGGCGCCTCGCCGTAGTCGAGTTGCTCCTCGACGAGGGCGCCGACCCGTTCGTCCTCGACAGCCGCATCTACTCGTCGGCGCTGCATCGCGCTGCACAGAGCAGCGTCCCCGAGGTTGCGCTCGTCCTCCTGCGCCACGGAGCCCCGATCGATCTCCAGTCGCCGTTCAACGGGCACACGCCTCTCATGGATGCGGTCTGGCACAAACGCGCCGGCGTCGTCTCTGCCCTCCTCGACGCCGGCGCCAACCTCGACGCGCAGGGCCGACTCGGGTACACGGCTCTCGATATCGCGCGGCGCGATGGCCTCGAGGAGATCGTCGCGCTGCTCGAGCGCCGTGCGGCGGAGATCCGTGCGATCGAAGGACGCCAGCGCCTGATGGCCGCCGTAGTCGCCGGCGAATTCGAGGGGGTGCGATCCGCGATCGATGCGGGCGCTGACGTCGATGCGCTCTCGCCCGACGGTTTTACCCCGCTGATGGTTGCGGCTCAGCAGGGCGATGCGAGGATCGCGCGGATCCTGATCGAGGCCGGGGCCAGCGCACGGATCCTCGATCCTCTGATGAGGGCCACGCCGGGTCACAAGGCGGGCTATCGCGGGCATGCCGAGGCCGCGCGCGTGCTCGTCGAGCTGTCCGACCTCGATCTCGACGCGCAGGGCCCATACAACGGTTACACGGCTCTCCACGACGCCGTCTGGCATGGGCACGCGGACGTCGCCCAGATCCTCGTCGACGCGGGGGCGCGCCTCGACATCGAAGGGCTCGACGGCCGCACGCCGCTCGACATGGCCGTCGAGTACGGATACCCCGAAATCGAGGCCGCGCTGCGCGCTGCTGTCGGCTCCGACAGCGGAGGTGAGCGGTGAGCGGCGTCGTCATCGTCGGCGCGGCGATGACGAGGTTCGGCAAGTTCCCCGACCGGGATCTTGCCTCGCTGGCGGAGGAAGCGGTGGGTGCGGCGCTCGCCGACGCGGGTGTGAAGGCGAACGAGGTCGACATCGTGTTCTTCGCCAACGCCTCCGCCGGGATCGTCACCGGCCAGGAGATGATCCGCGGCCAGGTGAGCCTGCAGGGCTCCGGCCTGCTCGGGAAGCCAATCGTCAACGTCGAGAACGCCTGTGCCTCCGCGTCGAGTGCCGTGCATCTCGCCCGCCTGGCCGTGCTCTCGGGCGAGGTCGACGTGGCTCTCGTGGTCGGGGCCGAGAAGCTCGCCCACCCGGAGAAGCAGCGGACCTTCCTGGCGCTGGCTTCAGGGTCGGATGTCGCTCGGGCCGAGGAGTTCAGGCGTGAGCTTGCACCGTCGAACGGCAGCGGCTCGTTCTTCATGGACGTGTACGCGGATCTCGCGCGCCGGTACATGAAAGCGAGCGGCGCGACAGAGCGCGACTTCGCCGCGGTCGCGGTAAAGGCGCACCGGCACGGTGCACTCAACCCGAGGGCCCAGTATCGGGAGCTCGTGACCGAGGACGAGGTACTCGAAAGCCGGATGATCTCGCCGCCCCTCACGCTCCTGATGTGCTCGCCCATCGGCGACGGCGCAGCGGCGCTCGTGATCACTGCCGGCGACTACGCGGAGCGCCTCGGAAACGATCCTGTGCGGATCCTCGCATCCGTGCTCACGACCGGCGCGGTCGACGAGCTCTCCGAGCCGTCGCCGGTCGCTCGCGCCGCTGCCGCCGCATACGAGCAGGCGGGTCTCGGCCCGAAGGACGTCGACGTCGTCGAGCTGCACGACGCATCGGCCCCGGCCGAGCTGATCGCCTACGAGGAACTCTCCCTGTGCGGCGACGGGGAGGGCCCGGCGTTGCTCGCCTCGGGCGCGACCGTGCTCGGTGGTGCGTGTCCCGTGAACACGAGCGGTGGGCTTCTGAGCAAGGGACACCCGGTGGGCGCAACCGGCTGTGCTCAACTCGTCGAGCTCGTCGACCAGCTCCGCGGTCGTGCCGGCGACCGGCAAGTCGACGGCGCCAGGGTCGCGCTTGCCGAGAACGCCGGCGGCTTTCTCAACCCCGACCCGGCAGCAGCCGTGGTCACGATTCTCTCCGCAAGCTGAGCGAGCCCGAGGGAGGAGGCCGGATGGATCGTCCAGGCACCGTCGAGCACGTCAGCCTCGGGACGCTGATGGAGCGCAGCTACCGCTTCTACGCATCCCGGCTGGCGGTGCTCGACGGCGAACGGCGCACGACCTACGGCGAGCTCGGGAGCCGGGTCCACCGGATCGCCAACGCACTGGCTCGGGCCGGGATTCAGCCCGGCGAGCGCGTCGCGTTGCTCTCCCACAACAACAGCGCGTACTGGGAGGTCGAGCACGCGCTTGCGGTCGGAGGCTTCATCCGCGTGGCCCTCACGCCACGGCTGCATCCCCGCGAGGTGGTGCTGATCGGCAACGACTGCGAGCCCCGGGTCGCCTTCGTAGACGAGACCTGGGCAGAGGGCCTGAGCGATGTCGCAGGTGAAATTCCCAGCCTCGAGCACATCGTCCAGATCTCCGGTGAGCCGGTGAGCGTGGAACCTCTCGATGTGTTCCTCTCCGGGAGCGACGACACTCCCCCGAGGTGGTTCCCGAGGCCGGCGATGTCGCCGCATTGCTCTACACGTCCGGGACGACAGGGCGCCCCAAGGGCGCCACGATCATGCATGGGAACCTGGTCGCGATGCTCCGAAGCGTCCAGACCGAGGTGCCGCCGATCGACACAAGCGACGTCGTCCTCCACGTCGCTCCACTCACGCACATGAGCGGCGGCTGCGCGTTCACGTATTTCACGCGCGGTGCGACGCAGACGATGCTTCCGGTCTTCGATCCGCGCGAGGTGTTGGACGCGATCGAGCAGCTGAAGGTGACGGTGATCCCGCTCGTGCCGTCGATGCTCAACCGGCTAGTGGAGGCATACGAGGACAACCCAATAGATGCATCGAGCCTCCGTGCGGTGATCTACGGCGGCTCGCCCATCGCCCCGGACAGACTTGCTCGTGCGATCAAGGCTTTTGGGGAAGTGTTCATCCAGCTGTACGGTCTCTCCGAGGCCGTCATGCCCTTGTCGGCGCTCTCGCAACGCGATCACCGGTTCTCCGAAGGCGGATCGGCGCCCTCGAGGCTCGCATCCGCCGGCCGCCCACACCCGTTCTGGGAGTTGCGGATCATCGACGACGATGGCAACGAACTCCCCGTCGGAGACGAGGGCGAGATCATTGTTCGTGGAGACAACGTGATGGCCGGCTACTGGAACGACCCGGAGCAGACCGCCGAGATGATCGACGCGAACGGGTGGGCGCACACGGGCGACGTCGGTCGCATCGACGAGGAGGGATACCTGACGATCGTCGACCGTAAGCGGGACATGATCGTCTCGGGTGGCTTCAACGTCTATCCCACGGAGGTCGAGAACGCGATCCTCACGCTCGTTGGGGTGCGGGAAGCCGCGGTCGTGGGTGCCCCCGACGACCGCTGGGGTGAGGCCGTGACCGCCGTCGTGGTCGTTCGCCCCGGGCACTCGGTGACGGCGGAGGAAGTGATCGCCGCGTGCCGGGAGAACCTCGCGGCCTATAAGGCGCCGAAGGACGTGCATTTCGTCGACGAGCTCCCGAAGAGCGGGGTCGGCAAGATCCTCCGCCGAGACGTGCGCGAGCGATTCTGGGCCGAACGTCAGCGGAGGGTGGGCTGAGCGATGACCTGGACGGGAGGAGCATGAACGAGTCGACCGACCCTGTTCTGTACGAGGTGCATGGCGCCGTTGCGTGGCTACGGCTCCACCGACCTGACGCACTGAACGCCCTCAGCCCGGAGATGGTCGCCAGGCTCCGTCGCGGTCTCGACGTCGCCGAGGCTGACGGCGCTGTCCGAGCGGTCGTCATCACCGGGACGGGTCGGGCATTCTGCGCGGGTGCTGACATCGCGGTCGGCGAGAGCGCAGAGGATCCCCACCGTGCTGTGAGTGACTTTCTGCAGGACGTCAGCGAGACGCTACGTCGCCTCGAACTGTTTCCGAAGCCGGTGGTGGCCGCCGTGAACGGGATCGCGCTGGGCGGCGGTTTCGAGCTGATCCTTGCGTGTGACGTCGTCGTAGCGGCCGAAAGCGCCCGGCTCGGCGACGGACACGCCGTCTACGGCTTCGTCCCAGCGGGTGGCGCTTCCGTCCGGCTACCTCGCCGTATCGGGCTCAATCATGCGAAGTACCTGATGCTGACAGGGAGCCTGCTTCCCGCGAACGATCACCGTCTTGCAGGCCTGATCGACGAGATCGCAGAGGATGCCGCGCTGGAGGCGACGGTCACTGCTCTGTGCGACGTACTCGTCTCCCGGAGCCCGCTCGGTCTCAGGAGCATGAAGGCGCTGCTCAACGAGTCGCTCGACAGGCCGGTGGAGGCGGGGCTCCAGCACGAGCTGCATGTTTCGAGCGAGTATCGTCGCTCCGCCGACCAAGCCGAGGGGATCAGCGCCTTCGCCGAGAAGCGCACGCCGCAGTTCACTGGTCGGTGATGCACGCGTGACATCTTCGCGCCGATACGGGATCACGATCCCACTCGACAGCATTCCACTCGACGACCAGCGCGACTGGCTCGCTGAGCTCCCGGAACTCGGCTACACCGACCTCTGGTCGAGCGAGGCCGCAAGTGCGGACGCATTCTCGCCACTGGCGGTCGCGTCGGTCCTGGCTCCGCGGGCGAGACTGGGCACGGCGATCGTTCCGGTCTTCACACGCGGTGCCGCGACGCTCGCCATGACCGCGGCGTCGCTCGCCGAACTGGCGTCCGGACGGTTCGTCCTAGGGCTCGGTGTCTCGTCCCCAGTCATCGTCGAGCAGTGGAACGGGCTCCACTTCGATCGACCGCTTGCTCGCATGCGCGACACCGTGCGCTTCCTTCGCCTCGCCTTCGCCGGTGAGCGCGTCAGCGAGGACTTCGAGACGTTCACCATCAAGGGGTTTCGTCTCGAGCGCGTACCGCGTGTCGCGCCTCCCATCCTGATCGCGGCGTTGCGTCCGCCGATGCTCGAACTGGCCGCGGAGCAGGCGGACGGAGCAATCGCCGTGTGGCTCTCCGCCGACGACGTGAGGCAGGTCGTCCCGTACCTGTTGGGGCCGGCCGGGCGAAAGGAGCTCGTCGCTCGGATCCTT
Source organism: uncultured Actinomycetes bacterium (assembly GCA_963716975.1). Lineage (GTDB taxonomy): Bacteria > Actinomycetota > Thermoleophilia > Gaiellales > Gaiellaceae > GMQP-bins7. The sequence continues at coordinate 22,300 of CAVQVA010000001.1, read as the reverse complement.
GTCTGCCCGAGTGAAGACGTCACAACGGTCCGACGCCTGGGTCGGCAGGCTGTGGCGACGTATCTGAACATTCCCGCCTACGCGGCGTACCACCGCTGGCTGGGTCGCGGCGAGCTTCTCGAGCCGATGTGGGCAGCCTGGGAGGCTGGCGACCGCAAGCGCGCAGCCGAGCTCGTCCCCGACTGCCGTCGTCGACGAGTTGATCGTGCACGGCTCCCCCCAGCACTGTCGCGAGCAGATCCAAAGGTACGTCGACAACGGCGTCACCTGCCCGGTGCTCGCACTACAACCCTACGGGGTCGACCCGTTCGAAGCCACGCGCTTGCTCGCGCCAGGGAGCTGAGTCAGTCTCCTCGACACACGACCGTCCTACGGTTGTCGTGGGGCGCCCGCGTACGGAGGCTCCTGCCAGTGATCGGGGCTCAGCACGTGGCCGTGCCACAGCTGTGCGACCAGGCGCTCCCACTGAAGGTCTTGGGTGTCGGCACGACGTCCCGCTCGATACATACCCAGCAGCAGCCGCCGTGCGTCCGGTCGGGTCGCGGCGATGGCCTGCGCGATCTCCAGCGCACGGGGCAGGAGCTGCTCGTGCGGCACGATCTCGTTCACCAGCCCCCAGTCGGACGCCGTCGGCGCGTCGATCGTGGCTCCTGTCAGGCTCATCTGCCGCGCGCGGCGCACACCGACCGCGTCGGGGAGCAGGACGGAAAGCCCCCAGAACGGAAGAGCCCCGAGCCGCGCGTGCGTGTCCGCGAACGACGCGCGCTCGGAGGCGATCGCGAAGTCGCACGCTAGGACGAGCTCAAGGCCGCCGGTCACGGCGGCGCCGTTGACGGCGGCGATCAGCGGCGTCGAGATCGCAGGGAGCGGGAGGCCGTCCTCGGGGCGCGCGACCGTGCCGTCTGCGGCTGCCTTCAGATCGACGCCCGAGCAGAAGGCAGGATCGGACCCGGTCAGGACGATCGCGTGAACCGCGGCGTCCCCGTCGAGCCTGGTCAGCGCCGCCGCGAGAGAGTCGAGCACGCGCCGATCGAGCGCGTTACGTCGTTCGGGGCGGTTGAGCGTGACGATCCCCGCTCCATTCTCGATCTCGACGAGGAGGCTGCGTGGCACAACGCGCCGTGCCGGGTTCAGCGCTCGACCGGCGCGACGACGTAGCGGGCGATCACGAACGTGCCGTCCCGCACCTGGACATCCCAGTCCTGCCGGAACTCCTGGGCGATGAGTGTTCCTTCGCCCGACCAGGAATCGGCGTAGTGCTCGTCGATCTCGTCGGCCCGCGTCTTCTCGCCGTACCAGCCGACGTGAAACGCCACGTGGAATCCGTGAAGGGCATCGCCGCTGACCTCCAGGTCGCGGATCTCGTGGAAGTCCCACGGGATGTGACGGACGACGTCGTCGTACCAGCGCCGGAAGTCGCCGTGACTCGTGAGGGTCTGCTCGGGAAATCGAATCTCCATGGCCCGGTCGTCGAGATGTCCGAGGAAGTACTCCGCCTCGGCGATGTGCTCGAACTGCGCGAACCACTCGTACACGAAGGCGCGCACGTCGTTCGAGTTGAGCTGCTTCACGTCGGCAGGCTTCAGTTGCAGGATCTCCTCCGCGCTCTGGCGCATGTCGCTCCTATCCCAAGCGTTCGATGATCGTGGCATTGGCCATACCGCCGCCCTCGCACATGGTCTGGAGGGCGTAACGACCTTCCCGGCGCTCGAGCTCGTGCAGCATCGTCGTCAGAAGCCTCGCCCCGCTTGCTCCCAGCGGATGCCCGAGGGCGATCGCCCCGCCGTTCGGGTTGACGTGCTCGTCGAACCAGTCGTCTTCGAGGCCGAGCTCGTCGCTTCCAGGCGAGGACGACCGACGCGAACGCCTCGTTGATCTCGACGATGTCGACGTCGCCGCATCTCCAGACGGCCCCGCAGCAGCGCGCTGCGCGTGGCCGGGACAGGCGCGGTGAGCATCAGGACGGGGTCGTTGCCTGCGACGGCGAAGGAGACGAAGCGTGCGCGCGGGGCGAGTCCGAGCGATTCGGCTTTCTCGCGGCTCGCGATCAAGACGGCGGCCGCGCCATCCGATATCTGTGACGAGTTACCCGCGGTCACCACCCAGTCGAGCTGTCGGGGAAACACTCGCTCGAAGCGCTCGTCCTCGAACACGGGCTGAAGCGTCTTCATGCGCTCGCGGTCCGGGCTCGAAGCGGATTCCCTCGTCGTGAGCAAGGAGGACTGGTTCGCCGTCGGAGCCCGTCGCCTCGAGTGGGAGCAGCTCACGATCGAAGCGCCCGCCCCGCGACGCCGCCGCCGCACGGAGGTGCGAGCGGTGCCCGAAGTCGTCGAGCTCCTCGCGCGCCAGATGCCAGCGGGCAGCAATCAACTCTGCCGAGATCCCCTGCGGAACGAGCCTGCCGTCGTACCGGGCCGCCAGTCGTGGGCCGAAGGGATCCGATTCGGCCGCGTTCGACCCCATGGGCACGCGGGTCATCGTCTCGACCCCCGAGGCGATTACGAGGTCGTAGGCGCCAGCGATGACTCCTTGGGCGGCGAAGTGCACCGCCTGTTGCGAAGAGCCGCATTGCCGGTCGACGGTGGTCGCCGGGGTCGTCTCCGGCAGTCCGGCGGCGAGCCACGCATTACGAGCGATGTTCGACGACTGCTCGCCGACCTGGGTGACGCAGCCCGTGATGTTGTCCTCGACCTCTTGTGGGTCGATGCCCGATCGGCGGATCGCCGTCTCGAGCACCGCGGCGAGGAGATCGACCGGGTGCAGGTCGCGGAGAGCGCCGTTCCGCTTCCCGATCGGCGTCCGGACCGCTTCGACGATGACGGCTTGGCGGGCGTGTGCCATCGTCAGCCACTCGAATTCCTGTCGAGGGCCGCACTGCCGACGAGCCGGCGGTCCAGCAGGCTGGATGCCACCTGTGCGCGTTGGGCGACCGGCCAGCCGAGGTACGCAGCGATCCAGAGCGCACGCTTGTAGAAGCGATGCAGTGGATGCTCCCAAGTGAACCCGACTCCGCCCAACACCTGTATGGCACGCTCACACGTGAGCACCGCACACTCGGACGCAGACGCCTTCGCGGCCGAGGCCGCCACCCGTGCATCGTCGCTCCCGTGCGCGACCTCCCAGGCCGCCCAGTAGGCAAGCGAGCGAGCCCCCTCGACCCGGACGTACGCGTCGGCGAGCTCGTGGCTGACGGCCTGGAAGCTGCCGATCTCGCGGCCGAACTGGCGGCGCGTCCGAGCGTGCTCGACGGCGAGCTCGAGTGCCCTGTCAGCGACGCCCACAGCTTCGGCGGACAGGGCAGCGCGGCCGCGGTCGAGGATCGAGCAGAGGAGCTTCGTCGCCTTCCGCGCCCGGGCCCGCCAGCAGCCGGGCGCGCGCGCCGTCGAGCACGAGCTCGCCAAGGCGTCGGGTCGCGTCGACGGTCGGCAACTCCGCCCACCGGACACCGCCGCCGTCCTTCTCGATCGCCCACAGTCCAGGACCGTCGCCGCTCTGGGCCGCGACCACCACGATGTCCGCGAGCGCCAGGTCGGGCACGAACAGCGTCGTCCCGGACAGCCGCCACACGTCCCCGCTCACTTCGGCGGTCGTCGCCAGGTCGTCGATCGCGAAGTCCCCACTCGTCCCGACCCACGCCAGGGTTGCAGGTGCTCCCTGCATGACCGCCCGCAGGAGCCCGTCGGCGCACGTCAGCGCCGGAAGTGCCAGCCCGACGGTCGAGAAGTACGGACCGGGGAACAGAGACCGACCAAGCTCCTCGATCACGAGCGCTTCCGCGAGGAAGTCGAGCCCTGCTCCGCCGTCACCCTCTGCGACCGAGATCCCCGTCCAGCCGAGCTCTGCGATTTGACGCCAGAGCGACCGGTCGAGCGTGCCGCTTTCGGCCAACTCGACGACCCGCTCGAGCGGGAGCTGCGCAGAGAGGAAGTCGCGCGCCGCGTTGCGCAGCATCTGCTGGTCGTCGGAGAGTGTGAAGTTCATCGGCTCTTGGGCAGCCGCAGCACGCGCTCGGCGACGATGCTGCGCAGGATCTCGGAGGTCCCGCCCTCGATCGTGTTGCCGCGGCTGCGGAGTTGCAGGTGTTGCCACATGCCGTCGTCGATCGCGTGCTCGCCGCCCGAGATCAATGCGTGCGCGCCTTCGATCTCGAGCGCCAGCTTGGTCAGGCGTCCGTACGCATCGGACGACATCAGCTTGATCACCGAGCCCTCCGGCCCGGGATGGCCCGTGACCTGGAACTCCGACATCGCTCGGTAGCTCGTGAACTGCAATGCCCTGCTGTCGATCCACAGCTGCGCGATCCGGTCTCGGATCAATGGATCGTCGATCGCGTGGGCGCCGTTCTGTCGCGTCTCCGACGCCAACCGGAGCAACCGCTGGAGGGCAAGCTCGAGACGAGCTGCGAAGACCACGCCGAGGTTGACCCGTTCGTTCATGAGCGTGGTGATCGCCACGCGCCACCCGTTGCCCTCGCCGCCGACCACGTTCTCGCCGGGGACATGCACGTCCGAGAAGAAGATCTCGTTGAACTCGATGTCTCCGTTCAGCTGTCGCAGTGGGCGCACCTCCACGCCCGGCGCCCGCATGTCCACGATCAGGTACGTGAGTCCCTTGTGCTTGGGCGCCGTGGGGTCAGTTCGGGCGAGGAGGATGCAGTAGTCCGCGATGTGGGCGAACGACGACCAGACCTTCTGGCCGTTGATCACGTATCCGCCCGCACGACGTTCGGCGCGCGTCGACAGCGAGGCGAGGTCGCTGCCGGCGCCGGGCTCCGAGAAGCCCTGACACCAGATGTCCTCTGCCGTGGCCGTCCTGCGCACGAAGCGTGACTTCTGGTCATCGCTGCCGTGCGCGAGGATCGTCGGAGCTGCCATCCAGACGCCGATCACGTTCAGGTGCTCGGGAGCACCGGAGCGGGCGAACTCTTCGAGCGCGATCATCTGATGCGTCAGTGGCGCCTCCTGACCGCCGTATTGTGTCGGCCAGGTGGTGCCGACGAAGCCTGCCTCGTAGAGCCGTCGAGACCAGTCGCGCCAGGCCTCGACATCATCGGCTCCGGTCGGCTCATGATGAGCTGTCTGCGTCGTATCCGGACGCTCGTTGACCGCCAGCCACTCCCGGAGCCCGGCACGGAGCGTGGCCTCCTCGGGCGTGTCCTCGAGGTGCATGCTAGCCCTCTCTCGACGCCAGAGACGCTGCCGTCACGGTCTCCACGGTGGCGGGTGGTCCAAACGTGGCTCTGCCGTCGTCGAGAACGACCGTTCCGTCGGTTCGACGCGTCACGAATGCAACCTCATCCTGGTCATGCCACATCTCTGTGCGCAGGGTGTCCCCCGGGAAGGCCGGGGCCGAGAAGCGTGCTCCGATCGATCGGAGCAGCGTCGGGTCGGACTCGGCGACGGCATCGATGAGCGCACGAGCGGCGAACCCGAACGTGCACAGCCCATGGAGGATCGGTCGGTCGAATCCTGCCGCCCTCGCGTACGCCGGATCGGAGTGAATCGGGTAGCGGTCGCCCGTGAGCCGGTAGAGGAGCGCCTGATCGTCCCTCGTGGGGTGTGAGATGGCGTGATCGGGCGCCCGTTCGAACGTTGCCGTTCGAGCTCGGGACGGACCCCGTTGCCCGCCGAACCCGCCATGATCAGGGAAGAACATCGACGTCCGGTTGACGAACAGCTCCTCGCCGGTGTCGGCGTCGACGGAGACCGACTCGATCACCACGATCCCGGCTGACCCCTTGTCCCATAGCTCGCCCACACGGCGCGTGCTGCGCACGTGTCCGACAACCGGAAGCGGGCGGCGAAGCTCGAGCTCGTGGCCGCCGTCGACCGCGCGGGTCCAGTCGAGCTCGCCGGCCATCTCGACTGCCTCCCGCGCGTACGAGGCCCCGGGGATCACGGCGAACGTCGGTATCGCCCGTTGGGTCAACCCGGCCGTGTTCTCCGTCGTGAACTGGAGGTCGTCGACGCCCGCGCCCACTCCGAGCGCATAGAGCAGGCAGTCCGTGGACGTCCACCTCACGTCGAGCGGCGGGAGGGTGGCACCGAGGCGCGAAAGATCGATTCCCATCACGCTCTCGCCGACGATGGGACGGGTGACCTGCACCGATGGACGCTCACCGCTGCAGTGCCTTGACCTGGAGGAACTCCTCGAACCCGTAGCGGCCGAGGCAGCGACCGACGCCGGACTGCTTGTAGCCGCCGAATGGTGCCTCGAGACCAAACTTGGCGCCGTTCACGTCGACGCGGCCGGCCCGGATTCGACGCGCGACGCGCTCGGCGCGCTCTTGGCTGCCGAACACGGCGGCATCGAGGCCGTACATCGTGGCGTTGGCGATCGCGACCGCTTCCTCCTCCGAGTCGTACGGGATGATCGACAGCACGGGTCCGAAGATCTCCTCCTGCGCGATCGTCATCTCGTTGGCGACATCGGAGAAGAGCGTCGGTCGTACGAAGTACCCGGAAGTCAACCCCTCCGGTCGCTCGGTCCCGCCGGTGACGATCCGTGCCCCTTCGGAAACCCCCCGCTCGATGTAGCCCACCACCCGCTGGTATTGGGACTGGGTGGCGATCGGCCCCATCGTGGTGGCCGGGTCGGCAGGATCGCCGATCACGAAGCTCTCGGCGACCTCCGTGGCAACGGCTTCGACATCCGCGAGTCGGTCCCGCGGCACGATCATCCGCGTCCAGGCGCCGCAGATCTGTCCTGCGTTCGTAAAGCCTTGGCGGACACCGACGGTCACCGCCTCGACGAGGTCGGCGTCGTCGAGGATCACGTTGGGGGACTTCCCGCCCAGCTCGAGCGTCGTCTTCTTCACGGTGGCCGAGGCGAGCTCCGCGACTCGGCGTCCGGCCTCGGTCGACCCTGTGAACGAGATCATGTCCACACCCGGATGGCTCGCGAGCGCCTCGCCCGCAATCGACCCGGCCCCGGTCACGAGGTTGAAGACGCCGTGCGGGAGTCCGATCTCGTCGATCGCGTCGGCGAGCACGAATGCGTCGAACGGCGTCGCCGAGGCGGGCTTGAGCACGACGGTGCAGCCGGCGGCAATCGCCGGGGCGACCTTGATGATGACCAGGAAGATGGGGGTGTTCCAGGGCGTGATGCAGCCGACGACGCCTATCGGTTCGCGCAGGACGAGTGACGGGCCTATCGCTTCCTCGTACTCGAAGGTCCGGGCGAGATCGGCCGTCAGGTGGGTGACGGCGACGGTCGGGTCGGCCTGAGAGGCACGGGCCGCCGAGATCGGCATGCCCATCTCCTCCGTGATCGCGGCGGCGAGCTCCTCGGTGCGTTTCTCGAGCGCGTCGGCGAGGCGGTCGACGTAGGCCGCGCGCTCCTCAACGGCCAGCGCTGACCATCCGGGAAACGCGGCTCGGGCGGCCTGTACCGCTGCGTCTACGTCGTCCTGGTTCCCGTTCGGCACATGGCCGGTGACGGCCTCAACAGCCGGATTGACCACAGCGATCGTCCCCGTCCCTCTTGGTGCAACCCACGCTCCGTCGATGTACAGGTTCTCACGGGAGTCCACGCACGCTCTCCTTCTCAGGCTCGTCGGGCCGAAGCGATTCCGGTGGGGCGAGAGCGAGTGTCACCGGGGCGGGCCTGGCCGAGCCAGGGCCAACCGATACCGGTGTTCCGGGTACCACACGAGCCCGGGGGGTTCGGACTGAGCTGATATCTCGGTACCCGCCGATTCGAACGGGAGTCACAGCTCGCAACGCCTGCGCACGCGACCGCACGGCCGCCAAGACGTCGTAGGACGAAACTAGGCGGCCGAAGCGGCCCATTCGCTCAGGAGAGCGCTGAGTCGCTCGATGGTGCCTGTCTCCGGCGCCGGTGTATGAACGACGAGCGTCAGCTCCGGCTGGGCTTCGAACTGGAACCTCGAGCATTCGAGCACGAGGAGCCCTACGTCACGATGCTCGATTTGCTTCGGTTGCGGCTCCTCTCGTCCGTGAACCTCCTGGCTCGCCCACCACTCGCGAAAGTGCTCGTTGCGGTGCAGGCTCTCGAGGAGCTCGAGGTATCGGGGGTCCTCGCTGTAGCGGGCCGTGTCCGCGCGGAACTGCCCGACATAGAAGCGTGCCCAATCCAGCCAGTTGAGCAACCGACCGTGCGTTCGAGCCCGGGACGTGAATACGAATCGCATCAGGTTGCGCTCCTCTGCGGGTATCGACCCGAAGTCGGCGAAGACCGCGCAGGCGGTGTCGTTCCAGGCGACCAGGTCCCACAGCGGCCCCTGGACGTAGGCTGGGATCGGACCGAGTGCCTCGACGACATGCTGGAGCGAGGCAGAGGGTTCCGGAACGTCGGCGCTCCGCGGCGGTGGGGGCGGGTGGCCGGCGACGGAGAACAGGTACTCCCGTTCGCTACTCGTGAGCCTGAGCGCACGCGACAGGCTCTCGAGCACCTCGGGCGACACTCGGATCTCACGGCCCTGCTCGAGCCATGTGTACCAGGTCGTGCTGATCGCGGCGAGCTGTGCGACCTCTTCGCGGCGTAGTCCGGGTGTCCGTCTGCGTCGAAGGTCGGTCCCGAGACCGACATCCTCGGGCTTCAGCCGGTCGCGCCGCACGCGCAGGAACCGCACCAGCTCCTCGCGCTGCACCTTCTCCATCAGCCGGCCCCGTCCATCAGCCCCGCGCCCTCGATCACAAGACCGATACTAGTATAGGGCCTCGCAGGAACAATCCCTCCCTGGCTCAGCGGGTCGTGCTGCCCGAGACTTCCGCGCCTGACCACGCCCGGCGCTAGCTCGCACGACGATGTCCCGGGGCTCGATCTCGGCCGCCTCGAGACCTACCTTGCACGATGCTCTTCGCTCCCGGTCAGCGACGCGCCGCTTGAGGCTCACCTGCTGACCGGCGGACGCTCAAACCTCACGTATCGCCTCTGGAGCGGCGGGCAGTCCTGGGTCCTGCGCCGACCGCCGCTCGGGCACGTCCTGCCCACCGCACACGACATGACCCGCGAGTACACCGTTCTTCGTGCGCTCCACGGCGCCGGCCTTCCGGTCCCGGAACCGCTTCTCCTCTGCGGCGACGAATCAGTGGTCGGCGCACCCTTCTTCGTCATGTCCGCCGTCGACGGGCTGGTGCTACGAACGACCGAAGACGCATCCGTTCTCAACGCGGAGCAGGCAGCCGCCGCGAGCCGTCATCTCGTTGGGACCCTGGCGCGGATCCACGCTGTCGACGTCGCCGCGGTCGGACTCGAGGGCTTTGGCCGCCCTGGCGGGTTCCTCGAACGCCAGGTTCGTCGGTGGAGAAGGCAGTGGGAAAGCTCGGCGGTGCAACCGGTCGACGAGATGGACGAGCTCAGCCATCGGCTCTCCCGGGCGATCCCGCCGTCGCCTCTACCCGGTGTCGTGCACGGCGACTATCGCTTCGACAACACGATGCTCGACGCCTCCGACCCGAGCCGCATCGCCGCCGTTCTCGACTGGGAAATGGCGACCGTGGGCGATCCCCTCACCGACCTGGGACTGCTGATGGTCTACTGGACCAACTTCGACGAGCCGCGGCCGTTGCGGTTTGTCACCACCATGTCGCACCCGGGGTTCCTGCGCCGCGACGAGATTCCGGCCGTCTACGTAAGAGCGGGTGGTCGCGACGCCGAGTTCCTCGACTTCTACATCGTCCTCGGCTTCTACAAGCTGGCCGTGATCCTCGAGACCATCGTCGCCCGTTTCCGCCAAGGCAAGGCGATCGGGGAAGAGGACTTCTCGCTTGCGGAGCTGGACGTTCGCACACTCGCGGAGATGGCGCTCGAAGTCGCGTCCGCGTCACCCCTCCGCGGGCTACGAGGCTGACCGATGATCGTCAGAACTGGACGGACTTCGGCTCGAGAAACTCGCGCAATCCGTGTGCGCCGAGCTCTCGACCGTGCCCGGACTGCCTGAACCCGCCGAACGGGGCGAGCGGATTGAACGCTGCGCCGTTGATGTCGATCTGCCCTGTCCGGATTCGTCGCGCCGCCTGGACGGCTCGGTCACGGTCTGCCGACCAGACCGCTCCCGCAAGGCCGTAAATGCTGTCGTTCGCGATCCGGACCGCGTCGTTCTCGCCCTCGTAGGGGAGGATCGACAGCACCGGCCCGAAGATCTCCTCCTGGGCGATCGTCATCTCGCTTCGGACGTCGGCGAACACGGTGGGGCGGACGTAGAACCCGACGCCCAACCCGGCAGGCGGGCCCGACCCACCGGTGACGAGCGTCGCGCCTTCCTCGATGCCCACTTCGATGTAGCGCCGGACGTCGGCACGTTGGCCGTCGGAGATGAGCGGGCCGAGGCGGGTGCTCGCATCGAGGGGGTCGCCTACGACGAAGCCCTCGGCTACCTCGCGCGCGAGCGTGACGACCTCTTGCTGAAGGCTTCGCGGGACGATCAGTCGGGTGAGGGCGTTGCACGTCTGTCCCGAATTGAGGAAGCAGTTGTTGACGCTGCTTCGGACGGCCCGAGCGAGGTCGGCATCGTCGAGGAGCAGGCTCGCCGACTTCCCGCCCAGCTCGAGCGCGACGCGCTTGATCGAGCCGGCCGCGAGCTCCGCGATGCGCCTGCCGGCATCGGTCGAGCCCGTGAACGAGACCATGTCGACCCCGCTGTGCGTGACGAGCGCTGCGCCGGCGACATTCCCCGCGCCGGACACGAGGTTGTAGACGCCGGGGGGAAACCCTGCGGCATCGACCGCCTCGGCGAGCACGAAAGCGCTGAGCGGTGCCTGGCTCGCCGGCTTGTGGACGACGGTGCAGCCGGCGGCGAGCGCGGCGGCGATCTTGGCCATCGTCTGGTGCAACGGGTAGTTCCACGGCGTGATGCACGCCGTCACACCGACCGGCTCCAGCGTCACGAGCGAGTTTCCCACCTCCTCCTCGAAGCGGAACTCGCCCAGCAAGCTGATGTACGACTCGAGGACGGTGAGCGGCAGCCCCACCTGGATGCGGCCGGCAATCTTCAGCGGTGTTCCGACCTCGGACGCGATCAGTGTCGCGAGCTCATCCGAGCGTGTCGACAGGGCTTGCAGCAGACGGGCAAGGGCGGAAGCTCGCTCGGCTGGCGGCGTCAACGCCCACACAGGGAACGCTCGCTGGGCCGCGCGTACCGCAGCATCGACGTCGTTCGCCGATGCGGCGGGAACGCGGCCGATCGGCTTCTCGGTTGCGGGGTTGACGACGTCGAGCGACGCTCGGACGCTTGGCTTGCTCCAGTTGCCGTCGATGTAGAGCCGGGAGTGCTCGTGCATGCCGCGCCTCCTTCGTTCGCCCGTGCACGGCCGGGGCGCCGTCGCTTGCCGTCCGGCTAGCGCCCGGCTGCTGGCACGCGAAGCTAACAGCGCCCTTCGACAGGTCCCTGGTGGCGCTTCTACCATCACCAGGGGTCCCTGGTAGCTTGTCTGCGCGGCTGCGAGTGTGGCTTCATGCCCAGGGACGGCCAGCCCTCGCCGGCGGTGTCGGCGCCGCTGAGCTCCGACACGTTGCTCGACCTGAGAGGGCGTGTCGCACTCGTCACCGGCGGTGGACAGGGGGTCGGGCGCGAGGTCTGTCATTACCTGGCCCAGCACAACGCCGGCGGTGTCGCCGTGCTCGACATATATGCCGACCGCGCGCAGGAGGTGGTTGGAGAGCTCTCAGAACTGGGCGCGCCGGCGCTTGCGATCCAGTGCGACGTGACGGATTTCGTGAACGTACGCGACGCCGTTGCCTGGGCCGAGCAGACGATCGGGCCGATCGAGATACTCGTCAACAACGCTGGCAACTCGGGAGCCGACGGTGCGACGAGCGAGACGAAGGCGTTCTGGGAGAGCGACCCCAGCGACTGGGCACCCTGGCTCGACGTGAACCTGAACGGGGTCCTGAACTGCACCAATGCCGTCGCGCGGGGAATGGTAAAGCGTGGCTACGGCCGAGTTGTCACGATCGTCTCCGATGCGGCCCGTGTCGGAGAGCCCCACCTGGTCGTCTACTCTGCGGCGAAGGCCGGTGCCGCAGGCTTTATGCGCGGCTTTGCCAAGGCTGTCGGGCGGTACGGCATCACCGCCAACTGCGTCTCTCTCGCCGCGATCCGCACCCCGGCGCTCGAGACGTGGCTCGAGGACGAGGAGTCCGTCAGGACCATGCTCAGAAAGCTCGTGATCCGGCGCGTCGGAGAGCCCTCGGACGCCGCGTCGCTGGTGCTCTTCCTCGCCTCCGACGCCGCATCCTGGATCACCGGTCAGACCTACTCGGTGAACGGTGGATATGCGATGGGTGTCTAGGAGCCGCGTGCGCCCCCTCCCTTCGTGTGCACTCGGCGCGAGAGGCGGGCGATGAGCAACCTCGTCCTCTACGAGGCCGACACGGCCGTCGCGACCGTGACTCTCAATAGGCCCGACCGGCTCAACACCATGACCGACGCGCTGCTGGAGGAGCTCCTGTCCAAGCTCGAGGAGGCAGCGAGCGACGACGACGTTCGCGTCGTGATCCTGACCGGAGCGGGCCGCGCCTTCTGCGCCGGCGGTGACCTGGCCGAAGGGGTTGGGGGCGGAGTCGGCGGCACGGGCAGCATCGAGAACGCGGCCGGGAATCTGCGTCGCTTCATGCGCACGGCGCAGCTTCTCCACGAGATGCCGAAGCCGACGATCGCCGCCGTCAAGGGAGCCTGTGCCGGTGCAGGGCTATCGATCGCCTGTGCGGCCGATCTCCGTTACGCAGGCGCGTCAGCGATCTTCAACACCGCCTTCCTCAACGTCGGCCTGTCGGGCGACTTCGGCGGCACCTGGACCATGACTCGGATCCTCGGGACCGCGCGCGCACGCGAGGCGTATCTCCTCTCGGAGCGGCTCGGAGCCGAGGAGGCCGAGAAGATCGGACTCGTCTCGAGGGTCTTCTCCGACGATCAGCTGCTGGTCGAGGTCAGAGTCGTTGCCGAGAGGCTCGCCGCTGCGCCGCCGATCGCGCTGCGACGAATCAAGGCCAATCTGAACGACGCACTCGAGCTCGACTTCTCGACGGCCCTCGACCGTGAAGCCGCGCGACATATCCGGAGCGGCAGGACAGCCGACGCGCGCGAAGCAACGGACGCGTTCCTCGAGAAGCGCGCACCTGTGTTCCGAGGCAGGTGAGAATGGCGCTGCGGTCTGCTCGGGCATCGGCCTTCGCGAGCACAGGTTCGGACTTCCACGGGAAGGTCGCGCTCGTGACCGGAGGCTCCCGCGGCATTGGGCTGGCGATAGCCCGCCTGCTCACACAGTGCGGAGCAGCCGTCGTCGTGACCGCCCGCAGGGAGAGCGAGTTGACGGTGGCGCTTGCGGACGTCGACGGAGAGGCGTCGGCGTTCGCAGGCTCGGCGGATGCACCTGGCCATCCGGAGGCCGCGGTCGCGGCCACGCTCGATCGCTATGGCGCGCTCGATCTGCTCGTAAACAACGCCGCCACGAACCCGCAGTACGGCCCACTTCAGGAAGCCGAGATCGGCGCGGTCGACAAGGTGTGGGCCGTCAACGTGCGGGCGCCACTGTTGTTCGCCCAGGCGGCCTGGCGGTCGTGGATGCGAGACCGCGGCGGAGTGATCCTCAACGTGGCCAGCATCGGCGGGCTCCGGGTGACGCCCATGCTCGGCGCGTACGACGTCTCCAAGGCAGCCTTGATTCATCTCACCCGACAGCTCGCACTTGACATGGCCCCCAACGTGCGCGTCAACGCCGTAGCGCCGGGCATCGTGCGCACCGAGTTCTCGCGTGTCCTGTACGAAGGAGCCGCGGACCCCTCGGCGCTGTATCCGCTGCGGCGGCTCGGCGAACCCGGCGAGATCGCCGAGGCGGCCGCGTACCTGCTCTCGGACCGAGCCGGGTGGGTGACCGGGCACGTGCTCGTGCTCGACGGCGGAGTGACGCTCACGGGGCCAGGCTGACGCCGTGGATTTCGCCTACGACGGGAGGACAGAGGGGCTCCGCACGCAGCTGCTCGACTTCATGAACTCGCACGTCTATCCCGCCGAGGGCGTCTTCCACCAGCAGCTCGCCTCGTCTGGCGACGCGCACGCCCTCCCCCCGATCGTCGAGGAGCTGAAGGCGGAGGCCCGGCGCCGGGGGCTCTGGAACCTGTTCCTCGCGGACACCGAGCGAGGCGCCGGCTTGACCACGCTCCAGTACGCTCCGCTCGCGGAGATCAGCGGCCGAAGCCCCGAGCTCGCCCCGGAGGCGCTCAACTGCTCGGCGCCCGACTCCGGGAACATGGAGATCCTCGCCGAGTTCGGCACGCCCGAGCAGCAGGAACGCTGGCTCGAGCCGCTTCTGCAAGGCGAGATCCGATCCTGCTTTGCCATGACCGAGCCCGACGTAGCAAGCTCGGATCCCACCAATCTCAAGCTTCGGGTCGAGCGCGACGGTCACGACTACGTGCTCAACGGGACGAAGTGGTGGGCGACAGGTGCGTCGGATCCGCGGTGCGAAGTGGCGATTGTCGTCGGCGTCACGGATCCCGACGGCGAGCCGCACCGCCGGCAGAGCATGGTGCTCGTCCCGATGGCAACCCAGGGGGTAGACGTTGTCCGCGATCTCCCGGTCTTCGGCTTCCGCCAACGCCAAGGCCACGCCGAGATCTGCTTCGAGAACGCGCGGGTGCCTGTCGGCAACCTGCTCGGGGAGCCAGGCTCTGGGTTCGCCATCGGGCAGGCGCGACTCGGCCCCGGGAGGGTCCACCATTGCATGCGTCTGATCGGGATGGCCGAACGCGCCTTCGAGCTGCTCTGCCAGCGTGCTCACGAACGGTCCACGTTCGGCCGCACACTCGCGGAGCACGGGGTCGTTCAGGACTGGATCGCCGAGTCGCGCGTCGAGATCGAGCAGGCGCGGCTCCTCGTTCTCAAGGCTGCATGGCTGATGGACACGGTCGGCAGCCGCGGGGCGCGGATCGAGATCTCTGCGATCAAGGTCGCCGTCCCGCGGATGACCGCCTCCGTACTCGACCGCGCCATCCAGGCGCACGGAGGCGCAGGGCTAAGCGACGACTTGCCGCTCGCATCCCTGTACGCGATCGCCCGCTCGCTCCGCATCGCGGACGGACCCGACGAAGTGCACAAGATGGCGATCGCCCGGCGCGAGCTCCGGGCATTCGCGTTCGAAGGCAGAGGGAACATCGAAGCGGCATGACCGATCCGCACCCCATCCCGTGCGAGGGGAGGGTCGTAATGATGACCGGCGCGGGGGGCGGTCTCGGTCGTGCCTATGCCCACCCGCTAGCGTCCCGCGGGGCACGCGTCGTCGTCAACGACCGGCGCGCGGGCGTCTCCGGCCGTGGTTCGTCGGTTCGCCCGGCCGAATCGGTAGTACGGGAGATCCAAGACCCGGGAGGATCCACCGTCCCCGATAGCAACAGCGTCGCCACGCCCTACGGAAGCCAGGCAATCGTCGAGACGGCACTCGACGCGTTTGGTCGCATCGACGCGCTGATCAACAACACCGGGATCCTGCGCGACCGGACATTCGCCAAGATCACCTCGGACGAAATCGACGCCGACCCGGCCCTCGTCGCTCCCGTCGCGGCCTTGCTCGTTCACGAGGACTGCCCGGTCAGCGGCGGGCGAGTTACACATTTCTTCGTAGACCGCACGCATGGCCGTGAAGCAGGAACTCACCGTCGAAGACGTGAGGGATGGGTTCGGGCGCATCCGAGAGCTTCGGGACTACACCGAGCACACAAGTGCACGCGAGGAGATCGAGGAATTGCCCCGGATCCGCGCAGGGCACGGATGACCCAATCCCGTGCTCGGGTCGCGTAATGCGATCTGCAGTTCTTGACTACGCAGACCCAGCGTTCCCCGTCTCGCTGCTCGAGCTACCTGAGCCCGAGCTTCCTGGCGAGGATTGGGCGCGTGTCAACGTCAGGCACGGCGGGATCTGCGCCTCCGACCTCCACGCCATGTACCCGGATCGATCCGGCAGCCCGACACTGCGACCGTTCGTCCCGGCGAACCTTCAACTCGGACATGAGATCGGGGGCACAGTCATCGAGGCGGGCGGAGACTGCCCGGTTCCTGTCGGGACACGGGTCGCCGTCGATCAGGTTCTCGGCTGCCTCGCCCGTGGCCTCCCGCTTTGTGCGCGCTGCCGCGAGGGTGCTCCATCCGCCTGTCTTCGTTTCGGTGAGGGACCGACGCCCGGCTACGGCATCGGGTTGACCACGGGTCTCGGCGGAGGCTGGAGCGATCAGCTCGTTGCACATGCGAGCCAGTTGCACCGTATTCCCGACGATGTGGACGATCGTGCGGTCCCGCTTGTCGAGCCGCTGTCCGTCGCTGTGCACGGGCTGCTACGACGACCTCCAGCCGCGATGCCGAGCCGGGCGGTGGTCGTCGGCGCGGGGATGATCGGTCTCGCATCGGTCGCGGCTCTCCGCGCCCTCTTCCCCGAAGTTCAGGTAGTCGTGGTTGCGCGCCACGACCACCAGGCGCGCGCGGCGCGCGAGGTCGGGGCGCACCAGGTCGTGCGAGCCGACGATTCGGACGCTCTCTTCGCCGAGCTTGCTGAATACGCAGGTGTACGTGTCACCGGGCGCGGTCGAGGAGCGATGTTGCTCGACGGCTTCTCGACGGTCATCGACGCGGTCGGCAGCGGCGAGACACTCGGGCTCGCGGCGCGGGTGGCCGCCAAGCGGGGGGTCGTCCACTTGCTCGGCGCGGCAGCCCGAGTCGATGTGGATCTTGCCCCGCTTTGGTTCAAAGAGCTCGACGTCGTCGGGTCCTTCTGTCACGGCGTGGACAGTCATCAGGGCCGTTCGGTGCATTCGTTCACACGTTCGATCGAGATTCTTCGGGAAGGCGCTCCCCTTCAGAAGCTCGTTACTCACGAGTTCCCGCTTGACGAGCTGCAGAAGGCAGTCGAAACGGCGGCCCACCGTGATGCTGGAGCGATCAAGGTGTTACTCGTCGTGAACGCGTGACACACCAGCGAGCTGTTCAGCCTGCAAAGGCCGTCCGCAGCCATTCCTAGGGGTCCGGCTTCAAGTCGGCTCCTGCCAGGGAACTCCTCCGCCCCGCGGCTACTGCCGGCACCGAGACACCAACTCCGGCCCCCCGACCAACTGCATCACGTGAAGCTTGGGACTGCTATCCCGCTTGGCGCAGGATGCTCCTGCAATAGAGGAGGGTGCTCGCAAGTCTCGTGTACGCCGAGCGGCGTTTCCTAGACCGCGTGCGCTGGTTCGATTCCGGCCGGGGGCATCAGCTGCGAGCCCGCGCGTGAAGGGGAGTTGCGGCGTTCTAGGCTCTCAGAGTGCGGTCTTCTCGGAGGACTCCGTCTACCGGCTGTCTACCGACAGCTCGCTGTCCTAGAACCGCGTGCGCAAGTTCGATTCTTCCGAGATAACTCCTACGCCTTCGTGCCGCCGAGCCCCCGGGCCGGCTCGTAGCGACGGCCGAACGACGCGCTCGATGGAGATTACGGCCTGTGGGCCGATCGGAGTGACGCCCCGCTGTCGGCGTGACGACGCGACACTTCTATCAGGCACTACGTTGTCCTGATGGACGAAGACACGTCTGAGGAGACCGTTGCCGATGTGATCGAGGAGTTCAAAGCGTTCTTAATGGACGCGCTCGGCACACATGCGTACGCGAGCTACGCCCTCTTGCGGGAGCATGAACGCCTGACGTTGATACCCGATGGCTTTCCTGACGGCCCCGAGACGATTCTCTCCCTCGGGGCCGGCCCGCCAGAGGAGCCCTTTCCTCCTTACACGCAGTGGTCGATCTCCGAAGTCAGGAACCAGCTTGGTTCCGAGGGGCTGCTTCAGCGACGCCTCGGTCAGCAGCTAGTCGCCTACATCTACACAGGCTGGGAGCACGAGTACCGAAAGCGCCTCGCTCGAGCCCACGGGTGCAAACCGACCGATATCAAGGTGCCATTACTCGGCGACCTACGACTTCTACGCCACGACGTCCTCCATCATCGCGGAGTCGCCACCAAGGAAAACAGCGGAAAGTGCGAGGTACTCGGCAACTGGGTCGAGATCGGACAACCGATAGCCATCAGCTCTACGCAAGTCAATGAACTTTGGAAGCTGTTCCCCTGGGCGGATCTTGAGACGAGCCCGTGCATAGATGGTGCAGACCCGGCTGCAGACCGCGACGCTGAGAAATCACCGTAAGCAGGGGTGTTCGATTCCTGCCGGGGGCATCCCGTTCGATCCCGTCCGGAAAGGCTCACGGCGGGTTTCCGACCCTCAACAGCCTCCGAGCGATCAAGCCCCTCCTGACCCCCTCCCTGGAGGGCGGGGGTCACTGTTGAGGTGACTCGCGCCGAGAGGCTCGCACTTCGAACTCGAACGTGGCGATCAGACGGCCGCCAGAGGCGAGCTGTCACCGGCTTCGAGAAGCTCCTTGAGATTGGACCAGATGGTCTGCTCTTGGCGCCGGCCCATGCGGACGATAAGCGGGCTGAGCACCTTCAGGAGTCCACGCGGTTCCAGGATCCACTGCCACCGCATCCGCGTGCCCTCCGGAACGGGCTCGAAGGTGAGGCCGCCCCGGATCTCCATCGGTGACAGGTGCGCCGTCAAGGCCAGGTGGCGCGGGCGCTCGTACTCGGTGAACTCGACCGTCATCTCGACCGGTCGCCGTCTCCCTTTCATCTCGGCACGAAAGCGCGTGCCGGCGCCGATCGGAGCAGCCGTGAGCTTCTCCGCGCGCAGCATGCGCGGGTTGTAGCGCGGCTCGTTTCGCTCGTCGGCGACGAAGTCGAATACCTCCTCGAGCGGCCGTTCGATGATGATCTCGCCTTCGATCCGGGCCATGACTGTCCGGTCATTGTCCCGGCGCGAACCCGGGCGGCGCGTTCCGTGCTCCTACCGGCGGCGGCTACGGGCTCGCGGCACGCAGCAGGTCGCGGTTGCCGGTCGACCAGATCGGGTGGACGGTGACGTCGGTGAGCCGCCAGCCGAGGCCGGTGTGGCGGGCACGCATGTCGTAGTAGCAGCCGAGCACCCAGTGCGACCCTCCAAGATCGTCGGGCAGGTAGTGGGTCGCCTGCGCGTCGGCTAGTCACTGGCGCAGATGGCACTCGCATGGACACTGCGCGATCCGCGGGTGACCTCCGCCGTGATCGGCGCCTCGAGCGTGCCACAGCTCGAGTCGAACATCGTCGCGCTCGACAAGCTCGACCCCTGAGGAGCTGAGCGAGATCGACCGCCACGTGACGGAGAGCGGCATCAACCTCTGGGCTGCGTCGAGCGGCTCCTAGACCACGAAACCGAACCCAGGGGCAGGAGGTCACCGGTCTTTCTACGCTGAACACGTCTTGCCGGAGTTCGTCGGGAACCGAAATGCTGAAGTTGGGCACCAGACTCACCTTGCTTGTGGATGACGATCTCGTTCTCCGCGGGTGAAACTCGTGCCAGATCGTGCCGTCGCAGAACCACGCCGGATCCGCAGAGGTGTCACTCGACCAGTGCTGGGACCTCCTTCGCCAGCGGCGCGGCTCCGCGAGGCGGGCGCGACCGGGACGACGCGAGCATGCGGCCCACGGAGGTGATCGAGGCTACGAGCAGTAAGGTGCGGCGCTCGCCCGAAACGGCAGTTGCGGGTTTCTTGCCGAGGCTCGGAGACGATGAGTCCGGCGAGAGAAGGCTCTTACGAGTCGAATTGCTCGCGAAGCTCGGCGTCCGGGAAGGCATCTCGGAACCAGCGCGCGACGCTCGCGGGGACGAACGCTCCGTAGTAGACGCGGACGGAAATGAGTGCACGCTCGCGTCCTTCTCTGGGCTCGTAAGTGGCCATCCCGAAGACGTCGCCTGAGGCCGAGCTCAGCGCTCTCCCCCACGCCTGCCGCACCTGCTCTTCGTGAAGAGGACGACCCTCGCCTGGCCCGCTGACCGTCCACACGAGTTCGCCCTGCGCTTCGTTCCAGGCCCACTTGAAGCGCTCGGCGTCGGGGTCTTCAAGCGTTGGGGGCCAGTCCTCCCAGGCTACGTCTCGGTCGTCCGCGCTCACACAGAGGTGAGCTTCGTCGTGCCGCGCTTGATTCGCTTCTCAACTCGCTCGAAGCGCTCGGGATCCGCGAGCTCGTTCGCGAGGAGGTCGGAGAACTCGGCGCCCATCAAGCGATCGGTCGAAATCTGAAAGAGGTCTGCGATGCCGATCGCCTTCTGAAGAGACGGACTCGACTTCCCGTTCATCCAGGCGCTCATCGTCGCCTCGGACACACCGAGCAGCTGGGCTGTGAAGTGTTGGCTCAACGCATGCAGCCCGAGCAGCCGGACGAAGTTGTCCGTGAATCGTGGGGTTAGACGATCGGCTGCCATTGGGTCGCTTGAAGAAACTTCAAGCCCACTTTATAGCGCCGCCGAATCTAACGCTGGCGACCTGGCCCGCCGCTGCCGAATGCTCCACGGGGAAGGGCACGTCGATGTCGCTACGGCTCAAGGTTGCCTCAGTCGCGCTTCGTCCATCCGTACTTCGCGACTCGTCTCGACGGCCCGTGCGTAGTGCCGGCGGAGCCCGAGACCGCAGTCGACGAGGGATGTCATCAAATCGCGCGGTTGAAGTCCTCGATCGAGACGGCATTCTTGGTGGTCGCGCTGGTCACCTTGCGCGCGACGCGTAGCACGCCGGCGCGGTTCGTATGCTCGCACCATGACCGCGCTCCGGCTCTACACAGATGGCAGCTGCCCCAAGTCGGGCACGGCGGGCGGGTGGGCTTGGATCGCCGTTCGTGGCGACGCCGATACCAGGGCCTCCGGCCCGATCCCGGCCCCGACGAACCATCAGAAGGCAGAGCTGATAGCGGCGATCGAGGGGTTGGCCTACGTGTTCGAGTCGGGAGTCCGCGAGGTCGAGCTCCTCTCCGACTCGAAGCACGTCGTCGAGGGGCTGAGCTCGTACGGCGACAACGGCTGGGCGCACGCCGCCGCGAAGCGCGAGTGGCGCACGACGCGCGGCAAGCCATTCAAGAACCCAGACCTCTGGAAGCGACTCCTCCAACTCGAGCGCTGCCTTGTGTTTACGTGCCGGCACGTGCCCGGCCACCGGCCGAAGAAGGACACCAGCGATGACGCCCATTACAACCGCGAGGTCGATGTGCTGGCGGTACAAGCCCGCAAGCGCTTGGGCTTCGTCGTTCCTGGCGCGCTCCCATAGTCGTTGCGCCAGACGGCGAGACGGTCTTTTCGGTCGCGGTAGCCGTGGACGCACAGCGGGCAGACGTAGCCATCGAACGCGATCCCGGTCACGCGCTCGAGCGCGGCCTTGCCAGCATCGAGCCATCGCTTCATGCGCGGGAGACTGCGGCTCACCTCGTGAGGCAAAGGCCCAGTTCGGACCGGCCGACCGAGCACCCGCACGCGGCGCGCAGCGGGATCAGCACGACCACGCGGAACAGCGCGTCTACGATGGGAACGAGATCACCGAGCTCGACGGGCGCCGGAGCAGTCACGTCTAGGGCGGCGGCGACGGACGTCGGTGAGCCGGACCTTCTGGGCGTCGCTCAGAAGCGACTCGTCGATCGCAGTCACGGGGAGGCGCTTCTTGCGCGGACCTCGGACGACCCACGCCTCGTTGTCCCAGGGTTCGCCGATGCCGCGAGGGAACCCGTCCCGAATCCACCGGTTGATCGTCTGCTCGGTCGTCCCCCAGATCTTCGCGAGATCGCCTGGGCGGACCTCGTCCGCGAGATCAGGGCCGGCGGGATCGGACTTCGAAGCGTTTGGCTGGAGCGCCTGGGCGACGAGAAGTGCGTGCTCGTCCTGACTCATCTCGTCCGGGATCGGTACGAGTCGCGTCCGCGCTTCGGCGTACTCCTGCTCGGCCGTCGCCAGCTTCGCTGTGAGTCGCTCGCGCTCGAGGGTGACCTGCTCGACCTCCGCAGCGAGTCCGTTGCTCTCGATGAGCGCACGTGAGAGATCGTCCCCCACCATCCGGCGAGCGCGTTCGGTCAGGGTCTGCTGGCTTCGCCGCAGGCGTTGGAGGTCAGCGCCGAGAGCACCGATTGCGACGGCGAGCAGCTCGACACGCCCGCGGCACTTGCGTATCGCGTCAACATCGGGCCCGAGCGGTGCCGCGCCGTCGCCCCACAGGATCGCCCATGCCTTGTCGACGACGGCGAACGTCAGCTTGCGTCGATCGAGGTCGCGGTAGACGTCCGGCGTCGACCGCGTCAGCTGGTGTCCAAGGACCGCCCGGGTGAAATCCTGTGGCGTCAGGTGCCCGAACTCCGCCGGTCGTTCGGCCTTGAGCTCGACCGCTGCCCGTTCGATGAGCTGTTGTGCCGTGTGGCGGTAGGCGTGCGGGCGGTGGCCAATGTGCGGGTCGCCGTCGAGCGGGATCAGCGCGTAC